>CAJOFY010000022.1:71441-72780 GCA_905233945.1 uncultured bacterium | reverse complement strand
TTGATGCGGATTTTTGACCGCGGAACCGGAATTAAAGGCTTAGCCGGCATAAAATCGGTCAATTCAAGCAGCGAATTTTTATCGAACTCAGAAAACGGCGGTTTTTTCGTTGTTCGCCCGATGCTGAATATTGCCAAAAAAGAGATTTCAGCTTTCATGCAAGGGCGACAATTTTTGTCAGATCCCTCAAATTACTGCGAAAAATACCGCAGAAACTACTACCGCCGCAAAATAATTCCTGCTCTCGATTATCTTCTTCCGGAAATCCCATACAAGGAAAATTTGAGCCGTCTTGCCGAAAACGCGGCGAGGGAAAGTGAAATCATGCGCGAACTTATGGATGGTTTCTGGCGGAAATTTGTGACAAAAAATGTCACAGTTGAAATTTTTATTCCAAGAAGTGAAATGAAATCCCATACTTACGATTTCTGGCTCACAGCTTTTTCATACCTTTTTTCATCGACAATTTTTGACAGCGCGCAGTTTCACAGATCGCCGTCCACAAAAACCTTGAACGACATTGTCGGTTTCATCACCAGAACCGATCCCGCGACCGCGAATTACAACCCGTTTGTGTTTGAACGAACAAGGGAAGGTGTTTCTATTTCTAAATTGTAGAGACGTCATATTATGGTGTCTCCAACGCCGGTTGCTGAGCTTGTCGAAGCAGTGGTGAGGTCTGGCACATAATTTGCATGCTTTGCGCGTTGTTGTTGGTTTTTTTTAAGGAATTTCAAATGGTTTCACGCGCTTTCACACTTATTGAATTGATGATAGTTATCGCAATCATTGGTATTCTTGCAGCAGTTGCCATTCCTATGTATTCCAATTACAATGCAAAGGCAAAAGCTTCCGAAGTTCCTATAATCCTTAAAGATATAGTCAAATTCCAGTTTGTCTATAAAGAATATCCGGGCAGCGGAGGAAAATTTGCGACAGGTCTTGCCACAATCGGCGTCAGAACAAGTAAAGGGACTTTTGCATCGAGTCCTCTAGCATGTCTGACTTCCCACGACACCAATAACGACAGCACGAATATTTATTCATGCAGCAGCTACTATGCCTATTCTACCGACAACCCCGCGACTGCGACCTGTGCGGAAAACGGTATCGGTAACTTTGCATGGGCATTGGGTGCCAACGAAACCGTTCTGGCCGCAGATTATCTTGCTGGCTGCATGAACAGTGATTTTCTTTTCAACCACGGTTCAGGCCACTAATCATGGCACGCTTTTTGCTTAACATTCTGCGTAATTTGTTGTTTGATAGTCAGACGACGTTATTTTATTAATTTCATCAAAAGGAGAGAAAGATGAAAAAAGGTTTCACACTTATCGAG
>CAJOFY010000022.1:69639-71378 GCA_905233945.1 uncultured bacterium | reverse complement strand
ACGAAAAAATCGAGAACTTCTGAAGTTGCTCCCAACCTTAAAGAAGTTGTAAAGATGCAGTTCTTGTGGAAAGAAGATCCGAACCTTGGCGGAAAATCGACACAGAAATGGGCTAATGGTCTGTCTTCAATCGGTTTCAAAACCAGCAAAGGAACATTCGGTGTTTTAACCGCTTGCCAGACCGGCGGCGATGCTACAACAGCAGCAGAAACCAACGCAACTTATGCTTGTGGAACTTACTACGGCTACACCACAAACAATCAGGAGACCGCTGCTAACGAGTGCACCGAAACTCCTGCTGACAGCAACCTTGCTTATGCAGAAGCTTATGACGGAAACCAGGTTCCGAACACCGATTCCACAGCTTCAAACAACTGGGGAAAAGCTTGCATGGATCACGGTTTCAACCTTCTCCACGCTACAAAGTAAGTTGACCCTTGCTTGATTTTTCAGACCCCGCTCCGGCGGGGTTTTTTTGTATCCTGTGACCTCGCCCGAACCCCTCTACAGTGTGGCGAGTGGAATGAGACGTTACAACAAAAATCTTTCCATGGCATTGTCAAGAATATTCTGATCAATTCCGATATAGCGTAGAGTGACGCTCGGAGAAGAATGATTGAACAATACTTGCAGTAGAGCTATGTCTTTTGTCTGCTGATAGAAGTGAAAGCCGAAAGTTTTGCGCATAGTGTGCGTTCCAATTTTCATTTTAAGTCCTGCTGTTCTCGCCGCCTGGTTCAAAATGCAGTAGGCTCTGGTTCTTTCAAGCGGTTTTCCTTTAGTTTTAAAACTCTCAAAAAGATAAGAGTCGTCGTTTTTTAATTTGATGTATTCCTCTAATTCCGATTTCAAGACGCTGTTTATTCTGAATTTTTTCAACTTTTTGGTTTTCTGCTCTTTCAGTTCTATGTGATATTTTCCCTTCACATCGGCAACTTTCAGCTTCAGAATGTCCGAAATCCTCAGTCCAGTGTTGATCCCCACCTCAAAAAACAGATAATCCCGGTAGCTGCTTTCCATAAGAACCGCCTTGATTTTAAAAATGTCGTTTTTCTTTCTGATCGGATCGACCGTTGTCATTCTTCACTCCCACAAAAAAGTTAATAATTGCCGGAAATATCTAAAATTTTTCAGGTGTCAAGTAGAGACGTTTCCTGAAACGTCTCCACAGGATGCCACGTCTCTTTTATGTTTGTGTAAATCCGGTTTTTGATTCCCCCCGCCACACTGGAGAGGTGCTAGGGTGAGGTTTGTAGAATAAAAAAACCCCGCCGGAGCGGGGTTTGAAAAATCATGCAAAATCGAGCTTACTCTTTCGTGGAGTGAAGAAGGTTGAAACCGCGATCCATGCAAGCTGTTCCCCAGTTGTTTGAAGGTGTGCTGTCGGTGTTCGGAACCTGGTTTCCGTCATAAGCTTCTGCATAAGCAAGGTTGGTGTTAGCAGGAGTTGCGGTGCACTCGGAATCAGCCTCGTCCTGATTGTGGGTGGTGTAGCCATAGTAAGTTCCGCAAGCAAAAACTGTGTTGTCGTTTGCTGCTGTATCAGCTGAACCACCAGTCTTGCAAGCGGTTAAAGCACCGAATGTTCCTTTGCTGGTTTTGAAACCGATCGAAGAGAGACCATTAGCCCATTTCTCTGACGATTTTCCGCCAAGGTTCGGATCTTCTTTCCACAAGAACTGCATCTTTACAACTTCTTTAAGGTTGGGAGCAACTTCAGAAGTTCTCGATTTTTTCGT
>CAJOFY010000022.1:0-69607 GCA_905233945.1 uncultured bacterium | reverse complement strand
CTCGATAAGTGTGAAACCTTTTTTCATCTTTCTCTCCTTTTGATGAAATTAATAAAATAACGTCGTCTGACTATCAAACAACAAATTACGCAGAATGTTGTGCTGTTTTTGAGAGATAAGATGCCTATTCTATTCAGAAATCTTGTCCTGGTCGGGAGATTCCGAGTCTTCCGGAACTATAAATTCGACTATCTGTTGGTCGCTGAAAACGGCGTTTATTTCGCGTCCGTTTGCAAGTTTGAAGCATCCGCGTCCGTGCCATTTGCCGTTTTTCCATTCGCCTGAATATTCGGCTTTGTCGGCGTATTTGAAAGTGCCGGTGCCGCTGATCGAGCCGCCCTCGAACTCGCCGTAATATGAGCTGCCGTCGGGAAAAATGAGTGAACCGAAGCCGTCCATTTTGTCGTTTTTCCAGGTTCCGTTGTATTTTATGCCGTTTGCGTAGACATAAATTCCGTGACCTTCCTTTTTTCCTTCCTTCCAGTGTCCTTCGTAAATGTCGCCGTTTTCAAGCACAAGTTTGCCTTTTCCGTCGCGCAGTCCGTCAAAAGTCTGGCCGTAATATCCGGGTTGTAGAGACGTTTCATGAAACGTCTGTACAGGTTTTGTCTGTACAGATTCCGGTTTCGGCTCGGTTTTTGTCGGTTCCGGTATCGGTTTTACCTCGGCGGGATGTGGGTTTTGCGCCTGCGGCGGTTGCGGTTTTATTTCAGGTTTCGGTATGTTTGGTAGAGACGTTTCATGAAACGTCTCTACAGATTCTGGTTTTTCCTTTTCTTTCTCTTTTTTCCTGTATTTTTTTGGCAGTTCTATCAGATTTTCCTTAGGTTTTTTATAGTCTTCACGATAACCGTTTATTCTTTCGTCAGTACGGGGCAGAGGCGCTATCTCGCGGCCTTCCGTCAAGGATTCAGCTGATTCTTCATCATCTGACGCCGAAACAAAACAAGGAAAATAAAAAAACAATAGGAAAGCGAGAAAAAGTTTCATGAAGATTCTGAAAAAAAGAGAAACTTATTTTTTCTGAGCTTCGATCTCTTTTGAAAGTTCTTCGAAAGCCTTGTCGGCTCTTTCGGTAACTGCCTTTCTGACACTTTCGCTGAGCTGGCTCATGCTGTTGACTGTATTTTTGAATTTTTCAAGGTCTGCGCACATAAGGACATAAAGCGTTCCCGAATCGGAAATCCAGCTTTCCTTCTGTTCCGTGCCTGAAAGAGTGATATCGGTAATCTGTTTTGCAACATCGACAATGTGCTGTTCGTCGTTTGCAGCGGTGCCGAATTCCTCGCCGCCTGTCGTGGTCGACTGATAGTCTTTGAGCATCGACTGGACTTTGAGTTCAAGCATTCTTGCGATTTCTGTTCTGCCTCTGCCCATTGCGCTGGTACGCATTACTGAAACGTTCCTTGAACCGTTTGCACTGCCTACGCCGCATATCTGCTGAGGTGTGCTTGAACTTCCGAGAACCCACTTGGGAGCGCCGTCGAATTCGTTTTTAACTGCGTTGCCTGTTTTTTTGTCCGCACTTCCGCAGGCCGACATAACCAGAATGAAAAAGACAGAAACAAAGTAAACCCAAAATTTTTTCATAACATCCTCCAATTGTTGAACAAAAACAGGATATTTTATTCATGACAACGGAATAGTCAAGTTTTATTCTTTAATTAAATATTTGTTGAAAAAAAACATTCTCTGCTTTAAACTGCGCCGCTTTTGATTTTTGGGAGGCGGTTTTGTCAGAAATTCAGGATCCGGGGCTGGTTGCCCTTTACGGAGAAGCGTTGGATTTTGCCGAAAGAATGCAGACGCCTTTGACATCTCTTCATTTTCTTCTTGCATATTTCTCGGCTCCGAGCGAGGCGGCGGCGATATTTGAAAATCTTCATATATCATATCAGGATGTGGCGAAAACTTTCAATTCCATGCAGAAGCAGGGTGGTTCGAACATTGAGGAGAAGCCCGGAATAATCGGAAAACTGGAGGAAGCGGCTGAATCATGCCGGATGAACGACGGACAGCCTGTCAATCCCGCCCATTTTCTTGTTGCGCTGACGAGCGTCCGCGGAACGGTGGCATACCGGATTCTTGAGACTCTGGGTGTTGTTACCGGTCTGCGTGTGGCGGCCATGGCCCACATTGACGAGCCGGGGAAAAAAGCCGTGAACCGCGCGGAGGAGATGAAGCGCGAATCGACGAAAGTCTATCCTTCTTTCGGGCGGACGGCACCGGATGAAGCAGCGTCCGGGGACGGAAATCCGCTTTCGCTTTTCGGCAGAAACCTGACAAAAGACGCGCTTGACGGAAAAATCGACCCTGTTTTCGGGAGAAACCGCGAAATCGAGGCAATAATCGATATTCTGGGGCGGAAAAACAGCAACAACCCGATGATCATAGGGCCTGCCGGAAGCGGTAAAACGGCGATAGTCGAGGCTGTTGCGCTCAGACAGAAAGCCGGGCTGCTCCCGGGAACTGAAATCTGGGAACTCCGTCTTTCCTCGATTGTCGGAGGGACGGAATACCGCGGCTCGCTTGAGAAACGTATCACGGAAATGCTTGATTTTGTTGACAGAAACCGCGATAAAATCGTGGTTTTCATTGATGAGATACATCTTCTTTTTTCTTCAGGCAACGACACTCTTGCCAATATGCTTAAACCTGCGCTTTCCCGCGGAAATTTTCCTCTTATCGGAGCGACGACAACCGAGGAATTCAACAAATTCATAGCAAAGGATCCGGCGATGGCGCGCCGTTTCTCCATTGTCAGAGTGGAGGAACCGAAAGGAGCCGAACTTCTTGCGATAGTTGAAAATGCCGCAAAAAATCTTGAGGAATATCACGGTGTTGCTTTTGGAGGCGAAACTTTTATAAAGACTGCAATAGCTCTCAGCGACCGTTATATTTCGGGTAAAAGCCAGCCGGATAAAGTTCTTTCGCTGCTTGACACCCTGGGAAGTATTCTGAAGCGTGAGCAGCGACGGACGGCGGAAACGGACGATCTTTTGTTTCTGGTTTCGAACCAGACAGGGATTCCCAAGGAAAATCTCCTTGTCGATACCGCAAAGATAGTCAACTCCCTGCCTGAAGCGCTCGACCGCTCGATAGTGGGGCAGAAAAGCGCGAAAGAGCGTATTTCGAGGATTTTTGCGCGAAAATTCATCAACAAACCTGAAGGAAAGCCGCTGGTTTCGATGATTTTTGCCGGACCAACAGGAACGGGGAAGACCGAGACAGCCAAAAAACTGGCTTCTTTCTTTTTTGGAAGTCCTGAAAAAATGGTCGTTTTCGACATGAGCGAATTCCAGGAACCGCATTCCGTATCGAAACTTATCGGCGCTCCTCCGGGATATTCGGGTTACGACGAAGGCGGCAAGCTGACAGAGGCTTTCCGGCGCGAGCCATACCAGCTTCTCCTGCTTGACGAGATTGAAAAGGCAAATCCCAAAGTTATGACGCTTTTCCTTCAGATTCTCGAGGAGGGAAGAGTGACTGATACACGCGGCTGGACTGCCGATATGAGCGAATCGATAATAATTATGACAACCAATTTGGGGGCAGAGCTTTTCTCGTCGGGAAGAATCGGTTTCGGTGAGGCCGATTCCGGTGTCCGTGCCGCTGAAATTATCGGCAGAATCGAGAGTTTCCTTTCACCTGAACTTGTCAACCGCGTAGACGACATTGTTCTTTTCAAGCCTTTTTCCCAGGATGAGTTCGAACTTCTTGCGGATGTTTCGCTTAACGAGACGCTGAAACGGATAAACAGTCTTGACTGCGGTTCGCTTTCGATCGAGGACAAAAAATCGGCCCGTCAGGCAGTTGTCTCGAAAATGACCAACCGCGACAGACTGATGGGGGCGAGAGCTGTAAAAAGAATTGTCGGCAAATTTTTTGAAGGTGCTTTCCTCGAGGAATATTACAAAAATCCCGATCCTCATTCAGTTTTTCTGTGCAGTGTTGCGGAAAACGAATTCGTTTTCGTCAGGAAAAGATAGCTTATTCTTTATTTTTCAGAAGATTTTCAAAGTAGGCGATCAGATCTTTCGTGCGGAGTTTTTTCTTGCGGACAAGGTTGAGTTCCGCTTCGTCAGCGGGGGTGAATACTTTTTTCAACGAAAGTTCGCTTGTTTTTTCGTTCAGTTTTGAATGTTCTTCCTTGAGTTGTTTCAACTTTTCGAGAATTTCCTCGCGCGAAAAACTGTCCTGAGTCATTTTGGCCTCCTGAAGCGGGGTTTCAACATAGAAATTGCCGTTGCTATTGAGATTTGCAGGCATTATCACGTGGTTGACTATGTAAGGTTCCGCCGTTACATCAATTTTTTTTGTATCCGGAATCGCATTGAAAATGTCTCTGTCAAAAGAAAAACCGTCAAAACGGACATTTCTGACTGAAAAAATCTTCTCAAGTTCGGGAAGAATTTCGTTTCCGCACTCTAGAGGAGCGACAATTTCCGCTTTTCTGCCGGCAAAACCGCTGAAAAAAGAAGAAATATTGTCGTAAGGCGGTTTTATGAAAATATCGCCGAGCAGAATTTTATTGTTCTTGTCGAGAACCGCCGCAAAATATTCGCCTTTGTTGAAAGGAATCAGAACGATTCTGATTTCAGCGGCACACTCGCCGGAAAGAGCCGAAATGAAAGAGAACGAACTGACTGTTTCGACAGTTTTTATTCCGATTGAATAGATATATGCGAGAAAAAACGCCGTTCCCGTTTTTATCCCCGTGAAAGCGCCGGGCCCGTTGCCGATGATGACGCGCGGAAGTTCCGTAAAATCAAGTGTTTCTGCAGTTTTTTCAAATTTTTCCGGAAGGTAGCGGCTGAGTTTCGATTTCTCGAAATTTTCCGCCATGAAAACAGTTTTGCCGCCGCACCCGCCGCCGAAAAAAATGTTTGAGGAAGAAGCGTCGAAAACAAGAATATTTTTGAAATTTTCAGCCAAATCACACCTTTAAACATCAAAAAACATCTAATTATGCTGCCGGAGCGAGTTAAATCAAGAAAAATTGTGTAATGTCTTTTTTACAAAAAAATAATTTCTGCTAAAATACTGCGGTTTTTTTAAAGACTTTTTGCGGAGAAAAAGATGAAAATCAACAGAACAATTTTCAGGCAGTACGATGTCAGAGGCTATGTAAATGTCGATTTAACTGACGATTTCGCCTACAATCTGGCACGGGGGTGCGCAAGTTTCTACAAGAAAAAACTTCCTTCTTTCAAGACAGTTTCGATCGGTCACGACGCGAGACTGAGTTCGCCGTCATTTGCACAGGCTATGATAAAAGGTTTCAACGACAGCGGAATCGACACGATTTTTCTCGGCATGATCCCGACGGGACTCTGCTATTTTTCGATGTTCAACATCGATGTTCAGGGCGCGGTCATGATTACCGGAAGCCACAATCCGCCTGAATACAACGGCTTCAAGGTCAACCTCATCGATCTGCCGGTTTACGGTGACGGGATCGGAGGCTGATGACTTCCTCAACCCGGAGAAAAAGGGAACAAACAGCACATACAACATAATTCCTGACTTCGAAAAGTTCATTTTCAAGACGATACACATCGAACATCCAGAAAAAATCAAGCTCGTTGTCGATGCAGGAAACGGCGTCGGCGGCTTTGTTGCGGTTCCGATCATGCGCAAAATGGGACTCAACGTCATCAGCATTTTCGAAGAGCCGGACGGCAGGTTCCCGAACCATCACCCCGATCCGACGGTCGAGGCTTATATCCAGAAGATGATCGCGGCGGTAAAAGAGAACAAAGCCGATCTTGGCATCGGTTTTGACGGCGACGCGGACAGAATAGGAATCGTTGACAGAAACGGAAAGATCATCTGGGGCGACAAGATCCTCAATATTTTTGCAAGAAGTGTCCTCGAAGAAGTTCCCGGCGCGGCGATCGTCGGCGATGTAAAGTGCAGCAAGACTCTTTACGACGACATCGCGGCTCACGGCGGCAAACCTGTAATGTGGAAGGCGGGACATTCGCTGATAAAAGCGAAAATGAAAGAGATAGGAGCTGCTTTCGGCGGCGAAATGAGCGGACACGTTTTCTTCAAACAGCGCTTCTTCGGATATGACTGCGCGATCTATTCCGCTTTCAGAATGCTTGAGATAATCGGAAAACACGGAGCAGATTTCGACAAACTTCTTGAAGGGATCCCCGAAACATTCTCGACACCCGAACTCAGGATCGAAGTCGACGAGACGAAAAAGTTCCAGATAGTTGAAAACGTTGTCAATTTCTTCAAAAACGGTGGTTACGAAGTCAACGACATCGATGGTGTCAGAGTCACTTTCAAAGACGGCTGGGGACTTATGAGACCGAGCAACACGCAGAATGTCATCGTCATGAGAGTCGAAGCCGAAACACCTGAAAGAATGGCCGAGATCAAAAAACTTCTAGAAGACAAACTTAACGAATTTAACAAATAACTTGCTGCAAAAATCGTAATTTTTTAGCAGAAAATCTAAATATTCAATTAAATCCAAAACGCTTTCCTCAACAAATTTTCAACTTTTTATTTCTAATATTTTCTGATATTTAAAGAAATTTTTCTAATTTTTGTTAAAAATTTATTGACAAAATAGAAATTATAATTAAATAAACAGGTGTTATTTTATTGTTTGTTTTGAGAGGTGATTTTATGAAAAGAAATTTTTTGAAGGTTTTTGTTTTTGCAGCAGTATTGTTTTCTTTCGCTTTTGTTTTTGCAGGCGAAATTCATTGTAATCCTGACACAAAAACATGCCACAAGTCCGACTGCCGCTACTACAACTGCAAAGGCTGCACGAAAGTTTTCGCTTCGGAAGAGGAAGCGTTGGAAAACGGTTACAAATTCTGTAAAGTATGCTCCCAGGAAAAGAAGGAAAAAACCGGCAAAAAAAGCAAAAAGTAATCTTTTTCATCTTTGCCAAGAAAATTCGGCCGGATTCGTCCGGCCTTTTTTATTTGTGTTTAATCAGAGTATTCCCTTGAAATATTCGATAGTTCTTCTCAGACCTTCGTCGAGAGGTATTTCCGGTTTCCAGCCGAGAAGTTTTCCGGCAAGGGTTATGTCGGGTCTGCGGACACGCGGATCGTCGCCGGGAAGCGGCATGAACACAAGTTTTGATTTGCTTCCTGTCTGCGCAAGGACTTTGTCTGCAAGTTCAAGCATCGTAAATTCGCCGGGATTTCCGAGGTTTACAGGTCCTGTGACCGAATCATCGGAATCCATGAGCGCGAGCATTCCGCGGATAAGGTCGTCGACGTAGCAGAAACTGCGGGTCTGCTTTCCGTCGCCGTAAACCGTGATGTCGCGGTTCTGGAGAGCCTGGATGATGAAATTGCTTACGACTCTGCCGTCATCGACATTCATGTTTGGGCCGTAAGTGTTGAATATTCTTGCGACTTTAATGCGCATATGGTGCTTGCGGAAGTAATCGAAAAAGAGAGATTCCGCCCCGCGCTTTCCCTCGTCGTAGCAGCTTCTGACGCCGTGCGGATTGACGTTTCCCCAGTAACTTTCGGGCTGAGGATGAACCAGAGCGTCGCCGTAAACTTCGCTCGTGGAAGCCTGAAAAATCTTCGCGTTCCATCTGAGAGCGAGATCGAGAGCGTTTATCGCGCCGAGAACCGTCGTTTTATAAGTCGCTATGGGATCGCGCTGATAGAAAATCGGACTTGCCGGACAGGCTAAGTTGAAAATTTCGTCAACGTAAAAATTGTAAGGCTCGGTCACATCGTGTATCAGAAGGTCGAATTCGGGATTTTTTTTGAGCGGCTCGATGTTTGTAAGTCTTCCGCTGATGAAGTTGTCGATGCAGACAACGTGATTTCCCCGGTCAAGCAGCGCTTTGCAGAGGTGGGAACCTACGAAACCGGCTCCGCCTGTGACTAAAACAGTTTTCTTTACCATGATTTTCTCTCTAATCCAGTCTGACCATCTTTGCTGTCGCTTCGGCAATCAGCACTTCACCGAGCGTGATTTTTCCGGTAGTGCAGAGGACTCGCCCTTTCTCGGATTCGACGCAGCCTTCGACTCTCACCGTTTTATTCGACGGCATCGGTTTTCTGAAGCGGACGCTGATTTCGCCCGTGACACCTTTCTCGTCGTGAGTGAAAGCCGAATATGCCATGATTTCATCAAGCAGAGTCGAGATTATTCCGCCGTGGATTATTCCTTCCCATCCGCAGAATTTATCGGGAACCGAGATCTCAGCCCACGCCGCTTTTTTTTCGTTGTCGCGGTGTATGTCGAGATGAAGACCGTCGGGATTGTTTTTTCCGCAGACAAAACATTTTTCACTGAAACTGACTTCCATTTCTACTTCTCCAACAAAAAAACGCCGTATTTTAGGAAAAAATGCGCTTTCGGCAAAAAAATCTTACTCTTACTGCAATATATTTTGACATCGATGATTTTTAGATGATATGTTTTTCAGGTTTTTTTATGTTTGGAGGTAAAAATGAGAGTTGAGCAGATTTCGGTGCTTTTAAGAAACGAACCCGGTGTCTTGAAGAAAATCCTTGAATCGATAAGTGACGGCAACATCAATATTATAGGGCTTACCATCAACGAAACGGCGGCTTTGGGCGAGCTTAGACTTGTAGTCAGCGACACGAAAAAAACCCGCGAAATCCTTAAAAAAATGGATCTGTCGCACAATGTCGTGAAGATTATTGTTGTGGATATTGAGGATAAACCCGGAAAACTTCTGGAAATTGCGCGCCTGCTGAGTGAAAACAACATAAATATTGACTATATCTACACGCTGGCATCGGGAAAAAAGACTGCTCTGATTGCGATAAAAACCTGGGATATGACTGCAACGGAAGATATTCTTCTCAAGAACAAAATAAAAATCGTAACCCTTGAGGATCTTGATAAATAGGAGGGTTTTATGCCTAAAATATTTTTGTTTCTAATGATTTTCGTTTTCAGTTTCCCGCTTCTGCCGCAGGAAGCGCCGGCGGAAGGTGCAGAACCCAACAAAGCGTCGGAAGAACCGGCTTCAGAACCGTCGGCAGAGGATAAAAAAGTAGAGGAAGCTCCAGCGGAAGAACAGGTGCCGGCAGAAACTGAAAAGGCGGAAGAACCGGCTGAGCCGGAGCCTGAGCCTGAGCAGAACGAGACTCCGGAAACACCTGCTGAAAACGCTGAAACCACTGAAAAAGATGAAGAACTGCAGGACGGGCAGGAGTTTGTTGCTGACGAAGAACCGCTTACAGATGCTCCGCTTGTCAAGATCCAGCAGGGTAAACCAGTGAAATATTTCGAACTTTACGGATATTTCAATGTTGCGAACACTTTTTCCTACAACATGAAACTGAGCGGCAACAACCCGTATATGGCTTCGAGAAACACCATAAACAATGTTTCCAACGACTCGACGACCGGTGAAAGGGTCACGAGCAAGACCAACGAGCACGTTCTCAACTGGGCGTGGATGAAACTTCATCTGGAACCGGTCATCAATATTGCCGAAACCATGGAAATCCACACGAAACTTTCGATTTTCGGCAACACCGCGATGGGGGCCGACAACTACGAGTTCGACAAGAAGGAAAATGGACTTTTGCGCGATGCTCAGCTTTCAAATTCGGCAAGCATAGTTTTTGAAGGTCTGTGGGGCGTTTTCGATACTCCTATCGGTCAGCTCAAAGTCGGAAGAATGCCGTTCAACTGGGGCCTTGGAATCCTTTACAACGACGGAAACAAGTTCAACACTCTTTCGAGCGGCAACTATCTTGACAGGCTTCAGCTCACGATTCCGATCATGGGATTCAAGATCATCCCCGCTTTCGATCTCGCTTCGACGGGACTTCTCGACAAATACCACGACTACTTTATTGACGCTTCGCAGAAGGACGACGGCTTCAATGTCAGCCTCATGTTCACGATGCAGGAGGACGATCCGGCGGTTCTTGAAAACAAGATTCTGAATGAAAAGACAGTTGTCGAAGTAGGTGCGATGGTTATGTTCTCGTGGAAAGGCGACACCTCCGGCGAATGGGTTAAATCGGACGAAAAGGACGGCACAGTCGAGCCGACAGGAGACCATTTTGTTGATCCTGACAAAGTCTATGCCTACACCGGACAGAGCGCAAAACTCTGGAAACTCGATGCATGGCTCAATCTTTACTACAAGTTCTTTGCTTTCAAAACCGAACTCGCTTTCCTTACAGGAAGCCTCGGAAAGATCCGCCTCGAAGACGGCAGGGACAAATCGGTCAAAACGCAGATGGTAGGATGGGCGGCAGATCTGGGATTCCGCGTAATTCCTAAGAAATTCCACATCGGTCTTCTCACCGGTATCGCTTCGCCGGATGACGCGGACTACGTTCAGGGTGATTCGTGGAACACTCCGGGAAATTCGGTCAACAACTCTTCGACAAAGGGTGACCGCACAGTCGAGAACTTCCGTTTCAACAAGGATTACAACTTCAACTCTGCTTTGTGGAATCAGTTCCTTGGCCGCTTTACAGCCGGCTACTACGCAAGTTTGACCTTGACATATTTCTTTCTTGATGATTTGAAAGGCTATGTCGGTACAACATATTCGATGGCTCTCAAAGAAAACAATTCACTCGGCGGCAAAGGGCTTCCGAATGCAATTGAACCTTTCATCGGAATTGATTACTCGAACAAAAGCGGAATGCGCACAGGACTCAGGTATCAGATCGGCGTTCCGTTCTCGGGGCTTGACACAGACGAGCACGACACATCACTTTTCCACTATCTGAATGTTTATTTAGGAGTGGTTTTCTAAGATTGTTCCGGAAAAAATTGAGCAAATCACCTTGGTTCTGGGTTCCGACACTCTATTTTACAGAAGGTCTGCCGTATTTCATTGTGAACACCGTATCTCTGGTGATGCTTAAAGATCTCGGAACAAGCAACGGGCGGCTGGCCGCACTGACAAGTTTCCTTTCTCTGCCATGGCTTTTCAAGCCGCTGTGGAGCCCGTTCGTGGATACAATAAAAAGCAAGCGGTGGTGGATAATCGCGACTCAGCTGACAATCGCTTTGTCAGTTGCTTTTATAGCGCTCACGCTCTCAGGTTTATCTCTTTTTGTTACCATTTTTCTCTTTGCTATTACTGCGTT
This sequence comes from uncultured bacterium, assembly GCA_905233945.1. Taxonomy (GTDB): domain Bacteria; phylum UBP6; class UBA1177; order UBA1177; family UBA1177; genus UBA1177. The sequence goes on along the minus strand of CAJOFY010000022.1, from coordinate 58,517 downwards.
CGCGTCTGCCACGCATGATATTTCGACTGACGGATTCTACATGATAGCTCTTGACGAAAGGCGTCAGTCGGCTTTTATCGGCATCAGAAACACGTTTTACCGCATCGCTATGATTTTCGGGCAGGGTGTGCTTGTGTTTCTTGCCGGAGCGGTTGAAAAATATACTGAAAACTCTGCTTCGGCATGGCGAATCACTCTTATTTTTACCGCATTTGTGCTTGCTGCACTCACTTTCTATCACTCTTCGGTTCTGCCGCAGGCTGAGTCAAAACCGGATGCAGAAACAGGCGGAAGCGGCGGATTGTTAAAGAATTTTGTAAAGGCTTTCGCCTCGTTTTTCACAAAGAAAGGATGCTTTGCCGCCGTACTTTTCATGCTTTTCTACCGTTTCCCCGAGGCGCTGCTGATGAAGATGCTCTATCCTTTTTTCAGCGATCCGTCATCTTCCGGCGGACTGGGGCTCGGCAAGGAGGCTTACGGTCTGATATGCGGTTCAGCCGGAGTTGCAGCACTCCTTACGGGCGGAATTTTCGGCGGAATCTACATTTCAAGGCATGGATTGAGGCGCTCCCTTCCTGTGATGGCTTTGAGTCTGACACTGCCGTGCATAGTATATCCTTTCCTGGCCTTTATTCACCCTGAATCACTCTGGATAGTAGGTTCCTGCATCGCATTGGATCAGTTCGGCTACGGTTTCGGTTTCACTGCATACATTGCCTACATGATGAGATTTGCCGATGGTCCGCTTAAAACGTCGCATTATGCCGTATGTACCGGATTTATGGCGCTTTCGGCCATACTGCCGGGATCAGTCGCCGGTTATCTTCAGGAAATATGCGGATACGGCGGATTTTTCATGCTGGTCATACTGAGCTGCACATTGACTTTTACCGTCACATACTTGGTGTCTGGCACGCTTGATATGCGTGAAGGAAAATAATCAGTCGATAAAACTTATTTTTTGACTTTGTAGATATAGATTTTGTTGTCTTCGTAAAGAGTTACGATGATTTCGTTTGCTCCGTCGCCGTCAAGGTCAACGATCTGCATTCCGCCTGCCTGACCGAAAGAACCTGCTCCCATCGATGCTCCAGCAACACCGTCAAGCGTGTGCTGGGTGAAAGTTCCTGCAGGGTTCTGCTCAAACCAGAATACGCGGGAATCGCCGTCGCCGCTGACAACGAGGTCAATAAGGCCGTTGCCTGTTATGTCGCCGTAGCCGAAGAGACCGGGTGCAGCCTGATTTGACAGGTTCCTCGACTGGATATCGGTCGCAATGTTTTTCTTGGGCCATTTCTGGGTCGGATCTTCGGGAATATCGAAAATGAAGACGCCTTCTTTCGGCCCGTTGGGTTTGCTCGCGGAGTTGACATGGTTTACGCCGACTGCTCTTCTTACGCCGTCGCCGTAAAGATTGTCGATGATTTCAAGCATGAAGCTTTCGCCTGATTCGTTGTCGATAATGTGTTTTGTCCAGTTTTCGGTATCAATCTGCTCGAACCAAATGAAGCTGCCGTTTTTCGAGATGTCAGAATTGAAAAACTGTGCGAGCGCAATGTCTTTTTTGCCGTCGCCGTTGAGGTCTATAAATCTCGGGAAAGGTCCGCCGTTTCCGCTTGAGATAACTCTTGCAGTTTTTTCAAATCTGTCATCAGTGTCGTTGCCTTTTAACCACATGAGGCGTTCGTCCTGTCCGCCAAGGGTTTTCTTCTGGCTTGCGTTTGTAAGGATGTCGTCAATTCCATCGCCGTCGACATCAACAAGTGAAACGTCGAAGAAGAAATGATCGTTGTTCTTTATGATTTCGTGTTTTGTCCATTTGTTTCTTTCGCCTGTTCCTTCAAGCCAGAAAATGTTCCCGCAGTTTGTCAGACATGCAAGGAATCCGCTTGGAGAAACGATGTCCTTTATGCCGTCGCCGTTGACATCAAGAACTTTTACGGGGTGAGGGAAGCTGATTCCGTTGTCGCCGCCGATATTCAGAGTCTCTTTTGTCCACTGGTCAAGTTTTCCGGTTCCCCAGTAAATATCATAGTTTCCTGACAACATTGGGCCGTACTGAGCGACGATCATGTCAAGGTGACCGTCTTCGTCAAGGTCGTCAACTGTTACGAATGCCGGTTTGTTGGGATTGTCGTCGGCAACGAATCTTTCAAATTCAATACTGCTGACAGGACCGGGAGTTGTGTCGCCTGTATCCGGGTCGTTATCAGGAGCCGTGTCGTTTGAATCAGTATCAGCCGGATCAGGCTGCTGTGCTCCCTGGCAGTTTGTTGTGTCCCATGTGCAGTCATTTTTGCATACTGCTATTCCGCCGGTGTAATTGGGGTCGATTGCGCTGCAGTCCTGAGCATTGCCGTCGCAGCTTTCACCTTCATCAATCATGCCGTTGCCGCAGTCGGCATTTGTCTCTGCCGGTTCTGTTGAATCCTTGTCGGTTTCTTCCGTCGGTTCGTTGTCGGTAGTGTCAGTTTCTGAAGGAGTTTCATCCTTTGAATCTCCGCAGCTTACCAGAAACAAGAGTGCCAGCACCAGGAGCGGCACAGTCCAGAAAGTTTTTTTCATTTTAAACCTCCAAAATGAAAGACAAAAAAACACATTGGTATCAAAAACAAACAAGTCGCGGCGATTGTAAAGGGTGAAAAAGTAAAAGCAAGTAAAAAATCAAAATGTTTTTTTGAAAAAATCTTATGAGATGGTTATTTGTGCTCAGCAGCAGTTGTCAGGAACGGATGAGTAGAAACGTCATTAAGAAGTGCTTCATACTGAGTTTTGTCTTTGAGTGTTGTATTGAAGAAAGCAACCATAAGTCCGCCGGTGTAGGCAACGAACTTCTGGTTCAACTCTGTGTTGCCGCTGCCGGTGCATCCCGAGCAGGTACTGCCGCAGGACGAAAGATCTTCAGGGTCAACCATGTCGGCATGACCTACGCCTGCTGCGATGATGTGGTGACTCGGTGACGGATAGCTTGCGTAGAAATCGGTGCTGTTTTCGCCTGCCGGAGCGCATGCTGACGAGCCGCTGCGTCCTTTTTCGGTTCCCAGAAACATGGAAGGAAGTGTCGCGCGGTTGTTGTAGCATTTGCTGCCGTTGAAGTAGTGGCCGCCCAAAATCTCGCATTCTTCCTGAGAATCTATCGTTACATTTTTGCATGAAGCCAATGACCATGTTCCGCCGAGAGCCAGACACTGTTCTTTTTTTGAAATCGCTCCGGTCGTGATCTCGGCTACTGTGCCGGGATCGGATAATGACTGCGCATCGACAGGATCAACGCCGAAGAAACCTTTCAGCATCATCATTTCATCGTAATTTGTAACGCGGCTTGTGACTTTTCCTCCGCGTCCGTGCCCGGCAACGCCGAAGTGTTCAATGTCTGCAGTGACCGAAACTTTTGACTGGATATTTTCCTTGAGCCATGAAATGAAAGTGACGACTTTTCCGGCTTCCTTTATCGAAGATTCTCCGTTGATTTTCGCGTGGTCCGACTGCCCTGAAACTACGATGAAACCGTGTGATGCAAGGTGCGTGAGCATGCCGTCGTAATAATCTTTTTTATAAAGGAAATCGTGCTGGAAGTGAACGACCGGAATGTTGCCAGAAGCATTTTTCGGTTCATAGATTCTGAAATCTCTCGGAGCGCCGTCAGTTCCGGAAGCGATATCGGTTATTTTTACTTCGTAAGGACCAAGATTAAAAACATCGGCTAAATCTTCAGTTGCCGGAACATCGGCATCCGGAGTTTCGTCGTCTGAATCGTTGCCGGCAGTATCGTTATCCTGAATATCATCATCTGATGTATCGGGATCCGAAGCCTCACTATCCTGATTTTCATTGTCTGGAATATCGGCATCAGCAATGTCATCATTGTCGGAATCTGAGGTGTCACCGTCAGGTGCGTCATTATCGGCAGAATCGTCATTCTGAGTGTCCGGATCCGAGGCGTCGTTATCGGTTGCGCCGCTGTCTGAATTGTTGTCATCGGACGGACCATTGTCCAGAGTGTCAGTATCGGAAACTTCGTTGTCCTGAGTTTCGGTATCCGTTGCTTCCGTGTCGGGAGTCTCTGTGCCAGGTTTTTCTGAGTCCTGTGTTTCACTATTGTCCGGAGTTTCATTGTCGGCGGGATCGTTGTCAAGGGTATCGGTTGAATCGTCCTGCTCAGTAATTCCGGTGTCGGACGAATCAGTGTCGGGAGAATCAGTCAGGTCCGAAGCTTTTTTGCCGCTGCAGCCGGCAAGCAGAAAAATCAGTGCCAGAAACAGAATCAGAAGGAATTTTTTCATTTTTAATCCCCTTATCTTATGAGATTAAGAATTTCACGAACGGTGATTTTCTGCTGGGTTATTGGGGAAATTGTCGCCTTCCCGTCACCGTCCTGCTCGCCGTAATTGCCGAAATACGCGTGGTTTCCGCCGGGAATTTCGTAGTTTACAGCGCTTGCCGGGGTAAGTGTTAGTCCGGTTGCGAGCTTGTCTCTGTTGAGGACGCCGTCTTCGCTTCCGTATATGAAAAGTATCGGATAATCGGCAGCAGTGAGATTTTCTGTCGGATATGCAGCCAGCATGAAAAGACCGTTCACCTTGTTGGAAGTTTTTGCTGCGTAGTTCGCGATCATCGCACCTCCCATCGAGTGGCCGGACAAGTAATATTTTTTGTAGGAAGGATATTTTTTGTAGATGTCGTCGGCTTTGCTCTGCCCCAGAACAGCCATATCCACCGGCATTTTGATGATGAATCCGTCAATTCCCCTTTCGGCGAGCATTGTCATGATTGAAGAGTAGGCCGCAGGTTCAATGCTTGCACCGGGATAGAAAATTATTGCTTCATCTTCACCGGGACCGTCGAAAAAGATCCCGTCAAATCCGCTCGGTTTGTCGGAAACAGTGACTTCGCCAAGCGGATCGCCTATTTCTATGGCCTCTTCGTAGCTTTTGTGGTCTGCAAGAGTTGTTTGGAAAGGATGTTTTGAAACATCGTCAAGAAGCGCTTCATACTGCGTCTGACCTTTGAGAGTCGCGTTGAAGAAAGCGGTCATAAGTCCGCCGATATAGGCGATAAACTGCTGGTTGAGCTCTGTATTGCCGCTGCTTGCGCAACTTGAGCAGTACATGCCGCAAGAGTTTACGTCGGCAGGATCGACCATGTCGGCATGACCCACGCCGGCAGCAATGATGTGGCGGCTCGGAGCCGGATAGCTTGAATAGAAATGGGCGCTGTTGTCTCCGTCCGGAGCACAAGAAGTTCCTAATTTTTTCTGAGGACCGAATTCTGTGCCCAAAAACATTGATTCGCCTTTGAACTGAACCATATCCGAAAGGCTCTCGGGATCTGAAGCGCCTACAAAACCGCTGAAGGGCGGAGCGGAGTCAACGGGGTCGACACCGAAGAAACTGGTTGCCATTGATGGATCGCTGTTGAGAAGGCGGTTTGTAACTTTTCCGCCGCGGCTGTGTCCCGAAATGCCGAAATGTTCGACATCGACTGTTACGGAAACTTTCGACTGAAGATTCTGTTTGAGCCAATTAAGGAATGTTGCGAGTTTCTCAGCTTCGACAATTGTCGTGTCACCGTTTATCATCGCATGGTCTGACTGGCTTGAAACAACGACGAATCCGTGAGAGGCAAGCTGAGTCAGGAAATCATCGTAGTAGGCGATTTTATACATGAAACCGTGAAGAAAGTGAACGACGGGAATGTTTCCTTCAGCGCCTGTCGGCTCGTAGATTTTAAAATCTCTCGGCGCGCTGCCATCGCCGGATTTAACATCAATTGGGTTCACCTGATAAGGACCGAAGGAAAAAACTGAGCTGGTGTCGATATCATCGCCCGGATCATCAGGATCGGCAGTCTTGCATGTGCTTTCGTCCCAGCCTGTGCAGTCAGCTTTGCACAAAGCGATTCCGCCAGAGTATTCGGGATTGATTTCGCTGCATTCCATTGCAGTGCCGTCGCATATTTCACCTTCTTCAATCTCTTTATTGCCGCAATTGGAAGTTGAATCAGGGTCAGTCTGATCAGTGTCTGGAACTGTGTCTGTGTCAACTGCTTCTGTATCAGACGGTTCTGCCGGTCTGACCGGCTTTTTTTCCGAGCCGCCGCAACTTATGCAGAAAAAGGAAATAAACAGAAAAAAAGATAAGAAAAAGAGTTTTTTCATTGCGCACCTCATATTAAACAACTAAAAACCGTAATATTTTAGGCGGAAACAAAATAAAGTAAAGAGGAATATTGCGTGACGGGCCGATCGATCGTTCTTTTCGATTAGGATCGACGCGCCGAAAGTCAGGATCGTTATCACGTGATACCGTTATAACGTTATTCTGACGGCGCGAATCGTAATAACGATAATAACGTTCTTATCGATTTTCTTGCATTAAATTAAGAAAAGAATAAAAAAATCCGGCTTTAAGTCATGTTGACAATTTTTGGGGGAGGCAAGTTTGAATTTTAAGACGTTTAAAATCGGCGGCGTTCATCCGCCTGAGAACAAAATAAGCGCGGGAACACCCATCGAGGCTGTCGAGCTTCCGAAACGGGTGATGATCCCGCTTTCGCAGCACATCGGCGCGCCGGCAGTGCCCGTTGTGCAGAAAGGCGACAAGGTCAAAGTCGGCACGCTTATCGGCGAGGCAGGCGGTTTTGTTTCGGTAAACATCCATTCTTCGGTAAGTGGAACCGTTGCGGCGATCGACACGATCAAAGATCCAGCAGGATTCGCTGTCAAAGCGGTCATCATCGATGTTGACGAGGCTGACGAGTGGGAGGAAAGCATCATCAGAACTCCCGAACTTATCCGCGAGATCACGGCTACACCTGAGGAAATTGTCGCTACGATGAAGTCGGCGGGCATCGTCGGAATGGGCGGCGCGTGTTTCCCGACCCACGTCAAATACACGATCCCGGAAGGCAAAAAAGCTGACACGCTCATCATCAACGCGGTCGAGTGCGAGCCTTACCTCACGGCTGACCACAGAGTCATGCTCGAAAGGACGGAAGAGATCTTTGTCGGCGTCGAAGTTATGAAAAAAGCGCTCAAGATCGACACTGCCGTCATCGGAATCGAGGCAAACAAACCCGACGCGATCGAAAAAATGACGAAAGCTGCTGCAAATTTCCCGGGAACGACAGTTCAGCCGCTCCTTCTGAAATATCCGCAGGGCGCAGAAAAACAGCTTATCAAAGCTATCCGCAACCGCGAAGTTCCATCCGGCAAACTTCCGCTCGATGTCGGCTGCGTAGTCGACAACGTCGGAACGGCTCTCGCAATCTACGAGGCAGTCCAGAAACACAAACCGCTTTTCGAAAGAGTTGTCACCGTCACGGGCAAAAAACTCGCGAAACCTGCGAACTACCTTGTCAGAATAGGCATTCCGGCGAGCGTTCTCATAGAAAAATCGGGCGGGATACCTGAAGGGACCGCAAAAATCATATCCGGCGGTCCGATGATGGGAAAAGCAGCCGTTTCAGCCGAATTCCCGGTCACGAAAGGGACGAGCGGCGTTCTTCTGCTTGACGAAAGCGAGGCAAAAAGGCACGAAGTTCAGAACTGCATCCGCTGCGCTAAATGTGTCGCGGCATGTCCGATGGGACTTGAGCCTTTCCTCTACGAAAAACTGGCAGAGAAAGGAAGATGGGACGATCTCGATGTCCTCAACGTAACCGACTGCATCGAATGCGGCTGCTGCAGCTACACATGCCCGAGTGCGCGTCCGCTGCTCGACTACATCAGGCTCGCAAAGGCAAATGTCGGAAGAATCAGAAGAGAAAGAGCTGCTAAAAAATAGGAGTGAAAAATGGATAATTTAAAAGTTTCGCTTTCCCCGCACGAGAAAGGGCGGCTTACAACGAACAAAGTCATGTGGCTGGTCTGCGCGGCTATGCTGCCGGCCCTCGTTTCGGCTCTTTTCAACTTCGGAATAAGAGCTCTGGTCGTTGTCGTTGCGTCGCTTGTTTTCTGTGTCGGACTTGAATACCTGATTCAGAAGTTCGTTCTGAAAACAAAAGTCACTGTCTGCGACGGTTCAGCCGCGGTAACAGGGCTTCTTCTCGCCTTCAACATGCCGAGTTCGATCCCGCTCTGGCAGCTTTTCATCGGTGCTCTGGTCGCTATCGGCATCGCGAAAATGGCTTTCGGCGGACTTGGCAAAAACCCGTTCAATCCGGCGCTTGTCGGCAGGGCTTTCCTTCTCATCAGCTTCCCTGTCACGATGACGACCTGGCCGGTCCCGGGCGCAACAAGATTCGTATGGAATATCGATGCGATGACTGCCGCGACTCCGCTCGGCAACATCAAGCTTCACGCTTTCGAGAAACTTCCCGACTACTGGGATCTTTTCATCGGAACGGTCGGCGGTTCGCTCGGCGAGACAAGCGCTCTTGCGATCCTTCTGGGCGGACTCTTTCTGATGTATAAAAAGATCATTTCATGGCATATTCCGGTATTTTTCCTTGCTACGATCTTTGTTTTCACAGGGATCGCATGGTTTATCGACCCCGAGCAGTTCGTAAATCCGCTTTATCACATTCTGGGCGGCGGCGTAATGCTTGGAGCGTTCTTCATGCTGACTGATATGGTCACAAGCCCGATGAATCCGAAAGGCCAGATCGTTTTCGCGGTCGGTGCAGGTGTCATCTGCTCGTGCATCAGGCTTTTCGGCGCATATCCCGAAGGCTGCATGTTCTCGATCCTCATTATGAACGCGTTCGTTCCTCTCATCGACAAATACATCAAGCCGAAGAGATTCGGAAAGGAGGTGAACTATGTCGGATAAGAAGAAAAAACTCGAAAGCACCTTCCTCAACATGTTCGTCGTGCTGCTCGCAATCTCGCTTGTCAGCGCGCTTGCGATAGGTTTTACCTATACAAAAACGAAGCCGGCGGCTGACGCGATCAAGCAAGAGAATTTCGAAAAAGCTATAAAGCAGGTCGTTCCGGAATTCGACAAACTCGGCGAGAAAAAAGAAGTCGATGAATGTGTTCTCTACACCGCGTACAAAGGCGAAGAAGTTGCCGGAACAGCGGTTGAGACCGTTTCGCACAAAGGTTTCGGCGGCGACGTCCAGCTTCTTGTCGGTTTTGATGCCGAAGGAAAGATCCACAATACTGCGGTCCTTTCGATCAAAGAAACTCCCGGACTCGGCAGCAACATGACAAATCCGAAGTTCAAAGACCAGGTAAACGGCAAAGATCCGGCTGAATTCAAGCTTTCCGTCAAAAAGGACGGCGGCGATGTCGATGCGATAACTGCGGCGACGATCTCCTCAAGAGCTTTTCTTGATGCGGTCGGCAAAGCGGTCGAAGCCTACAAAAAAGGCAGCAATTAGGAGGCGGAAATGAGAGTATGGAATGAATTTATAAAAGGTTTCATCAAAGAAAACCCCACTTTTGTCCTTCTTCTCGGTATGTGCCCGACTTTGGGAACGACGACGAGCGCGATCAACGGAATGAGCATGGGTCTCGCGGCGACAGTCGTACTCATCTGCTCCAACGCCGTAATTTCACTGCTGAAAAACGTCATTCCCGACAAAGTCAGAATTCCGGGATTCATCGTTGTAATCGCAAGTTTCGTTACGGTCGTAGACCTTTCGATGCAGGCATATCTCCCCGATCTGTATGAAACACTGGGACTTTTCATCCCGCTTATCGTCGTAAACTGCATCATTCTGGGTCGCGCCGAGGCTTTTGCTTCGAAAAACGGCGTTCTCCTTTCGATTGCGGATGGCCTCGGGATCGGTCTCGGTTTCACGATGTCGCTCACGATCCTGGGCTCGGTAAGAGAGATCCTCGGCAACGGCTCTGTTTTCGGATTCCAGTTTATCCCTGAAAACATTGATAAAGTCCTTCTTTTCATCATGCCGCCCGGAGCTTTCATCGCCCTCGGTTTCCTGATAGCACTCGTAAACCACATCAAAAACAGAAAAGCAGCGTAGGAGGGGAAAATGACCGGATATATTCTTGTTTTCATCAGCGCGATCCTCGTAAACAACATCGTTTTCGCGCAGTTTTTGGGAATCTGCCCCTTCCTCGGTGTTTCGAACAAAGTTTCGACTTCGGTCGGAATGGGCGCGGCTGTCCTTTTCGTCATGACCTTGGCTACGACAGTTACGCACATTCTCTACAAGGCTGTTCTGACAAAGCTTCACATCGAATTTATGCAGACGGTCGCATACATCCTTGTCATCGCTGCACTTGTACAAATGGTTGAAATCATTCTGAAAAAAGTGTCACGGCCGCTTTATCAGGCTCTCGGCGTATTCCTTCCGCTCATCACGACGAACTGCGCCGTTCTCGGTGTTGCGATACTCGTAACGCAGAAAAACTACGAACTTCTCCAGAGCGTAGTTTACACGATCGCGACCGCTCTCGGCTTCTTCTTGGCACTCGTAATTTTTGCAGGAATCAGGGAACGCCTTGAGCTTTACGAAATCCCCGAAGCTATGAAAGGCGCACCGATCGCACTTGTCACCGCAGGTCTTCTCGCACTTGCGTTCATGGGTTTCACAGGACTCATCGCCGTGCCGTGGTAGATTCACATCATTGATTCCTGATAATTTCCTCTCGCATTTCTAAAAAAATTGAGTATAATAGAAGAGTTTTTGCGGAATGGAGGTTAAAATGAGCTTCGAAGTTTTCGAAAAAGCGTTGAGCGCACTTACAACTGAGCAGCAGACGATAATCTACAATTTAGTCGTTTCGCTCGGAAACATGAATGAAAAAAAGCATGAAGAAAAAGGCGGAATGTCTAAGGAAGAAACAATGAGATTGTTCGAAAAATTCAATGGTTGCATCAAAAGTGACAAACAGATCGATGCACGGCAGGAATATCTTGAATACCTTGACGAGAGGTATGGGGTATGAAGAATATCTTTGTTGATACGAATATTATTCTTTATTATCTCACGCCGAATAATCCGTTTCACGAGAAAGCTTCGCTGCTTGTAAAAAAGTGTCTTGCCAAAAAACTTAACGGTTTTGTTTCCGCACACTCGCTGACAGATATTTTTTATATCACGAGAAAGTTTTTTTCGGTTGCAGACAGAAGAGAGTTTTTACTTTTGATAGTTTCAAACTTTCAAGTAATTGCTGAATATCAGGAAGATTTTTTTGAAGTTCTTAACGATCCTGATTTTTTCGATCTCGAAGACGGATTACAGATGAAATGTGCCGAGAACGCCGATCTTGATTACATCGTTACCGAAAATCTCAAAGATTTCAAAAACTCTAAAATTCCGGCAATCAGCGTTGATGAAGCACTGAAAAAACTTTGATATCTCCAGACTTTTTACAAAATCACAAAATCTACCGCTTTAAACGGCAAAAAACGCGAGTTTCTGCGGTCGAAAATCCGATCGCAAAAATGAAAATTATTTTTTGCTGTCCACACATTCAAAAAAAGTGCGGACGATTTTAAGAGGTCTTTCCTTTATAAGAGATGTCCATTCTTTGAGCATGAGGTTGTCTTCTTCTGATATTTTGCCGCTTAAAAGATAGTCAACAGAGACATGAAATTCGTTTGCCAAAGTAGAGATTATATCCATTCCAGGTTTTCGTTTGTCGGCTTCTATCAACGCGATGTAGCTTTCGCTGATATTTACCCGGCACGCGAGATCAAGCTGCGTTATTCCGGCTTTACGCCTTAATGCTTTCACCCGCTTGCCAAGTGTTTTGCCATCCATACTCAAACCACCTCCTTTTTTCAATATAGCACATACAGAAAATATTTTTTGACTATTGGTAAATATTGTGTTGACTAATAGTAAATAAAACGTTAAAATATTGCCGGAATCCTGCGTTTCCGTAGTCGGGAGGGGGGTAAGTTATTATGATTTTTCAAAAAAGACTGTTTCGGGAGTCCCGTTTCAGATAGTATTTTTTATTAATTTTTTCGTGGAGAGAAAAATGATTATTTCAGATTTGATCAGTTTGGAAGAAGCGAGTGCAAGCAAAAATTCCAACTTTTGCAATGTTGATTGGTGTGATTGTATGTGTGATGACAAATGCGATGTTTGTTCGTTTGACTGTGATGATAATGGTTGCGGTATGGATTATCACTGCAATGATAATGATTGCTTTGATTAATGATTTAGGGTGAGGAAAAATTTCAGATGAAATATCTGAGTCTTGGGGATGAAATTTTTTTGTTGGAGTCTCATTTAAAAAATACGCATATAGTTTATGCTCCGTTGAAAAGGCGGCTTTTTTACACAAAAGATGTCGAGGCTGTCGAAATAGAAAAATCTTTCAAAAATGGTGGATGCTGCGATACAGATTTGGATGAGAGAATTTCAGATCTTATGTCAACTCAAGATGCAACAGTCCATAAATATTACGGATTCGGCATGAAGAAAAGACATACGGTATTTATATTGACGGAGGCTTGTAATCTTGCTTGCACTTATTGTTATGCGCATGAACAACATTCTGCAGAGACTCTGACAAAAGATAAACTGAAAAACACGATAGATTTTATTTTTAGCAGCAGAACAAAAGGCAAGCATTTTTCTTTTATCGGCGGCGGAGAACCTTGTGTAAAATGGGAGTTGTTTGTTTGGGCTGTTGAATACATAAGAAAACTGCAGAAAGATCAAAAAGTAAGTATAAGTTTGACGACCAACACGACTTTGCTGAATGCTGAACGAATACAGTGGCTTGTGAAAAATCAGGTTCATATTGGATGTTCTTTCGACATTCTCCCTGAAATTCAAAACATACAACGCCCTTATCCTTCCGGAAAAGGAAGTTTTGTTGATGTGAAAAATTCAATAGACTTATTAGCTGAAAATGGAGTTGATTTCGGTTTTAGAACTACAATTACGCAGACAGCTGTAGAAAAAATGCCGGAAATGGTTGAGTATGTATCGGAAAATTATCCGAAAATCAGAAAAATTCATTTAGAACTTGTGTCTATGCCAGGATTGACATGGGAAAATTATTATCATGATTTTATGAATTATTTTTTTAAAGCCAAGGCTGTTGCAAAAACCAAAAATATTTATTTGAGAAATTCCGTAATAAATTCATTGCAATCTATCAGGAATCGTTTTTGTGGTGGAGAATTTTGTGTTACTCCGTCAGGAGACATTGTCGCATGCCACAGGAATTCCAACAACAGAGCTCTGGCATTTGAACAGTTGAAATATGGTGTCGTAAGCAACGACGCTGTGCTAGTAGATGAAAATAAAATGAAAAGTATTAGTGATTTATATGAGAGAAAAAGGGTTAAGGAATGCGAAACTTGTTTTATGAAGTATCACTGCAACAGCCAATGCTGCAGTAATAAGCTTGCCTACTCGGATAAAGATTTTGCTGAATTGTGTAATTTTACAAAAGAAATGGCTCTTCGTGAGTTGGAAGAGAGAGCCAATCTCTCAGTTTGAAAATTCTTATCAATTGTAGTGGAGAAAAATATGTCAAAAAATAATTATAAATTGATACTTAAGGGCTTAAGCAGTTGTGGAGAAGTTTTTTATTCTGCGTGTACCACCAGAAAAGAACGCGAAATTCTTGTGATTATGCCTGAAAACAAACTGAAAAGGATCCAAGTAAATATTGTAACTATGGATAATCGTAGCATAAACAATTCTATAGTGATTAAAGACAAGAACGATTTTTTTGTGATAGAGGTGCTTGAAACAAAAGATAGTGAACCCGCTTATTTGTTTTTAACAAAGCGGGATGTCGAACGGCAGCTGAAAGCTCAGAAACAAACAGTTTACAGAAAGAGGAAACAGAGTAATAACCAATATTTGTATATTTCCAAAGAGAGCCGTCTTAGGAAAGAGTTTGAAAAATATAAACATGAAAACTTCGAAGAAATAGAGAAGGTCTTCATTTAACCTAGTTTTTGTAATATCCAAAAATTTTAGGTTAAACCGTAGACTTTTTACAAAATCACAAAATTTACCGCTTTAAGCGGCATGATCTGTCGAAAATCCGGCATTGAACTCTTGAAAAAAGCCTGCATCGGGATTTCCGGGGAATGGTTTTGAGGCTAGCCGATCGCGCTTGTCACCGCCGGCCTTCTTTCACTTGCGTTCATGGGTTTCACCGGACTTATCACGGTTCCGTGGTAGACTAAAAATCTTCACAGATTCTTTAGAAATTTCTAATTTATTGTAAAAATCTATTGACTTTAAATAAAAAGTGACTAAAGTTTTTGACGCAGGTAAGTTCCGACCTTAATTGGAAACCGAAAAAAGCGGTGAGTTTCTACCATTAAGTGAAATCTTAAAAAAGCGGTGAGCCTCGACCACAACAGAGGACTTAAAAAAGGGCGGTTTATCCGCCCTTTGTTTTTTTAGGGGGAAAAATGAGATTCTATCATGTGAAAGACGATTACATAGACTTTCTTAGGAAATATGACGCTAAAGTCGCCGACAACAAGCACGAAACAAGACCTTATGTCGGAATCGTTCTTGAAATAGGTTCTGTTAAATATTATGCGCCGTTCTCTTCACCCAAGCCAAAGCACAAAACTATGAAAAATACTATTGATTTCAGGAAAATATCTGCCGGTTTGTATGGAGCGATCAATTTTAGCAATATGATTCCGGTAACAGATTCGGCTTTAATCCTTATTGAAATAGAGAAAATCGGCGATGACAAATACCGTCGTCTTTTGCAGAATCAATACAAAGCTATCCGCAGCGACACGATTCAAATACAAAAAACTGCTAATTTACTTAGGGAATTGCTGTTTTCTGATGACAGCGAACTCGCAGATTACGAAATCAGAATAAAACAAAGATGCTGTGATATAAAATTGCTGGAAAAAATATACATTCAATATGACAATGTAGTTTCCGCAGTTGAAAACATGAGGAAAACCGCGGAAGAAAACAGTATCGCGGATATGACGCTTGACAAAATCAATGAAATCATTGGGAAAGTCCGCGAGATCGGGAAAAAACAGTAAAAATCCGGCATTGAACTCTTGAAAAAAGCCTGCAACGGGATTTCCGGGGAATGGTTTTGAGGCAAGGCGACTGCGCTCGTCACAGCATGTCTTCTCTCACTTGCATTCATGGGTTTTTCCGGACTTATCTCGGTTCCGTGGTAAACCAAAAATTATCCGTTGTTCTCAAGTTAAACCGTAAACTTTTTACAAAATTACAAAATTTGCCGTTTTAACTGCTGAATAACGCGCTTTTCTACGGTCAAAATTTTTGACCGCAAAATGAGTGTTCGTATTCGTTGAGCTGAATGTGGCCTGCTCGCCCGCAAACTCTTGCATTTTCTGCAATTTCCCTTAAAGTGTTGCCGTTTTTTGACAAGAGTTCTTTTAATTGAATAAATTGAGTAAATTGCTGAAAACATTCATGTTTTAGGAGAATATTTTGAAACTCATAACTTCTTTTCTGCGCAGGATCGAAAAGCCCGGGCGTTATTTTGCTCCGTTTATCGAGCCTGTAAAGGTGAAAACTGATCCTAATAAGCCGAAAATACTGATACTTTTTCCTGATCTTTTCGAGATGGCGCAAAGCCACACGGGGGTGAAGATACTCTATTCGCTCTTTAACCGCCGAGGATTTCTGGTAGATTTCGGTTTTTCGCCGCAGAAGGATGTGTTTGAGGAGGCAAAGGCGAGCGGCGGGCTCACTTCGATGATGCACGGGGTGAATTACCGTGATTTCGATATCATTGCAGTTTCTTTCCAGTATCAGCTGCAATATCCTGATTTTCTTAAGATCATGGATATCGCAGGCATTCCGATCCATTCAAAAGATAGAATAAATTCAAGTGATTATCCGATAATCTGGTCTGGCGGGCCTGTCATGTGCAATCCTGAGCCGATGGCTGATTTCATTGATATGGTTTCGATCGGCGAGTTTGAGCCTTACGCCGAAGAATTTATGGATATTCTTGAAAATATTAAAGAAAAACAGAAGAGGATCGAGGCTTTTTCCAAAATTCCGGCAATCTATATTCCGTCGAAGCACGATGAAAACTCTGTCAAAATCAATCCCGACGGCTCGCTTTCGGGTTTTGAAGCGAGAAGAGCGGTCCTAAAGGATCTCAACTACGATCCCGACTCGCTTTTTGACGCTCCGATATTTGCGATGAGGACGATCCACGACCGCTTCACGATTGAAATAATGCGCGGCTGCACGAGAGGGTGCAGATTTTGCATGGCGGGTATGTTCTACCGCCCGCACAGAGAGAAAAGTGCTGAAAATATTTGCGAAATTCTTGACAGAGTAGTCAGAACTTCGGGCTACGACGAGGCGGGTTTTCTCTCGCTTTCGGCTGCCGACCACAGCGAGATCGAGGATATTTTGGTCCGCTCATACAGCCGTTACAGCCGCCGGATCTCGGTTTCGCTTCCGAGCCTCAGGACTGAGACGATCACACCGAAAATCACCCACGCGATAAGAAAAGGGCGCAAAGTCGGTTTCACTCTCGCGGTCGAATCTGGAAGCGACAGGCTTCGCAAAATGATAAACAAGGGCAACAGCGTCGAAGACCTGCTGAACGCTCTCAACACGATATTTTCAAACGGCTGGCAGGCGGTCAAACTCTACTTTATGCTCGGCCTTCCGCATGAAGAGGAGGAGGATCTTTTTGAGACGGTAGAACTCGTCAAAAAGATGTGCAACTACGTGAAAAGATTCGGTAAAAAGGCTATGCTTAGTGCAAGTTTCTCGACTTTTGTGCCGCAGCCTTTCACCCCTTTCCAGTGGGAAAAGATGTCGAGCCCTGCCGAAATCAAGGCAAAGCAGAAAATCATAATCGAAAACCTCCGCGGCATAAGAAATCTGAAACTCGCATGGCACGATCAGGAGATCAGCACAGTCGAAGGATACCTCAGCCGTGCAGGACGTGAATACGGCAAAGTCATTGAATTTGTTGCGAAAAATATGAAAGGCCTCCAGACGGAAGACGAAAGTTTTGATCCTGCTCTCTGGGACGAAGGTTTGGCTTATGCAGGGATAGACCCGGAAAGCACTTACCTTGAAAAACCGCTGGATAAGCCTCTTCCCTACGAGCATATAGATCTCAGGATCGATCGCAGATTTCTTCTGAAAGAGCGCGAAAAAGCGTTCAATTTTCAGGAAACGCCCGACTGCGCGAAAACGGGTATCTGCAACAAGTGTGGCGCGTGCGACTTCAAGGAGATCAGGCCGCTGAAGTTCACCGGAAAGGCGCTTGACGAGAACGAGACTTTTGAAATTCCCGAAAAAAGCAATAAAAACAACTCTTTTCCATACATTTTCTCGCTTTCGAAACACGGAAATTCGATAAGTGTAGGACACCTTGACCTTGTTTCATTTCTCTTCAAAGCTCTCACTCTGAGCGACCTCAAGATCCTCTATTCCGACGGTTTTCACCCCATGCCGCGCTTCAATCTGGCGTTTCCCGCACCGGTCGGAGTCGAAGTCGACGAGGAATTCGGCACGGTATGGCTCACCGAGGAAGTCAACGAAGCTGAAACTCTGGAGAAGCTCAACTCGATTCTTGAAAATTCCGGAATAAAATTCCTCACTTTTGCCTTCTGCGACCGCGAAAAGATCAAAAAAGCGGAAAAGATCCTCCGCACCCTTCCTTCAAGCACATACCGCGTGAAATTTTTCGAAAAATCAGACTACGATTCAGCAACAGAGATCCTGGAAGTCGTTGATTTTAATGACAAAACTCTTGAAATGACGATCCGCCATTACACAGAACTCGGAAGCGTAATGAAGAAATTCGACGCCTTCACCGGCGAATACCACATAATCAAAAACGGCTACCGCAAAGAACTTGCGGAATACGACACGGAAAATCTGCTGAAAGAAACCGGGATTCTGGACTAAAAAATCAGCTGTACATCATCGCGAGGTCGCGGAGCCTTTCGGCGATCCTGTCGATCGGGGTGACTGTTTTGTCAGTTGTAGCGAAGAATGTGCCCCAGCCTGCCGCCGATTTCAAGCCTTTGCTGTAGAATTTGCGGATAAAGGGATCGTTTTTTTCCATGAACATCCGGATGTCGTGCGCCGTGAAGGGGAAGACGATATCCATTCCTACGCTTTCTCCGAGATATTTTTTCATGACTAAGATCCGCGAATTGAGGTCTTTGTTGGAAACATGCGAGCTTTTTGCCTCAAGGATGTGGAGGTATCCGTTTTTGAAGACGACGAGCGTGTCGATTTCAATGAGCGAACTTGCTTTTCCGCTCAGTTTCACGTTCTGGAAAACCGATGCGATCGACTCTTTCAGAAGCGGATACTTCTCCATTGCGCGGCACACGGCGTAACTTATGATTTTTTCAAAGATCACAGATATTTGCGAGCGTGTGTTGAGGGTGCTTTCGCGCTCGATTTCTTTCACATATTTCTGTTTGAAGCGGTTGAAAACGGCCGCAGTGACATCTATGCTTTTGACATCGGCGAGAGAGTTCGTTTTTTCCGAAATTTTGGAAAAAAGAACATCTAAAAAGTGCTGGACATCGCTTCTGAGGTCGGCTTTGTCGACTTCTCCGGCGAGCGGAAGGATCTTTCTTATGACTGCATCCGGCATTTCGGCGTTGAACTTTTTCTGACAGCTTGCGAGAGTCGTCCTGAAATCAAAAGAATCAGAAAAAGTCTGAAGTTCTCTTCTGTGGCTCATTTCGTTAAAGAAATCGGTAAGTTTTACCCTGATTTCGTTTTTAGCTTCGTTTATTTCGGGGCGAAGGTGCGGCATTACGCCGAAAATCCTCTGCAAAAACTTGTCGATCTGCTCGTCGCGGAAGTTTTTCACCATGAAATCGTGAAGTTCCCCTTTGAGGTCGATGATCGTTTTCATGTTGTCGTAGGACGAGAAAAAAGCCCGCAGATTCATGGAGTTGCAGAGGTTTGTGTAAAGTTCCTCAAACTGCTCTCCGTTTTCTGCGAAATAATTCGTTTTTCCGTCATAAATCGTAAGAAAATCAGTAAGTTCAGCTCCGTAAAGGGTAAGACGCTCCTTCAAGTGCCAGTCGATCGAAACCGAGGATTTGTATTCGTGGAAAGACTGCTCCTTTATCGCGATTTTATTGATCTGACGCGTATCGAGATCGAAATAGACGAGGAAAAAACCGAGGTCCTGCTTTTCGGAAAAACGCTTGAGATACTCGGCGAAAACGATCCTGTGGATCCCTTTTCCGCAGGAGGCGTCGCAGTAGATCTCGGTGATCCCGTATTCATCGAAAACGCTTCTGACACGCCTTTTGAGCATCTCGATGATTTCACCCAGATTCATATTTTTTTCAATAAAAACATTAATATACTTAATGTCTTCGCCGTCAGCGCGCTTTACTAAAACCGGAATGTTTTTGTGCCAGTCGTTCTCCTGCGCCATCACGGTCGAGACAAAAATTATGACATCGGGAGCAGCTTCGCGGATAAGCGACGCCTGAACGACTGTCTGACGCGAAAGGATCGTTACAAGAAGTTTCATTTGGCCTCCTATTTTACAAAACTTTTGAGCAGTTCTATTTCCTTCGGCCACTTTTCGGGCTCCGGAGTCTCTAAAATCAACGGAATATTGTCGGTGAAAGGCTGTTCAACGAGCCATTTGAAGCACTCTATTCCGATCGCGCCGTTACCGAGAGTTTCATGCCTGTCGACCTTGCTTCCGAGCATTTTTTTCGCATCGTTGAAGTGCATTCCGCGAAGATATTTGAGTCCCACAGTTTTATCGAGTTCGCTGAAAGTTTTTTCACAGGCAACAGGTGTCGTAAGGTCGTATCCCGCGGCAAAGGCGTGGCAGGTGTCGATGCAGATCCCGACTCGCGATTTATCTTCAATTTTGTCAATAATTTCGGCAAGATGTTCAAATCTGTATCCTACATTTGAGCCTTGTCCCGCCGTGTTTTCGATGACTGCGGTGACCCCTTTTGTCTTATCGAGCGCGATATTTATCGATTCTGCGATTTTTGAAAGGCACTCGCTTTCGGTGATTTCACGAAGATGGCTTCCGGGGTGAAAGTTGAGCCTGTCGAGCCCTAAAATTTCGCAGCGTTTCATCTCGTCAGTAAAGGAATTCCGTGATTTCTGAAGCCCTTCATCAGCCGGATGCCCGAGATTTATGAGATAGCTGTCATGCGGAAGGATCGCATGTGCGGCAAAATGAAGTTCAGCACATTTTTCTTTGAAAGCCTCGATTGAAGCAGCGGAAAGCGCCGGAGCGAACCACTGTTTCTGATTTTTCGTGAAGAGAGCGAAAGCCGTAGCGTTGATTTCAGCCGCGTTTTTCGGAGCGTTTTCGACTCCGCCCGCCGCCGAAATGTGGGCGCCGATGAATTTAACCATGAGATCCTCCTTTAAAAAGCGGCATATTTTAGCAGAAAAAAAATTGTTTCCGATTTTTTTGTTACTTCAGAAGTTTTTACGCGTTACTTTTCCGGTTTCATCGTGGGGAAAAGTATTACATCGCGGATGCTGGGTGAATTGGTCATGAGCATGACAAGTCTGTCGATGCCGATTCCCTGTCCTGCTGCCGGCGGCATTCCGTATTCAAGGGCGCGGATGTAGTCGCTGTCCATGTCGATCGTTTCGTCATCGCCTGCTTTTTTAGCTTCGACCTGAGCCGCGAAAGAATCATACTGCTGTTTCGGGTCATTGAGTTCGCTAAACGCGTTGGAAAGCTCTCTTCCTGCGACAAAAAGCTCAAATCTGTCTGTATATTCTGGGTTTTCGTCGTTTCTGCGTGCGAGCGGGCTCACTTCGGTCGGATATTTTGTGATGAATGTCGGCTGGATCAGGTGTTCTTCGACAAAGTTGTCAAAGAATTCCATGATGATCTTGTAGCGGGACATTCCTTCAAGCGTTGCCTTGTCGAGACCGTTTTTAACACCGATCTCAATGAGTTTTTCTCTGTCTTCGAGGTCTTCTTCGGTGCATACGCCTGATTTTACTATACTTTCTTCGACCGTCATTCTGTTCCACGGAGCTTTGAAATCGATCTTCATTCCGTCGTATTCGACTTCGGTCGTTCCGTTGATCTCGATGCAGAGCTTGCTGATCATCTCCTGCGTGAAGCGGATCTGGTCTTCGTAGGTCGCATACGGCCAGTAGAATTCCATCATTGTGAATTCGGGGTTGTGTTTGAGGTCCATGCCCTCGTTTCTGAAGCTGCGGTTGATCTCGTAAACTTTGCCGAGTCCGCCGACGAGAAGCCTTTTGAGGTAGCACTCGGGCGCGATCCTCATGTAAAGCGGAATGTCGAGCGCGTTGTGGTGCGTGATGAAAGGTTTCGCAGCTGCGCCGCTGACGAGCGGGTGCATCATCGGAGTCTCGACTTCCATGAAACCTGCATTGTTCATGTAGTTTCTGATGAAATTTATGATCTTTACTCTCTTTTTGAAAGTCTCTCTGACGTCATCGTTCATGATGAGGTCGAGGTAACGCTGTCTGTAACGAAGCTCTTTGTCGGTAAGTCCGTGGAATTTTTCGGGAAGCGGACGGATGTTTTTGGTGAGAAGCTCGGTTTTGTGAGCAAGGATTGAGTATTCGCCGGTTCTCGTAACGAAAACTTCGCCTTTTACCCATACTATATCGCCGACATCAAAAGCCTTTTTGAACTTCGCGAAATCTTCGCCGAGGAAGTCTTTTGCGAAAAGGATCTGGATCGAACCCGTCTCGTCCTTGAGGTTTGCGAAAGCGAGTTTTCCCATGATGCGGAGGAACATGATCCTGCCTGCAACTGCGAATTCAAGCGGTTTCCCCGTCTGTTCAAGTTCTTCCTTCGTCTGGGTCTTGCAGTATTCAACGACCTTTTCTACCGTCGAATCGGGAGCGAAACTATTTGCGTAAGGGTGGATCCCCTCTTCGCGCAGCATTTTAACTTTCTCTTTTTTGCGGGCGATAATCTCGTTTTCGTCCATCTGCGGAACGGTTTTTGGTTCCTGAGCTTTGTTTTCAGCCATTTTTTTCTCCATTAAATATTCAAGAAACTGATTTCACCGATATTTTCCGCTACCAAGCTGGTAACTTTACCGATGAGGTTCATTCTGTTCGTTCTGATTCCGGCGTTGTCGTGCATTACGAAAACAGCGTCGAAGAACGCGTCAAGTGCTGGTTTGAGCGAGAGGATCTTCATCGCGATCTCGAAGTTGTCATGCATTGTTTTGATTTCGTTTTCGACTTTGACAACTTCAGTGAAAAGATTCTTCTCTTCATCCTGCTCGAAAAGCGCTTCGTTGATTGTTCCAACCGTAAATTCCTGCTTTTTCAGGATGTTGCAGCCGCGTTTGTAAAGCTGTACCAACTCGGAGATCCCGCTTTCTTTGAGAAGGCGAGAAATCGTTTCAGCCCGTTTTGCGACGACTTTCGGAAATTCGGCGTCGCGTGCCGTCGCAGCCTGGATTACAGGGGTGTCGAAGCTCAAAACGCCGTTGTATCTTGCGACTATGAAGTCGATTATTTCCTGCTTCATCTCATCTTTCGCGTTTTTGATGCGCGGAACGATGAGGTTCCATGCGAATTCGACGACTTCCTTGATGTCGAGGCTGTAATTCTGCGCGACTGTGAGGAAACCGATCGCGTTTCTGCGGATCGCGAACTTGTCTTTGGAGCCAGAGGGCTTCATTCCTGCCATGAATCCGCCTACGATCGTGTCGATCTTATCGGACATGCTGAGGATCGTTCCGATCTCGGTCGCTGGAAGCGCATCGCCTGCGTTTATCGGGAGATAGTGCTCGTACATCGCTTCGCAGATATCTTTCTCGAATCCTGCGTGAAGCGCGTAGTAACGGCCCATGATCCCCTGCAGATCGGGAAATTCGAAAACTACACCCGTTACGAGGTCGTTTTTGATCATTTCGCCCGCGGTCTGGAGGCGTTTTTTCGCCGCATCGTCAAGCGTGAAGTATTTTTCGGCGATGAAAGCGGCGATTTTGCAGATTCTTTCGACTTTTTCGCTGTAAGTTCCGAGATCCTTCTGGAAAAGGACACCTTTGAGCCTTTCGTAAAGGGCTGCGAAGTCCTTTGCAAGGTCGTCGTTGAAGTAGAAGGCCGCATCGGAAAGACGTGCTGCGACAACTTTCTCATTTCCTTCGATTACAAGCGAATCGTTGCGAGGAATGTTGTTGAGAACGCTTGCAAACTTGATGACCTGCGAATTTTTGTCGCTCAGAGTAAAGTATCTCTGGTCTTTTTTGAGGACTTTAACAACGAGTTCTACCGGCAGGTTTTTGTATTTTTCGGGAATATTTCCGATGACGACATGCGGATATTCGACCATGTCTGTGACTTCATCGAGAAGATTTTCGTCGATATTTGCGATAAGTCCGAGTTCTTCGGCCTTTTTCGCGACTTCGGAACGGATGAATTCCTTTCTTTCAGCTCTATCGACCATGATATAGTGAGCCGTAAGAATTTCGTAGTAATTCGAAGCGTTTATATCAAGTGCTCCGTTTGAAAGGAAGCGGTGTCCGAAAGAAGTTTTCGCGAATTTTATTCCTTCAAAATCGTCTTCTACCGGTTTTCCGTCGATCGAAAGAAGGATCCATCTGATCGGTCTTGCAAACGCAAAAGTGTTCTCCGCCCAGCGCATGCTTTTTTTGAAGTTTGCTGCGTGGAGAGCAGCTTTTACGACAGGAGCGATGACTTCTTCAAGAGTTTTTCCCTTTTCTTCGACAAAGCCGGCGATCACTTCGCCTTTTTCGCTGTTTTCAAAAAAATATTCGGTGATTTTGTTCTTTGCAAGGAACGCTTCGCCAGCTTTTGAAAGGGTCCCGTCAGCATTCAGCGCGACTTTTTTCGGCGCGCCTGTGACTTTTTCGCGGATGTCGGGCTGTTTTTCGGGAAGTCCCGTGCAGATGAGAGCAGTTCTCGAACAAGTCGAGAATTCCTTGCAGTTTCCGACAGTTACGCGCTGTTTTTCAAGCTCGGAAAGTATTTTTTCCTTAAGCTGCGAAACAAAAGGAAGAATAAAACTTGCTGGGAATTCTTCATAACCGATTTCAAAAATAAAATCCGACATTTATTCCTCCTTAAAACTTTCAGCGTATTTTTTTGCAGCGGCGCAGGCAAGGTCTCTGATGCGCATGATGTATCTCTGCCTTTCGGTGACCGAGATCGCGCCACGGGCATCGAGAATATTGAACGCGTGGCTTGCCTTGATGCAGAATTCATAAGCGGGGCGAGGAAGCGATTTTTCGATAAGTTCTTTCGAAATTTTCTCGTATTTGTCGAAAAACGCGAAGAAATCTTCAACAGGCGCCTCTTTGAAGTTGAAAGTCGAAAATTCGACTTCGTCAGCCTTGTGGACTGTGCCGTATTTGACTTTGTCGTTCCACTGCAGGTCGTAAACGTTTTCGACTCCCTGCAGGTACATGCAGATCCTTTCCAGGCCGTAGGTAAGTTCTACTGGAACCGGTTTGAGGTCGATTCCGCCTACCTGCTGGAAGTATGTGAACTGGCTGATCTCCATTCCGTCAAGCCATACTTCCCATCCGAGACCCCATGCTCCCAGAGTCGGGCTTTCCCAGTCGTCCTCGACAAAGCGGATATCGTGCTCCGCCGGGTCGATCCCTATGACTTTGAGGCTTTCGAGATAAAGCTGCTGAGCGTCTTTCGGGCTCGGTTTTATGAGAACCTGAAGCTGGTAGAACCTCTGCATTCTGTTCGGGCTTTCGCCGTATCTGCCGTCAGTCGGTCTGCGCGACGGCTGGACATAGACAGAGCTTATATTCGCCGGATTCAGCGCGTAAAAAAACGTCGCCGGGTGGAATGTTCCGGCACCCATTTCCAAATCCCACGGCTGAACCAGTATGCAGCCGCGTTCCATCCAGAATTTTTCAAGTCGAACGATCATTTCCTGAAAGGTAAGTCCTTTCATTTTGGCCTCCCAAAAAAATTAGCGCGCGAATATAGCACAAAGATGTGCTAAGTCAAAAATTGAAAGATAATCAAGCCTCTGAATCATTTAGTGGACTTTAAATTCAGCTGAATTATATTCTGTTGTTTGCTTTTGTGTTTTTTCAGGAGAGAAAAATGGAAGACAGGAGACAAAACAAGGACCGTAGAGACGATTTGCAGTTCAAAATCGCTGATGACGAGCGCAGCAACAGCGACAGAAGACTCGGGGACAGACGTGCCCAGGAACGTATTCCGGTAAAAATGTGGGTGCGCAATATCGAGGGCGACGCCGACTATTTCCAGCAGACCGGCAACTTGAGTGCGGACGGGATGTATATTCTTTCTCCGAACCCGTATTCGACCGGAACGCTTATTGATATCGAATTTCAGGTTCCAGGAACCGACTATATCATCAAATGCGGTGCCGAAGTTCTCAAATGCACGCCGGAAGAGCCGATGATCGGACTCAGCACTAAATTTGTGAACATGTCGGAAACAGATAAAAAAGTCATCACGAAAGCGATGAAAGAACTTAAAGACGAAGTATTTTAGTATACAGCTAACAGGTTGAAAAATGGAACGTATTTATGCAGATGTACTCATTATAGGAAGCGGACTTTCAGGGCTTTCGACCGCTTTGAGCCTGGCCGAAAAAGGGCTTAAAACCGTTGTTGTAACGAAAGAGGCGATCGATGTTTCGAACAGCGCAAACGCCCAGGGCGGAATCGCGACCGTTACCGATTTCAACGTCGATTCGTTCGAAAAACACATCAAGGACACGATCACGGCAGGTGTCGGACTCAACAACGAAAAGGCAGTCCGCTTTTTTGTCGAAAACGGCCCCGATGCAATCAAATATTTTGAAAAACTGGGCTGCCACTTCACCGAAAACGAAGAAGGCAAACTCGATCTCGGCAGGGAAGGCGGTCACTCCGAGCGCAGAGTCGTCCACGCAGGTGACATAACAGGTTTCGAGCTCATAAAAGTCGTTAAAAAGGCAGTTCTGCTGCACTCTAACATCACTGTTCTGGAAAACCACACTGCAATTGATGTCATAACTGAGTCAAAGTTCATGAGCAGCGAAAGCAACAGGATTATCGGCGCCTACGTTCTCGGCAGAAACGGCGAAATTCTCACGATTACGGCGAAAACAGTACTTCTTGCGACTGGCGGATGCGGGAAAGTTTATCTCTACACGTCAAATCCCGACGTTACGACCGGTGACGGCGTTGCAATCGGATTCCGTGCGGGTGTTCCGGTTGTAAATATGGAGATGATCCAGTTCCATCCGACGATTCTTTACCACGAAAAAATCAAGTCGATGCTTATTTCGGAGGCTCTGCGCGGTGAAGGCGGCGTCCTCATCAACAAAAAAGGCGAAACCTTTATGGAAAAATATCATCCGCTCAAATCTCTGGCTCCGCGTGACATCGTTGCCCGTGCAATCGACCACGAAATGAAAATGAGCGGCGACGACTGCGTTTTCCTCGACATGACAAAGCTCGACGGACACTTCCTTCAGCAGAGGTTCCCGAATATTTTCAGAATCTGTCTCGATGCAGGAATCGATATGCGGACAATGCCGATCCCTGTCGTTCCGGCAGCCCACTATTCATGCGGCGGCCTTCAGAGCGAACCGACGGGAAAGACTTCTATTCCGGGGCTTTTTGTCAGCGGCGAAGTTGCACACACAGGGCTTCACGGCGCTAACAGACTTGCTTCGAACTCGCTTCTCGAAGCTGCCGTCATGGGCAAATATGTCGCCAAGGAAATTGTTTCCTACATCGCGGGGTACACCGGAGAATGCCCCGAACCGCCCGCATGGAATCCGGGTGATGCCGAAGACGAGGACGAAAAAATCATTATCAAACAGAACTGGGACGAGGTCCGCCGCATCATGTGGAACTATGTCGGTATTGTCCGCAGCAACAAGCGTCTGGAACGCGCTCTGGCGAGACTGGAACTTATGAAACACGAAATCAACGAATACTACTGGAATTTCAAGGTGTCGAGAGACCTTCTCGAACTCAGGAACCTTACTCTCGTCGCTGAACTCATCATCAAAAGCGCAATGAAACGCAAGGAAAGCCGCGGCCTCCACTTCAACATCGACTATCCAAAAATGCTCGATGAGGCGAAAGACACTGTTCTGACACCGGCTGAAATTTTTTAATTTCCGGAGGCGAAGATGAAAAAACTGCTGACAGCGTTAATCGTTTTTTCGATGCTTTTTTTCGGTTCAGGCTGCGGCAGTTCCTCAAAAAATGAAACGGTGACACCGGACGAGGACACTGTTTCCGAAGAAACCGACGGTGAAGTGCCCGATACGGACGAAATCTCCGCAGATGATGAGGCAAAACTGGAAAGCATCAGGAATCTTGCAGAAGAATACGTCAATTCCGCTCACGGAACAGGTGTCGTGATAGGTTACGGAAAGGATGAACTCACTTCCATTGCTTACGGCGTGCGCAACAGCGAAACGCAGGAACCGCTTTCGACAGACGATCTTTTTGACATCGGAAGCATCACCAAAAACTTCACCGCCGTTACGATGCTGCTTTTGCAGGAAGAAGGCAAAGTCGATCTCGACCAGACGATAGACAAGTGGTTTCCCGATTTTGAAAAAGGTGACAGAATCACTGTCAGAATGCTTCTCAACCACACTTCGGGCATTCTTGAGTGGAACGAATACGATGATCTGGAAGCTATCGTTGAAAAGGTCAACGGAAAATTCAACTTCGAGCCGGGAAGCGACTGGTCGTACAGCAACACAAACTTTATTCTGGCAGGGCTTATCATAAACAAAATTGCCGGAAAGGATGCGGTTGAAGTTATCCGCGAAAAAATACTTGATCCGCTCGGAATGACTCACACTTTTATGAAAAATTTTGAAGAGTATCCGTTGGATGACAAAGCTCACGGACACACTTTCGACGAGTACGGAAACATTGTTCCTTATGAACTCAACGAACGTTTCTGGACTGCCGGCGGGATCGTTTCAAATGCCGAAGATATGTTCAGATACGCTCACGCACTTTTCAACGGAGAGCTTCTTTCCGAAGAAAGCATGAAGGAGATGCTTGATTTTGTTAAAGTTTCCGGAATACCGGTTTACGGACTCGGAATGATGTACGGAAACGGACATCACGGTAAATTTTACTACCACGGCGGCGACGTTATTGTAACTTCAGCTCTGATTGCTTTCTACCCTGAAACCGGCGAAATACATGTGCTGTTCAACAACTTCGGCGGCAGTTCCAGCACGCTCAGCATTCTCAACGACTGGATGGAGTATGTTCTTACGGACGGTATTCAGGCAGAAAAAGGTACGGTTTTCCCTGATTGGGAAGAACTTATCGACAACGAGGACGACACTCAGATTTTTTCCGTTTACGCACCTCTCACGGATTACGAGTCCGAAGAGCTGAACGAATCTATAGGATACTTCATTTATCCTGAAGACTACATTCCCGACTTTTACTGCTCGCATTATGTGTTCAAATCCCAGGGGTATGTGAAAATCATGCAGCAGTGCATAGAACCAGAGAGATATTACGAAGGCGTTATAAAAGTCGGAAGAACGGACATCGATATGTATGCCGGCAGTTTTGAAGCATCGGCCAAATCGGGTGAACCCACGAAGAATTTTTACATCACGAAATATGATTATTATTACGATATCGAGACAGATTTCCTCTCCAAAGTATGCTACTATCTTGAAGAAAGCGATCCCGACAAATATATGATGATTTCAGGCGGTCAGCATCCTTCCGGAACTGAGTATTACAGCGTATGGGGCAGATCGAAAATGGCTGAAAGCAGAAGAGCGACCGGCTGCGAGTGCTACAACGAGGACGGAACGGAAACCGAATGTGAAGAAGACGGTGAAACCACGGAAAATGAAAGTATTGTTCCGAATTTCCCGACATTATTATAAAAAGATTCAGGAGAGTGACATGAAAAAACTGCTGACAGCGTTCATCGTTTTTTTGATGTTTTTTTTCAGTGTAAGCTGCGGAAATTCCTCAAAGAACAACGAAGAACAGCCTGATTCCGGCGAAGTTTCGGAAGATCAGGACAGTGAAGGAAACGATGCCGAGGAAACCGACGAAGAGGAACCGGAAGATGACAGTGACTCAGGCAATGAAAACCGGCCTCTCACCGAAGAAGAAAAACTCGAAAGCATCAGAAATCTGGCAGAAGAATATCTTAATTTTGCCCACGGAACAGGTGCCGTTGTAGGATATGGAACAGACGAACTCACCTCTTTCGCTTTGGGTGTGCGCAACAGCGAGACGAAAGATCCGCTTCAGCCCGACGATCTTTTTGAAGTCGGCAGCATAACCAAGAATTTCACGGCTGTCACGATGCTTCTTTTGCAGGAAGAGGGGAAAATCGACCTTGACCAGACAATAGACAAATGGTTCCCGGATTTTGAAAAAGGAGAGATTATCACCGTAAGAATGCTTCTCAACCACACTTCGGGCATTATGGAGATGTCGGATATCATGAATCCTGAGGATGTCGTCGAAGATGTCAACGGCAGATTCGATTTCGAACCGGGAACCTCATGGACTTACATCAACGCGAACTATGTTCTTGCCGGACTTATCATGAGTGAAGTTGCCGGAAAGCCGGCGCACGAAGTCATCCGCGAGAAAATCATAAATCCGCTCGGGCTGACAAATACTTATATGGGAGGTTTTGAGGAAGACCGTCCTGAAGCGGCAAAAGCTGACGGTCATGCCTATGATGCTTATGGAAATCTTGTTCCTTACAAATATCCGCACAAAGCATGGACTGCAGGTTCTCTTATTTCCAATGTCGAAGACCTTTTCAAATACGGTCACGCGCTTTTCAACGGCGAGATTCTTTCCGAAGACAGCATGAACCAGATGCTTGATATGGCAGAACTTTTAGGCGAGCCGGTTTACGGACTCGGAACACAGCTGGGGCAGGGTTCCCACAGCAAATTCTACGGTCACGGCGGCGACGTTTTTTCCTCACACTCAATGCTTTACTACTATCCTGAAACGGGTGAAATCCATATAATCCTCAACAATTTCAACGACAGCAAGGATATGTATGTCCTGAATGATGAAATGGAATATGTTCTCATGGACGGAATTGCCGCAGAAAAGAAAAGCGATTTTCCTGCATGGAACGAACTTGTTGACGACGGCGACAAAACCCAGATTTTTGCCCTTTATTCGATAATGACCGACTGGCCGGTGTACAATCTGGATTACGGTATCGGCTACTTTGCGTATCCGGAAGATACGTATATCAACTATTACTGCAACCAGTATATCTTCAGATATCCGACAACAACAGAAGGAACCGTTATAAAGATCGCACAGGAATGTATCGAGCCGAAAGAATATTATGTCGGCCCTTTTAAGGTGCAGCGCACGGATATTGATATTTATCTTGACGATTTCCGCAAAGCGGTAAGAACCGGACAGCCGATAACAGAATTTGTAGTAACAAAATACGACTATTTCTACGATCTTGAGAACGAATATGTCTATAAATTCTGCTATTACCTTGAAGATACCGGAACCGACAAATCCATCAGGATAGCAAAAGACACCAATCCCTCAAAAACCGAATTCTACCATCTCTGGGGTACCGCAAAGATGGATGCGAGCGTGAACCTCACCGGCTGCCACTGCCACAAAAAAGGACAAAATGGAACTGTCGGAGCGGAACGTGAATGCACCGAAAAAGACGAATATCCACCGAAAGAAGAGTCTGAAGAACAGGAAGAAACCGGTGACGATGATGAAATCCCGGACAACGATTAAATTCGTTCTTTTCGTTATTATCGATTCGCCGCCCTGTGTCGGTATCCCGTTATACCGGAATAACGTTATAACGACAAAATGTTGGCGGCGTCGACAAAAACGACATGGCGCGAATCGTTATTTTCGTCTTTTCGATAATAACGATCTTCACAGATTCCTTTTAACTAAATCTTCCAGTTCCTCTTTCGGAACAAGACCAACCGAAGTTTCAACTTCTTCGCCGTTTTTGAAAACTTTGATGCAGGGAATTCCGCGGATTCTGTATTTGAACGAAAGTTCCATGTTTTCGTCCGTATCGACCTTTACAAATTTGACATTCGCATTGTCTGCGTAGTCGTTTGAAAGCTCTTCAAAAATTGGTCCCAGCATTTTGCACGGTCCGCACCACTGCGCCCAGAAATCGACGATTGCGACACCTTTGAAATCGATAACTTCAGCCTGGAAAGTCTCTTCGTTTGCGTGGATAAGCATTGTTCCTCCTAATTGAAAACTATTTTCTTAACGCCGTTTTTGCTGAGTGAAAGGACTTCCCTTTCAAGGTCGGGATAGTCTTTTTTGCTCTCGTTTCCTTCGTTGCTGACTTGAATTTTGTAGAAAAACGCGGCAACCGGCAATTTTTCACCCTCGATGTGGAAAAAGAAAACCTTGTCGTCCTCGATTTCGATAGCTTCCTTGCTTTCGCCTTTGACTTTCGGAACAATCTGGTAGAGCGACTTCATTGAGCAGAATTTTCTCACAGGAACGAATCTGCCGTCCTCAAAGCAGGAAACATCGTCACTGCTTTTGAAATCGATCTCTTTGATGTCGGCGAATTTGAGCATGAGCTCGTTCACACCCTGAGCCGCCATAACAGTTGTCGTTTCGGCAAGCGACTTGGTGTTGCTGAGCTGAGCTGCCTCGATTTTTACGATTTTTCCCGAAATTGTTTTGCCGTTTTTGAGAGTTATCGTCGCATTCTGTGCGAAAACCAGCGACGAAACAAGCAAAATTGCAAAAAACATGAAAAATTTCTTCATAATAACCTCCAAAATTATTTTATTTCCGTTTCCCATGGATGCTGTCTCTGATAGCGTAGAACATTTGTCAAAACGCGCTTTCTCGCGGCTACGAGCTGATTTTTCTTGTATTCTTCATGGTTTGCGCGTCCCGAGCGGCTTTCGATAAAACTCTCCTCGTCCAGAATCTGTACTTCGAAAGGGAAGAAAAAGCGGTAAGTCGGTTTTGCAGGATTTATCGGATCTTCCATAGTTATGAGAAGTCGGCTCGTAAGCTGGATCGAAGAGTATGAAGTCGAAGAATAGAGGTTTGTCTCCTCAATGTTTCTTTTTGTAATTTCCTCCTTTTCCTCGGGCGGAATCTCGAGATATTTTTCAAGAAATTCGGCAACGTCTTCCTGTGACCACGACGAAAGGTCGTGCGATTTCAGTTCTTCGACGCCTTCGATGAAACGCGGAATGTTGACGACGTTGTTTTTCGTCCTGCTCGGCTTGATGTTGGCGAACGAAATGACATGGTTCGTCGCGAAATACCTGAGGACAAGGATGATGTCGAGTTTTGTATAGGTTACGATCCTGACTCCGACGCGGTCGAAAATGTCGGCAGTGACATTCTCCTTTTTGTGGAGAAGTTTCAGAATCAGGCTGTCACGCGACTTGTCGTTCTTTATCTCGAAAAGTTTAAGTTTTATTGCGTCATCACCGGTTCCGAGAAAATATCCTCCCGCAGCGTTGCCGTTCAAGTGCGAGCTGAACC
Source organism: uncultured bacterium (assembly GCA_905233945.1). Lineage (GTDB taxonomy): Bacteria > UBP6 > UBA1177 > UBA1177 > UBA1177 > UBA1177. The sequence continues at coordinate 26,157 of CAJOFY010000022.1, read as the reverse complement.
GTTTGTAAATCTGGTTTCTGATCCCCGGCATAAAACTTTTCGCGAGGTCGTTTTCGACATGCGTTATCGTGTGGGCAACCCGGAGAACAGCGCATGCCCAGGCCTGCTCAAGCGTTTTTTCCTTTTCCGAAGCCTTTATCAGAAGACTCACTATATCGTCGTCGCACAGAATATCGGGCGGAATTATCAAAGTTTCCGTTTTTCCCTCTGGATCTTCCGAAAGATAGCTCTGAATAAAAGTTTTGGCCTCGCTAAGAATCGATGAAACCGTCTCCGCAATCTCAGGATCAGTTATGTCGTAGCCGTAATTTTTTATGAAAAGAAGCCCAGATTCCCTGTCGTGGACATTAAGCCTTTCTATGTCGATGAAACTTTTCTGCGAAAAAATCGCATCAAAAAGCTCAAAAGGGAATTTCAGAAAATTCTTTTCAAGTTTGTTTCTAAGTTCCATATCTCTCCTACACGTCCCAGAGTTTGAAAAGGGCTGCATCATCGGGAACAGTTACTTCAATAGAACCGTTTCCGGGGATTCTTTCGAGTTCGATTCCTTCGTTTGAGAGGATTTTGAAGTAGACTTTCGCTTTTTCGCCCGCTTTGAGACCGATTTTTTTGGAATAAAGCGAAAATTCCATCACTTCGTCGAAAGCGGCCTCGCCTGCACCGACCATATCCGCGACTCTGCCGGATTCGTTGCTGCAGTGGATAAGGAAAGGCGTTTTTTCGATACGGACCATCGGAAGGGCAAAATCGATGTTCTGGTGATCCATCAAAAATCCTTTGATAAAGTATTTTTTGTGTTCGTAGAAATGCATCGGATTCGTAAGCTGGATTCTGAAAAACAGTTTTTCGCGGTTGAATCCGTAAAGAATTTTGTCAACAAGTTTTATCGAATTGTACATCGCGCCGCCCGCTTTCCGCGAATTTTCGAAAAATCCCGCTCCGGCCCATTCGTAATAGCCGTTATTTCTGCCCGAAATTATCGGGTTTATCTCGGTCGTCGGATCTACAAAAAGGCTTGTTTCCGAATTTGACGAAATAGGAATATCAAGGAATGTCGGGTAGTTCATCCCGAGCAGATTGTAGACTCTGCGCAGGTGCCGCCTGAAAAGACGGTCGAAAAGCCAGTCGTTTTCAGTTGAAAACTGCGGACCGTACCACCAGAACCAGTCGCTTCCCTCAGCACGGTAGAAGCATCGCATGACTTCATTGTGAATCTGCGGCTCGACAACGTGGTTAAGGCTGTATTTCGTATAGAAATCGCGGACACGCTTGAGATAACCCCATGCCGAATTGTCCTCTTCGTTTCCGATCCAAATTTCGTAGTTTCCGTTGATCCACGAACCGGAATATAAATTGTCAACAATAGGAAATTTGTCCGTTCCCCGCGAAACTATATCACCGAAAGTTGTCGTTTTTATTTCTGAATCGTTTTTCAGTCTTGTAAAGAGCTCTTTTAAGAAATGCTCGCCGTTGTCAGGATAAGATTCCCATGCGTTCTCGCCGTCCATAATGACTGAAACGACAGCTTCTCTGCTGCCGTGAAAATTCGCCGCCGCGTTTTTCACATAGTTTACAAAAATATCGGCAGCCTGTTCCGGCTTCATCTGCGAAAACGAGAATCCCAGCAGATCGGAAAGATATTTGTCACGGAAAAAAGCGGCAACGCTCTGATTTTTCTCCGATTTCAGAAGATAAGGCGTGTAAAGCACTTTTGCCTTGTCGGAATTTCCGAGCGATTTCATAAGTATCGTTTCGTCAGTCGCGAGCCATTTTACCCCTGCATTTGCAGCGGCTTCGATTATTTCAGGCGATACGGAACCTTCAGCCGGCCACATTCCATCGATATTTTTTCCCCATGTTTCCTCGCTGTAACGTTTTCCCTCTTCAAGGTGCCATTTTGCATCCTCGGGATAAGAATATTTTGCAGGAAGCGGAGAATCCATGCATCTTTTCGCGATGTCGGTATCGTAAACGAGCGGAAAAATCGGGTGATAGAAAGGGGTGAAGGAAATTTCAATCACTTTTTCTTCGGCAAGACGCCTGTAAAGCGGAATTATCTCGCGCAGGACTTTCCGCTGGATTTCAAGCAGATCCTCTTTGTCGTTCTTCGTGAAACCGCAGTCTTTTCTGTCAAGTTCGACAAGTTTTTCGAACTTCTCTCTTGCCATGAAACCGAACCATTTCAGGTTGAAAAGCACCTGAAGATCAAGAATTTCTTCATCCGAAAAAAGTTTCGCAGTTTCTACCCAGTCAAGCTTTTTTTCGTAACGGAGCCTTTTGCCCAAGAGCTCGTTGTAACGCGGTGAAGTTCTGACCAATCTGTCCCAGTTCAGCATGAAAAAGTTTTTTACGACAAACGCTTTCTGTTCCTCTTTCATTTCGGCGGGATCAAGAAGAGTATGCTCGAGCCATGCATCAGAAACGCTGTTCTCGGCGTAGTCTTTGAGCTGCTCAATAAGTGACGGAACAACGTTGACGACTCCGCGGACACCGTATTTTTCCATCGCGAGGGGAAGATCGTAGTAGCCTTTCAGCGCATGAAGCCTGACCCACGGCATCAGATATTTGTTTCTGATGCAGTCTTTGTAAAAAGGCTGGTGCATATGCCACAGAAAAACGAGTTCGGTCATGGACTATCTGTCCTCCTGAAAGTTGTAACCTTTCGGAACAACAACGATCCCCTCTTCTGTTACGGTGAAACCGCGCTCAGCGTCTTTCTTGAGGTCGTAACCGATTGTCGTGTCGGGAGGAATGACGACATTTTTATCGACGATGACGTTTTTGAGCTTGCAATAACGCCCAATTTTAACATTGTTCAGAATTACGCACTGGTCAAGCTGGCTGTAACTGTTTACCCTGACTCCGGGCGAAAGGACTGAGCGGTTTACGCTGCCGCCGCTTATGATACACCCTTCCGAAACAAGCGAATCGGTCGCGATTCCGAGCCTTTTGTGCTCCTTGTCGGCAAAAACGAATTTCGCCGGCGGCATATTAACTTCCGGAAAACCGAAAATCGGCCAGTGGCGGTTGTAGAGGTTGATTGCCGGTGAGACCGAAACAAGATCCATGTGTGCCTCAAAGTAGCTTTTTATCGTTCCGACATCGCGCCAGTAAGGTTTTTCGTACTCGTTTTCGTCCGGCATATAAATCGTGTTTTTGAGGAAATCGTAAACGTAGACCCGTTTGTAGGGATAAAGCGCAGGAATGACATTTTTGCCGAAATCGTGTTCACTCATCGGATCTTTAGCATCATTCGTAACCGCATTTACAAGAACTTCCCGCGAGAAAAGATAGTTTCCCATACTGACAAGCGCGTAATCAGGTTTCCCAGGAATTGGTTTCGGATTTTTCGGTTTTTCCTCAAATCCGATCATACGGTAATCCTCATCTATCTCGATAACGCCGAAAGCGCTCGCCTCTTTGATCGGAACGGGCAGAGCCGCAATCGTCATGTCGGCGTTTTTGATGTTGTGGTATGTGTACATCTGCGAAATATCCATTTTATAGATATGATCGCCGCTGAAAACAAAAACATTCTTCGGAGACTCGTCCCTGATAAGATTCAGATTCTGATAAATCGCGTCGGCACTGCCAAGATACCAGTTGTCGCCGGTACGCATCTGAGCAGGAACTGAGTCAACATACTGGTTGAAACGCGGCGAAAGTCCCCAGTTTCTCGAAATGTGCTGGATTAAGGAGTCGCTCATAAACTGCGTCAGAACCTTGATCTGCATAAAGCCGGAATTGACGAAATTACTCAGAACAAAGTCGATGATGCGGTAGGAACCGCCGAACGGAACCGCTGGTTTCGCCCTGTCGGAAGTAAGCGGAGCAAGCCTTTTTCCCTGACCGCCTGCGAGAATCATTACAAGTGCCTTTGACATTTTTGCCTCCGATTTATCGGTTAAAATCTGCAACACAAACCAAAAAAGCGGGGCATTATAACAAATATTAAAAAAAATTCGACCTTTATTTTTAATTTTGCAGAAGTTTTTTGACTGAAAAGCGCCGTTTCAGGGCAAAAAAAATGGCGACCTTTGGGGGACTCGAACCCCCGTTACCGGCGTGAAAGGCCGATGTCCTAACCACTAGACGAAAAGGTCACCAAAAAAGTGAGAGCGAATGGTGGGTCGGGCGGGACTCGGACCCGCGACCCCCTGATTAAAAGTCAGATGCTCTTCCATCTGAGCTACCGACCCATTCAACTCAAGAAATCGTTTCTGTAACGAACCAGAAAAACGGCGGTATAATAGTGAAAACTCTAAATATGTCAAACTTTTACAGGTTTTATTTTATAATTTATTGATTTTATTGGATAAATTGCGCTGCGTTCTGCCGGAGAGCCGTTTTTTTCGGCTGAAATCTGTCTATTTTTTATTTTTTGAGTAAAATACCGCGTTTGTTTTGGAGGTGTTTCATGGCAAAAAAAGAGGTCAGTACCGGAAAGATGATTTTAATGCATCTTTCGTTGATTCTGATATGCGCAATAGTGATTTATCCAGTGCTGTGGGTCATAAAAATGGCTCTTTCCAGCGGCCAGGGTTTCTCGCTTTCTGCAAATCCGATTCCGACAGAGTTTACTTTGAGCAACTTCAAAGACGTCATTTTTACGACAGATTCAAACGGAAGCTGGCTTTTCGGAAGGCAGTTTTTAAACAGCGTCGTAATTTCTGCGGCGACGACACTTCTCGGCATAACCCTTGCAACTACGGCGGGTTACGCGTTTTCGCGTTTTGAATTCCCGGGCAAGAATTTCGGAATGAAAATGTTTCTCGTAAGCCAGATGTTTCCGGGTGTCGTCATGGCGATTCCGCTTTACATCCTGCTTGACAAGCTGGGACTTCTCAACAGCATGGCAGGGCTCGTTCTCGTTTATTCGACAACTGCTATCCCCTTCTGCGTCTGGATGCTGAAAGGTTATTTTGACACGATCCCTAAGGATCTTGAGGAAGCCGCGATCATGGACGGCGCTTCGCAGTGGACTATTTTTATAAAAATTGTAATGCCTTTGGCGAAGCCGGCGATAGTCGTCACGGCACTTTTCAGTTTCATGACTGCTTGGAACGAATTCATTTTAGCTGCAACTTTCCTGGGCGACGAAAGGGCTTTCACGCTTCCCGTCACGCTCCAGCACTATGTCGGAAGCTATTCGACAGAGTGGGGACACTTTGCAGCAGGCGCGATAATCGTTTCACTTCCCGTTATGATTCTTTTTTTCATTCTCCAGAAAAGTCTCATCGGCGGTCTTACTGCCGGCGGTGTAAAAGGATAGTTCTTAGATTTACTCGTCGTCGTTGTCGTCCCAACCCCAATCCAGATCATGGGAGTTGTCTCTGAAACAGCGGACATTGAATTTGTGGTCTTTGTTGTAGTTGCCGACTGCACCTGTGTCGAAATTTACGCGGAATGCGACGATTGCGTGTTTCGAACGTGTCGAGGATGACCAGTACCAGCCTGAATCTTTGCCGTCAGGGCTGTGATTTTCGCCGTCATCGCAGCCTCCGCAGCCGAACTCTTCTTTTAGGTCGTCCCATGTAAGATGCTGGTTGACCCTTGAAACAGGGCAGGAGCCGCCCGGCTCGGTCGCCGGACAGTTTGTGATCCGACTCCTGAGCTCGTCTATTGTCGGCAGATACCAGTCGTCGTAGCCTTTGTTCTCAAGCTCTTCGCAGTATTTCACCGCTTCATCCCAGGTCATTGGATCGGGCGCGGCATCAGACCATTCGTCAAAGCACGAGACGCAGAGAAACAAAGGAATTAAAAGAAATAGAAAGGGGATTTTTTTCATATAATTGGATTATTCAGCTTTCTTATCGTCAGCTTTTTCAGGAGCTTTTTCGGTGAAAATCATCTTTTCAACCATTTTGTCGAGAACTTTCTGCTCTTTTATTTCATATTTCTTTGCATTGATTCTCTCTTCGCCCGCATATTCGCGGAGTTTGTTCGCAAATTCAGCCGGAAGGCCGTACTGCATAGCTTCCTGTGCAAATGCTATGTCAACATCTTTATCGGTTACGGTGATGTCAAGTTTGTCGGCGAGAGTGTTGAGGATGATGTATCTCTTGATTGCAAATTTTGCGTCGTCTTCGATCTTTGCAAGCTCTTCAGCAGGAACTTCTTCAGCCTTAAACTCTCTTTTGTAGTCATCGATTCTTGCGTTTTTCTCGTTCAGCATGAATGACGGCGGAACTTCGAACTCGTATTCTTTGACGTAAGTTTCGATAGCGATGCTCTTTTTGCCCTGCATCGAAATGTCGTTAAGATAGTTCTCAATATTTTTCTTAATCTGCTCTTTCAGTTCTGCAACAGTGTCCGGATAACCTTCTTTTCCTGCAAGGAATTCGTCGGTAAGTTCAGGAGCGTTCTCGCATTTTTCGACTTTTGTCACGTCAATTGTGAACTGAACTGTCTTTCCTGCAAGTTCTTTTGACCTGTAATCTTCGGGGAATTTGACGTCGGCAGTGAAGGAATCACCTTTCTTGTGGCCGTAAAGCGCTTTCTCAAAATCGGGAACGAATTTGCCATCACCGACAATGACTGTTACGTCTTTTCCAGCTGTGTTCTCGACTTCTTTGCCGTCGATTTTTCCGACGAAGGAGATAACGAGTCTGTCTTTTTCAGCCGAAAGCGCGTCTTCGCTCTCTTTGTATTCTATGAACTTCGCCTTGATTGCTTCAAGTTCGTTCTCAAGCATGGTATCGTCGTATTTTATCGGAGTGAAATCGTGCTCGAAAGGTTTGAGTTCGATGTCGATTTCGGGGAAAACTTCAGCTTTGAGTTTGAAAGTGAAAGCGCCGGTTTCGGTAAGTTCAGTTTCGTCAAAAATCTCGGGATTTGTTGCAAGTCTGAGTTTTTCCTTGAGAACTGCTTCCTGCATACCTTCGGAAATGAAGTGATGCTCTACATCAGCTTTTACGTTTTTGCCGTAGAACTGTTTCAGAACGTTGAGCGGAGCTTTGCCCGGCCTGAAACCTTTGATGTTTACCGAGTGTGAAAGCTGTGAGTATTCCTGTTTGAACTGAGCCTGAACCTCTTCAGCAGAAAAGCTGACTTCGATCTCTTTTTCCACTGTGCTGAGATGATTGATTTTGTAATCCATGTTTTTTCTCCGTTTAAAACTTGTTTATATTAAAAACCCAGTCTTAATAGCAACTTGGTGCGAAGGGGGGGACTCGAACCCCCACGGTTTCCCGCCAGATCCTAAGTCTGGTGCGTCTGCCAATTCCGCCACTTTCGCAAGGATAGAATTTTATCCTTTTTTAAAAGTCTTAAAAACTGTGTGAGGATGTTCAAAGTAGAAAAAAGATGGTAGGCCCTAAAGGATTCGAACCTTCGACCCACTGATTAAGAGTCAGTTGCTCTACCAGCTGAGCTAAGGGCCCACATTCTGCGTAATGGGGTGGGAGGTGGGGCTCGAACCCACAACGCCCGGATCCACAATCCGGTGCTCTACCATTGAACTACACCCACCACGTATCTTCAAATTAAAAAGAACATCAAAAATGGTACGCCCAAGAGGATTCGAACCTCTGACCTACGGATTAGAAGTCCGTTGCTCTATCCAGCTGAGCCATGGGCGCACACTCAAAGCATCCGGCAGCCAAAGAACTGCATGGTCGGGGTGAGAGGATTCGAACCTCCGACCCTCGGTTCCCAAAACCGATGCGCTAACCGGCCTGCGCTACACCCCGAAAGGCGGACGCATACTACGAATATTTTTTGAAAAATCAAGTTTTTTGTTTAATTTCAGCGATTTGCATGTGCAAATTGCTGAAATTACTACATTTTCTCCGGCGTTTCAATTCCAAGCAGATCCAAGCCGGTTCTGACAGTCTGTGCAACTGCTTCGGCAAGAAGAATGCGCGACTGCATTTGTTCAGGTTCCGCTTTGAGGATCGGAGTCGAGTTGTAGAAAGTGCCGAATTTCTGAACCAGATCAAAAATGTGATCGGCGATGAAGTTGGGTTTGTAGAGTTCCGCCGCTTTTTCGACACATTCCGGGAATTTCGCGATACTTGCCGCGATACTTCTTTCGATATCGCTTTCAATTTTGATTTCCGAATTAAAATCAAGAGTTATACCCTTTTCCGCGGCTTTGCGCTTGATCGACTGGACCCTTGCGTAAGAGTACTGAAGATATGGCGCGGTGTTACCGTCGAAACTGAGTGCTTTTTCCCACGAAAAGTCGATGTTGCTCGTTCTGTTCTGGGAAAGGTCGGAGTATTTGAGAGCTCCGATGCCGACAGCCTTGGCGATTTTTTTCTTTTCGTCTTCGGGAAGTTCGGGATTTTTCTCTTCAACGACGCTCTCACCCTTGCTTTCAGCCTCTTTGAAAAGGTCTGCAAGTTTTATCGTGTTTCCGGCGCGTGTCTTCAGGATCTCACCGTTGAAGGAGAGGACTCCGAACGGGATGTGGACGAATTCCATTTTCCAGCCGGCGCGCTCTGCGATGTTGAATATCTGCTTGAAATGAACCGCCTGCCGATCGTCGGTAACATAGAGCGCCTTGTTCATTTTGTAGTTTTCGTATTTGAATTTTATCGTGGCGAGATCGCTCGTGGCATATAAAAACGCGCCGTCTTTCTTCCTTACGATGCATGGATGGAGGTTTTCTTTCTCGTCAAAAAATACGACTAAAGCCCCTTCGCTTTCAACTGCAAGCCCTTTTTCGACAAGCTCGTCAATGACTTTGGGCATAAGTTTGTGATAGAACGATTCTCCATAGTAAGTATCGAATTTTATTCCCAAATATTCGTAAATCTTTTTGCATTCACTAAGCGTTATCTCGACAAATTTTTTCCAGAGAGCGAGATTTGCCTCGTCGCCGTCCTGAACTTTTTTGAGTTCCGCTCTCGCAAGTTCGTCAAGGTCAGGGTCTTTTTCGGCTTCGTCACCGAATTTTATGTAGAGCCTTTCAAGTTCCGAGATCGGATCTTTTTCGAAATTTTCTTTATCAAGCCATCTGTTGTAAGCCACGATAAGTTTTCCGAACTGAGTTCCCCAGTCGCCTAAATGGTTGTCGGCAATTACATTGTAACCAATGAATTTCATTATTCTTTTTATGCTATCGCCGATAATTGTTGTACGCAGGTGTCCGACGTGCATCGGTTTTGCGATATTGGGCGAAGAGTAGTCGATAACAACAGTTCCTTCGGTATTTATGTGCGAAAAATCCCACTTTTCACTGAATGTTTTTCTGACCGTTTCTGCGACAAAACTGTTTTTCAGAAAGAAGTTTATGAAACCCGGCCCGGCAACTTCAGCTTTTTCCAGAATATCGTTCGCAGGAATTGCCGTAATTATGCTTTCTGCAATTATTTTAGGCGGTTGCCTGAATATTTTTGAAGCCGTCATCGCGAAATTAGTCTGGTAATCGCCGAATTTTTCATCGGTCGCAGGCTGAAGAACGAGCCGTCCCCAGTCTTCAAAGTCTGGTTCTATTGTTTTTACAGCTTCTTTTAAAAGTTTTTCGAGCCTGATTCTCAAAAGTTCCATTTTCCGCTCCTTAAAAATCAAAAAAACGCGGAATCTTACATTTTTTGTGTTTTGAGGCAATATTTTCACTTCTTTTGACAAAGTGTTTTCTACAATTAAAATAGTACGGATTTTTGCTTCCCGGGGGCATTGGTGAAAAGGATTCTCGTTGTCGATTCGGATGAACAAGTCGCTTCAATTCTTACTTTGAAGCTGAAACAGGATGGTTTTGAGGCAGAGTCTGCCGGGACTTCAGCCGATGCACTCAGAATTATTCCGGATTTCAAGCCTGATCTCATTGTTTCAGAGATGATCCTGCCGAAAATGAGTGGTATCGACTTTATGAAAAGGGTCAAAATGAACCCCGGAACGATGCATATCCCGTTCGTTTTTCTTTCGTCGTCGCGCGATGTCGAAAACAAGATCCTGGCTCTCGACATGGGAGCAGTAGCTGTTTTTGCCAAACCTCTTTTTATTAACGATTTGTTGAAAAACATTAAGGAAATTCTTGGCGAATACGAGCTTAAAAGTGGCTCGGAAGCTGCTGAAACCATGCCTGAAGGTGATATTTCCGATATTTCAGTGCTGAATATTCTGAGTATTCTTCTTGAAAACAAGTCATCGGGAGAGGTCGAATTTTCTTCTTCATCAGATAAAAAAGGGGCGATTTTCTGCGATGAAGGAAATGTCGTCCGCGCAGAGACTAATGATGGCGACAACAAGGACGGAATGGAGGAACTCTACAAGATTCTTTCATGGTCTGACGGAACTTTTTCGGTGAATTACGGTGATATAGAGGTCGAGAGGAATATTTGTCTGCCGCAGAAGAAAATAATTGAAAGAGCGGTGGAATGGTTTAAGGAATATTCGGCTCTGCTGCGCTCGCTGCCGCCGGCAGACACGATGATACACCTTGATTTCAACGAATTTGTAGAAAATCTGAACAAACTGCCAGACGATATTGATGCTGTCATCAGAAATATTTCCGAATCGGGAAACAGAATAAGTGAAATAATTGATTCATGCGGCGGGGACAGAAAGAAAACAGCGGCTTATCTGAAACAGCTTTTCAATCTTTCCGTAGTAACTTTAAAAAACACAAATGAAAAAAAATCACCGGAAAACAGCATCGAAACTGTTGAAAATACAGAAAAAAACATAGACAAAACCAAGGAAAAGACTGAACCGGCAGAAGAAATTTCTTTTGAGGAACCTGCTCCGAAAAAATCGGGCAAAATCGTACTTTTTGTACTGCTTCTTGCAATAGCAGCCGCAATTATAATATTCATTTACTATCGGGGTTTGATATGAGAACGCTTATCAGTGCGGAAGAACTCAAGAAAAGAGTCCAGGAACTCGGAAAACAGATTACCGAAGATTATGCAGGAAAGGATTTTACATTTCTCATCATTCTGAAAGGGAGCACTCTTTTCGGTGCCGATCTTTTCAGAGAGATAAAGTCTCACCGCGTCGAGCTCGACTGCATCAGGCTTTCAAGCTATCACGGGACGAAAAGCACCGGGAGCGTCTCGATGGATCAGGGCGAGCTCAAACGTTTCGAAGGAAGAAACCTGCTCATCGTTGAAGACATCGTCGATACTGGAACGACTCTTTCGTTTTTCCTCAAGGAACTTGAAAAAGTTCATCCTGAATCGGTGAAGATCTGCTCTCTTTTTGAGAAAAAAGAGGTGAATAAAGGCAGAGTCAAGGTCGATTACCTCGGTTTTGACATAAGAAACGAATTCATTGTCGGCTACGGACTTGATCTTGATCAGAAATACAGAAACCTTCCCGACATCGAAATCTACGAAGAGAGCGACAAAAATGATTAGCTCCGAAATAGAGATTCCGCTTGAGAAGTTTGCCTTGAACTTTTCGGCAAAGAGCGTGTTGAAGCTGAAATCGGTTTCTGCAGCGGTCACTTTTTAAGCGAATACGCAAATTCAAAGCCCGATACCGGCTTTTTAGGAATTGAATACAGCCGCAAATTCTTTCTGCGCGGAGAAAAGAATCTGAAAAGAAGACTCAATCAGGATAACGTCCGCATCGTCTGTTTCGAAGCGATCGCCGTGATGCGCGAACTTGTCCCGTTCGCATCGCTTGACGCGATCCATATCTACTTTCCCGATCCGTGGCCCAAGAAAAAACACCACAAATTCAGGACGGTCCGCTTCGAAAACCTCATCATGCTCAGGAACCGCCTCAAAAAAGGGGGAAAACTCTTTATCGCGACCGACCATCCCGAATACGCCGAATTTATGGAAAAAGAAATCGCACTCACCGGCGCGTTTTTCAAGCGTCTTCCTTACGGCGGCGACGACAGACCCATAAAAACCAAGTGGGAAAAAAAACAGATCGCCGACTGCTGGGAAATCCACTACTTCCTGCTTGAAGCGATATAAACCGAAGCACTTGCAAAAGTCATATGAAAACTCCGAATTTGTATGGATGGAGTTGATAAAGTTTTCTTGCCATTTCGACCGCAAATAATTGATTTGACTGACGGGAACTGAAAGAGACTATAAAAATGGTGTCATATATGCCGGAAGGCAGGTAGTTTCGCCATCTTTGTGGAAATCTTTTGTGTAAATCAGGTATCTTTCACCGACACGCGACGAAAACTTTTCGCAGAAAGCATCAAGTGATTTGTGTGTTTTGTATCCTGATGACTTGACTTCTATCGGACAGAGCTTATTGCCTCTGGAAAGCAGAAAATCTATTTCGTAATTGTGGTTGCTCTCGGTCGGGAAAGTGTAGTAAAAAAGCTCGTTTCCGCCGCTTCGCAGCATCTGAGCGACTAAATTTTCATAGATATAGCCTAAATTAGCTTCAAGTTTATCGCTTAGCAGTCTGCTGTAAATCGTGTTTTCGGTAAAAGACTTGTCACGGAAGGCAAGGGTCACAAAAAGCCCGGTGTCCGCGACAAACATTTTGTAACGGTAGATGTTTTTTGTCATCGGCATTCCAATGACAGGGTCGTTGACATGATATGCCAGAGAAACTGTCATGCTGTCAGCCATGTCAGCCACAATTTCTGCGACACGCATGGCATCCTGATTCGGCAGCACGCTTGAAATCTGATAGCGTCCGGCATTGCCTGTCAGCTGTGAAGGAATTGCATCGAAAAGCTGCGAAGCCCTGCCGCTTCCGTCTATTTTGTTGAAATCATCCTTGTAAAGTTCGATTATTTCGCGTTTTTTTTCATCCACAGCCTGCAAATTGTTGGTTTGAAGGTATGTGTCAACAGCCTGCGGCATACCTCCGACAAGCATATAAAGGCGCAGATCGCGCATCAGTTTGCGGTGTGAACTTTCGAGCGGTTTCTTCATATCCCAGAACTTTCGTAGAATTTCAAAAGTGCTCTCGTTCCCTAAAGCCCGGTAAAATTCCTCAAAATCCATAGGATAAAGTGTCATTCTGGTTTCTTCAGAAGGAATTACGATGTCACGAACATTCTTTTTGATCGAGAGCAGCGAGCCCGTTTCGATGTAGTCGTATCTGCCGTCTTTTACCAGATATTTTATCGCCTGCCGTGCCAGCGGCTGAAGCTGCACCTCGTCGAAAATGATTGCAGAGTCGCGTTCGTAGAGAGTGATGCCGGTTTCAATCTGAAGGTGCATAAAGAAGAAATTCAGATCACTCATATCGTCAAAGAGTGCATTGATTTTTTTGGGAACATGAGCGAAATCAATAAGAATATAGGATTTATACTCATTTTTTGCGAACTGCTCGACAAGCGTGGATTTTCCGACACGTCTTGCCCCTTTCAGCAACAGTGCGGAAGTGCCTTTCCGTTCCTCTTTCCACCTGAGCATTTTGTCGTAAAGTTTCCTTTTAAAAATCATGAAAACCTCGTTTTTAAATTTCTAACAAAAACAGCATCTTATAACATGTTTGCGGAAAATCGCAAAATTTTTTTGATCAAATCCGCGGAAATCCGCAAAATTTTTTTGTTCAAATCTGCGGAAATCCGCAAAATTTGTGCTGATGCGGCGCAAAAATCCGCTTTCCTTGCCATTTAAGCCGAAATCCCTACAATAATTGAGTTTTTTGTGCTTGAAAGAGAGAATAAAGTTTGTTATGAATGCCTTGAATCGTTTCGGCTGGTTTATGTGTTCGATATGCATATTTTTTCTTGTGGAAGTAATAGGCAAAAATTATATCGACGGCTATCAACTTGTCCTGTTTAGGATTGTGGCGAATTACTATGAAATGCTTCCGTATTTTGTTTTTCTGGCAGCGATGATTGATCTGTTATTTTCGGAATTTAAACTCTCCCGCTTTTTTTCTTTCTATCCGGAGTCTTTTTTTGACAGAAACTGGTATCTCTTCATTCAATCGGCGTTTATGCTCTATATTTTTAAAGAACACTGGCAAGTGATTGTGTTTATTTATGTTGTTTTGCTGATTGTGAATGATGTTTTCAGAAGATGGCGCACGAAAAAACAGATGATTGTGATAGAAAATCTGAAAAAACTTTCATTTTATCCTGATTTTGATGCGACAAAGTTCAAATTCAAGCATTATCAGAAAAACTTTTTTTTAAGAAGCTGGCCTATGTTTATTGTCCCGTGGGCACTGATTGTTGTTATAAATTCTGTTTTAAGAGGCTTTCTTTTTCTTGGAATGACTATCGCTTTTCTTATTTTTGAAGTTATTAACCTGAGCAATGCAATAAAAGAGATTGAGAAAGTTGTGAATACGGAAAATATGATATGAGTTTTTTTAAAAACCTAATAATTTCAATAATTTTAATGTCGTTTTTGGTTTCCTGCACTGTAAGGAACGATGAAACTCCTGAAAAAGTGATCAAAAAGAGCAGCGAAATCGGAAGAACAAAAGAAGATGAAGAGAAAAAACAAGAACTTCTGCTGAAAATCATCCGTGATATGACCAGTAAATATTATACTGATAAATGCCCGATGGTAAAAATTAAGACAGAATCTTTCCGAGATGAGATACGGCAGGAAATGACAAATAAAAGCAGTGAAACAGATTCTCCGGAAGAAGATGAGGAAGAGGAAGGTTTTTCTATTATCGAGTATGTGAAACAGTGTATAGGGTCTATACCTGAAATAAGCAAGAACGGTCGAACTGAAGAGGTTACCAAACGGTTTTTCGCAGAAAACATTGAGTCTATGGATATCCGGGGATTGGAAAAATCTTCCTGCGAAAAAGATGGTTTTATTAGTGATGCTGAGTGTGTGAAACAAATTGACGGACAATTGGTTAAAAAAAGCGGAAAATGCGGAAACACAGAAATCTCTTTCTCCGTTCCTGTTTTGGATCCAGCAACGAATCTTGTTTTTGTTTATAAGTTTATGTATTGCGGCGTATTGTGTGCAAGTTCCGATTTGGTAGTTTATGAGCTTAAAAGCAACGGTGACTTGGAGATGAAGTACTGGTTGGGATTAATTTCATCGTAGGTTTTATGAACGAAAAATACAGAGAATATGTGATGTATGACAAACTTAATTGTAAAATAATTTACGAACAAGTTTGTGAACCAAACGACAAATACGAATGAAAAGCATAATATTTTCAACAATTTTTCTTTTTTGTTTCAGCGTTTTCGGAAAAGCTGAATCGAGACCCCATTCGACATCAGATCTCATATTTCGGACAATTATTCCTGGTATTTTTTTCGTACTTGTTATTGTGGCTGAAATTTGGTCCCGTAAAAAACAGAATACGAAAACTAAAGAACTTCAGGCAAAAGAAAAGCCGGTAAAAATTTTAGAATATTGCAAAATTTTTTTCGGATATAATGATGAGCATTCAGCACGCGCAGCTGTTCTTGGAGGAAGAATCAACGTTTCCCTATGCAATGTTCTGCTTTTTCATGACCGTATAGGATTAGTGACTGAGAAAGCATTGGAAATCGGAATAAAAGATATAAATTCCATAACAATGAAAAAAGTCCTTTGGGAAGAAATTTTACAGGTAAACTACAATGAAATCTCAAAAAGCGGAGCAGACAACATCGCGACATTCTATCTAAAAGGAGACAAGGAAGATCTGCTATGCATAAAGAATTTCATTGAAGAAAGAATGAATAGACCGCAAGTGATCGATTTGACTGACGGGAACTGAACGAAATCGCAATAATTCCCGGAAATACAACGAAATAAAGACTCGCATTTTTAGGAAAATTCAGTATAATACAGCGGTTTTTGTGGTAGAGACGTGACCTGACACGTCTCGTTTTCAGGAGCTTCGTATGGAAATCGAAACACTAAAAAAATTGTGTTCAGCATCTAAAATAAAATGGACAAAACACGGGTTAGAGCGGATGCAGGAACGGAATATTTCGATAGCTGACGTTAAAAACTGCATAATGAACGGTGAAATAATTGAGGAATATCCGAATGATTTCCCGATTCCGAGTACATTGGTATTCGGACACAATGTGGAAGGTCGCGTTCTGCATACAGTTTGTGGAACCGACGGACAGTTTTTACATATTGTGACCGCATATTTTCCCGATAAGGATAAATTTGAAAGCGATTTAAAGACACGGAGGACAAAATAAATGTGTATGTATTGCAAAAATTCTGAATTAAAGGCTTCGACCACGACGCATGTTGTCAACTATAACAATTGCGTGATCATCATTAAGAATGTTCCGTGCGAGGAATGCAGCCAGTGCGGTGAAAAGTATTATTCCGAAGAAACAGCGGAACGCTTGGAACAACTTGTGGATGCCGCAAAAAAGATAATGCAGGAAATCTCGGTAATCGATTATCGTAAGGTTGCATAAATTTTATCTCCCTTGAAAAAATTACTTCTAATCTCACTTTTAACGTTTCTTTTCTCTTTCACCCTTTTTGCTGAAGAAGCTGTCTCATTTTCAAAGTATGAGACTGAGCACCAGATCCTTTATTTTTCATCGAATCTTGATCCGTCGGTCATTGACAGGCTCATCGCTGATGCCGAGCGTTCCGAAGAGTTCATAAAAGAACTTTATGGCTGGACTCCGAAAAAAAAGATTGCCGTGGTTTACGACAGAGAGACCGACACGGCGAACGGCTGGTCTAATGCTTTTATGAAAAACTCAATATTTCTCTATATTTATCCTCCGGAAAGATATTCCACGCTTTCAAGTTACAAAAACTGGGAATTCGGTCTGCATGTCCACGAATACACCCATTCGACGCAGATCGGGCAGGCGCGCGGATTTCCGAGAGTGATGAACCTCATTTTCGGTGATTTCTACTTCATCGGCGGAACGGTTCCGACCTGGATGATCGAAGGTGCGGCGGTTTACAGCGAAAGCATTTCGGAAGGGAAGGGGCGTCTCAACAGTCCGCTTTACAAAAGTTATCTCGACTCATTTTTCAAGGCGGGAACTGAGTTGAAGTTAGGCGAGCTTTCGGGTGTCACTGACCACTGGCTCGGCGGCAATCTCCCTTATCTTTACGGCACTTTTTTCTACAGCTATCTTGTTGAAAAGGTCGGTGCCGACGGGATGAAACGCTTTTTCGAGGAACTGAGCGACGACTTTTTCCCGTTTCTCATGACGCGTGCCGGAAAAATGGCTTTCCACAAGTCGATCTACGGGCTTTACAAAGATTTTATCCGTGGAAACCGCGAACGGGTTCTGAATGAGTCAAAAAAAGCCGCAAAACCCTGGACGGAAGAACGTTTTTCGACAGTTTACGCCGATCTTGACTCCACTGATTACCGCTTTTTTGCCGCAAACCAGTCGGAACGTGCGCTTTTTAGTTTTGACGGCAGAAAAATGAATAAGCTGGGGCTTATGAGCCGCGTCGATTCGTTTGCTGAAAAGGATGAAATCACTATTTTCACTCAGACAGTGCAGAACGGCGGCAGGTTCTCGAGATCCGAACTCTTTTTGAAGGAAAAAAATTCGCAGATTCGTCAGCTCACCGAAAACGGAAGCGTTCTCGAAGCCTTTTTCGGTAAAAACGATGACATATTTTTCACATCTTTCCGTGACGGAATAAACCGCATAACGCAAATCGATTACAGCGGCAAAGTTCTGAAAGAATGGGAATTTCCGAAAATCGATTCGATCTACAGCCTAACTTTTTCGGAAGACGGAAAAATCATGGCCTTCAGCGGAAACCGCTTTGAAAGCGAGAAGAACATTTTCCTTTTTGATATCGAAAGCGGCGAACTCAAGGAAATCGACATTCCCGGCGAGCAGTACAGCGTCCACTTCGAGAATGACAAAACCCTGGTGTTTTCAAGCGAAAAAGGGGCAAAAATAGTTCCGATGCGCCTGAATTTGGAAAAAAACGAGGCGGTTCAGCTCTGTACATTGTCTGAAACAGCAATTTTTCCGAAAGTTTTTGACAAAAAAGTATATTTTCTCACTTTCGATAACGACGGATTCTATCCCGATTCCTGCGAGATCGATGAAAACGGCGCGGAAACTTTGCAGGCAAGTGTCACTACGGTTGAAAAAGGGAAAAAGGATGAGCTGAAGCACGAACTTTCGAAAGCAAAATTTTACGAAGGAATGTTTCCATCGCTCTGGTATCCGCAGTTTTCGACCAATTTCGATGTCTGGCTTGTCGGTGCGACTGTAATGGGAAAATCGAATGACCAGATGCGCTCCTACGATATAACTTACACAAAAACTTTCGGCGGGAGCGGCCGTCACTATGTGCTTCTCAACTATTACGATGATGCGGTCCTCCCTTCATTCCGCGCGTTTTTCAACTATTCAAATCAGACTGAAAATGTTGATGATCCCGATGTTTCCCGCGTTCTGACGAACCGTTTTATGCTCGGCGCTGCATCTACAGGCGTTTTCAGCCATCCGGCGGCAGGCGCGCTTTCCGACGTCGTTTCAGTCGGTCATTCTTTAGGCTGGAGTGCCGGGATCGGCGGAGTCACGATGGATGTCAAAGAACCGCGAAAGCCGCAACAGGAGAGGGCGAAAGACGAAGACGACGTGATTTTGAGTTTCGGCTTGAATTATACTTTCAACCTCAATTTTAATTCGTCGAGCCGTTTTTTGAGCGAGCCGATGAACAATTTCTCGTTTTCAGCCCCGGTTGTTTTTTCAAAACTTTTCCTCACTAAAAACGAGGAACTGACATTCGCGCCGCAGATAACTTTGAGTTTTCTCCTTTCAAAAAGCGGAAAGCTGGGATTTGTTACAAAAAATTCGTTTTATATGGAATTCCTTTCGGATGAGGAAATTTCTGTGACCGGCGCGGAAGAAGAGAGAAGAATCACCGATTTGAACGATTTTATCGGCCGGAATTCATATTCGCTTCTTATGCGCGGCTTCAACGGAACCGTGGCTGAAGGTCATCACGCTTTTTTGTCAAGGAATGAGCTTCAGTTCCACATCGTTTCGCTTGAAAGCAACCTTGGCGCGTTTCCGCTCATGTTCAGAAACATTCAGGGAGCTGTTTTCTTCGATGCAGGAACGGTTTTTGACGATGTTTCAGTTTTCAACGGTCATTTTTCTGCTTCAACAGGCTTTGAAATCAGGCTTCTGACATACATTGTCTACCGTGCTCCCGTGATGTTCATTTTCGGAACAGGATACGGACTAACCGATACACACGATGTCAGTTTTTATTTCAATGTAGGGATTTAACAGATTTTTGAGGTGAAAATGAACAGCCGGTTTTTGATAGTTTTTTTAATTTTTCTCCTGAGCGGATGCAGCTTCTTCGGCGAAGAAAAAACTGAGACGATTCTTCTGCTCTACACCAATGACGAACACGGCCACATCTACGAAAACGACGGCTGGTACAAAGGTGTCGCTCTTTACGAAATGTGGGAGGAAGAGGCGGAAAACTGCAAAAACTGCTCGATTGTCAAGATTTCGGGCGGAGACAGCTATACCGGAACAGCCGTTTCGACATTTTTTAGAGGGGCATCAATGGCTGAAACAATGGGACTTTTGGGCTACAAAGTTTCAGCTTTAGGCAACCACGATTTTGATTTCGGCAAAACTGCGCTGGCGGACAACAGCCGTCTGGC
Source organism: uncultured bacterium (assembly GCA_905233945.1). Lineage (GTDB taxonomy): Bacteria > UBP6 > UBA1177 > UBA1177 > UBA1177 > UBA1177. The sequence continues at coordinate 6,714 of CAJOFY010000022.1, read as the reverse complement.
AAAAATGCCCTATATATCTTCAAACCTTGTCTCAAAAGATATGAAAACTGTGCTGGAACCGTATTTTGTACACTATGCCGGAAATACGAAAATGCTTTTTGTCGCAACAATAACCGAAGAGACGAAACGGATAACGACAGCTGAGGTTTTCATGGAATCGCTGCTGACAAACCCTGCTGCTCCGGTGTCGCGGGCGATAGCAAAGGAAAAAGCTCCTGTCAATATCGTTATTGCGCATGAATCGTACAAAGATGCGGAAAAGTGGGTCGAAAATCTCAGGCAAAAGCCGCTTGTCGTCTTTACCGGCCACGACCATAAAGAGGCAGTTGAACAGATCAAGGGTGTCTTTTTTGTCCAGAACGCAGGCTATCTCAAGAGCTATGCGAAGGTTATGATTGAAAAAAAAGGTGAAAATTCGAAAGTCGTCAAAGCGGAAATCGTTCCTCTGAAAAGGGAAATATCGCTGAAATCAAAAGGTTCGCTCGAAGTCAAAAAAACTCTCGACAAATATCTTGTGCAGCTTGAAAAAACAGCCGGCGCGAAACTTATTTTTGCCGACAAACCGCTTGACACGCCGGTTTTGCAGAAACTTTTCGTCTGTTCGATGCTTGAATCATTTCCCGATTACGATGCTGCGCTCAGCAATCCCGGCGGTTTCAGGGACTCGATAAAGGCGGGTGATGTCAAAAAAAGCGACATTCTTTCGATTTTTCCTTTCGACAATTTCATCGTTGCCGCAACGATCAAAGGCGAGGACCTGATTTACAATATATCACTTTCTGAAAATGCCTACTGTCTTAAAAATATTGAAAAAATCGACGCTGAAAAAACTTATAGGGTCGTTACGACCGACTTTATCTACAAAGGAGGAGACGGCTACCGCTTTACAGATTCCCAAGGTGTTACGACAACCGTGAGCTGGCGTGCTCCGCTCGAAAAATTTCTCCTTGAATCATCGCGCAGCGGAAAAAATCTTACCGGTGCGTACGAAGAACTTCTCAAATCTGATAAAAAATAAGTTTTCTGTCGAAATTTCTGAAATTTTGAGTATAATTGCCCCGTTTTTGTTGTTTATAAACTTTTTCGAGGTGGAAAATGTTCGATATTTCTGGAAAAACCGCATGTGTGACGGGTGCAAGTTCGGGAATAGGCGCGGCAACTGCCGAAGCTCTGGCGGAAGCTGGCTGCAACCTTGTAATTTCGGCGAGAAGAGAGGATAAAATCAAAGATTTCGCGGAGTATCTGACTGAAAAATACGGAATCAAATGCTTCGGCGGAGTTCTTGATGTCAGAAACCAGAAAGATGTCGAAAAATTTTTCGCGAAACTTCCAAAAGCATTTAAAAATATTGAGATTCTGGTAAATAACGCCGGCCTTGCAAAAGACATGACGCCGCTTTACGACAACAAAATTTCCGATTGGGAGCAGATGATCGACACGAACGTCAAAGGTCTGCTTTATGTCACGAAAGCCGTCCTTCCAGGAATGGTAAAACGCGACAAAGGTCACATCGTAAACATCGGTTCGACCGCAGGACGCGGAACATATCCCGGCGGCACGGTCTATTGCGCTACAAAACATGCCGTCAACGCGATAACGAACGGTCTCAGAAAAGATCTTCTCAAAACATCGCTGCGCGTGACCACGATCGATCCCGGCGCAGTCGAAACAGAGTTCAGCATGGTCAGATTTGAAGGTGATCAGGCCCGCTCCGACAAAGTTTACGAAGGTTACGAGCCGCTCCACGCAGAAGACATCGCCGACGCGGTTCTTTATGTTGTCACAAGACCTCCGCACGTCAATGTTTCAGACATGATAATTTATCCGACAGCGCAGAGAGACTATCATCTGGTGAACAGAAAAGCGTAATTGAAAAAATCCATACTTTCTTTATGCTTTGCGTTGATTTTATGCACTTTTCATTTCGAGGGTTTCATGAAGAAAATCATTGTTTTAGGGCTTTTTTGCGTGTCGCTTGTTATTTTTGGCTGCGGAGGCAGCGGCAATTCCGGAAAAACAGCCGATAACGGCAGCGATTCCGTGGGAGAAACGGGTTCGCTTTCCGGCGATTCCTCTGATGATTCTGTAAATGACAACGACGACATTGATTCTGGTTCATGCATTCAGGAAAACGGCAGAATATGGTCAGAAGTGTGGCACTCCCATAGTTGGTATGATGCCTTCTCAGGCTGCGATAATCTGACTGCATGCGGTTATTCAAACTGGCGTTTGCCGACTATCGACGAGCTTCGTTCTCTTATCAAGAACTGTCCTGCAACACAGACTGGCGGAGAATGCGGAGTTACCAACAACTGTCTGGTTTATTCTGACTGCAGAAATGATGCCTGCTCCGGCTGCCCTTCCGATTTCGACAATCCTGGTCAATACAGCAAATTGGATATTGGAGAGACGAGGGAAACTACTCTGTGGTCTTCATCTGCCCTTGATAATTTCACTGACAGTTCCTATCATTATTTTGTGGATTTCATGTCCGGTTCGGTGGGGATGACCCGCGTGGATGATAATGGTATCAGTGTCCGTTGTGTCAGAAGAGCTGATTAGAGACAAAAAATTGATAGAATAACAGCTTAGAGCTTCCCCAATGCCCCCATTCGATGGAATCAAATCGAAAGGTTTGCTAACAAAAACTTCCGCTTAATTCTCTTGAGATTGATTGCTGAAATCCGTGCTTCGTATCGCTTTCGGGTATTGAAAGAATTGTCCTTTTTGCTCTTTTGTGGTAGTATCCTGCGTTTTTTGTTTTTCAGGAGGGAAAAATGCTTCCGATAACCGGTCAGGTCCAGACTTCGTTAGTCGATTTTCCGGAAAAAATTGCGACTCTTTTTTTCTTTTCGGGCTGTAATCTCCGCTGTCCTTACTGCCATAATTCCTCGCTTTTCGAGGTTCCGCCGCAGGAAAAATGGCTTTCGAGGGATTATATAATTTCCGATATCCAGAAAAGGCTGAAATTCATCGACGGTGTTTCGTTTTCTGGCGGAGAGACTTCGCTTTACGATGAACTTATCGACCTTGTGAAAGAGATAAAAGAGCGTTTCGGTATCGACGTGAAGATCGATTCAAACGGATTAAAGCCTGAATTTATTGAAAAAATTTTGCCTTATCTTTCGTATATCGCGATCGACATAAAAACGACTCCCGACCTTTACGGCGAACTCGGCTGCAAACTTCCGAAAAAAGAGGTCGAGCAGAAACTTCTTGCCACAAAAGAGCTTCTGGAAAAGCAGACGAATTCTAAAGTCGAATACCGCACGACGATGTATCCGAAACTTGTGGAAAGTTACGAGCGTCTTTGCAAAATGGCTGATTTTATTCCGGAAAACGCTGTTTATTATCTACAGAAATTTATCTGTGACAACGCTTATTCGGCTGAGGCGAAGGCATCGGAAAGCTATTCAACGGAGCAGCTTGAAAGAATGGCGATGGAAATGAGGCGCATCACGAAACGTGACAAAATATTTGTCAGAACTTATCTGTAAGGTGAAAGATGGATCTTAACAAATTTAAAAGAACCAGGGAAATCATTGCCGTTCTCAACAAGCACGGGCTCGGCAAGTATCTTCCTCAGGCACTTTTCAAAAAGTTCGGAATCAAAAAACCTTCGGAAGAGGAAACCGACGGCAGGCTTGAGAAAAATATCCGCGAGGCGTTCGAGGAACTCGGCACGACCTTTATAAAATTAGGGCAGATGATGTCGCTCAGAAGCGATATTATTCCGGCCACGATGGCTGAAGAGTTCAAAAAGCTGACCGACAACGTGAAACCTATCGGATTCGACCTGATGAAACCGATAATTGAAAGTGAATTGTGTGCAAAAATAGAGGATGTTTTCTCTGAATTTGACGAAAATCCGATTGCTTCGGCCTCGATTTCGCAGGTTTACGGCGCGACTTTGAAGGAAACGGGCGAAAAAGTTGTTGTAAAGGTAAGAAAACCGGGGATCACAGAGACAATCCGTGACGACATGGGGCTCATTTTGACGATTGCGCACTACATAAACAAAACATCCTATTCGCAGAATATAGATTTTGAAGCCATAGCCGATGAGTTTTTCCAGACAATGAACACAGAGCTCAATCTGCTTATAGAAAAGTCGAACAACGAAAAATTCATCAGAAATTTCAGTTCTCCTAAGTGGAGCTGGCTTCAGTTCCCTAAAATGTACAGCGAGTACTGTACCGGCGCCATGCTTGTAATGGAAAGAATTTTCGCAATGAAGCTGGATGAAGTGATACTTCCGGAAAACGAAGAGCTTTTTGACAGAAGGATTATTGCCGAACGCGGAGCGGATGTTCTGATGAAAATGATTCTCAACGACGGATTTTTCCACGCAGACTTGCACGAAGGCAATATTTTCTTTAAGAAAAACAACAAGATAGCTATTATAGATACCGGAATGTGCGGATATGTCGACAAGTATATGCGCAACAAGCTGGCTGATCTTTTTATTGCTTTTGTCGCTAAAGACTGGGAAAGAACGGCAAGAATCTGCCTTGAGCTCAACGAAGGCGAGGAAATTCCCGACAAAGAGCTTTTTGTCCGCGATTTAAGCAATATTTTTCAGGATCTGCCTGATAATTTAGCCGAGATAAACACTGCAGAGCTCGTCAGCAAAATTTCGGTCGTTATCTTTAAATACAAACTGAAAATTCCGCATGAACTTACCCAGCTTATAAAAAGTTTCTCAATGATTGAAGGACTTTGCAGAAAACTTGACCCCGATTTCGAGTTGATGACCGTTGCAGGGAAACTTGCAAAAGAGGTCATGCTGCAGAAATTCACTCCTGAAAACATCGCTGCCGAAGCGACGAGCGCGGTCGAAAAAATCGTGGATACGATTCATGCCATGCCCGATTCGATAACGAACATCACTGAAAAACTGGAAAACGGTACCATTCAGCACAGAATGATGGTTATTTTAAATACTTCGGAGAGGAGATTTGTGTCAAAAATGATAACACGCATGAGTTCCGCATTTCTGATGACCGGGACTCTGATTGCCGGAAATTTTATGGCCGGAAATCTCCTTGCGGCAGATATTGTTGTGTTCTGCATGTCCGTGCTCTTATTTTCCTCTACTTTTTTTAAAGGGAAAAATGGCTGATTTTATTGATACTTTTTCGAAAACTTTATTTTTTTTGAAATTTTTTCACTTTTTTTCAATAAAAATGGCACTCTTGTGTAACTAAATAATGGGTTTGGAGCGGATGAAAGGAAACAGGAATTTAGCCGGGCTCGACGACAATATTCTTATTGACCTTGCGCTGCTCGAAAAAAACCAGAAAGCGTGGACGGAGCTTGTGGGCCGCTATTACGGAAAAGTTGCCTCCACGGTTTACAGGATTATCGGCAAAAGTGCCGAGGCGGAGGATGTTGTGCAGGAAGTTTTCACCGAAATGGCGAGAGCGATAAAAACTTACAGAAAAGATTCGCTTTTCTCGACTTTTCTTTACAGAATAGCGGTAAATACGGCCTACAGATACATCCAGAGAAATCTCGACCGCGGAGAAACGGCGGAAGAGCCCGAATTTTTTCTGCAGATCGGAGATAAATCTGCTGGAAGCGAGTCTTCGATGATAAAACAGGAGCGGGCGAAGATGCTGAATGGCGCGATGAAAAAAATATCGCCGGAAAAACGCTTAGTTCTTACGCTTTACGAAGTCGAGGAGGTTCCGCTGAAAGAGATTGCCGTGATTTTGAAACAACCGCTCCAGACAGTCTGGTCGAGAATAAACCAGGCGAAAAAGGAGCTTTATGAAATATTGAACGGAAGTATGTTATGGTATCCTTCAAGCACATAACAGTTGAGGAAGCTATCGCTCTTGCCGACGGCAGATACGTTCTTCTTCCAGAGATGGAAGAGCACGTGAAAAACTGCCCGGAATGTGCTGCTATGATAAAAAGTTTCTCCGACTGTAAGGAAATATTCGCCGAGGCAAGGGATTTCGTTCCGGCTGTTGACGAGGCGAAAGTTGCTGAAATTGCTGCGAAATCGTTCGCAAATCTTCCTTTTGAAGAAGAAAACGAGTCTGAAAAAGCTGAGACTTTCAGTTTTGCAGCTGTTTTAAAATCGTGGTTCAAGCAGGCTCTCGCACTGTCGCTTGCAGCTGCTGTTGTAATTGCAGTCGTTCTTTTCAACAGCGGAAAATCTGTTGAAGATACTGGAGAAACTGTCGAAGTTGCTGTAGCGGCAGGCGCAGCAGATGTTCCCGAAACGAAAGAAGATTATGCATCCGGCGAAAGGGAAAGCGGAGCTGAAGTCAAACTTGCCAAAACGACGATTTCAGTAATATCAAAGACTTATCTTGATAAAGTCAGTGACACTGATGTTACTATGAAAAGAGGAAAAGCGAAGTTCGATGTCGTCACGGGCAACGATTTCAGGATCGATGTCGACGGGAAATTCCTCGTCAGAGTTCTCGGAACATCGTTCACGCTTGACTATTCAGACGGAAAACTTACAGCCGAGGTTTTCAGCGGTCTTGTCGAAATAATCGAAAAGTCAAACGGCGCTGCGACACAGCTTTCAGAAAAAATGAACAGAACTTTTGATGCAAAAGTCATAAAAGAGCCTGTAAATATTGAAACTCATAAAACAAAGCCCCATAACAACCTGAAAAAGCATGACTTTGCGCTGACTCCGGGAAAATCGTTCCTGTTCCAGGGAAGAGAAGCGCTTGCGGCTGGAAAAACCGG
>CAJOFY010000021.1:13025-82803 GCA_905233945.1 uncultured bacterium | reverse complement strand
GGTAAAAAATCTTTCCGCTTTCCCGAAAGAGCTGCTTTCGAGACTTGAAGAAGGGCTCAGAAGCAATTTTTTCGGCAAAATAACAGCCTTTTCCGTGATGAAGGAATACGGAAAAGTTGTCAAAGTTGGAACGGAAAACCTTGATTTAATTATTCCTCTTTTTGCAGGAAAATCGGTTGTTGTTCAGGATAAATCGGGTCATGAAATCTGGCGTGACAAGAAAGACAACGGCTTGAATTTACTTGAAAAACCGATGAGAGATTTTCCGCTCACGTTTGAAAATCCGCTTTTCTGGGAATCGTGGTTCGTCGAAAGATCGGACAAAGAGCGGGAAGAGGAGAAAAGAAGAAAATTTGAGGAAAAACGGAATAAAATCCTTTCCGCGATAAATATCGTGAAGGAAGATATAAAAAAGCACGAGGAAAATCTTGCGAAGTTCACTGATTTCGCGGCTCTTCTCAAGGCGAATTTGTGGAAATTCGATTCGTCTGAGCATAAAAATTCCGTGTTGGTCACCGATTTTGAAAATAACGAAAAAGAGATAACTCTCGATCCTGCGAAGAGTCTTCTTCAGAACATGGAACGCTTTTTTGCAAACATAAAAAAGGCGAAAAACGGCATCGAAAATTCGGGAAAAAGGCTTAAAACCTTGTCGGAAGAACTTGAAAAACTTGCTCTTTCCGACGAGCTTCCCGCTGAGCCGAAAAGCGTTCTGAAGCAGCCGAAGAAGCAGACCACTCATGTTCCGTATCACGAGTTCCACGCAAAAAACGGGCGTGTTTTCTTAGTCGGAAAAGAGGAAAAGGACAACGACGAACTCACTTTCAAAGTCGCTCTTCCGCATGACCTGTGGTTCCATGCGAAAGACTATCACGGAAGCCACGTCATAATGCGGATGAAAAAAGGCGAAGAGCCCAAACAGCAGGATATCCTGACAGCCTGCGCGCTCGCAATTCTTTACAGCAAGGCAAAGAAGGGGAGATGCGGCGAAGTGTGGTACACCACGCGGAAAAACGTGACCAAACACAAAGGAATGGCCGCAGGACTTGTAAACTTCAAAAACGCGAAAGTCATCTACATGAAAGACGCCGCAATGCCGGACGGGCTCGTGAAAGTGTGATCGGACCTCACCCAGACCCCTCAGCCGCTTGCGGCAGCTCCCCTGATTCAGGGGCGCCGAGAAGCAGTTGAATATCCAATCCCTCTCCAGTGTGGTGAGGGCTGAAATCAGATACAAATTTGACAACAAGTTAATTAATTGTAAGAATATACGGCTATTTTTTTAATAGCGGGCTATTAGAAACTTTGCACGGAGGTCGAGTTGGACGCGTTCCCTACATTTCAAGTAGTGGGAGTTATTATCTGCATTATCATGAGTGCCTATTTCAGCGGCACGGAAACAGCCTTGACAGCGCTTTCGGAAGTCAAATCGGAGATAATGAAAGATAAGTATCCTTTTGTTGCGCCTGTTCTTAAAAAATGGAAAGAGAATCCGAGTTTGATTCTTTCTGCACTTCTTGTCGGAAACAACATCGTGAACATTCTCGGCGCGGTTCTTGCAGGAAAAATCGCATCGTTCGCACTTGCAAGTCATGGTCAGGCTGTGGCTGACGCTGTTGCGGTTGCGGCAATGACTCTTTTCGTTCTTGTTTTCGGCGAAGTAACTCCGAAGACTTTCGCGAAACTTATGCCTGAGCGCTGGCTTTTCCCGGCACTTCTCCTTTTCAGGATCTTCAGCTGGATCCTTCTTCCGTTCGCATTCGTTCTCTCGAAATTCGCAGGCTGGGTCGTCAGATTCATGGGCGGAGAAAGCGAATACTCCGAAATGACGCAGAACGAAATCGAATACATGATCCAGAAAGGAAGCGACGAAGGTGTTTTCGAGCAGGAAGAGCAGGGTGAGCTGCTTACAAGCGTAATAGAGTTCAAGGACACTCTCGTCAAGGAGATAATGACCCCGAGAACCGATTCCAATTTTCTGGAAGTCAGTACGACGATCGCCGAAGCTATGGAAAAAATAGAAGAGTGGGGGCACAGCAGGATCCCGGTTTATGAGGATTCTGTCGACAACATCAAGGGAATTCTCTATGTCAAAGACCTTGCGATGCTCATCACGAAAGATAAATCGGTGCTTGACGACAACGTCCTTTCAGTTGCGAGACCTGGTGTTTTTTATGTTCCTGAAACCCAGAAAATAAACGAAACTTTGAAGAAAATGAGGGCGGAAGGAAACCACCTTGGCATCGTTGTAGACGAATTCGGCGGAACTTCCGGCATAATCACCCTTGAAGATGTTCTTGAAGAGCTTGTAGGCGAGATCCGCGATGAAAATGACAAGGACGAGAAACAGTTTGAAAAGATTGAAGAAAACATCATTCTTGTCGATGCCCACATTTCAATAAGCGATCTCGAAGAAGAGCTCGATATAAAAATTCCTGATGACGGCGAATACAACAGTCTCGGCGGTTTTATCGTCAGCGAAGTAGGCGAAGTACCGCAGACTGGTTTTGTTCTCAACTATGAAAACTATGAATTCAAAGTTGTTGAGAGCAACGAAAAGAATATTCTGAAAGTCGAAATCAAAATTCTTGATGCTGCAACCGAACCGTCTGAATCCGAAAAATCATAAACGTCTTATTGTTTCCCTCGCCACAATGGAGAGGACTCAGATATTTTACAGATTCTAGGCGCCCCTGAGGCAGGGGAGCTGGCTCTCTGAGCCTGAGGGGTTGATTAATCAACGAAAAGAAGAGAGCAGCCGGAATCTTCGCCTTCTTCCTGTTTTTCTTCAGGTTTGAGGCGGCAGTCAGGATCATCTTCCTTGCAGTTGTATTTGAAATTTTCGGTTTTGATTGTGGGACCGGCGATTTTCTGTTTGTTTTTCAGGGTAATACCCGATTCCGAGATGTAAAAATATGTGTTCTGGTCTTTGTAGAAATTCAAATCGGCTTTTACGACAATAAAAGTTTCCTCTCCTTCATTTAACGCGAGTTTTCCTGCAGGGATCTGTAAAGAAACCGACTGCTGCGGTTCTGCAAAACCGGAGGCCTCTGCGATGACTTCGTCACATTTGCCGTCGTTGTTTTTGTCTGTGCAGATGGAAATTCTGTCAACACCGTTACCGAATGAAACGGATGTGCCGTAAAGATCGATTTTTACGGCTGAAAGCTCGTTTGCGCCGTCAAGAGCCTTCAGTTTGAGCTGCATGATTTCATGTTCTTTATTCATATCTTTCCAAGCCGGAGCTTTCGGAAAACGGGAACCTGAAGAGAAGAGAAAGTATCCTTTTGCCGGCTCAAAGGCAAACGACGGAAAAACTACAGGATCGGTTGCTGCGACAGAACCTTCGCCGCTATATGTAGATGTTGAAATGTAATTGTTCCGTACAGTAGCGTTGAATTTGGCGATGTCAGAGATTTCAGTGTCTGTTGAAAACGAACCGACGATGAGAAGATTCTCAACCTGGTTCATTTTGAAAGCCTGATATTTCTGGTCGATTTCGAATTTCATACCATATTCCGCAACATTTTCCGCGATAACTTTTTCTGACGGATCTGCCGCACCATTTCCGTTTGCATCGTAAATCAGTTTGAAATCTTTAGATGTTATTGAGCTAGGATATACTGAAATGTCTGCCTGCAGTTCTTTTATAAAGTAAACTTTACCGTCTCCGTCGCCGGAGTAGGATTTGACAGCAAGCTGCCCCAAAACAAGGTTGTCAGCCGGATTTTTGACGAAAATTCTGTCGGAACCAAGTGATTTCGGACTGTTTTCCCCGGCAAGGAGAGTTATCGTCGCGTATTCTGCGACTTTTCCTTTGGTCATAACACAAGAATTTGTAGCTGAGTTGCATGTAGTACCTTCCGGGCAGTCGTTATCTCCTGAGCACTCCCATGAAGATGCTGCAGAAAGTGAAACAAAAAAGAGAGAAAAAGCTAATGTTAAGAACAATTTTTTCATAATTTTCTCCATTTAAATCAAAAAAACCGTCGGATAGTATATATGGAAGATTAGTTTGTCAAAAAAAGAGAGTCGTTTTTTACTGATTTTTATTGCAATTGAGAGTGTCCGGTATAAGTTTTTCTGTTTTTTCTTTGTGCAGGGCACGATGATTTACTATCTTTCCAGAAGTTCAATAGGTTTTCCGCCGGTCGAGAATGCGGAACCGGACGGTTTTCTTGCAATCGGCGGCGATCTGAGGCCCGAAAGGCTTCTTCTTGCCTACAAATCGGGGATTTTTCCGTGGTATTCGGAAGAAAGCAGGATTTCGTATCAGGGAAGCAAGATTCTCTGGTGGTCGCCTGACCCGCGTTTTGTCCTTTTTCCTGAAAAACTCCATGTTTCGAAAAGCATGAAAAAAGTTCTCAAATCGGGGGAATTCACGGTGACTGTGAACACCGCTTTTCCGCAGGTCATAAGCCGCTGCCGCCACGAAGTCCGCGTTCATCAGGAAGGGACTTGGATTACCGACGACATGGAAAAGGCTTACAACCGCCTTCATGTTCTGGGCTATGCGGTTAGTGTCGAGAGCTGGCTTACCGGCACCGACATTCTTGCCGGAGGTCTTTACGGCGTGATGATAGGGAAGGCTTTTTTCGGCGAAAGCATGTTTTCGACTTACCCGAACGCATCGAAAGCCGCTTTCATCACTTTTGTGGGCAAACTTCGCGAAATCGGCTGTCCAGTAATCGACTGCCAGGTCGAAACGGAGCATCTGAAGTCGCTCGGAGCCGAATTTATCCCGAGGAAAGAGTTCCTCGAAATTATCGGCAGAGCGGCAGAGGCGGGGAGAGTCGATTTTTAGTAATTTAGTCTATACATCAGCCAAAGCAGCAGCTTTTTTAGTGTTCTGCGGAAAAAGCCCATTGATTCCAAACGTTTTTTCTCAACGCTTTCGATGTATTTCTGGCGAAAATAGTCGGTTTCCTCAAGCGAGCCTTCGCCTTTCTGGAGTTTGACTGCGCATTCGAGCAGTTTTGTTTCGCATGATTCCGGGTCGAGTTCAGGATATTCTATCTGGAGCGGATTCGGATGATCGTGATCAAAAAAGCCGTTCTCACACAAAAAATCGACTGTTATGGAGACATCGGAAAAATCGACTGTATCCTTGAGTTTGGTTCTGGCGCGTTCCTCAAGCTCCCAGAATTCCTCGTCATTTTTAGGACCCCACACGATCCCGAGAGAAAAACTCTTTTCCTTCTTGTTTCTCCTGAAAAGCGGCTCATCATAGACAAGGACGATATCGTTTCTTCTGAAAGGGTGGGGCAGAGTGATGTAAGAATCTGAGCGGTCGACGGTCCAGAATTCCATCTTGTCTTTCGGGGCAAGATAGCGGCGCAGGATCCCGCGGTCGCGCTCGCTGAACTGCCAGTTTATGTTTGTCAGGTATTCCCGCATCGTTTTTGACGGGATCATTGCGATAATTTCGTCATTCGAGGGTATTTTTTCAGTCATTTCGAGACTCCTTTAGATTTCTTTTTCGACTTCGGTTTTTCTAGTTTCCGTTCATCGAATTTATACTCTTTTGCTATGATTTTTTCTTTTATTTTCGGCACATTAGGGTCTGTTATGTGCATCCGCAAAAAGGTAAGGCATCCGCCGACATAAACAGTTTTGTCAAGGTGAAGAGTTTGATCAACATTATAGTCAATGATGCTTAAATTCCCTCCTACTGAATCGGGGAAATACAATTCTATTGGTTCGCAGGCAATAATGCAGTCTCCTTTTATCACGCTTCCTGCAATACCTTCAATAGATGTCCTGAAATTGTAAAGCGAGACATTTCCTTCAACCAAGCGTGGAAACATATCCAAGTTTTTGATGTCTATAAAAGCAATTTCAAAATTCCCGGACACTTTATTGATTTTAAAGGGGAAATCCTCTACTAAAAAAAGCGGTTTTCTATTGTAATCAAATATGTTTGTTAAACGAAAATCGCCTTCGATATCAATACTGCAATCATCGTTGACGCGATATGTTCCTGTTATTAAAGGTTTGTTTACGGATCCTAAGTCTATGTAACCTTTAGCAATCATATATCCGTAATTGGGATTCTTTGATATCAAGTACTTAAATTTTTTTTCATGTTTGATGTTGTTGATTTTTACGGCTTCATCGTATTTCTCTACGAATTGCCTGAATTTTTCAGTGGTTTCAATCAGTTGAGTGTTTGGCATTTGGGGTTCTCCTTTAGTTCTGATTTTTCATTTTTTCTTATTTCTGATTTCCCACTTCCAAAGCAGAGAATCTGTTTTTTCCTCGAGTTCTTTGATCCTTTCTTCCGATGCTATCTCGCCGCCTTTTATCAGGTAGTCACAAATATCGTCTCCGACTTTTTGTTCAGCCATTTTTTCTATCGCGTATCTGTTGTTGTGCAGAAAATTTTTAAGTGCCAGATAATCCTCGTATTTTAAGCTCCAGCGATCCTCGCATTCCTGGGATTGTGTATAAACATTGCCTTCCATATCTACATGGGCAAAGTCATGAGAGTCTTTTATTTTGCGGAAGTAACCGATGTGCAGCTTGATCCACGGAGTATGGTTCTGTTCTATGTGGGTCGAAGCCTCATCAAGCATTATGTCCATCGGCAGACCGGTATCTTTTTCGCCTACAGTTAAAAAGAATATCGTATCTTCACTGGAATGTCTTTTATCAACTTTTTCTCTTATGAATACGGGCTTTCTGATTTCTGTTTTTTCTTCAAGAAGAGCCGCTTTTTCTCTTTCGTGAAAATGTTCCCGTTCTTCTGTTACGCGGACACAGCGGACATAAAATTCAAATGATTTTCTGTAATATTCAAAATGGTCGGCATTCGCTAAAGCTGCCCACGCCTCATCACGATATTTGTCATTCGGAGATGATGACCATATCAGGCCGTTTTTCCATTTGATGCCGGCAAGCACACTGGCGTAATACATGATTTTGATTTCCCCGGTTGTCGGCAATCTCCAGTCATTGAAACCGCCGAGCTTGAGATTTTCGGCATATTTCGCGCCGTCAAGCCAGCAAAGTTTTTCTTCAGAAGAGCCTTTCTGAATCATTTTTACGCCGCCGACAGGTTCTTTAAATTCAATATAATCGTCTGTTTCGCTAATATTATTCACAAATTCTTCCACTGTTGAAAAACCTGTTTCAGTCAGAAGTTCTTTTATCCGCTCCTTACGCACTTCTTCAAGTGCTGACTTTTCCTCTTCATGCAGTTTTTCTTCTTCTTTCGTAATTCGGACACAGCAGACAAGTTCCCCACAAGACTTTGAAACCGGTTCGGATTTTTCAAGGTACAGATTTACAGTCCATGCACACTTTTCGTTGCCTTCCACGGAATTAGATGACCAGAAGGTGTGCTCGATTTCAATTTCTAAAAAGCACCTGATTTTTCTAATAATTACAAGCTCTTCTCGCGTCGGCAATCTCCAGTCGTTGAAACCGCCGACTTCAAGACTTTCGGCATACTCCAGCGCATCGTTCCAGCTCATCCAGCTCATACATTTCCAGCAGTCTTTGTCGAACATGGTTATTCCGCCGATTGCTTTTTTCAGTTCGATGTAGTCACCTTTATCCACAAAATTCTCTATAAACTCTTCGCCGCTTTTGAATCCGAATTCTCTGCCAAGTCTGAGCGCAGCCTTGATTCTTGTTTTTTCAAGCCTTTTTCTTTCTTTTTCATGAAATTTTTCCTCTTCAGCTGTAACCCTGACACAGCGGGTGCAATATTCATCCTCATATCCCTTAATATCTTTATATGCTCTGCCTTCTGAAAGATTAACGACCCATGCAGTATCCAGTTGATCCGTTACGGTGTCTGAAGCCCAAAGATATCCGTAAGGTTCCGTAACCCTTAAAAGTTTCATGAGTTTAAACAAGGTTTTGAGTTCTTTTTTCAGCGGCAATCTCCAGTTATTGAAACCGCCGAGGTTGAGATTTTCGGCATACTCCATGGCATGATACCAGTCCGTCTTTTCCTGGGCATATTTCTGGAACATAGTTATTCCGCCGATTGCTTTTTTCAGTTCGATATAGTCATCTTTATCCACAAAATTGGCTTTGAATTCTTCCAGAGAGTCAAAACCGAATTTTTTAAGAATTTTTAATGTTTGTCTTTTACAATGAGTCATTTTTTCTCCTTTTGTTTAAATCCAGCGGTTTGCTTTCATATCCTTCCTCGATTGCCTTGCGGATTTCTTCTCTGGTTTCGGCATCTATTTCAAACAAATCTTTTTCGCCGCATACATTTTGTGTGTCAAAATCTTTGTTTTTTAAAGTGTTTTCCACGATTTTGAGATCGCCTGAATTTGATTCTTTTGTTATCCCGAAGTGTTTTTTTAGATATTTCCAATACCAGTCTTTTTCATCTCTCACCAGCGTAACACACTGTTTTTCTTCAATTTTCATGGCTTTTCTCCGTCTTTGGTTCTGTTCAGTTTGCTATATTTGATCTTACTCTTCGTCCCCGGCTTTAAAATTGTATATGGGTTTGATAATACTGTTGATCTCGACTGCCGGATCTATGTTTCCGATGATGTCATCGATCGATTTGTAGGCCATCGGGCATTCGTCGAGCGTTGTCTGGTCTACCGAAGTCGTGTAGATTCCCTTCATCTGTTTTTTGAATTCGGAAACGGTGAAAGTGCGTTTCGCCTCGTTCCTGCTCATAAGTCTGCCGGCTCCGTGCGGTGCGGAAAAGTTCCAGTTGGCGTTACCTTTTCCTGTGCAGATGAGGCTTCCGTCGCGCATGTTGACTGGGATCAGCAGTTTTTCGCCTTTTTGCGCCGAAACAGCCCCTTTCCGAAGGATCATATTTTCGGTGTCGATGTAGTTGTGGATAGTTGAAAACCGCTCGACGATATGGAATCTCATCCCTTTTACGATGACATCCATCATGGCTCTGCGGTTGATCTCGGCAAATTTCTGCGCGATCTTCATGTCGTGGATATACTGCTCGAAAAGCTCTCCTTCGACGTAGGCAAGGGGCTTCGGAACGGCGGTTTCCTTGCAATGAATGTATCCGGTATCCTGATAGTAGTTCGCGATCTCAAGGCCCAAGTGTCTGCTTCCGGAGTGGATCACGATGTAGATATTGCCGTCATCATCCTTGTCTGCTTCGATGAAGTGGTTGCCGCCGCCAAGCGTTCCGATGCTTTTCATAGCACGGTCTATGTGGATATTTTTCACGCAGAAAAGTTCGTTCAGATCGATCTCATCCGCGTATCTGTGCGGCGTTTCGCGGATGTCGAAGCCTGAGGGAATCTCGGCGTGGATCAGTTTGTCGAGTTTTATCGGCTCGATGTGCGACTCTTTTATGCGGATAGTCTCCATTCCGCAGCCAATATCGACCCCGACTAGATTCGGGCATATTTTGTCTTTTATCGTCATAGTCGTTCCGATCGTGCAGCCCGCACCTGCGTGGACATCGGGCATTATGCGGATCCTGCTCCCTTCGATGTAAGGCTGATCGAGGAGGCTTTTCACCTGTGCAAGTGCGTTTTCGTCAACGACTTTTGTGAAGATTTTAGCCCTGCCGAATTTCCCGCGGATCCAAATCCTGCGTTTCATATCCTCCCTGGTACTCTGGTTCATACTCTCCAGTATTTTTTCGCATTCCGCATACAGTTCTTCCAGAGTCTGTCCTTCCTTCGGAAACCCGAATTTTTTAGCAATTTCCGCAAATTCTTCCATACTGATGATCTCTCTTTCAGTCATTTTTCCCCTCCTTTTCGGATTTCGGAGCTATCCGGTTTTTGCGTTTTTCCATAGTTTTTCCCCAACTTTGTTTTTATCACGCAATAATAGCAACACAAATATCCGGTCAATTATTTCGACTGCACAGCTAACGCCTGCCGAATTATTTATGTCGCAACTTTTAAAAATTACGCATGTATTTTACAAAATTCCGATAGAAAAGTCAAGAAAAAACGCCCTGGTTTTGAAAAAAATTTTCCCGCCTCATCGAGGCGTAGAGGCATCATATCATGGCGTCTCTGACCTCATCCCTGACCCTTCTCCAGTGTGGCGAAGGGAGATAATTCGGCGAAGGGAACGGAAACAGACCGTAGAGGCGTTTCCTGAAACGTCTCGCGAAATCAGAAAAAAATAGGTCTTCGTCCAAAGTCACAATTTGTGACCTTGAACGGAAACGGTAATTATTTGGGGGAGTTATTGCGAGTTTTTTTCTAATTTGACCGCCAGGCGGTCAAATTGCGAACGCTGCGTTCGCAATTAAATAAGACTCATTCTTGAGGTCGAAAATTTCGACCACAAAAAGGGGAAAGCTGGGAACCAGCCGATAGTTAATCAGTCTTTGTTGTGGCGAATTCGCCATAATTAATTTCTGATTGTTCCGATGTTTGTTTTTTGTATTTGAAAATTAGAAGAACTTTTTGCTGATCTTATTTCAAGAACCCGTATTTATAGACTTTTTCAGCAATTTTATCGGCAAGAATTTTCATTTTCTGACTTAGCGCATTGTTCAACTCAGTGTATTTTTCATCAGTTGATGTGTTATTCATTTTTTCTTCACCTTTTTCAGTTATGTATGTTCCCTTAAAGTACTTCCGAATGTCATAATATGAAGCATCTGGATTAGCATTTTTCTGTGAATGATAATATTTCCATAATTCTAAACCTGCTTCGTAAACAGCCTTTGATTCTTCTGAAAATATGATTTTACTGAGAACCGGCTCTTTTTTCTTGAAAATATCAAGCGAGCCTTGCTTTTCTTCTTCTTTTTGAGCCTTTCCGATGAGAAAATCACTCATAAAGTGCGATTTAAAGGATTTGCGGCAACCGATTTGTTCTTCTGTGAACGGAATCCAGTGATTTATTCCCTTTTCTGCCGAAATATTGTTTTGCTGATCAAATAATGTGAAAATTAGACAATCAGAATGAAATTCAGCATCTTTTTTCCAATTATCATTTGGATAGAAAAACTGGTCTCTGTCATTCAGCCAAGTATGTTCAATGCAATGACGAACCGCAAAATAAACTCCTGTTTCTAAAATATTTTTTGTAGTAACTTTTGACCCTCTTGGATGAGGCAACTGAGATTTTTGATTGACAATATAATTATAGTTAATGTTTTGAAAATCAGAACCTTTTGCTGACATATAACCGATTTCTTTTTCTCCTGCACGATTTCTTGTTTCTTTAATCCAATCAGTGAGTGAAGGAAAATCTTCAATGGTTTTAAATTTTCTTCTTTTCAAGAAAGAAACTTTATCACGTTCTTTCTCAAAAACATCTCCTTCAATTTCTGAAAACACTTCCTTTTCTTTTAAATCCCAAATCATAAACCCGATAGGAAAGCCTTTTACACTGCAAGTATTATCAAATGTTTTAGACGATACGACAAACATTTTCAGCAATTTTGCTTTGAATACATTGCGGAATTGTTGAAAAGTCGGAGCTTGAAGAATTTTTAAAGTTGAAAATTCTCCGAGAATACAATTTGGAATTTCAAAATAGATTCTGATAAAAAACTGAGCGAAAAGTTCTCTGCCTGCAATTCCTATTGAGCTAAAGTATTTTTCATAAGTTTTTTGCTTTACGGCAACATCTTTTTTGTTTTGTCCTGTTCCTGTTATTGTTCTTGCATTGGCGGCTTCCGCATAAGGTGGATTTATGTAGATAACAAGTTTTTCCCTTTTCTTCGGATCTTTAATTATTTCCTGCAATTCCTCTGGACACTTAGAAAAGTCATCGTTCAGAAAATCAAACTGAAAAATGTGATCTTCAAACATGGGCAAATTTCCGTCTTTAACACGACTAAGCATTACATCAACATCAGCTTTATCAAGTGTGGAAGCCCATGTGTTGCGTTTATTTATAAGTCCGTTAAGCATATTTCCCGTTCCTGCGCAACAATCCCAGATGTAGTATTCATCCTGCCAGTTTTCGCCTAAAACATTGGCAAGATACTCTTGAGATTTCACAACCCAGGTTTCAGGTGTGTAAAAAGCACCTTTTATTTCTCTGTAATCCTGCGGTACGATCAAGTGGCGGTGTTCTATGATATATCCCCAGTATTCTTCTTTCGGCGGTCGTTCATAAATTGCCCAAAAGCTGTTATATGCTTTTTGATTATCCGTGAAGCCAGCCGTTGGGGTAAGGAAAATCCCCGTTTTGTCAAGGATTCTGTCAAGTTCATATTTTGTGCCTTTCAGCGAGACATAAAGTTCGTCTTTCAGCGAAAAGTTATTTTCAGAAAGCAAATCTGCCAAAAAGAATTCAGATGGAAGTATTCCGCTTTTCTGTGCTTCTTCCCAGTTGACATCAATAAACTTCTGAACACTTTTAACCCACTTCTGATACACAAAAACAAAGTTATTCTTTGTTATCACTATTTTTCTTGTAGGAGCATCCAAAACCTTGAAATTGTCTTTTATAAACTTCTTCAATTCATCGCTGTCAGTTTCATATTGAAAAACATGAAAAACAAGCGAGTCTCTTTCTATAATTTGTTTAAAAATTTTAAGAAGTTGCTCAAACTCTTTTGTCTTATGATTGCTCGGAGTTACTTTCCAATTAATATCGTTCCGAGAAAACAATTCCTGAACTTTATGATATTCAATGAAAGCGAATTTTTCGGCATCAAATGCTCCGAGATATTTGGGCGGCATGTGTTCTTCAAAAGTTTTTGCTTTTCCTATCGTGAGAATGAGCTGAACGAAACTTTCTAAAATGTCTCGCTTTCCTTTCTTTGCTTCTGCCCATAGAAAATATTCTGTGTTTTCATCACTTTCCTGCGTCTTTTTGGCAATAACAAAATCAATGTTGTCTACCTGTGTGTAGTCAAAAGTGTTCTCAGGAAAAAAATCCGCTTTAATTTTATTTTTCAATGGTTCTTCTTGAAGATTTTTGTACATACTTCCCTCCATGTCTCAAAAATTGCGGCAATATTATACAAAAACCGGCAAAAAATGCAAGAAAAACGGCGGGTTTTGCGGAGGAAAAATTTTAAAATTTAGATGTTAGACAATGTTGACTCGGAGAACGAGGAAATGCGAATGGTGATTGCGTTGTATCGCTGAGCGAAGACTATAATCTTTAATTTAAAATCAAAATTTATTGATAATTTCTAAAATTTAATAATAATAAGAATGTTGAAAATTTGTTTTTGGTGTTTGGACATGAAACAAGAAATTTCATTGTTAAACGCAAAAGATTACAAGCAGTGGATTCAGGAAATAAAAATCCGCTACAAGCAAAGCCAGATAAAGGCGGCACTTCATGTGAACAGCGAGCTTCTTTCATTTTATTGGTCTATCGGCAGAGATATTGTCGCAAAAAAAGCTGAGGCGAGATACGGAAGTAGCTTTTATAAAAAACTGAGTGTTGATTTGAGGAAAGAAATTCCGGATGTGCAGGGACTTTCCGAGCGAAATATCCGTTATATGAGGCAGATGTTTGAATTGTTTTCAGATTCTGCCACAACTTGTGGCAAAATTTTAAAGGCAAAGAAAAAGCCAATAAATCCAAATATTTTAGATGAATTATTCCGTATTCCGTGGGGTCATATACGCTATATTATTGACAACTGTAAAAACAATCCTGAAAAGGCATATTTTTTTGTTCATAAAACCCTGGAAAACAATTGGTCTCGTTCAATGCTGCTGAATTATCTTGATACTGATTTGTACGAAAGATACGGAAAATCAGTGAGTAATTTTTCTCAGGTCCTTTCGATTCCTCAAGGAGAACTTGCCCAGCAAATCACGAAAGATCCCTATCAGTTCGATTTTCTGACACTATCGGAAAAATATGAGGAACGTGAACTAAAAGACGAACTTATTCGCAACATTGAAAAATTTTTGCTTGAACTCGGGCGCGGATTTGCATATATGGGGCGAGAAATCCGATTGGAGATAGGCAATGAAGAAAAATTTGCCGATATGCTTTTCTACAATGTCAATCTTCATTGTTATGTGGTTGTTGAGGTGAAAACCCAGAAATTTGAAGCGGCTCATCTCGGACAACTTGGATTATATGTTTCCGCAGTAAATCATCTTCTGAAAAAAGAGTGCGACAATCCGACTGTCGGTCTTTTGATTTGCAAAAGCAAAGATGATGTGGTGGCTCAGTATTCTTTGGAATCTTCAGCGGTTCCAATCGGTATTTCAGAATATGAACTTTCGAAACTCTTCCCGTCAAATTTCGAAAGCAGTCTTCCGACTATAAATGAAATCGAAAAAGAGTTGGCTGAAAACGCAGGCAAGTTACCAGATGACGAAGAAAAATAATTGTATCCGATCTTTGATTTAATAGCACAACCATCTAATTTTATTGAATGATTTTAAAATTTAGATGTTAGACAATGTTGACTCGGAGAATGAGGAAATACGAGGCGATTGTGAAACACATTATAATCCCTACGATTTCCGGCTGAATCCATAAATTCCATTTCGACTTCTTTAGTCTCAAAAATTGCGGCAATATTATACAAAAACCGGCAAAAAATGCAAGAAAAACGGCGGGTTTTGCGGAGGTTTTTATGAATCGATTTTGGTTGTGTTTATGGCAAATTCTATTTCGCTTGTTTTTGGCAAAACTTTGCTCAGTTCATAAGTTGAAATCCCAACAGGTTCGCGGCTTTTTTCCAATTCGTCACCAAGCTGGTGACTTATTCCAGATTCTGCACCAAGCTGGTGCAATTTTTCCGAATAGAACACCTGTTATTTCTCGTAGTGTCCGAGACAACAAAACAAATACTTCAAAACTACTCCATGGCGCGAAGTTCTTCAAGAGTTTTTGTGACTGTGCGCCCCTGCTTTGTCTCTTCCACCGATCGTTCAAGTTTAGCAAGATAAGCGGATTTGCTGAGTTCGTTGTATTCAGCTTCAGAAAGCAGAACTACATTCTGATTTTTCGGGCGGGAAATTAAAATAACTTCACCGCCAAAAGCCTTTGCACAGACATCTTTAAAGTTCGTTTTTACATCAACTGCTCTTAACGCGATCATTTTAGCCTCCAAAAAGATACGTTTTTCAGTATCTATTCTAGTATCTAAAAAAGTATTTGTCAATGCAGCCAGTCACGAACAAGAAAAACATCGGTTTTTGCTGAAAAAATTTGTTACCTGCCGCGAAGCTCCGTATACCTATTTCATCACGCATCTTGCATAATAGCCGTTGTCTTTGCTGTCGCTGCCGACATTGGCATTGCTGAAAAATACATACCATGCATTGTCATCATCATTAGTCTGTTCAGATGAAGACCAGAGCCTGATTCTGTCTCCGAATTTGCTGTAAACGATCTCTTTTGCCTGTTTGCAGAAACACTGTTTTGACCAGTCATCTGATGAAAGTCTGTTTTTCTCTTCGCTGATCTGGCATTCGCCGCCGGTTTCCGAGCCCGGACAGTTTGTTATAAGCGTTCTGAGTTCGTCGATTGTCGGAAGTCTCCAGAGATCATCTTCAAGATTTGCACAGTATTCTTTTGCCTGAAACCAGTCTGTTTTGTCTTCGCTTCTGTCCGACCAGATTAAACCTGAGGCATCGTCTTTATATTTTGAAATTTTTATCTGATTTTCATTTTTACTGTAATTTTCTTCAGTTTTCGTGCTGTTCCGATGTTCCAGGGCATTTGCAAAATCAGGTTCGAAAACGACAACTGCAACAATGAAAGCAGCCGTGAGGATCGTCCAGCCGCCGACAGCCGGCCACAAATAAGGGCGCAGAATATTGTGGAAAGTTTTTGTGAAAAAGAAACAGACTGTTGCAACTAAACCCGCTAAAACAATGACTATTTTGTTGTTTCCCAGGTCGAAAAGACCGTTTTTGCACAATTCCTGCATCAATTTGAATCCGACTCCGAAAACCGCGATAAACAATGAAAGAAGGGTGAGAGCGACAAAGATCATTTTTATCAGGGTTAGAGTTATGAATTTAAGCACCGCCAGTATTTTCTGACCAGTGGTTTTTTCTAAATCATCAACATTTTCCGGCATTTTTGTCTCCATTTAAATTTGCGGGCGGAGCCTGAGCCCCGCCCTTTGATTAACGATTACCTGCTGAATTTGAAGCTTCCGTTTTCGTCGTAAACATCGATCCGCGAAGTGCCGGGATCTTTGATGGAAACGGTGGTTGAAGTGTAACCGACCAGTTCGCCGTACTTGCTGAATTTGAAGCTTCCGTTTTCATCATAAACGTCAACTTGTTGAGAAGAGACTTGTTTTGCTACACCGATCATTTTTTCCTCCATAAAAAAAATAATAAAATAACTAAAAACTCGTCAGACCGGTGAAATCTGACGAGTAACCTGATGAAATTATTGATGTTTTTCTTGAATTGCGTTTTTTCATAGTTTTTCCCCGACTTGGTTTTTATTACGCAATAATAACGACACAAATATCGAGTCAATTATTTTAATTGCGCAATTAGCACTTGCCGAATTATTTATGTCGCAACTTTTAAAAATTACGCAAGCATTATACAAAATTCAGATAAAAAAATCAAGAAAAAAAGCCCCGGTTTTGAAAAAAAAGTGATTTTTTTTTACAAGACGGCGGTGCACATAGATAATCGTGCTCATTTTTCCTCCTTTTCGGATTTCGGAGCTGTCTTGTATTTGCGTTTTTCCATCGCTTCCCGCCTCCGGCTTTCCTCGAATTTTCTGTTTTTTTCGCGCAGAACTTTCAGTTTTTCGTCAAATTCGCGCTGCTTTTCCTTGTATTCCTCGGTTTGCATGTATGCGTTCTCTTTTTCCATCTGCTCGCGGTGTTTCTTTGTTTCGAAAAGGTGGAAGTGTCTGGCAGACAGAATGTGCTGACCTGTGAATTTTTTCTGCTCGAAAACCGTTTCGTAAAGCAGTTTGTTGTAGCCTTTCTCTTTTTCGACAAGGGTTTCAGCCATATGTTCCTCAAAACCTTCAAGAAGCTGGTAAACAAATCTGGGGTTTTCGAAAAATTCTTCGAAAATTATGCCGCCTGAATCGGCTTTGCAGTATTTTCCGATCCTGTTCCGTTTGTAGTAGGCGATGGTGAAATCGCTTGTCAGATTTTTTCTTACGCCGAAAATGAAATCAGGCGCGAAATGGTCGGCGCAAAATGAGACATTTTCAAAGCTCGCGTTCAGAAAGAGATAGAAATTTTTGGTATTTTTTAGACCAGGGTCTGTCATTTCCGCATACGGGAATCCATATTGAGAAATTTCTTTCACAAATTTTTCGTTCAGACGCTTGTTTTCGCTGCTCTCGGACGGTTTTTCGGGATTTTCCGGCATCATGATGCAGAAGGTGAGTATCCTCGAATCTGTGTTGAATAAAATCGATTGTTTTTCAGTATTTATGTTGGTTTCAGTCATTTTTTTACTCCTTTCCGATTAGTGTAAAAACAACGATTTCGGCTTCCGGATTCAGGGCGCGGATCGTCTTGAAAATGAATGAGAGTGTGGTTCCGCTTGTCATGACATCGTCGATCAGGAGGATCCTGGGTTTGAGCAGGTTCCTGAATTCCTCGGCTTCGTCGTTGTTTTTGAAAATGTAAAAATTCTTTAAATATTTCCGATATTTGGATTTTGAATTAAAGTCTCTCGCTATCGAAAAATAGTCTTTTTCATGGATCTCCGACATCAGTTTTTCCATTTTGGAGAGGATTCCGGCTTTCTCTTTTTCGCTGTATCTGCGCTTGATCCTGCCCCCTTCCTCGAAAACATCGTCTAAGACTTCGATCCTGAATTTTTTGTAGTCGAATTCTATCTCGGCCGGGAGCTTTTTCACGACCTCGAAAAGCGAATAATATGGGTGGTTATACATATCCAAATATGCGAGCATTTTTGTGTTAACTCCCGATTTCGACTGAGGAATAACTACGGTATCGAATTCATAGAGATCGATCGTTTCATGCAGTGTGTCGACTGCGTTTCTGACGAATGCGTCGACCGTTTTTTCATCCTCTTTTTTCGGAAATTTGATGCGCTCGATGAATTTCGCCCTCAGAGCCGGGTCAAGGTCTTTGTCAAAACCGTATTTAAAGAGGTAACATCTTGAAAAGATTCTGCTTTTCTTTAAGCCTTTATTTGAAAGAGTGACTGTTTTTCCGCCTTCTTCCGATTCTATCCTGAATGTGAAAGCTGTGGACATTTTTTCCTCCTTAAAACAGCAGTTCATGGTAGTAAAGACAACCGCGCCAGTGCCATTTGCCACGGGCGCACCATTTTTTGGGTTCAAGAGTCGTTCTTTTCAGTAATATATCTATTTTTGCCCTATCTTTTCCGGCAAAGCGTTTTTCAAGATCATCGTATGCATCGCTTAGAACTTTATTCAATGATTCCAGTGAGATAGTTATTCCTGCGTCGCAGCCGCGTTTAGGGGCGAAGGAAATTTCGCCTTCAGTTTTGCCATCCGGCTCATACTGGTAGATCTTTTCAACTTTGAATTCCAGGAATGCCACCAGAGTTTTGTGTTTATTCCTTTTTCCTCTATAGTTCTGAACCCTGTATTTCCGTGTTTCCGTCTCATCGGTAATGGTTTCGTAATACCTTAATTTGTTTATCAGTTTTCCTTTTTTATTGCGCTCTAAAAAACCCATGACGAAAGTTCTCTGGCCGAAAAGCGTCGCAAAAAAACGCATAATGTCTTCATCGGGATTCATAACGAAAAAGTAGCGGGTTTTTTCGTCACCGCGCATAACATCGATCGGCAAGGTCGGCAGAAGCGAGGAACAGCTTATTTGTATTTTCATATCCTCTGTCCGCTTTTCGTTTTCTTCGTCAGAGTAGTGATAACCCATCGGATCTATTGCAGTTATTATGCCAAAAGTTTTGATGTTCCTGTCGTAATTTCTTTCAGCGGTCTCTTCGGGATCCTTGAAGATCTCTTTGAGCATTTCTTCAAGTCCTGGAGAATCGCCGCTTGTGGCAATGACGTTTTCGATCACCTGATCGACCGTCTGTTTGTCAGGCAGTTTTTTTGTTTTTTCAGTCATATTTCCTCCTTTTTCTCCGCTTCCCCGAATCTGTATTCTTTTGCCGTGATCTTTTCTTTGATCTCCTGCGCTTCCGGATCGTTGCAGTGCATGTTCAGAAAAGTGAAGCGGCCGCCGACAGTGACAGGTTTTTTGAAATGCAGTTTTTTCCAGCCCGGGTTTTCTATGCGGAAACTGCCGCCGACCGATCCCGGAAAATAGAGATTTTCTGAGTTGCATTCGATAAAACAGTTGCCTTTTATGGCACTTCCCTCAATGCATTTAGCCGTTCTGAGCTGCGTGTTTCCTGAAATATCGACATTTCCTTCGACAACACGCGGGAACGCTTCCAGATCACGCAAATGAGTCGAAGAAATCCTGAAATTTCCGGTTACTTTATTGATTTTAAAGGAAAAAAACTCGATCCTGTAAAAAAGGCTTTTTTCATATTTCGGTTTTTCGGAGTCTCTGACGATTGTAAAATCGTGCATCTCTTCAAGGTTGAAATTGCCCTCGATATCTATCGTGCAGTTGTCATTGACGGTATATTTCCCCTCTATGAGCGGAGGCAGAGGCTTTAGTTTGTATTTGCTGTTGTGGATTTCTGCGCTTTTATTGTATTCTTTCACGAACTGACCGAATTTCTCAGTTAATTCAAGCTTTCTTTGTTCGTGCCACCGTGCGAAGTATGCTGCGTCCGCCACCGGAGCGGTCGATTTCGCAACTCTTTCTTCCCGTTCTTTTTTATGTTCAGGGGTTTCATACATAAAACCGCGGTTCATCATTCTGGAAAAACCGTGGGCGGTGTCGCCGTATACCTGTTTTCTGAGTCTCCGGAAGTATTCGCCGTTTCCGACGCATCTGTCCAGGTAATCATGCATTTCTTTTGCGGCTTTTTCCAGCAAATCAAAACCGATGTTAAAACCTAAGTGGCTAATAAAATTCAGAAATTCCTTGACTTCCGCTTCGGTCGTGACATTTTCCATCTTGAAATATTTCATGTTTTCGCCGGTCTCCAGATACTCATAAGTCATGATTTTTTTCTTTTTGTCTCTTATTGCGAAAACACCGCCTTTCAGTTTCCAAGTGTTCAGGATCCAGCCTATTCCCGAGGAGTGCTCATTTATTATAAAGTAAAATAGGGGAGAGTTTTCGTCCTTTCTGATCCTTTTCACCAAATAGCAGCCGCTATGCATGGTTTCTTCAAACCTTTTAAACGATTTTTCGTTCTCTTCGGCGGTTAAAAGCGGATTTTCCAGAGAAACCACCGCGAACGACGGAATTCTGTCATCACTTCCCAAAAGAGCCGATACATGCTTGTTTTCATTAGGATTTTGCATAGTTTTTCCCCGTCTTTGGTTCAATTTTACAATAATGGCGGCACAAATATAAGGTTTAATTATTTTAATTACGCAATTAGCACTTACCGAATCATTTATGTCGCAACTTTTAAAAATTACGCAAGTATTTTACGAAATTCCGATAAAAAAGTCAAGAAAAAAAGCCCCGGTTTTGAAAAAAAAGTGAAATTTTTTCAGACGGCGCTGTATTCCAGTTCAAGCAGCGCAGTTTTGTTTTTGATTCCGCCGCCGTAACCTGTGAGTTTTCCATCTGCGCCGATGACACGGTGACAGGGGATTATGATGCAGAGCGGGTTCCAGCCGAGAGCTCCGCCGACTGCCTGCGCCGACATTTTCGCGATTCCGCGCTTGCTCGCGATCCTTTGTGCGATTTCACCGTAAGTCATTGCTTTTCCAAAAGGAATTTTGGATGTTTCTTCTAGGACCTCTTTTCTGAAAGAGGTGGGGAATTCGATTTTATATTCAGGCAGCCAGTCCGGCTGTTGACCGCTGAAATAGATGTCGAGCCAGCGGCAGGTTTCGGTGAAAACCGGCAGATCATCAGTCATGTCAAATTCGGTTTTGCATTGTTCGAACCTGAGTCCTGTGAGAAACTTGCCATCAGATTCCATCACGATGTCGTCGAAGCCTTCCGGCGTAATGTATTTTAATTTGAAAGTCATCCGCCAATTTTTTTCCGCTCGGTGATTATTTCCTTCTGCCGTTTTCTTCCTTTGAAATTCTTTTCGACAAAAATCTTTTTTCCATCGAAATTCTTTTCCGTCCAGTAGAGCGCGGTGGCTTCGGTCGAAGGGGTAGGCGTGAAGATCTGGACTTGTTTCGGGTTGGTTTTCAGAACACTTGAGATGAACTTTTTCGCTTCGATCTGATGCCGCTCGGTGCAGCCCGGAAACGCCGCGATGAAGTAGTAGGTTAGGAAAAGCGGGCTTTTCAGCTTCCGCACAGTTCTATCGAAAAGTTCCTTGAACTCTTTCAGGTTGCGGCCGTCGGGTTTGTTCATCAAATCGGTGACATCTTTGATTATGTGTTCGGGAGCTATTTTCATCTGCCCCGAAATGTGGTGCGTAAGAATTTCGTTAAGATATTCCTGGCCGTGGACTTTGTCGGCTAAAATAAGGTCGTAGCGGATTCCTGAAGAAATAAATATGTGCTTGATATTCTTGATTTTTCTGACTTTTTTGAGAAGTGCGATCTGACGCGAGTGGTCAACCGGCAGTTTGTCGCAGACTTTCGGGAAAAGACATTCTCTGAGGGCGCAGTGGCCGTTTTCCCCTTTGACGAAATCCATTCCGTACATGTTTGCCGTGGGGCCGCCGAGGTCGCTGATTATCCCGTTGAATCCAGGTTTTGAAGCCATTTTCGTGATTTCGCGGATTATCGATTCCTCGCTTCTTGAAATTATGTCGGCACCCTGATGCGCTGTGATCGAGCAGAATGAGCATGCTCCGAAGCAGCCGCGGTGAGTCAGGACCGAGCTTTTGATCGTGTCTAAAGCTCTCACTTCTCCCATTTTGGCATAGTAGGGGTGGACAGCTCTTTCAAAATCGAGTTCGTGGATCTCGTCAAGTTCCGCGCTTGTGAGCGGAATTGCGGGCGGATTCTGCACGACAAACCTTCCGGCCTGTTTCTGGACGATTCCTTTTTTGAGTTTGCACGAATTGAAAAAGAGTTTCGACATTTCGAGGAATTTGTCTTTAGAAGCGGCACATTCTTCAAAGTCGGGAAGTTTCACAAAATCTGCCGGAGCCTCTTTTGCCATATAGCAGATACCGCGGATTTGTTCAATATTTCCGCCGTTTTTTATTGCGCTTGCAAGTTCCAGATTAGCTTTTTCACCCATCCCGAAAACGAGGATGTCGGCTTTCGAATCGGCAAGGATAGAGCCTCTGATTTTGTCTGTATGCGAGTCGTAATGGGCGAAACGGCGGAGACTTGCTTCGATTCCGCCTATCGTTATCAGCTTTTTTTCGGTAAAAGTGCGCTGGATGAGGTTTACATACTTCAAAACCGCTCTGTCGGGACGTTTGTTGTTGATCCCGCCTGGAGTGAGGTCGTCTTCTTTTCGCGGAAGCCCTGATGAAGTGTAGTTCGCGACCATGCTGTCCATTGCGCCGCCGCTCACGCCCCAGAAAAGCTCAGGAACCCCGAGACGGCTGATGTCATTAGCGGAATTTATATCTGGCTGACTTATGATTCCGACGCGAAAGCCGTGTTTTATCAAGTACTTGCCTAAAATCGCGCATCCGTCGAAATAGGTGTCGATGTAGGCATCTCCGCTCACAAAAATTATGTCGCACTTTTCCCAGTCGAGTTTTTTCAGCTCTTCTTTTGTCGTCGGAATAAACATCGGAAATTCCCTAAAAATCAACAACCGCTGGAATTTAATACGAAAAGGTGAAATTGACAAGCATTTCCGAAAATATACTATTCACAGCTTTTTGTGAGGTGAAAAAATGATAAAATTCGACTGCGACTATCTTGAAGGATGTCATCCTGATATTCTGAAAATGCTTGAAAAAACCAATTTCGAGCAGACTGACGGCTACGGCTGCGACAAATACTGCGAAAAGGCGAAAAAACTCATTCTCGCGGCGTGCGGATTTGCCGGAAAACGGGGAAAAAATGTGCCGGATGTCCATTTTCTTGTCGGCGGAACTCAGACGAATACGACTGTCATTTCGGCGATACTCAGACCGCATCAGGGCGTTGTTTCGGCGGTGACGGGGCATGTGAACGTGCATGAAACAGGCGCAATCGAATCGACCGGTCACAAGGTTTTAGCACTTCCTTCCGGTGACGGGAAACTTACGGCAGATCAAGTTGAAAAATATGTGAAATCCTGCGTAAATAACTGTAATTACGAGCATATCGTGCAGCCTGGAATGGTTTATATCTCGTTTCCGACAGAAAACGGCACGGTTTATTCCAAGCGCGAACTTTCGGAACTCCGCAATGTCTGCCTCAAATACAGACTTCCTCTTTTTATCGACGGAGCGCGTCTCGGTTACGGGATTAAGGCAGTAGGGAACGACCTGACTCTGCCGGATATTGCATCACTCTGCGATGTTTTTTATATCGGCGGAACAAAAAACGGCGCGCTCTTCGGCGAAGCGGTCGTGATAACAAACAACGATTTCAAGAAAGATTTCCGCAACATAATAAAACAGCGCGGCGGAATGCTGGCGAAAGGGCGGCTGCTCGGGATCCAGTTTATGACACTTTTTTCCGACAATCTTTATTTCAGGCTTGCGGAACACGCCGTGACAATGGCGGCTGAAATAAAAAACGCCTTAAAAAACAACGGGATAGAGTTTCTTTTCGATTCGCCTACAAACCAGATTTTTCCGGTTTTCCAGGATGAAATTTATGAAAAACTCTCGAAAAAGTTCTCTTTTGCCTTCTGGGAAAAGGTCGATGAAAAGCGGACCGCAGTCAGAATCTGCACGAGCTGGGCGACAAAAGAGAGCGATGCCGCAGCTTTGATAAAGGAAATCTCTCATCTCAATTGACAATCAGCGTCAAATCTATAATATAAACCGCTTTTTCTGTGCCTTGGAGCTGTGTTTTTATGGGAGTCAAAAATAAAAATCTATTAAGAGTCGCTTTTTTCATCCTCTCTTTGACCATTCTCTTTTTTCTTCTCAGAGGCATCGGTTTCGACAAGCTGATTGACGCTTTTGTCAAAGTCGGATGGGGCGGAGCTGTAATTCTTATATGCTGCGGATTTTTGGAAAACGGTTCTGACACGCTCGGGCTTTATTATTCGCTGCCGCAAAGGAAAAATTTTCTGAGAATATTTTCATCAAACTGCATGGGTTCTCTGACAA
The DNA here is from genome assembly GCA_905233945.1 of uncultured bacterium. Taxonomy (GTDB): domain Bacteria; phylum UBP6; class UBA1177; order UBA1177; family UBA1177; genus UBA1177. The sequence continues at coordinate 58,720 of CAJOFY010000021.1, read as the reverse complement.
ACTATATCATTCCGTGGGAAGTCGGCGAACTCGTCAAAATAGGGATGATGAAAGAGGTCGCGGGAACGGAAAATTCGATAAAGGGAGTCGTTCTGTGGAATTACATCTATAAACTTTCAAAAGCTTTTTCCATATCGGCAATGGTCATCCTTTCGCTGATCTTTTCGTTCATTATGCCGGATGAAACATATCAGCTGGATAAATTCTGGTTGATACTTCTGTTCTCGGCTTTAGGTTTTCTGCCTTATTTCGGCATGATGATTCTTATAAAGTCCAATATATCGGTCAAAGTCGTCAAGTTGCTGAAATATTTGGGAAAAAAGAATACCGATGAGCTGATAAAAAAAGCCGAGCAGATGGATCATGATCTGAAACTTTTCAAGAAAGAGCGTCCTCTTGACTATAAAAAGACTTTCTGGCTCCAGTATTTTGCCCGTCATGTCTCGCTGCTTACATTTCTTTTGTGCACATATTTTTCAGGTTTCAATTATTCGCTTTCGACTCTTATTCTTATACATTGCGCAATAAATCTGGGTAATTACATTTCGGCATTCATCCCGATGAAATTCGGAGTCGGCGAGGGGATAGGTTTCCTGATGTTCGCTTTCATGGGGCTGCCCGGTGAAGCCGGAAGTCTGGTGACTTTCATTCTGCGTGTCAAGGCTATAATCGCAATGTCTTTGGTCTCTACATTGATTGTTATCAAGCCGAAGGAAAAAAATAACAAAATAGCTCAATGATTCCGGCAATATTTTTAAACAAACCAAAAAACTTGTTTATAAAAAGGTAATAAATAAAATCTCGCGTTATTAATTGGGGGAGTCAAAAAAATGACAGTTCATATCGTTACAGGTTCGCAGTGGGGCGATGAAGGAAAGGGAAAAGTCGTTGATCTTCTGACCGAGCAGGTCGACATTGTATGCCGCTATCAGGGCGGAAACAACGCCGGGCACACGATTGTCGTCGACGGAGTTAAGTACGATCTTCACGCGATTCCTTCAGGTATTCTGCGCGACAATATCGTTAGTTTTGTAGGAAACGGAGTCGTTTTCGACCCGGAACAGTTTGCAAACGAATCGGCTAAACTCAGAGAAAAAGGTGTTTCGGTAACACCCGAAAAACTGATGATTTCACCGAAAACTTCAATAATTATGGATTATCACAAGGCTCTTGACAAATGCCGCGAAGCCGCCAAAAAAGATAATAAAATCGGCACTACAGGCCGCGGAATAGGCCCGGCTTACGAAGATAAGGTCTCCCGAATCGGAATCCGTGCCGAAGATCTTCTTGACCGTGAACTTCTGAACAGAAAAATCAAAGCGGCTCTCAAAGAAAAGAACGCGATGTTCATCAATCTCTACGGTGTCGAGCCTTTCGATGCCGAAAAACTCACTGAAAGATACTTCGAATTCGGAAAAGCTCTCGCTCCATACATCGCACCGACCGATTTCAGCTTCGCTCAGTTCGCGAAAGGGAAGAAAGTCCTCATGGAAGGCGCTCAGGGAGCAATGCTCGACATCGACCACGGAACTTATCCTTTCGTTACATCATCTAACACTCTTTCCGGTTATTTCAGTCTCGGCTGCGGACTTCCTTTCAGCGAAGTGAAGGACAATATCGGGCTTGTCAAGGCTTACACGACAAGAGTCGGAGCCGGTCCTTTCCCGACCGAAGACCACGGAGCCGACGGTGAAAAGTTGAGGCGTACTGGCTATGAATTCGGAACGACGACGGGGCGTCCGAGAAGGTGCGGCTGGCTAGATCTTGTAGCTCTGAAATATGTCTTTGAAATGAGCGGGATCACATCTATTGCCCTCACCAAACTTGATGTTCTGAACGATTTCGACACTATAAAAGTTGCCACAGGCTACAAAGCTGAAGGGCGGAAAATCAGCTCTTTTCCCGCTTCGATAGCACTTTGCGAGAAAATCGAACCGGAATATGTTGAATTAAAAGGGTGGAAATGTGACATCGCAAAAATCAGAAAATATGACGAACTGCCGCTTGAAGCAAAGGAATACATCGCTTTCATCGAGAAAAAACTGGGTGTTCCCGTTTCAATAATTTCGGTAGGTCCCGGCAGGGACGAGACAATTGTCAGAAAAGAGCATATTTCGCTTTTTTAAGTTTTTTTATGAAGAAAATATATAATGAAATCATAATCTTAGGCTAAAAAGTGTTGACAAGTTCCGCTGGAGTTTTATTATTTCGCCGTTTTTTTGCTGTTTGTGATTGAGATGACTGAAAACAACCGTTTGAAAATACAACATTACCAACTTTTTTCAGAGTAAGACAATGGCATCGAAAGACAAATCAAAAAAGAAAGAAAAACCTTATACCGAGGTTATCACGGAGCAGAAGGGAAAACTCGAAGAAGGTTCGCTTTACTGGGATCTGATTGACATCACTGCCTATCAGAAACCTAAAAACCGTTCGGAATGTCTCAAACTCAAAAGACCGTGCCTTTTTGTTTCGTGCAAGTATCATCTTTTTCTCGATGTAAACCCCGAAACCAAGTCGATAAAATTCAACTTTCCGGGCAAAGAAGTGTGGGAACTGCGCGAGACATGCGCTCTCGATGTCGCGGACAAAGGCGGCGTCACGCTTGAAGAGGTCGGAACAATTATGAACCTGACAAGGGAGAGAATCCGTCAGGTCGAAATGAGGGCTTTGCAGAAACTCCGTCAGAACAGCACACAGTACAATGTTCAAAGTATCGCTTTTTTAAGCGACAGATAGTTTTAACCGTTTGACTCAGGTCAATGAAAGAAAAAATCACCGCTTTTTTCTTCGCGATTCTTTTTTTCATTCTTTACGTTCTGGTTGCGACAGATCTTCACATTTATACTTATTTCACTTCATTTTTTCCTAAACTTCATCTTCTCCTTATTCCGTTTCTGTTTATTTTTCCGGTGATATACTTGATAAAACCGGAAATCATGAAAAAAGCAGGTGTTTTTATTGAAAAATATTCGATATTTGTTCTTCCTGTTCTCATGTTTTCTGCGACTCTGTTTTTCAACAGGCTTTTTATTTTAACAGAACAGCCTGAGGACGGCATTCACTATGTCTGGCTTGCCAAGCTTATCGCAAACGGCAGATTTTATCTTGATGTTCCCGATTTTTATGAGCATTACAGATCGCACTTCATGTTTGTCCGCGATACCGGATATACTTCGATTTTTCTTCCGGGTTTCAGTCTGTTCATGGCCCCGTTCGCCAAACTCGGCTTGGAATATATGTTCAATCCGCTTCTTGCCGGAATAAATACGTTTCTGGTCGGAATTCATGCTGAAAAGCTGAAAAACAGGTTCGCCGGTGTCGTTGCGATGCTCCTTTTTTCATTTTCAACGACCCATATTATTCACGGAGCATTGTATTTTCCGCACCATTTCGGACTAATGCTCGTTCTGGCGGCATCTTATATTTTTCTCTATAAGCCGTTGAAACCGTTAAATATTTTGTTTTCAGGTTCTTTGATTGCATATTCGCTTTTTATCCGTCCGCAGAACGCTGTTTATGTATATACAGCGTTTGTCGTCTATATTCTTTTCAAGCACAGAAATTTTAGAACGGCGGTTTTTTTTACAGTTCCGTTTCTGTTTTTCGGCGGACTGCTCTGCTGTTACAACTATTATTTTACAGGCAATCCTCTTGTTTTTACCCAGGATGTTATTTTCGATCTGTTTGATCTAAAGGATTTCTGTCACCGTCCCGGCTTGGGAAAAGGGTGCTTTTTTACTGCTGCATACGATGCTGAACTTCCTTTTGACGGCACTACGATGCCTTTTCTGGCTCATATTTCGTTTCTGAGGCTGAATGCTTTCATTCACAGGATAACCTTTCACCCGTTAATGTTGCTTTTTATATTTCCTGCAATAATTTCTAAGCCTTACAAATATTTTTTGTATTATTTCACTCCTCTTTGCGCTCTTGTTTTCTATTTCTGGTTTTTTATTGCAGGAAACTTTTTGGGTCTGCCGCGTTATCTGATGGAGTCTGGAGCGATGATCCTTATTCTTTCGGCCTGCGGATTTGTTGAAACTTTTGAATATCTGTTAAGTAAGAACAGCAGATTTTTTAAGTCCGCTGCAACGGCTATGAACGGACTTCTGGCCGGACTGACAGTTTTCTTTGTATTTTTTGTCATGCCGGTCTACTTCTATAAAGTCGGTTTCGGAGAGAATCCGTATAAAATCAAGAAAATCATAGAGGAAAACAAAATAGAAAACTCGATAGTCTTTATTCCGTACAATTTTCTTTTTAACAGCGGATCTATTTTGAAAATACAGGATAATCCGCCGTTTGACAAGCACGGGAATCTCATAATTTATTCTCTCGGCAGAGCGGATGAAAATATTATGAAATATTACACAAAAGATGATTTTAAGGGTGTCTGGAAAATAAATGTTGCAAGCGAAGATATGGAACAGAGACGGACTTTCAGCGCCGAAAAACTGGATTTTGTGGAAGATGACGGAATTTCTTACATAAATTTCGGTGCTAAAAATATCCCGATAAAAGGATTCCCGACATTTATATGGGGAGTCGAGAATTTCCCGAACAAGTTTACTGAAGATTTTTTCGGTTATCATGTTTCTGAAAATTTTAAGTTCGACGGGGGAGGACTTGCTATAGTTTTTGGAGAACCTGACGGTAAAAACGATTTTCTTCAGGAACACACACTGAAACTGGCAGGGGAATATAATTTTAAACTGACTTTTATCCCTACAAAATGCACCACCAAATTTCACATAGAAATAAATGGAATAAATTCAGTATCTTACGAACACAAAAACCATGATCTTGAAGATAAGCCGTATATTTTGGAATTCGATGCCGGAATGAAAAACGGGCGGAACAGCATAAAATTTGTCCCTGAAGCTAACGGCTGTCTGATACTTTCCGACATGGTTTTACAGAAAAGATAAAGATTTTATTGAATACTTGGAAACTTTGCTATACATTGCTGCGTCAAATTTTTTGACACTCTTTGTTGTGAGGAAAGATGATAAAAGAAAATCTTGTCGAAACCATTGAAAAATCGATTCTTAAAAACTGGAACAGCCCGTGTTTCAGCGATTATGGCGGAGATTCGTGTTCCTATGCCGATGTCGCGGCAAGTATATTCGGATTACACGAGCTTTTCAGAAAATTTGACATAAAAAAAGGCGACAAGATTTCTTTGTGCGGCAGAAACTCGTCGAACTGGGCGATAACTTATCTCGCGACTGTCACTTACGGCGCGGTCATTGTTCCGATTCTTGTTGATTTTTCATCAGAAGAGATCGTCCATATTGTGAATCACTCCGATTCAAAGCTGTTTTTCGCAGCCGAGGCTGTCTTTGAGAAAACAGGAAAGATTGAACTAGAGCGCTTAGAGGCAGTTGTCTCACTTGAAAATTTCGCTTTTTTCTTTGTCAAAGATGCGGAAAAGGAAAACGATCTAGCTGAAAAAATCAAACAAAATCCGATAGTTAAAGAAAAATTCCATTTTGAAGCCGTTCCAAATGACACGCAGGCTTCGATTGTCTATACTTCGGGGACAACCGGTTTTTCAAAAGGGGTTATGATTACCCACAACGCCCTTATGGTGAACGTGAAATTTTTTGTTGATCACCTTTTGAAAGATGAGCCTGGTGCCGTTCTTGCGTTTCTTCCGCTTGCACACTGTTTCGGCTGTGCGTATGATTTCCTTTCGCAGTTTGCACGCGGTGCCCACATCTATTTCCTGGGAAAAATTCCGACTCCGAAGGTCATTCTCCAGGCTTTCGAAGAGATAAATCCTGTCATTGTCGTCACGGTCCCGCTGATTCTGGAAAAGATATATCTCTCCAAAATCGTTCCGCTTCTTGAAGGCTCGATTCTCGGGACTCTGATAAAAATCCCGCTTCTTAACAAGCTGATTTATTCAAAAATCGGCGAAAAGATAAACAATGCTTTCGGCACGAACCACTTTGAACTTCTTATCGGAGGAGCTGCTTTCAATCCTCAGATCGAGGAGTTTTTCAAGAAGTGCGGAGTCCGCTTCACGGTTGGCTACGGCATGACCGAATGTGCTCCGCTTATCGCTTATACCCATTATTTCGACGGTCGTCCGGTCGGCAGCTGCGGAAAAGTCATAGAGTATCTTCAGGCAAAAATAGATGCGCCCGACGGGAACGGAGTCGGTGAAATCTGCGTAAAAGGGGAAAATGTTTTCTCCGGTTACTACAAAATGGAAAAGGAAACGGCGGAATCATTTGACAGCGAAGGCTGGTTTCACACAGGAGACCTCGGATTTATTGATGAAAAAGGATTCTTGTTCATAAAAGGACGTATAAAAAGCATGATTCTCTCGGCTTCGGGACAGAATATTTATCCTGAAGAAATCGAGGCAAAAATCAACTCGATGCCGTATGTAACTGAATCTCTTGTAGTGGAAAACAAAGAGCACAAACTCGTAGCATTCGTTTTTCCAGACAGGGTAAAAGCAAAAAAGGACGGTATCGAAGACGCAAAACTTGTTGAAATCATGGAAGAAAGCCGCATAAAACTGAACGAAACGCTATCGTCTTTCGCAAAACTTTCAGATATAAGAATCCATCCAGAGGAATTTGAAAAAACCTCGACCAGAAAGATAAAAAGAAGACTTTACCAGAACCTGGCTGATTAAATCCGTTCAGATTTTCGTTTTGATCCACTTTTTCTGTCTGTACAGAACGCAGAAAATCCCGTTTGTAAGCAGCATGGTGAGTGCTATTGTGAGCCAGATCCCGTTTGCTCCGAGTCCCATTTTTATTGCTAAAAACCATGAAAGGGGGATTCGCGCAAAAGTTATCGGAAGTGCGACGTAAAAAGATGGTTTTGTGTAGCCGGAGCCTGCGAATGTGCCGTTTTCAAAGACAATTCCGCCGCATTGTATTATTTCAGCCGGCATCACAAACCACAGGTAGCGCATTCCGTGGTGGAGAAGATCGGGATCTGCGTTGAAAAAGGAGACGAATTCTTTCGCGAAAACGATTGAAACAAGCGAGAAAAGTGCGGTTATGAGGCAGACGCTCTTGAATGCGAAAACCGAGGCTTCGAGAGTTCTTTCTTCCTGTTTTGCCCCCAGATTTCTGCCGACAAAAGTCGAAAGTCCGGCTGCAAATCCGTGTGCGATGAAGTAGGTGACAGCCTCGATTTTGTGGCCTATTCCCATTGCTCCGATCGCGCCGGAGCCGAAATTTGCGGTAACTTTTGCAATGAAAAAGTAGATGAACGAAAAGAACATGCTCGAAAGCGCGACCGGGCAGCCCAGCGTTATGTAGCGTGTGAATTTTATCTCGTCACCAGTTCTTGCAAGGCGTATCCACTTGTTTTTAATGATGATTATGAGGTAAAGCAGCGATGCGATAATATAGCTTGCGACTGTGGCGACTGCGGCTCCGCGCGTTTCCATTCTCGGGAAAATCCACCATCCGAACATAAGGACGGGACTTGCCGCGATATTGAAAATAAATGTAATGATTTCTACGACTACCGGTGTTTTTGTGTCTCCCCAGGCAATCAAAATCGAGTGAAGAGAGGACATCATGAACGATATTACGCAGGTAGCCATCATTATTTGAAGATATTCGATTCCCGCAGTGCGTGTCTGAGGCTCGAGTTTTATCATGTCGACAAGCGGATTTATCAGCGGAAAAAGAACGATCGTGCAGGCCGCGCCGAGGAGAAACGTGAGTTCGAGCGCCATCATGCAGTTGCTTTTTGCTGTTTCAATGCGGCCTTCGCCTATATTTCTCGAAACTCCGGCAATTATTCCGACTGTTGCAAGCGCGGTGAGACCGTTTACTGCCCAGACCATGAAAACCGAGGCGCTGACACCGGCGAGAAACTCCTTGCCGAGACGCCCGAGCCAGAACATATCGACGATGTTGAAGCCGCCTTTCAGGATGTTGAGGAGAATTATGGGTATCGAAAGCGAGAGAATTGCCTGAGATGGCTTGTCTTTAAGCAAATCGACCGCTTTTTTTGTCATAAACTCTCCAAAATTGCGGGATAAACAGAAGAATGGTGGAGCAAACCGGATTCGGACCGGCGACCTCGTACATGCGAAGCACGCGCTCTCCCAGCTGAGCTATTGCCCCACGCGGCGCGGACTATAAGAAAAAAAATCTGTTTTGCAAGTAAAATTTTTTACTTTTTGCAGGCCGAGTTTATCCAATTGAAACCATTTTTACATTTGAAGCGGCATTCACTGCCGATTTCTGCGGAACATGAGAATGTATCTCCGTCCTGTTTCAAGTCAGCACCAATACACTTGTAACATTTGTCACTGGCTTCATCAAGGAGATAGCCTGCTGCTGAACAGCTCAAACCGTTATTCGGAAGTGCTTCGTCATTGTAGGAGTAGGGCTTAGGCAGTTCGACCTGCTCGCCGTCTTTTATGCGGTAAAGCGTTCCTGAGCCGCAGCACGGTTTATTTGCATCAGTGAATTGTCCGCTTTCAGGATTGTAGTTGTTGAAGCACTGTGTGATTGCAGTTTTTCCTTTGTTGTCGCTGAATACAGTTCCGGCATCACTTTCTTCGATGTATGCAGCAGGGATAATTCTTCCGCATTCAACGCATTTAGTGTCGTTTCCGTTTTTCGGAGCCGTTCCTTCAGGGCAGGGGCCGTGAGTAATTGCAATTGATTCCGGTTCAGACACCATTGTTTCCGAGGGAACCGGTTCAGGGTTGTATTCTCCGGCATTTGAAGGTGAAAAACCGTCGGTTTCACAAGTTTGTTCAATATAGTTTGCCGTGTTCCACTCTGCATTTTGCGGAAGTCCGGTGCATTTTACCGTTTTTGTTGATCCGATCGCGCAGCCTGCATCTTCATCCGGTTCTTCCGCAGTGTCAGTATCTTCATCGGGAACGGAATCATTGTCATTCGGAGCAGTGTCAGCATCTTCGTCCGGAACGGAATCATTGTCGTGCGGAGCAGTGTCAGAGTCTTCATCCGGAACCGTATCTGTCTCGTCAGGAGCAGAATCGGTGTCATCCGGAACTGAATCTGAGTCTGAGTCATCTGCCTGAATTGAATCTCCGTCGTCAGACACCGGATCGTTGTCGTCAACTACAGAGTCAGTATCATCGGATGCAGGTTCTGTGTCAGTATCTTCGTCATTTTGGATTTCATCAGAATCATTTTCTGATTCATGCGGGGTTATTCTTATACTTTCATCACACGAAACAATGAAAATCAACCCGAAAAAAAGGATAAAAAGCGATTTTTTCATCTCTGACCCTCCTTTTATTAAACAAACATCTAAATATATTAAAGATTTTTTGGAAAAAGTAAAGAGGGTTACAGTAAATCTTTCAGCCACTTTCCGGTAAGCGATTCTTTGTTTTTGACGATTTCTTCGGGAGTTCCCGCTGCTACTATTCTGCCTCCCTGGTCGCCGCCTTCCGGGCCGATGTCGATGATGTAGTCGGATGACTTGATAATGTCGAGATTGTGCTCTATCACAATAACGGTAGAGCCTTTCTGAACGAGCTGGTTGAGTATGGCGATAAGTTTTTTCACGTCGTCGAAGTGAAGTCCTGTGGTCGGTTCGTCAAGGATATAAACCGAGCTGTCGGAGCGTTTTTTCGAGAGTTCTTCGGCAAGTTTTATCCTCTGCGCTTCGCCGCCGGAAAGGGTGTGAGCAGGCTGTCCGAGTTTGATGTAGCCGAGTCCTATTGAATTCAGAAGGTCGAGTTTCCGCTTTATCACAGGGAACGGGGCGAAGATCTCAGCCGCTTTCGCAACATCTGTTTCAAGAATGTCGTGGATATCGTAATCCTTGAATTTTATTTGCAAAGTCTCGTCGCTGAACCGTTTTCCGCCGCAGTCGGGGCATCTGACGAAGGTGTTCGGCATGAAGTTCATCTCGATTTTGATGATCCCGGCTCCCTGGCAGGTTTCGCATCTGCCGCCTTTGACGTTGAAAGAGAAACGGCTCGCTTTGTAACCGCGCGCCTTCGCTTCGGGCATTGCCGCAAATAAATCGCGGATGTATCCGAAAAGTCCGACATAAGTCGCCGGATTCGAGCGAGGTGTTCTGCCGATTGGCGACTGGTCGATCTCAATGAGTTCGTCGATTTTTCCGTTGATTTTTATGCTCTTGAAGTCGGCTTTCTCCTTTCGCAGAGCGGGGATGAGCGTTTCCATGACGAGCGAGCTCTTTCCGCTTCCCGATACTCCCGTTACTGAGCAGAAGACACCGAGCGGGATCTCTGCGTTCACGTTTTTGAGGTTGTTTGTCGTGACTCCCGAAAGTTTGATCCAACCTGTCGGTTTTCTGCGCGTTTTGGGGACTTCGATAGTCTTTCTGCCGCTTAAATAGTCGGCTGTGAGAGATTTTTTCACGTCGAGAATGTCTTTTGAAACGCCAGCGAAAAGAAGTTCGCCCCCTTTTTCTCCGGCGCCTGGTCCTAGATCGACGAGAAAATCGGCCGCTTCGATGATCTCCTTATCGTGCTCGACAACTATCACGTTGTTTCCGATGTCGCGGAGATTCTTTAACAAATTTACAAGTTTATCGGTGTCGTTCGGGTGAAGTCCGATACTCGGTTCGTCCAGAACATAGGTGACTCCGGTAAGAGCGGAACCGATCTGGCTTGCGAGATTTATCCTCTGCGCTTCTCCGCCCGAAAGCGAGTTGGTTTTTCGGTTCAGAGTCAAGTATCCGAGCCCAACCGAATCGAGGAATTTAAGGCGTGAGCGGATCTCTTTGAGCGGTTTTGCCGCGACTTCGCGCTCGAATTCCGAGAATCCGAAAAATTTGTCGTCCGAGAGTTTTTTGTAAAGTTCGCGCACCGGGATCTCGCACATTTCATAGATGTTGAGTCCGCCGATCGTGACCGAAAGGGCCTTTTTACTGAGCCTTTTTCCGCCGCATTCGGGGCAGACGCCTTCCGCGAGGAATTTCGACAGATCTTCGCGTACAGCCTCCGATTCGCTTTCTCTCCAGCGGCGCTCCAGCGACGGCATGAGCCCTTCGTATTTTTTTGTCATATTGAATTTGGTGGTTTTTGTGCTTATCGAGAAGTCGATTTCGTCAACTGAACCGTATAAAACGGCGTTCTGGACTGTCGTCGAAAGCTGGTCGAACGGGAGTTTCGGGTCTTCGCCGTAGTGTTCGATCACCTGTTTTATATTGTATTTCGTGAATGCCCATAGGTCGGGAAACGCCTTGTTCACAGGCTGTGACGGATCGACAAGCACTTTATTGACATCCATGTAAGTCCGCGTGCCGAGGCCGCTGCATTCGGGGCATGAGCCCGCAGGATTGTTGAACGAAAAAGTGCGCGGCTCGATTTCATCGTAGTAGATGTCGCAGTATGGGCAGGCGAAATTCTCGCTGAAAAGTTTCTCTTCGCCGTCGAGTTCTTTGACGATCATTTTGCCGTTTCCTTTTTTGAGAGCCGTTTCGACCGAGGCCTGGACTCTCGCCGCATCTGTGTCGGGTTTTATCGCGAGCCTGTCAACGACAAGGTTGATATCGTGCTTTTTGAACTTGTCTAATTTCGGCATCTCTTCGTCGAGGCGGTATTCGGTTCCATCAATGATTATGCGGAGATAGCCTTCCTTGTTCAAGTCTTCGAAAAGTTTTTCGTAAGTCCCTTTTCTGCCGCTGACTACCGGCGACAAAACGAGTATTTTCTTGCCGGTTTTGTTGAGGATGAGTTCGACGATCTTTGCCGCAGGAGTCTTTGTGATCTCGCGTCCGCAGTTGTGGCAGTGGACTTTGCCGGCACGGGCGAAAAGAAGACGCATGTAGTCGTAGAACGAGGGCTTGCGTTGAGTCCGCGCTGCTGGATCGCGATCGAAGGCGACAAACCTTCAATTAAATCGGCTTCCGGTTTTTCCGAAAGTTCGAGGAACATCCTCGCGTAACTCGAAAGGCTTTCGACGTATCTGCGCTGCCCTTCGGCTTAGATCGTGTCAAATGCGAGCGATGTTTTGCCGCTTCCCGAAACGCCAGTCACTACGACAAGCTTCTCATGCGGGATCTCGATATCGAAATTTTTCAGATTGTGGTGTCTCGCACCTTTTATGATGATTGAACGAAGCATCTGAACCTCTTGACAAATCCGTGGAGTTATAATTTTGATTGAATAAACAAATTAACTGCGTTTAGATATGTAGTGTTCTGCCGCAACAGCTGCGATTGCACCGTCTCCGACTGCGGTCGAGACCTGGCGGACGAGTTTTTCACGGATGTCGCCTGCAGCGAAAAGACCGGGAACATTCGTCTGACATTCAGAATCGGTAGGAATATGACCGTCTTCGGCTGTTTTTACAATGTTTTCAATTGGTTTTGTTTCGGGAATGTAGCCTAAAAATACAAAAACGCCGTCAACTGCAAGCTCTGAAATTTCGCCTGTTTTCACATTTTTGACAACGAGTTTTTCGACAAAATCCTTTCCTTCGATTCTTTCGGCTACCGAATTAAGGAGAAAGTCTATTTTGGGATTGCTGCGAACTTCGTTCTGTGTTATTTTTTCGGCTCTGAACTCGTCCCTGCGGTGGACAATCGTCACTTTTTCAGCAAATTTAGTGAGGTAGAGCGCCTCTTTCAAAGCACTGTCTCCGCCGCCCAAAACTGCAACTTTAAGGCCGCGGTAAAAAGCTCCGTCACAGACCGCGCAGTAGCTCACACCGTTGCCTGTGAACTCTTTTTCGCCTGGAATTTCAGCTTTTCTCGGGACTGAACCGGCAGCGTAAATCACTGTTTTTGCTGAAAAATCCTTGCCTGAAGCAGTTTGGATCGAGAAATTGCCGTCATCCTGTTTTGCAACTTCCAGAACTTCGCCCGAAACAAATTCAGCTCCCAGATCAAGTGCCTGAGTGTGCATTTTTTCAGCCAGGTCAAAACCTGCAATCGATTTTTCGCCCGGCCAGTTTTCAAGTTTGTCGGTCAGAGCCATGAGTCCGCCGTAAGTGTTTTTTTCGAAAATGACAGTTTTGAGCAGTGCTCTCGAAGCGTATATTCCGGCTGTCATTCCCGCCGGACCGCTTCCGATAACTGCAACATCGTAAAGTTCGGTCATTCTGCCTCTTTAAGTATGGATTTAAATAATAAAATCAGCGAATTTGTTGTAATAAAGGTGAAGTTTTTCTATTTCTTCGACCTGGTAGGGATTATACAGTTTCGAGCTTGCAAAACGCTCTTTTTTGAGCATTAAAATCGCGATGAGAAGCTGCAGGTAATTATTTGACGGAAAATAGTTCTTTTCGGTCATCAGGTTTTTCAGCTGCTTGAAAAAAGACGATGCTTTCATCGGAATCAGCAGCGACGAGCGGCTTTCGACGAAGTGGATTCCGTCCTCTTTTTCATGGAAAAACGAAAGAATGAAATTCCTTTCGCGATACCATGTCAGGCTGTTTTCCTCGTCTTCGGAAAGGTTTACTTTTTCGCCGGTGAAAAAATCCTCGCCCTTGAGTCTTGAAAAAAGGGAAGGGGAGAAAAGCATGATACGCGCTTTTTCCAATTCCCGTTTGTCGGCAAGAGTTGTCTTTTCACCTATATCAAAGTGATATATGAAGAAAAGGTTGAAAAACTGCTGCCAGAAATCGTGGTTTTTAACGTCTTCGCCGGTAAAGTAAAAACATTCTTTTTTGAAATCCTGCAGCGCAGCGGACTCAAAATCGTCAAAAGAGGAATAAATTCTTGTTTTTACAGCGCTCATTAAAAATCTCTGGAATAAACTATTTTTCCGTCAACAATTGTGGCCGAAACAGCACCTTTCACATGAAAACCGTGGAAAGGAGTGTTGCGGCTTTTCGATTTGAACATGTTTTTGTCGACTGTCCACTGGTAATCGGGATCGAAAACGGTAATGTCAGCAGGAGCTCCGACTTCGATTTTTCCGCCGTCGATTCCCATGATTTTGTAACCGGCAGTGAAAAGCTCGACTATTCTTTCGATCGGAAGCTCTTTGTCGTGGTAAAGTTTAAGCACAAGCGGGAGAGCTGTTTCAAGTCCTACGATTCCGGAAGGAGCGTTGTTGAACTCGACCTCTTTTTCTCTCTGGTGATGCGGAGCGTGGTCGGTTGCAATCGCATCGATTATGCCGTCCTTGAGAGCCTTGATGACTGCAAGTCTGTCTGCTTCGCTGCGGAGAGGCGGGTTGATTTTGGTATTCGTGTCGAATCCGCCGAGAGCCTCGTCGGTAAGCGTGATATAGTGCGGAGCCGTCTCAGCCGTGATTTTTGCGCCGCGTTCCTTGAAGAATTTGATTATATCGACCGAAAGTGCCGCGCTGACGTGTGCGATGTGGATCGGGAGCTTAAGATATTCAGCCATCATGCAGTCGCGTGCGATCTGTGAAGCTTCGCCGACAACCGGGTTGCCTGTCATGCCGTAAACTGTCGAGTAGTAGCCTTCGTTCATCTGCGCCGTTTCGGAAAGGTAAAGGTCTTCGCTGTGCGAAACGTACATCATGTCGAAAGTAGACGCGTATTCCATGACTCTTTTGAGAAGGTCGGTGTTCTGGATCGGTCTGCCGTCGTCGCTGATCGCGATCGCACCGCCTTCCGCAAGTTCTCCGATCGGAGCAAGAGACTCGCCTTTAAGCCCTTTCGTAGCTGCTGCAATAGGATAAAGTTTGACGCCGTTTCCTTTCGCAGCTCTTTCATACATATAGCGGATCGTTTCGACGTTGTCCGCCGCCGGTTTTGTGTTCGGCATCGTGCAGACAGAGGTGAATCCGCCGGCAGCAGCCGCTTCGAGACCTGAGAAAATGTCTTCTTTGTATTCGAAGCCGGGATCTCTGAAGTGAACGTGGATATCGATGAAGCCGGGAGCGACGAACATTCCTTCGGCGTTGAAGACTTCCGCGTCTTTCGTGTCGGGTTTCGCCGTGATTTCCGTAACTTTACCGTTTTCTATAACTATCGAAGTTTTTTCGGTTTTTCCGACAAGCGGATTAACAACGGTTCCGTTTTTTATAACTAATTTCATTTGTCTGCCCCTCCGAGAAGAAGATAAAGAACTGCCATTCTTACATTGACTCCGTTTGAAACCTGTTCAAGGATTACCGACTGCTCGCCGTCCATAACGACATCGTCGATCTCGACGCCTCTGTTCGCAGGTCCCGGATGCATTACGAGAGCATCCTTTTTTGCGAGTTTGAGGAGTTCCGGAGTGAGCATGAAGTATCTCGAATATTCGCGGACATCAGGGTAGAGCAGGTTGCTCGCGCGTTCGTTCTGGACTCTGAGCATCATTACGATGTCGGCGTCCTGAACCGCGTATTTCGGCAGTTTTTCAACTGTTACGCCCATTTTCTCGACTTCTTTCGGAAGCATCGTTCCCGGTCCCGAAATCGAAACGTGCGCTCCCATTTTGTTGAGAAGGTAGATGTTCGATCTTGCGACTCTGCTGTGGTAAATATCGCCAAGAAGCGCGACTTTGAGCCCTTCGAAACCGCCTTTTCTCTGCCAGATCGTGTATGCGTCAAGTAGAGCCTGTGTCGGATGCTCGTGGAAGCCGTCGCCTGCGTTGATTATCGAGCAGTCCATGATTTCGGTAAGCAGCTGCGGCGTTCCCGAAACCGAGTGGCGGATGACCATCGCGTCGGGGCCCATAGCCTGAAGGTTGAGTGCGGTGTCGGCAAGAGTTTCGCCTTTCTGGATCGCGCTGCCTGAAACTGCAATGTTGTAAGTGTCGGCGCTGAGACGTTTTTCGGCAACTTCAAAGGAAGTTCTCGTTCTCGTCGAAGGCTCGGCGAAGAAATTGATGATCGTTTTGCCTTTGAGTGTCGGCACTTTTTTGATCTGTCTCTGGTTGATTTCCGCGAAACTGACAGCAGTTTCGAGAATGTTCATAATCTGGTCTTTATTAAGATTTTCGATTCCAAGAAGATGTTTCATTGTTTTTTCTCCGGTTTATCCAAGAACAACTTTGTCTTCGCCGTCGGTTTCCTTAAAGAAAACGGCGACTTTGTCTTCCGGCGAGGTCTCGATGACTTTGCCTACGATGTCGGGATGGATCGGAAGTTCACGCAGGCCTCTGTCGATGAGCGAAACGAATTTTATCGATTTCGGTCTGCCGTAGTCCATAATCGCTTCGATTGCGGCTCTGACCGTTCTGCCGGTATACATAACGTCGTCGACAAGAATGATGTGATACTCTTCCGGATCGAAGTTGAGCACTGAGGGGCCGGTCTGCGGCGAGCTCAGATTTTTGCAGAAATCGTCTCTGTAAAGGGCTATGTCGATTGTTCCCGTCGCGAGCTTTACGTGCTCTTTTTCTTCGATTTTCTTTATAAGTCTGTCGGCCAGAACCACGCCGCGTGTCCTGATTCCGACAATCGCTACATTCTTCAGCAGACTGAGATGCTCGATCATTTCATAAACCATTCTGTCAATGATTTTTCCCATCTCGGTTTCGTTCAGAAGAACTTTTTTAACGTTTATGCTTTCCCGTTTCAAGAGACTCTCCTTTTAGAACATTTTGTCAACTGGGGCTGCTTCTTTGAAAATTTTAAACTCAAGATCCTTGACTTTCTTGCCGAAAATTTTCATTTCATCGAAATAAACGAAAGTTGCCTTTACCTGTTTGGTATCATCATCTTTTTCAATATAAAGACCGCCGCGTGTGCCGTCTTTCATAGTTCTTTTTGTGTCGACTTTACCGCCCAGATCCTGTTTGAGTCTGTTGTCAAACTCTCTTGAAGAACTTTCTTCGTCGTGGATTGTTGCATACTGAGCGATGCTTTCGACGGCCTTTGTAACCTTATATTTAAGGATGAAGGGCTGTGCCACGCACCAGCCGACATAAATAACCAGAACCGCGATAACTACCTGAATAACTTTTGCCATTTTTTCCTCCTTCAAAAGATTATAAAAAAAACCTCGGGAAATTATCAAAATAGTTTTTGTAAGTCAAAAAAAACGGGAAGTCTCCAATGTCTTTTTTGATTTTCGGGACTTACAACTATTTATTTATGTTTTTATTGAAATAGATGCTTCTTTTTGTATAATATCGCAGTTTTTTTTAGGAGGTCACAATGAAGATTTTCTTTTTTATTCTGTTCTCAGTCCTTTTTTTAGGTTGTTCCGATTCCAAACACGATGATACTGAACTGAAAATTTCCTATGCCCTTCCTGAAGGACGCACATGCCAGACATATCTTGCCGACCATTTTCTTGTAACGCTCTACGATTCGGAGCAGCGCAAGGTCGTTGAAAAGAAGATTATGTGCGATGACAAGGATTCTGACGGTCTGACTCTGCTGGTAAGCAAAGATTCATACTATGTTTCGGTTGTTCTCCTCAGCGATGACAATATGTGGCAGAGTTACGGCGCGACCAAAGTCGAAGTTGATAAAGATACAGAAGTCACGGTCAATATGGAGACTTATCTCGGCGGTATGATTTTTATCTGGAATTCTTCCGACTGCAGCAAATATAACCTTTCGATGATGTCTCTGGATCTTTTTTCGGAAGATGAGCCCGTTAAAGCGGTGATCTGGGGCGAGGAGACCGAGCTCAGAAATTTTGCGATACCGTGCAAAGCCGCGCAGTTCGAGATCATCAACATCCCGGCTGAACCTCTTTACACTGCGAAAATCAACGGTTACAGAACCAACTCTTTCTCAGGTGAAAGCCGCATTTCCTATGAAATTCCTGAGTTCGTCTCGGGACACGGCCAGAATAAAAACATCAACATCGATTCCTATAAGCAGATTCTTGTCTCGGACATGAAGGTTTCGTGGGAATTTGACAGCAAGAGCATTGATTCCTGTGAGACAGCCGGAATTTCAAAAGTTGTCGCGTCGCTTGTTTCCGATGAGTTTACAGTTTCTGCCGAGCAGGAATGCGACAATAAATTTTCAGATTTTTATCTTTACGACATAACCGAGCACGAATATACGCTTTATCTTTACGGAATTTCCGAGAGCGACGAGACACTGTTCGAGTCTTCGCTTGAAATCGGAATGATTGAGGCTGGTTCGATCGGAAAGAACAGGCTGGAAAATAAAATTCTTCTCAAAGAAAAGTAGGAGGGGACTATGCTTACAGTTGAACAGTTGGATTACATCAAGGATCTGCTGTGCAAAGAGCTTGCAGAGATTGAAGAACGCAACCGCGAGAAAGTGGGCGAGATGGAGTCTATCGTGAACGACGGCGAGACGTTTCACGGCGACGAGGCTGATCAGGCGAACTTCATGGAACTGCGCAACAGACAGCTCCGCATGAGGGACAGAGACCGCAAACTCATCAACAAAATCCGCGAAACTCTGCAGAAAATCGACAGAAACGAATACGGAATCTGCGAATCGTGCGGCTGTGATATCGATTTCGAGCGTCTGAAACTGCGTCCGGTCGCATCCCTCTGCATCGAATGTAAAAAAGAGGCTGAGGAGCGCGAGGAGCGCGGACGTTTTTCGAGATAGTTCGTGTGAGGTAGAACCTTGAAATTTATTTTTGTGCTTGCTCTCGCTGCATTGCTGTCGCCTTCAGAAATGATAACAAAAATGACTGATTCACTTTATGTTCCGGAACAGAAAATCGCTGTTCAGGGCGTTGACCGTGACAATAACAGGATTTCCCTGGAGTTCGACAAGGCTAAAAAAGTCTTGAAAAAAACGGAAAAAGGCGGAACTTCCGAGATGAAACTTTCAGAAATGCCGCTTTTTCTCAAGCTTTTTTTCTTTGATGCCGATAAAAAGGCGCCGGAATCTATCGGTATAGCGGCAAAATCGCTTTCCGGGGCACTTCACGCAGCCGGAATAAACACAGAGGTTTCCTCTATGAGTGTTTCAGAGTTCGACGGAAGTGCGACTCTGGCGGTAGGAAAGGAAAAACGTTTTTCCAAAGCTGATGTTCTTGAGCTTTCCAAGGAATCGATGCGTCCTGCACTTCTGAAAGTCGGCGATGAAACTTTTGTTTTTTCAGATTATCACAGAAGTCCGCTCCCGCTTGTTTTCCCCGGCAGAATCCGGTTTTTCAAAAACGGCGTCCTTCAGAACGAGTGGCTTTTTTTAAGAGACGAATATAAGCAGAATTGAGTGCCGATCAACGAAAATTCGCCGTTGTAGCGGTTCCGCGTCCCGGAATTTCACTACTTTTCTATAAAAATCCAGCTTTTTTGAACTGCGCCAAGGGCGACTGTGTCGAAATCGAGCTTGTAAAATCAAAAATATGGGGAGTTATTGAAGATTTCTGCGATGAATTGCCTGCGGACCTTGATGAAAAAAAGGTGAAGCCGATTCTTGGCAGGATATGCGCGAGCCCTGTTTTTGCCGATAAGGCTGAAACTTCTTTTCTGCAGTGGGCCGCGGATTACTATATGTTCCCGTTTCATAAGCTGTTAAAGCAGATTTTTCTTCCGCTTATAGGTTCGGACAACGCTCTTATCGGCGAAACTTCGCCGGAAAAGCATCAGAATGTTCTCTGCAATGCGGATAAACTTCCGGAAACAGTGCTCAACGACGCTCAGAAAAAGGTCGTTGATTCTGTTCTTTCACGCTGGAACAGTCAGGATTTCAGGCCAGTTCTGCTTTACGGGGTCACAGGAAGCGGAAAAAGCGAGATTTTTGCAGAACTCTGCCGTGATGTGATAAAAAAAGGGAAGCAGATTCTTTATCTGGTGCCTGAAATAGGGCTTACGACAAAAACTTTACAGCATCTTGTCGGCAGAATAGGTGCTTCCGGTGTGATTCTTCACAGTTCGTTCACCAGAAAAAAGAGGTTTTCGGCACTTTACTGCGCAATGAACAAACAGGCTTCGATTATTGTCGGAACACGCTCTGCTGTTCTTTATCCGTTTTTTGACATCGGCTTAATTGTTATCGACGAGGAACATGACGGCAGTTTCAAGAATTTTGAGCCTCCTTACTACCATGCGCGTGATGTTGCCGTGATGAAGGCTGCAGCAATGAAAATTCCGGTGATTATGGGAAGCGCGACCCCTTCGAGCGATTCGTGGCTGAATGCTGCAACAGGCAAATATCACCTTGAAATGATTAAGGAAAGAGCCAATAACAGACCTCTCCCGAAAATCGAGACTTTTGCATATAAAGGCGATCTTTATATCCCGTCGGATCTTGTTGACATAGTTTCAGATTCGCTGAAAAACGGCGACCAGAGTCTGTTTTTTCTGAACAGACGCGGTTTTGCCACAATCGCAAGATGTGCCGCCTGCAACGAAATAGTGATGTGTCCGAACTGCAAGACGGCTTTAATATATCACAAGAAAAAAGAGAAACTTTTCTGTCACCACTGCGGATACAGCGCAAGTAGAATGAAATGCGGGAAGTGCGGCGGGGAGCTCGTTTTTGAAGGAATCGGCATCGAAAAACTTTTTGAGGCGATTGAAAGCTACTTCCCGGGAACAAAAGCGATTTCTTTCGACAAGGACAGCCTCGGAACGGCTGCTCTTTCCGATAGGGCGGTGAAGGATATTTCCGAAAACAAGTATCAGCTTGTCGTAGGAACGGTTATGATTTCAAAAGGGCACAACTTTCCGAAATTAAAAAATGTTGTAATAAAATTCGCTGATTACCTTCTTGGTTTCCGGGATCCGAGAGCCTCGGAAAAGTGTTTTCAGCAGATAACACAGGTTGCCGGGCGTGCCGGCAGATTCGGTGTCGAAGGGCATGTTTTCGCCGAAACAATCTATCCCGACCACTACATATGGAACTACATAAAAAACAATGATTACGAGGGATTTATCGAAGAGGAACTGTCGTGGCACAGTCAGTTGGGATTCCCTCCGTTTACACGGATGATAACTGTCAGAATTTCAGGAAAAGATGAGGAAAAAACCAACAATTTTGCCGATCAGTGTTTTGAAATCATAAATAATTTCGTTGAAGGCAGTTCGATGGAAGATGTCCTTGTCTATCCGCCGGAAGAGCCGATGCTTTCAAAAGTTCAGAACCGCTTCAGAAAAAATATTTCAATAACTTTCCCTAAGAATTCCAGAATCGCGGCAAATCTGAAAAAATGTCTTTGGGATTTGCCTGAAAGATCAGGAATTACAGTAACTTATGATGTCGATCCGATAAGCGACAACTGATTCTTTCTGATTTTTTCGAATTTTGAGATGTCAAAATGTCGAAATGTAGAAGCGAAATTGTTAATTTTTAAATAAAAAACTTGACTTTAAATTTTAAAATTACAAAATTTATTGTTTTGCTATTTTAAAGTCTGAGGTCGTAAGATGTTTACAATACTTAAAAGCGGTGCGGTTTCAGGAATAGACGGGAATGTAATCGACGTTGAAGTCGATATTTCAAAAGGAATGCCTGCATTTTCGATCGTAGGACTTCCGGACAACGCGGTGAAAGAGTCGAAAGAGCGCGTCAGAACTGCGATAATCAACAGCGGACACCTGTTTCCGCAGAACCGTATAACGATAAATCTGGCTCCTGCAGGAATCAGAAAGGAAGGTGCAGGCTTCGATCTCCCAATGGCGATGGCGATAATTTCTTCAATTTACAGCATGGAAACGGACAAAATCGACGGTTACATGATCGTCGGCGAACTTGCGCTGAACGGCGATATAAGGCCTGTAACAGGCGTGCTCAGTCTTGCTATAACAGCAAAGGAAAGCGGTCTTAAAGGGATAATCGTTCCTGCCGAAAACGGTGATGAGGCTGCCGCGATAACCGAGGTGAATGTTGTTACAGTGCGGAATCTGGAGGATGTTTTTTATCTTTTAAAAGACGGTCCGCGGGAATTTTATCATGCTGAAACGAAAAGCGAAGATAAAAAATATATTGTCGATTTTGCCGAAGTCAGAGGGCACGAACAGGCAAAACGGGCGATTGAAATCGCTGCTGCCGGCGGCCACAACATTCTTATGGTCGGCTCTCCAGGAAGCGGAAAAACGATGCTTGCCCGGCGTATTCCCACGATTCTGCCTGAACTTGAGCGTGAGGAAAGCATCGAGACAACAAAAATTTTCAGTGTTGCAAACCTTATGCCGGGAAACGGGCTCATCAACGAGCGGCCTTTCCGTTCGCCGCACTCATCGTGTTCGCATATTGCCCTTGTCGGAGGCGGCAATCCGCCGAAACCGGGTGAGGTGAGTCTTGCCCACAACGGAGTTCTTTTTCTTGATGAACTGCCTGAGTTCAGCAGAAACGCTCTTGAAGTGCTGCGGCAGCCGATGGAGGACGGTGATGTTTCGATTTCCAGAGCAACCAGCACGATCCGTTATCCGGCCAACTTCATGCTTGTCGCCTCTATGAATCCGTGTCCGTGCGGATATCTTTTTGACAAAAAGAAGCCGTGTGTCTGCTCTCATCAGGCGGTCCAGCGGTATCAGCAGAAGATTTCGGGCCCTCTTCTCGACAGAATAGACATCTCAATTGTTGTGAATTCGGTATCGTTCGATGACTTGAGGAGCCGCGGTACAGGCGAAACCAGTGCTCAGATAAGGGAGCGAGTCGTCAAGGCGCGGGCTCTACAGAGAGAACGCTTCAAAGATTCGCCGTTTTTTACAAATTCAAAGATGCAGGCTTCCGAGATAGAGAGATTCTGCCGGCTTGATACTGCGGCGGAGCTGCTTCTCAAAAACGCCATGGAGCGGCTGGGAATCTCGACCCGCGGATATTCAAGAATCCTGAAAGTGTCGAGAACTATTGCAGATATCGACGGAAAAGATCAGATAGAATGCGGTCACATCGCCGAAGCGATACAGTATTACAACCGCTCGATGTTTAATGAAACTCAGGATATTTAGCTCTTCATCTAAAAAATTCCGGAGGGATTGACTTTCGGAAATCCGCGCTTATTTATTCAGCCGTTTTGTGAAACCAATGAGGTGAAAATGAGTTCTGAAAATTTTATGATGACAGAGATTCCGGCGACTTTACCGGTTTTTGTGCTTAGGGAAGGGGTTCTTTTTCCGTTTATGCTGATGGGGATCGCGGCTCCGGACGAGAAAGTTTTTGCTAATCTGCTGCGTGCCGCAGGATCGACCGGAAACTACATCGTCGTTGTTGCCGAAAAGAGGCCGACTGACGATAAAAACCTGTTTCCGAGAATCGTAAGTATGGAAAATATCTATTCAATCGGAACAGTTGCAGCTGTTGTCAGAGAAAACGCCGAAGGCAACGGACGCGGTAACATTCTGCTTAAAGGTTTGAAGAAAGTTGCAATAAAAGGTGTTCTTTTCAACCCGGTTTTCGACATGAGTTTCGCACGTGTCGAGGTGGTCGAAGATAACAATTTTCTCGAGGCGAAAGATGAACAGCTTCTCCGTTCGGCGGTTGCGGATACGAGGGAAGTTTTCAACGCAATAAGCTCGCTCGATGCTTTTCCTCCGGCTGTTCTCAAAGAATTCAAGAACATCAGCGATCCGGCAAGGCTTGCAGAGTTCATAGCTTCGAATTTCCTGCGCAACACCAGAGAACTGCAGAAGGTTCTTGAGGAAAATTCGCCGCTTAAAAAACTGGCTCTGGTTCGGAAGGCGCTTGAGGAAGCCCTCGCTTTCATGCAGGTCAGAAACGATATAAAGCGCAAAACGATGGCCCGGATCGACAAAGGGCAGAAAGATATGATCCTTCGTGAGCAGATGAAGCAGATCCAGAGCGAACTCGGAGAAAGCGACCCGTTTTCGGCAAGCATTCAGGATTATGAAAAAAAACTGGCCAAGAATATTCTTCCGGAATATGCCGCGACAGAAGTCAGGAAGCAGATCGACAGGCTTAAAAGTATGAGTCCTTTTTCGCAGGATTCATCAATGCTTTCGTCATGGATCGACTCTGTTTTCGATCTGCCCTGGAAAGATTCGACCGAGGACAACAAGGATATAAACGAGGCTGAAAAAGTGCTTCAGGCCGATCACTACGGGCTTGAAGACGTAAAAGAGAGGATCCTGGAGTTCCTAGCAGTCCGCCAGATAAAAGGCGACCAGAACTCTAAATCACCGATTCTCTGCTTCGTTGGGCCGCCAGGAGTCGGCAAAACCTCACTCGGAAAGTCGATAGCGCGCGCTTTGAAACGCAAATTTTACCGTCTTAGTCTCGGCGGTCTACACGACGAAGCCGAAATACGCGGCCACAGACGGACTTATGTCGGCGCGATGCAGGGAAAAATCCTGAAAGGGCTCACGACCTGCAAGTCGAACAACCCCGTTTTCATGCTCGACGAAATCGACAAGCTCGGCAAGGATTTCCGCGGAGATCCTTCGTCTGCACTGCTTGAAGTGCTCGATCCTGAGCAGAATTTCTCGTTTTTAGACAACTACATCGGTCTTCCGTTCGACCTCAGCAAAGTCTTTTTCATTGCGACGGCAAACTGGGAAGACACCATTCCCGAGCCTTTGAAAGACAGAATGGAAATAATTCGTCTTTCGGGTTATACAGACTTGGAACGTATTGAAATCGCTAAAAAATATCTTATTCCGCGTCAGCTTGAAAATAACGGGCTCGCGCCGAAAGAAATACAGTTCACGAAAGAGGCGCTTCTTTTCATTTCGAGAAGGTACACCCGTGAAGCGGGAGTCAGAAACCTCGAAAGGTGCATCGGCTCGATCTGCCGCAAAACCGTCACTCTCAAAGTTCAGAAAAAGGATTTCGCGAAGAAGATCACTCCGAAAGTTGTCGAGCAGTATCTCAAACTTCCTCCTTTTTCTGAGCACGATTTCGACGAGGAAAAGAGGGTAGGAGTCATCACCGGCCTTGCCTGGACGCAGTTCGGCGGCGCGACACTCAAAATCGAAGCGAATTCGATGAAAGGAAGCGGAAACCTGCTTCTTACCGGAAAACTCGGCGAAGTCATGCAGGAATCGGCACGGATCGCGCTTTCATTCATCCGCAGCAACGCGGCTAAATTCGGGCTCGGCGGCGATTTCACGATAAGCGACAAGGACATCCACATACACTTCCCGGCAGGAGCGACACCGAAAGACGGCCCGAGTGCCGGAATCGCGATAACTTCGGCTCTTCTCAGCCTGTTTCTGGGAAAAGCAATCGATTCAAAAATCGCGATGACAGGAGAGATCAGCCTCACAGGCGAAGTTCTTCCGATCGGCGGTTTAAAAGAAAAACTTCTCGCCGCGAAACGCAACGAAGTTACCAAAGTCCTTATTCCGGAGCAGAACAGAGCCCTTTATGGCAGCATCGAAGACGAGATAAAATCGGGCATCGAAGTCGTTTTCGTCAAGGAATACAGCGACGTTTTCAAAGTTTTGTTCGGGTAATTCTTTTTTAGCGGAATCTTTTATGATTGATCTGTTCGGATTGTCGTGAAAGAGATTCTTTTAAGATTGTTCCGCCGGTTTTTCTTCAGCTGGTTTTGCTTCTTCAGCGGGAGCAGCTTCTTCTTTCGGAGCTTCTTCAGCTTTAGGCTCTTCTTTTACTTCCTCAGCCGGAGCTTCAGGAGATGTCTCTACTTTTGCCGGAGCTTCTTTTTTTGCCGGAGTTTTTAGAGCTTTCAGAGTTGCTTCGTAGTTTTCCTTTCTGTCGGAGAACTGCGGCATGAATTCGTTTGCAAGCTCTTCAGCGCCTTTGCCTTCAGCATTTTTGAGAGCTCTGTCTGCGCCTGCATTGATAAGGATCTCGACGACTTTGTCGTTTCCTCTCTGAGCGGCGATCATAAGAGCCGACTGTTTCTGGTTGTCGAGAACGTTGACGTCGCTTCCTGCTTTGACGAGAGCGTCAGCAACCGTCGGCATACCTGTCCATGCAGCCCAGATGAGAGCGGTCCAGCCGTCTTCGTCAACAGCTTTGACATCTGCGCCGTTTTCAAGAAGAAGTTTCGTTATTTCAAGTCTCTTTTCTTCAAGACTCGGATTTTCGACTGCTGTTCCGTCTTCCTTCTTGTTTTCGCCGGCAACATTAAGTATTTTGCGCAAAGGATCATAAACTACCGTCTTGAGAAATTTTTGTATCGGGTCTGCATCTTCATCTATTGCATCACCGTTTTTCGCGGTAATCTTTTTTCTGTTGCCGTAATTAAGATAGGAAGCCCACATGAGCGGAGTCCTTTTCTGATTATCCGGCTTATTTACGGTTGTTGTATCCTTCTGTATAGTCTCTGTTATTTTGGCGGTATTCTCCTGAATTATCAGTGAAACCAGCGGGCTGTCTTGCACATCGCCTTGAAGCAGATCAAAGCCGAGTTTTACGATTATAGCGAAAGCGAGACCTGCGATCATAAGGATAAGACCGTCTTTGAGTATTGCTTTGTAGTTTACATTTTTCTTAGCCATGATTACCTCCTTATGCCTCTGCCTTTGCTTCTTCTTTCGGAGCTTCTTCCGAGTTGTCCTGTGTGAGCGTCCTCTTGAGCGCGATTACCGCGATCGGGCTGATGATAGCGAGAGCGAAGTAGATCATCCACATAAATTCAGGACTTTCGAGGTATTCGATGTTTCCTGTTTCGATCTTAGCCTTGACGCCGTCGTAGCAGAGATTTGCGATAAGAAGACCTGAAACGAAGCCGTTTATAGGCCTTGCGATGAACATCGGAAGAGCAGAAAGACCCATGTAGGACGCGACTTTATCCTTCGGAGCGACAGATGCGACGTATTCGGTGAATCTGGGTGAGAAAATAAGTTCACCGACTGCGAAAACGAGGATCTGCGCGATGATTACGAATCTGTAAGCCTGGTCAAGGTTGTTGATTCCGGGGATCGCAAGGAACCATTCGCCCGGGAATGCAAGGAAAAGAAGTGAAAGAGCCGAAAGGGTCATACCTACGACCAGAAGTTTGACGATATTGAATTTGCCGATGAAATTCATCGTAAGTGCAAGACCGACCGTGATGATGAGCGGGTTCAATGAGTTGACCGCACCGAGCTGGAAGTCGGCGAACATCGTTCTAAGGTAATACTTCGGCATAACCATCGTCTGGTGTGTGAAGACGAGACGGACGCCGAGAGTGAGGCAGAGGAAGAGAACAAGTTTCTGGAAAGCTTTTTCTTTCCAAACTTCCGCGAAGATCTTGAGCGGGGTTTTGACTTCGCCGCTGCCGTCGTCTTCGTCTTTTTCTTCCATGTTGTCCTCGTTGATGAGGAAAGCGCAGAGGAAGCAGATCGCACTCATTACGAAACCGAACGTGAAGATCGCAAGGTTTCCTTTAACAGGACCGAGGACTTCTCTAAAACCGTCGCATACAACAAAACCTGCGAGCATTGCGCCGATATTCATGATGAGGTAGTAAAGGTTGAAACCCTTACCGCGGTTGTCCTTGTTGGTGAAGTGACGCAGCGCGGTGTTAGTGATAGTGACGAGCATCGCGGTGCCGAGTGCCATGATGAAAAGAAGTCCGCCGATTGAATACTGAAGGACTTTGCCTTCCATCATACCGGGGAAAATACCCATTCCGAGACGGCTCAGCATGAGAAGAATCGTCGCGAAAAGAAAAGATTTCTTGTCACCGATAACATCGCATATCGAGCCGACCGTGAACATGAAAGCGGTAATGAACAGGAAGAAATAACCTTGCCATGCGCCTGCTTCGTAGTCGCTGAAACCTACGTTGTCGGAGAGGAACATCGAAAGAACGATGATAACCGAGAAATACGAAAGACCGTCAAAGAACTGGATGGCATTGACCAACCAAAATTCCTTGTTGAAACCACCTAAAGTTTTTGCCATAAAACACCTCCTTAAAAAAAACGGCGCAGTTTCCACAAAAAATGCCTTTAAGTCAAAAAAAATGTTTGTCTTGCGGTGAAACAAATTTATTCAGGATATTTTTTGTATGCAAAAAGTGATTCTTTGCAGGTTTTGTATGAGGGGATTATGAGAGTTTACAAGAGCTGAAGCGGTATTAATGAGTTATACAAATGGAACAACCTAAAATGTTGACAATAACCGGCAAGATAAATATAAAGACCCGTTTTTTTGTTTGTTTTTTTTGTAAGGAGGAAAAATGAGAAACGTTAGCTACTATTTTGAGTTGAACAATGTCATTTATGGCCCATATACTTTGGGTGATATGAAAGTTTTTAATGTCTTTGTTGACACTCCGATACATGCAACATATATGGCAAATAACGAATGGGTTCTGGCAAAGGATGTGCCTGAGCTGCGTCAGTTTCTCAATGATTTGACGGCTGATGATCCGGCAGAACAAGTACCTACACCTGAGCCGCCAAGACCGGTCAACCAAACTCCAAGAAACACGACGAGAGTGCCACGACCTAAGCCGCAGCCGAACCCAGAATCGCGACCTGAACCTCAACCGCAGCCGAGACCTGAATCGCGACCTGAGCAGACCACAACGACAAGAACAAGCGAGGTTACATCGGTGCATCACACAGTCGATCCTCTTGTTAAGGATTTTGATATTAACAAGGATCCTATGGAGTTCTTTAAGGAATTGTTTGATGATTTTACAACGGTAACAAAATCGTTTTTGCAGATTTTGCCGAAAGAAACAAACTCCTATAAAAAAGTTTTTGAGTCGGATGATGCTGAGCTTAATTATTACATAGATACCTATTCACAATCTTCCGGGAGAGTTGTGGAACAGATTGATAAGCTCACGGAGATTTCAAAAAAAATCAAGGATAAGAAAGAATATGTGTGTGCCCAGGCTGAGTTGTTCGGTGCATCTGAACTTAGAAGAATTCTGGCTGAGGAAGAGGCTTCAAAAAAAGATTGCAGAAGCAAATATGAAGCTGAAATCAGAAAGGCTTCTGAGATGGCAGCACGTGCTTTGGAGTCAAACCTTTCGGTTGAACTTCAGCAGATTGAAGATAAATACAGAAAGAAAAAGAATGAGAGTGAGGAAAAGTGCAAGTATTATCGTCAGAATGTCAACCGTATTGTAAGAGATTTTTCTGCAAGTTCTGTCCCGGAAGTTGAGAAGAGCCTGAGTTCCTATAACGAACGGTTCAATAAATTTTTCTCGACACGTTGTGAAGTTGCGGAGTTTTCTGAGAAAATTTGGAAAAATCTTAAAAACAATGAAAGTGTTCCGTCCTCAATAATGGAATTCGGCAAGTTTGTGAACAGCTATGAGTTGTTTGATAAATTTATTGATGTGGAGAACAGGTCTTTTATTTCTCTCTTTGATAATAAAAATATGGTTGTAAAATATGACTCTTCGAGTAAGGAACGTTGTTTTAATGCAATAAATTCATTGATAATCAGATCGTTTGCTTCTTGTGAACCTGGAATGCTGAATCTTACAATGATTGATTCCGACGAGATGCTCGGAACTTCAAATACCCTTAAACATCTAAATAAAGATGTCTTTTCACTGGTGGTCAGATCTGATGATGTGAGCCGCAAGTTGAATTCCCTGCAGAGTAGGATTGAAAATATCTATCAGAACATTCTGGTTGGCTCTGTTGATTCTCTGAATGAATTCAACCTCGGGAAAGAGAAAAAGGAAGGATATAATTTGGTTGTAATCAAGGCTTTCCCGGCAGGATTTTCCGGCGAGTCTCTCAATCTTCTGAAAAAAATTATGAAAAACGGCATCAGAGCCGGGGTCAGTTTGATAATTCTTGTCGATTCCAATCTTGTTGAATCTTCGGAAGATTATTCAAAATCCTACACTCTCCTTAAAAGAAATTTTTCGGAATGCTCTGTTTTGGAATTTGATTTTACAAAGAGCGAAGACGATGTCAGCAAAAAACATTTCGACGATCTTCCGGAAGATGTTCTGGAAAGTACTATCAGCTATGTGAACAGCGGGGTCGAGGAGACAGCCGGTGAAGTCGAAACCGTTTTCGGAAAAGATTTTGTTCCGGCAAAAGAACAATGGTGGAGCGGCAGAAGCGCTTCGAAAATCGAAATCCCGTTCGGAATCGGAGAGGATAAATCTGTCCAGAGCCTGGTTATCTCTCAGGAGAGCGGCCAGAACACCGCAATCGTCATCGGTATTCCCGGATCTGGAAAGAGTGTATTCTTGCATTCGATTATTTTAAATGCCGCACTTACATACTCGCCCAACGAGCTTAACTTCTATCTCCTCGATTTTTCGGGAGTTGAATTTAATAATTACGCTTTGCATCACCTTCCTCATGCACGTGTTATCGCGCCTGAAGCAGAGCGTGAATTTGGTATCAGCATTCTCAACGAGCTGAAAGAAGAAGGCCTTCGCCGAATGGCGCTTTGTCGTGACAACGAGGTCAGCAGTATCGTTGATTTGAAACGCAAAAGACCTGATCTTGTTGTTCCCAGACTTCTTGTAATAATTGACGAGTTCCAGAAACTCTTTGAAGGAAACGACGTGTTGAGCCGCGATGCGCAGGATAAAATCGCAATCATCATTCAGGAATACCGCAAATTCGGAATCAATCTGATTCTTGCAACGCAACAGCTTGTTTCAGGTGCTTCTGTTCCTAAAGATCTTATCGCGAACCGTATTGTCTTCAGAGCTAAACCGAGTGATTTCAGCCAGTTGATTGAAACACGCGGAAGAAACACGCCGCTTTTGTCAACAGGCGAATGCATCTACAATTCCCAGTCCGGTTCTGAATATGACAACCGTCTGGTACGTTCCTTCTTCTTTCCGAAAAAGGATATTGATTCACTTCTTACGGAACTTTCAAGATTCGCAGCTGGCAATCAGAAATTTGAAAATGTCGATACTCTGGTTTTCAGAAGCAACGATCTGCCAACCTACCGCGATTGCAAACTGGCGAAAGAACATACGGAAGCAAAGGATTTTCCTGGTTCAACTGGCATCGGTATCTACTTCGGTGAATCAATTGCCATCAGCGATGTCGATGTTCATGCGTCAATCAGGAATGAATCGAACAGCAACATACTTGTAATCGGTGGAGAACCCGATGTGGCGGAGAGAATCGCCATGACATCTACAATGTTTGCGCGTGACGGTCAGAAAAACAAGAGCGCAAGTTTCTATGTTATGAATTTTACTGAAAGTTATGATGTTTTAAACAGTGTTCCTAAAGAGGCGTTTGAAGGTTTTGAAAGCGTTTTCCCGAATGCAATTCACTTTGCTTCGAAAAAATCAGATGTTCTTGAAGCATTGAATGAAATCAAGACTGAAATAGAGAAGCGCGAGGCGACAGAGGATGAAGATGTGCGTTTCCATAGTATCTATCTTTCGATCTATGCTTTCCAGCGCGGAACGATGTTCGATCAGGAGGCTACAAAATACGGCGCTAAAGTATCAGAAGCGGGAACTTTGCTTGATTTCGTTTTAAAACACGGTCCCATGGTCGGAGTCCACACGATTCTTCAGGTCGACAATCTCTCGAATCTTGCGAGAATCGACAGTCCCCTTCAGATTTTTGACCACAAAGTCGTGCTTCAGATGAGCGAGAGGGATTCCATTAGGCTTATTGATTCGCCCGCTGCAAGCAAACTTTTTGTCTTGAACAGACCAAGTTCAAAATTCAGGGCATACTACTGCAATACGAGCAGAAATACTTTAATAAAATTCAAACCTTACGGCAAATTCGATTTTGAAACTTATGAAGGATAAGGGAGGGAAAAATGTCGGGAGTAATTAATGATGTTGATTCATTAAATTTATTTAGGAGACAACTTAACGAGACATCTGATGATTTGAGAGAGCAGCTCAGAAAGACAGAGCAGTCGATTGAAACGGTTGCTCAGGGCTGGAAAGATTCACAGTTTGATAAATTTAAGGAAGGTTTCGAGAAAGATAAGGAGATAATTGAGCCTCTCTGCAAAGAGATAGACGAGTTCGAGGCAGAAATTCTGTATCCATTGGAAAAGACTTTGAGAACATACTTGGCTTTATAATCGGAGGGAAAAATGGCAATAGCATCACATACCGAGGTCGGTTCAAAAGAGTTGGAGCAGCTTCAAAGTGATTTGATAGCACTGTCTAAAAGTTTAAATGATTGTTACGAATTCGTGGAAAGCAGCATCAAGACGCTCAACGAGGATTGGAAAGATAAAAAGTTTGAAGAATTTGAAACTAGTTTTCGCTCAAGAAAAGAACAGATAATGGAACTTTCTCAAAAATATTATGATTGGGCGACAAGATATCTGCAGCCGCGAATCGATGTTGTCAAAGAAGCGGAAAATACAAGAATGAGTTTGTAAAGCAGGCATCAAATGGCAGATTCGAAAGTAGATGTAAGTCCGGAAGCTGTGCAGGAGCTGGCTGTAGCGATCGATAGTTTTTCAGCAAGGGCCACTTTTTTGATGGAGACAGTAGATGCTGAAATTCGCGGAGAATTGGATATGATGGATTCCATCCGTGAACAGATCGAGAAGAAGTGGGAAGCGGCAAAAGAAATACTTAGAGAGGCGCAGAATGAATTAAGTGATGCCGAGAATGATCTTGCCGCCTGCGAAGCCTCTCAGGAAAAGGATGAAGACGGCAACTGGTGTCCGAGTTGTGATTTGGAATCATACAGAGTCGATGTGGCGCAAGAAAAAGTTAAAGCCGCCGAGGATGAGGAATACAAATGGAGATCTAATTACGAAAGAGCCGGAAAAATCATAAGCTGGCAGAAACACTGTGTAGAACAATTCTGGCGTGAACCGTCA
Source organism: uncultured bacterium (assembly GCA_905233945.1). Taxonomy (GTDB): domain Bacteria; phylum UBP6; class UBA1177; order UBA1177; family UBA1177; genus UBA1177. The sequence goes on along the minus strand of CAJOFY010000021.1, from coordinate 26,304 downwards.
TTTCTGATCCCTGCCGGTCCCGGATATGAACTTAAACGAATATCCGGAGATTATTCCGAAAAACTGGTTTCCCATCTTGATGAATGTCTTGAGCAGCTCGGAATATATGAACAGACCAATTTGTCTCTTGACGTCAAGCGCGCAGTTGATTCCGGGGCAATGGAAAAACCAGCTCCGGTTTTTTGTCAGAATTGCGGAAGGCCGATTCGTAACTGTGTTTGTCGAAGAATTAAAAAATCTTGAGGTGAAGTATGACACAGGGAATTGTAAATGACCTGAAGGTAGAACAGGGAAAATTAAGGATAGCAATGGATGAAGCCAAAGAATTCTGGAAGGATTCTGTAGGCTATAATTTTTTTACATATAAAGCTGATGAATTCGAAGGCAACTTTTCAAACTGTTGCGACTCTTTGGAAACACTGCTTGATGACCTTGATAACGCAATGCGTGAGTTGAACGAGCTAAATGAAAGCTGCTGTGGTGTTCCGGGTGGTTCAGGTTTTGATATTCCGCAGAATTTCAGGCAACACACTAGATGAAAACAGGTGGTTAAATGAGTGAAAACTGTAATATTATTGTTTTTTCGGATCGGGCTTATAACGCGATTATCGATGAAACATTCAGTAAACATCCGCTTGAGACAGGCGGCATTCTGCTTGGTCATGTTTTGGATGGCGGGATATGGATTGTTATGGAGGTTCTTCCGCCAGGACCGGATTCGGTTCACAAAAGTGCATTTTTTAAGTATGATGAAAAATTTGTGAACTATCTCGCAAATTCTGTAGCTTCGAAATATGAAATTCCGCTTTCTGTGTTAGGTTTATGGCACCGCCACCCTGGAAGCTATGATACATTCTCGTCTGTTGATGACGGAAGCAACCTCAAATTTGCAAAGTTTTCAATAGTCGGGGCTATTTCCGGGCTGGTCAATATCGATCCAGATTTCCGTTTTCAGATTTGGCATGTTAGCGACCCTCTGAAATATGAAGCTGTCAATTTTAAAGTCGGAGACGATATGATTCCGGAAGAATATTTCGCATTGAAACATGTGAAGGATTCAATGCTGCAGATTCCGACTGAAATCGCTGGAGATACAGAAGAACTATGCAGTTACAGCGAGGATATGAATGAATTTTCGGAAGAGGAGAACTTTTCAAACGTCAACAAAGTTCCGGATGTTCCTTCCTATGGTGATGATACGGCTGCAATTATAGCGAGACTGGATGCTATTGTTGAAAATACGAGAAATGCAAACGAGATGCTTGAAGCTATTGTTGACAATACAAGCGACAAGAACGATCTCCTTGAGAAGTTTGTGAAAAAAGCCCAGCGAAGCTATATGAATCTTAAATTATTGAAAAAACAAAGAAAAAATGCGGAGAGTAAGTAAATGAATACTGAAAATCAAAAATGTGAAGTAGTCATTTTTTCGGACAGAGCCTATCAGGATATAAAGAACGAAACTTATGATAAGGATCCAGTCGAAACAGGCGGACTTTTGTTGGGATATGTGCTGGAAGGCGGGCATTGGGTTGTTGTTGAGGTTATTCCGCCAGGAAATAATTCAACGCATCGTTATGCCTATTTGGAGTATGATGAGAGTCTTGCGAAAAGAGTGGTCGATCAGATTGCAGGCAAATATGAACAGAAGCTAGGGTTGCTCGGGCTTTGGCACAGACATCCAGGCAGCATGGATTTTTTCTCTGGTACAGACGACGGAACCAACATAAATTTCGCAGAATTGAATCCCTCTTACGGCGCGATTTCTGGTCTTGTCAATATTGACCCGGAATTTAGAATGACGATGTATCACGTCGATTCTCCATTGAATTATACCAAAGTCAAAACTTGTGTCGGGGATGACATTATTCCGGAAGAATTGTTGAAACTGAAACCAGGTGTTACAATCGAAGAGATAGATGCAATCAAAAAAACGAACACGCGTCAGGAACATCCGTCAGCATCTCAACCGTCATCATCTTCGCAACCTCAGCAGGCAACGCCGCACCGCGAAGAGCCGCGCAGGACAACTCAAAACCGCGAACATCACGAAAAACCGCAGGTAATAATCCAAACTCCGGACACAGTCACCAGCATCTTTAAAAAACTTGTTTTGGAACATCCGAAAACATTTTTTGCACTCGTTGTCTTTGTGGGTTTGATGGGATTATATAGCATCGGAAGTAATAAAGAAACGGAAGCAGAAAAACAGCAAAACGAACTAAGACTGGCAGAAGAGAAAACAAAGCAAGCTGAAGAAGAACGAAAGAAACAGGAAGCTGAAGCAAAGAAAGCCGAGGAAGACCGGAAGAAACAGGAAGCTGAAGCAAAGAAAGCCGAGGAAGACCGGAAGAAACAGGAAGCTGAAGCAAAGAAAGCTGAAGAAGAACGAAAGAAACAAGAAGCTGAAGCAAAGCAAGCCGAGGAAGCGCGAAAAGCAGAACAAGCTAAGGCAGGGGCTCAGAACAAACCTGTAACAAATGAGGCTATACCGGAACAGCAAGGATCTGCCGAACAAGGAGGCAACGACAAAAATTCAGAGATACCGGACGCTGATGTTGCACCTGCTAAACCTGAAGAAAAAACGGAAGAAGTTGGCAGCCAACCAAAAGAACAGGTTGAACAGGTTGCAGTTAATCCGCCAGCTTCAAAAGAGACTAAAAATACCCCACCTGCTGGTAATGGTAATAATAATGAGAAAGAATGTGCGAAACTTCTAGAAAATGACGGTGACTTTAAAAAAGCAAAACAATATTATGAAAATGAGTTGCTTAACCACAAAGGCGGTAGCAGCTACAATACACATTTGGAAAATCTCAAAAAAGTTCTCACAAAGGTCTCAAACTGTAATGAACAAAAGCAAAAAGTTCATGATCTAATTAACAAAATTGATCCTCAGACATTAAAACAGAAAGTCGAGAAAGCTTATTGTAACCAAAAAGAGGCTTGTACAGTTCTTGACACGATTAATACTTGTAAACATTGCAATGCTAAATGGAAATATAAAGATCCTATAAAGAAGTGGGAAGAAAAATGTGAAAAAAAGTGTAGTAAATAATTAAGGAGGGTATCCATGTCCATTGCAGAAAAATTCTTTGCGAAGAAAAAACCGCAGACGGTCGTCTGTTTCCCAAAACATCTGGAAACAGAACACTATATCGGTGATTTTTACGGCTATCACGTTGAAAATACGAATTACTACAACATCGTGACCGAAAAAGCCGAAAACAACTATCCGACAATCAAAAAAATCGGAACAATCGTAGAAAAACGTCCGGAAACGCAACCGGCGGAGCTGACCGGTTTTTTTGAGGAAGGAAAGCTGCTCTTCATGGATACTGACGGAAAAATCGCCAAAAACGAACCTTTTCTTCTCAAACTTGATATCTTTTCACGCAATGTCGGCATTCTTGAATCAGACATTATGCTGAAAACCGGCGCTGTCCTTGTTGGCTGCGGATCGGTCGGAAGTCTTGTTGCTCTCGAACTGGCAAAAGCAGGCGTGGGCAGGTTCCTTCTTGTTGATAACGATATTCTCGGGTATCACAACATCTGCCGTCACCAGTGCGGAATCCTTGATGTCGGAAGATTCAAGACCGATGCTGTAAAAGACCGTATTCTTCAGATCAACCCGTCAGCAAAAGTTGTAACGCAGAACTGTACGATTCAGGGGGTTCCCCTTAGTGTTATCAACGAATTCTGTGACAAAGACACAATAGTGATAGGCGGAGCTGACAACCGTGAAGGAGACCTTTATGCAAACAGTATCGCGAAAGATATCGGAATGCCGATGATTTCAATCGGCTGTTGGGAAAGAGCTTTTGCCGGTGAAATTTTCTATTGTCTTCCCGGAATGCCTGATTACAGCGATTTTATCTGGGCTATCGGCGGAATGTCGGGCAGAGTCAGCCAGAACCGCAGATTCTATGTTACAGAAGATGATCTTGAAAAGGTAACTTTTGAACCAGGCATCTCGGTTGATATCAACTTTGTTACTGTTATCGCGGTTAAACTTGCGCTTGATATTTTGAACAGAAACAACCCGAATTTCACACCGCGTCTGCTCGGTCATTTGACACAGTACACTCTTGTCTGCAACACGAATAATACGAAAATAGGCGGAGACAATGCTGAAATTTTCTCTTATCCGCTTCAGATAACAACAAACATTGAAGTTCCGTACGCTCCTAAAGAAGGCGCGGAAAATCCTCAAAACAAAGAAACTGATGAAAAAAAGCCGGAAACAAAAAAATGTGTTGGAAAAAAGTCTATAAAGAGGAAAAATAAAGAAAAATGAAATATTTTATTCAAACAGACGGACGGGTTGAAGGGCCGTTTTCTTTCATTGATGTGACCAAAAAGCCGATTGTTGAAAATACTTTGATCTGTACCGATGCACCGGATGGAGGGTGGAAAGAGGCGCATGAATACACTGAGTTTCTTCACTTGTTCCAATCTTCACAAACAACAGGCCGTGAAAACACTTCTACGCAGGGACCGGCCAATGCCACTTCTCAGTCACAGCGATCGCCGGAACCTGGCTCGTCACAGCAGACTACATTGGAGCAGAACATAGAGGTGACGCACCTGCCTCCGGATTGTGAAATCGACAAAAATGGTCAAATAGTAAAGAAGGATTATGCTTTCCGTTCAGCTAAACAGAGACCTGATGCGCCGCTTCCGACAAACAGAGGTTATGCGACAACCATCTTTATTACAATTGTTACATGCGGAATCTACGGCTTGATTTTACCCTTTCTTATGGGAGGGGAAACTAATATTACATGTTCTGAAGACGGAGAGCATACACCGGATTTCTGGAAATCTCTGTTTTTATCTTTGATTACTTTCGGTTTTTACGGATGTTTCTGGAATTACAACTGGTGTAACCGCGAAGCAAATTTTCTGCATAAACATGATTCGATTCCTCTTATTACTGGAAGCGCTTATGTTGCGTCGTCGTTTGTGTCCATAATTATGATTATTATAGGACTTTTCTTTCCCACATTGTTAGGAATAATTCTTTTACTTTTGGGAATGGTTATATTTTTAGCGATAGTCGGGAGAATGAATATTCAGCATAATCTTGTGAACAAGGCATACAATGTAGAAAATTTTTTGCTGAAACCGGATCCGGAAGACAATGGCGGACTTCTTTAAGATGAGGTGCAAACGGGTTTATGAATACTGAAAAGAACAGACTCTGCAACTTGAGGCATTTCCCATGCAAGGATAAAAATTGGTTGATTAAATGATAATTGTGTGTTTGGCAAGTATTAACAATGTTTTATTTCAGGAGGCAAAAATGTTAAATTTAGTTATTCCCAGGGCAGAATTTGCTGGTGCACAGCAACGCACACCAGAGGAGATGGCGGCTATACTACAACGTGAGGCAGAGGAACGAGCTGAACGCCAAAGAATAAGAGACGCTATTATGGGCAAAAAACCGATTCAACTCTCTCCTGACGGTGAAGCGGGAAAGAATGGAGGCATTAAGATTCCCAACAATATCATTTTGGCTGGTGCACAGCAGCTTTCACAAAAGGAAATGGCGGATAAATTAAAACGTGAGGCAGAGGAACGGGCGGAACGCCAAAGAATAAGAGATGCTATTATAGGCAAAAAACCGATTCAACTCTCTCCTGACGGTGAAGCAGGAAAGAATGGAGGCATAAAAATCCCCAACAACATTATTTTGGCAAGTGTTCAACAGTGGTATGAGAAGGATCCGTCACTTCTGGCTGTGGAAAAAGCTGCAATGGCTAAATGGTTCCCGCATTTCCAGCTTGAAACACTTCCTGACGGTCGTCTGGCATGGACAGGAACTTTGACACCAGGGATCTGGAAAGGTTTCAACGCTGACGAGAATGATTTTTCTGCAAGACAGACATGGGAAGTTATGGCTGTTTATGAAAACAACCATCCGGTTCAGAAAATGGGAAGTTCTGTCAAAGTTTTTCTCCTTACTCCGTCGATGGATCAGATAATCCAGCGAATAGGATGGACTCCTCATCATGTTCTTAGAGATAAAGACAGTGACCTGCTTTATCTCTGCACGGCACGGGCAGAGGATATAAAGGTCGGAGAGACATCGACAACGGCGGCAACAATGCTTGCTATGGCCGCAAAATGGCTTATATCATTTGAAATGGTTATGACTGGTGATCTCTCAAGAAAAGAATTCGACACCCCTGGCGTAGTCTAATTTGCAAGTTCCTTTCTGAAGATTCTCGTTAAGATTTGAACACGGAGCGGACAGTTGGGAATCAGTTCCAATAAATACCAAATTTCGGAAGAGGGAGAGATTTTCAGCATAGAAGATGACGGAACGATTGTAAGAATTGCGAGAATTTCTGAGAACGGAAAGATAGAACCTTTCCGTAAACACGGAAAGGTCGATGAAGAGGCGCTTTCCGAAGCAACACATCTTTCCCTGAATTTCTTTTTGATGTTTTTTCTGATTATTTTTGCTGTCGCCACCATAATTCTTGCGGTTCTTTGGTTAGATGAAAAATCCGACTGCGAAAAGCAGGTGTTCGAGCTTGCAAAACTAAGAAAAGATTCTTCGCAGACAGAGCTCGATCTGAGGGAAGTTGAAACAAAACTTGCAGCAAGTGCTGAAAAAAACAGTGATTTGGAGGTGAAACTCGAAATCTGCGAAAAGCGGGCTCTTAACAATCTAAGAGTAACGGATGATACTACCCCAAAACCGAAGGAGCCGGAAAATAGAATTCCAGCATACGAACAGGATGACGGACTCTTTATGATAACTGCAATCGAGGTCAGAAATACGACAAAGAATTCAAAGGATATAATTTCCGATTTCGGCGAAAAGATCACGAGTGAAAGTGCAATGTTTCTGCAGCTCAGAATCAGATACGCAAGCTATATTTATGGTCAGAAAGCCTTGGATGTTAAGATTTTTGATGCGAACGGTCATCTGAAAAAAGGAGCAAACAGTAAAGAAAATTATACTTATTCTGTTCAAGGTGTTGATATTTTCCGCACGGACGGAGGAAATTATCTTTTTAAAACCACCTGGGGCAGTAGTGAAAAAGGATTCTGGCCGAAAGGAACAACCAGAATCGAAATCTGGTCTGACGGCAAATTTTTGAAAGCAAGTGAGTTGAACATTTATTGATGAACGAACCTGAATTTGACCGGTGTGAAGAGTAGTTGAAACGTAGCAAGGAATAATTCCAACAAGAAAAAGGCTATGGAGGTTAAAAATGGGAATGCCAAGTGACAACAAATATCAGGTCACACCTGAAGGATTGATATTCACAATTCAGGACGACGGAACCATAAAAAGAATAGCAAATATTTCGCCTGACGGAAATGTTGAACCGATAGGTGAAAGAAAACCCGTCCAGAAAGAAGTCGACTTAACTGAAGTCGAATCTGAGGAGGAAAACAAGGGTTCCGGCGGTTTAAAAGTTTTTTTAATTTTTCTTCTCATAGTAGGTTTGATTTTTGCCGTCGTATATGTTGTTCAATCTGAAAATAACAAGGATTATCTGAATCACAGAATTTACAACTTGGAGAATGAAAACCGTGGTTTAAAAGACAAAAAGCAGACTCTGGAGACCGAAAAACAAAGCCTTGAGAACGAAAAAAATAATTTGGCGAACGAAAAGCAGAATTTAGAGAATGAATTAAAAGTATGGGCTGACGAATATCCTATAATTATAAAAGATATTCAAGTGAGTAATCAAGGTGAAGAATATGGTAAAACAATTTATAGCAAAGACACGACCTATATTTATCCCAAAATTGTTTATAAAAGTCTGGATTCAAGAAGCATAAAACTCGATGTTAAATTTTTGACACCATTCGGACTGAGTACAGGCGAAGGGTGGTCTAAAGACGGATATACATATTCTGATAATAAACAAATCTTCAAAGGCGGCGGAGCTGTAGAATTAATTGGATGGGGAGGCACAGATAAAGGACATTGGATTTCAGGAAGCTACAAATTCGAGATCTGGTGCAACGGAAAGATGCTGAAAGAAAAGGTTTTTTATATTAAATAAAGAGAAAGAATGTTATGAATACGTACGAAATGAAGGCAGATGACACCGAGGTCACGATTTTTTGCATCAGTGAAGACGGCCAACTAAAGATAAAGGAAAAAGTTGCCAAAATTGATGTGACAACAGGTGAGCTGTTTCCGATAGGAAGAACAAAAATAGCAGGTGCTGAACAGCCGAAAACAGATGCTGCAGAATCAAAATTTCCGACGAAGACTGTGATTCTGATGCTGATTTTTTTTGTTGCTGTAATCGGATTCTTCGCTTTTTCCCATGCGGCTCAGCAGGAAAAAGAGGTCGCTTTATTATATTATTTACTTGGTTTTATTTCGCTGACGGCAGTTGTTATTTCAATAGTTTTTTATATCAAATGGCTTGTAGGAAAAGAAAAACCTGATTCATCTGACGGTTTGCAGCCTCAAAATTCTTCGGAATCAGCGGAAAATCCAGGCAAAGATGATGAAAATGTGCAAACAACAATTATAACATCTGAAAAGGATTCATATTTTCTGCTGCTTGGAGAAGAAGTGAAAGGTCCTTTTACCTATGACCAGCTCAAAAAGTCTGAAATTCCTAGCAATGTTCAGGTTACAACGGAAGCCCTGAATGACTGGTTCCCGGCAAGTCAGTTCGAACTCCTCCGTGGGATTGCTTTTGAGCCGAAAGATCCATTTATAACGATCAGCAAGGGAGATTACCAAATAACAGGTGAAGGTTTTATTAAGTGTGTAAACAGGTAATAAATTAAGAGGTAGCATTGAGGGCGTAAGATATGTTTATTATTTTTGGAATTAGAGATTTAAAAAAGGAATTGGGAAGCACTCATGATGTTTACCATTGCGGCAACTGTAACAATGATAATCATTTTAATATTATCAGAATAAGAACTTTTTTTCATATTTTCTGGATTCCGCTTATTCCTATTTACACAAAGTATCTTGTGTGTTGTCCAATATGTGAGCACTACTTTGAGGTTAAAAAATCTGAGGTGGACAAGCTTATTAACGGAACTTCCGACAATGACAATATTAATGTTCCGGAAATAACTCAAAAACAGGCAAATTATTTTGTAGCAGAGCCTCAACCTCAGCCTCAACCTCAGCCTCAACCTCAGCCTCAACCTCAGCCTCAATCTCAGCCTCAATCTCAGCCTCAATCTCAGCCTCAATCTCAGCCTCAATCTCAGCCTCAATCTCAGCCTCAATCCCTGCAGTCCATGCAAGTTCAGCAAACCGAGGAAGCTCAGCCGTCTCCTCCAATTCAGTGGATTCATACTGATGATAATGACAGCTTTTATATTGCAATATCTTTAACGGACGGTTCATATTGCGGTCCGATTACACTTGCCGAGCTGCGCGCTTTTCAGCTTATGCCGGACTATATGGTTACAACGGATAAGCTCGGCGGAAACTGGTATCAGGCAGGTTGTTTTTATTGTTTGGCTGACTTGTTTTATGATAACATAGTTTCCGTCCCCAAAGAGGGGAAGGATTTTATAATCAACGAAGACGCAACAATTACGTGGTTGAATAAGAAAAAAAAATGACATTTTTAAATTAGAAGATTTAAGGAGGTAAAAGATGCCAGCGCTTAGAGCGGAACTTGAGTATTTGCCGGCAGTAAACTTTGCGATGCAACAGGTTGCCACGGTGGTAACCTATCAAGGATATGCTATGCATGCAACAAGTTTTTCGTACATTCAAAAGATTGTCATTACAAATTTGACGGACTCACGGATAGACAATGTGTGGTTTACTCTGTCATTCGAGCCTCAATTCGCGGAAAATATATCAGTGAATGTCGGATCAGTTATGCCGGGGCAGGTTATAGAAATCGGCGGAGAAAAGCTTGATATTAAACTTTCATTCGATTTTCTCGTAGGGCTTACCGAGAGGATAAAAGGGTACAATGTTATTGATCTCTGTTCAGGAAACACCCTTATTTATCATGAAAAATATGATGTGGTTCTTCTTGCCTTGGATGAATGCCCTTTGAATGTTTCTCCTGAATTCACTGCTTCCTTTGTAATGCCGAACCACCCGGTTTTGACAGGTGTTCTGCGAAGAGCAGGAGAGATACGCTGTATTTTGGACGGGAACGGTGGGTTGAACGGTTATTCTCAATTGCAACAATGTAATCCTGAATCTGCTATCCAAATATTGCATGCAAAGTTATCTGTCGAAAACCAGATAAAGTCTATTTATACGGCATTGAAAGAACTTGAAATAACCTATGTTTTACCGCCGAGGGATTTTTTTAACGCTCTGGGACAACGAGTAAGACTGGCGGACGAAGTTGTTACCAGAAGACTCGGTACCTGTTTTGATACCTCAATACTTTTTGCCAGCTGTTTCGAGGCTGCCGGTTTGGATCCTCTGATAATCCTTACTCATAACCATGCCTTTGTAGGATGTTTTTTGGAAGATGAACTCTACGAAGATTTTGAAGATTGTATAATTGACGATGCCGATGTGTTGAAGGAGCTGTATGATCAGAATTTAATAGAACTTATTGAAACAACTACTGTTACAAAGGGACATAACGAATATTATGAGAAAGCAAAACATATTTGGTGGGATGTTTTTTCCAAAAAAAGTAAATTTGAAAATTTTAGAGAAGAATTTGAAGGTGCTTTAAATATCAAAGTTTTAAGAAAAATGGGTTTTCAGCCGCTGCCGCAAAGGGTTCTTCAGGAATATTGGGATCACAGCAACCGGCTTTTGACGCTTCCTCCGGATCATCCGGCTGCGCTTCCGGGTGGTGGTGAGATATCAGCTTACAGTGATGACCTGTATTATATCTATCTGAATGAGATTGTTTATGGTCCCTACCGGCTTGACCAGATGGTTGATCTCCCGCTTCTGCCTGATACGTTGGTGACGACAAACAAACTCAACGGAGAGTGGTATGAAGCCAGATATTTCGGATGTTTTGCCCATAAATTTATGATGGTTTCAACTGACGGATAGGGGAAATATTGAATAACAATTATCAAATAAAAAACATCGACGGCTCGCTATTTGTCGTTCTTCTTGACAACGATGACAAAAGCAAATTTACCAAAGTCGTCCAAATAACTTCCGGCGGAAATTTAATTCCGTACAATCAGACAGAGATTATCGGCTGGACACGTATTTCTGAAAACGACAAAAAGAATTCACTCGAGGAAAAAGAAGATTTTGTAAAAAGGGTGGCAAAGAATGTAAATAAATTCCTTGCAGTTTTTTCAGCATGTTGTCTTGTTGTTATCTTTATTTTGTCGGCAGTATTGATTTTTAAAGATTCTCCGGCTTCTGATGCTGAAACCCCGCAGGGCGAGAAAATCAAAAATACAAAAGATGCCGATCACGTATCCTCAAAGCCGGCAGGACAATCTGATGACAGAAAACCTTCTGAAAAAAAGAACTTATATAACGTGGGGTCAACAGTTACCTTCGGCAGTTACGAACAAGATGATGTAAAATCAAACGGCAAAGAACAGATAGCATGGCAGGTTTTGCAGATTAAAGGCGGAAAGGCACTGCTGATCACGAAAAAGGGACTTGATGCACACAGGTTTAATTCCTCGGAAGGAGGGAACGATTTTGAAAAAAGCGAGATCAGAAAGTGGCTAAACAACGATTTTCTGAATTCAGCCTTTAATGAAAGTGAAAGGATGAAAATAGAAAAGCAAAACGGAAACTATGTTTCGCTTCTGACAAAAGAAGAAGCTGACAAACTCTTTGAGAATGCAGAAAAAAGGATCGCCTATCCGACAGATTTTGCAAAAACAAAGGGCGCGTGGAGCTGCAGTAAGAAAGAGTGCAAAGGTGAAAGTACCGGAGCCGGATACTGGTGGCTTCGTTCAAAAGGCTCGAAAAGAGAATCAGCGCCACGGGTCAGTAGCGGCGGGGTACTCTCTTTTGAAAGCAAGATCGACCAGACCGACGGAATGGTCCGCCCTGTGATTTGGGTAAAGATTGACTGATAATTTCGGAGGAATAACGCATGGGAATACCGGTAGATAAAAAATATGATATAACTTCTGACGGTCTGATTTTTCGAATAGAAGATGACGGAGAAATCCTGAAAATTGCTCAGATTTTATCGGATGACAAAATCAAGCTGCTTGGAAATATCAAAATTGTCGAAGATAAAACATTAAGAAATATCACACGCTCACCTGAAGAAGCAAAAAACGATCCGTATAACTACATAGACAGAGGCAGTTATATTGAACTGGTGACGCCTATTATGGGAATCAGCATGATTCAGAAGGAGTACGCCAGAAAAAAGAAGAAACACTGGTGGTCAAGATCATTGAAGTTTTCATGGAACGAAGCCGTTAATTTTACGCAGGAACTAAGATTGGGTAATTTTGATGACTGGCGTATTCCTACAAAGGAGGAAGCTAAAGTTTTGTACGAAATCAGTGTCATGTGCGGAATCAGTTTCGATAAAAATTTGCAATGGTCTTCCTCTGTTCAGCCAGATAAAAGCGGAATCTTGAAACATGTATGTCTCTGCAAGTTTGGACCATCAGGGATAAAGACAGACTGCCTGGTAGATAATGAAGTCAAGGTTTTGCTCCGCTGTATCCGCTGAAATAGTTATGTCAAACAAAAAATGAAACTGCCGCAAGGTAGTGCTTCGACTCCTTCGACATATTCCAAAAAGTTGACAATATACGGCGCAAAGTTACAAAAACGAGTTTTTTGTTTGTATTTTGGAGAAACACTATGGGAATGCCTGAACAGAAGCCGCAGAACGGGATGAACATCGCGCCTGACGGCACAATATACGAGATGTTGGAAGACGGTACAATCAAGCGTATAGGAACAGTGTCACCAAACGGAGAATTCGAGCCGTTCGGCGGACCGAAGGACGGTGTCCGCGTCAGAGACGGCTTCATATACCGTGTGATAAACGGGAAAGAGCAGAAAATCGGTCGTGTAATGCCGAACGGAGAGATTGAATCAATAAGTCAAAGAATTAAAAGCGAAGCTGAAATCTCCAGAAACAAGGTGAAAATTGTAATGATGGTTTGTTGTCTGATAGCGTTTCTTTCTGTAATCTATGCTATTCATGCACATTTTGAGACGCAGGCAAAAATTAAAATAGCTGAAGCCGAACAACACAGAGAAGAAATTCAAAGAATTGAAAAAGCAAAAGAGGAAGAACGAAAGAAACAGGAAGCTGAAGCAAAGCAAGCTGAAGAAGAACGAAAGAAACAAGAAGCTGAAGCAAAGCAAGCTGAAGAAGAACGAAAG
>CAJOFY010000021.1:0-13019 GCA_905233945.1 uncultured bacterium | reverse complement strand
AGAACGAAAGAAACAGGAAGCTGAAGCAAAGCAAGCTGAAGAAGAACGAAAGAAACAAGAAGCTGAAGCAAAGCAAGCTGAAGAAGAACGAAAGAAACAGGAAGCTGAAGCAAAGCAAGCTGAAGAAGAACGAAGAAGCAAGGAAGAAGCTGTCATAGCAAAAACACGGACTGTTGTCGGAAAAATGAGTGTCGGTAAAACGGAAGTCGACGGTGCTGTAGATTCAGCAAGCGTAGCAAAAACTATAAGAGGCAGCAGCGCAGCAGTAAAACGTTGTTACGACAAAGCTCTTCTTGCTAATCCGACTTTGAAAGGAAAAGTATCGGTTACTATTTTGATAAATGAAAAAGGACGTGTCGAAAGTATTGATATAGCGGAAGATACACTTAAAGATGCCGAAACTATAAAGTGTATCAAAGGTGTTATCAGCAGATTGCGTTTCCCGAAACCAGAAGGCGGTCCGGCGAGTGTTAAGTTCCCGTTTATGTTCAGTAATTAAATAAATAGAATTTTAAGAGGTCATTCATGTCAAACGAAACTTGGAACTGCCCCAAATGCGGGAAACAGGAAGTAACAAGCAAGTTCTGCCCAGACTGCGGCACGAAGAAGCCGGAGAGTCTGATTTGGAACTGTCCCAACTGCGGGAGGAAGGAACTTGAAAGCAAGTTCTGTCCGAACTGCGGCACGAAGAAGCCGGAAGCGAAGAAAGGTCTCACTCCTGAGGAGATGGCAGCAGAACGGGCTAGAATAAGAGAAGCATTACTATCCAACAAACCGATTTCGGGCAGCAAACCCACCAACAAGGTTTTCCCTATATATATCGACATGGGGGATTATCTGGAATTGACTTTTCCTATCGGCAATCTACACATGATAGAAAAAAACTGTTCTCCGACTCATATGGGTTGGGAACAGGCTATGCAGTATGCAAAAAATTTGAGAAAAGGCGGTTTTAATGACTGGCGCGTTCCGACAAAAGAAGAACTCGAATTGATGTATAGAATGAAGTTTGGTTTCGAAATCAAAGAAAATGATAATTGGTTCTGGTCTTCTACTCTTGATGAAGAACCGGAGTTTGCATGGTTCGTGAATTTCAAGAGCGGATATGAAAATTTCAACTATGTAGAATTGAACGGCTATGTCCGTTGTGTAAGGTAAAGATAAAAATTCAGGAGGGAAAAGAAATGGGAATGCCGGAACAAACGCAGAACAGAATGAATATAACGCCTGATGGCGTAGTTTACGAGGTGTTGGATGACGGAACGATCTCAAAAATTGCCCGAGTCATGCCGAATAAAGAAATTATACTCTTCGGTGAAACCAAAGTCGTCGGCGATAATTGGAATTGTCCGAATTGCGGGGCAAAAGAAATAACAAGCAAATTCTGCCCGGAATGCGGAACGAAAAAAACTGAAAAGACAAGTATGACTTGCAAAATCTGTGGACAAAAATGTTATGTAGAAGGAATTGGCAGTATTAATTTTTGTCCGAGTTGTGGGGAATTAAGAAAATTTACTCATAATGATTTTATAGATCACGGAGAGTATATAGAGTTAAAAAATCCTATAGGAAAGATTAGAATGATTGAAAAATATCAAGACGAGGAACTAGATGTTAATTGCGATGTCCCTTGGAATAGAGCATTGGAATATGCAAAAAGATTGAGAAAAGGCGGCTTCACAGACTGGCGTATACCTACAGTCGGAGAGCTTTTGGTAATATCCAAATTGGATGATGATTTGGGAATAAGTTGCTGCGGTAGTGACTTTTGGACAGATGACAGTGGTTTTAGTGTCAGGAATGATATTGGCACAATTTCTGAAACCGATGAAAATACTGACCTATGTTCTGTACTTTGTGTCAGATAAAGGAGTTTTTATGTCAAATGGAAAATGGAAATGCTCGAATTGCGGCACAGAAAATGCCGGTGATGACAATTTCTGCGGAGAGTGCGGTGGAAAAAAGCCTGAGAGTTCGGGATGGAAGTGTCCGAACTGCGGGAAACAGAAAATAACAAGCAACTTTTGTCCCGACTGCGGCACTAAAAAGCCGGAAGCGAAGAAGATGCTTGCGCCAGAGGAGATGGAACAAATAATTGAAAAAGAAATAAAACTACGCAAAAAGTTGGCAGAATCGTTGAGAAAAAATGGTCTCGTGCCTATAAAGACCACATTTGTCATACCTTGCTCGAAAATACTGCCAGACGAACTTTTTTCCATAGAACCAGAAAACATAACAAAAGGGAGAATTGTAATGTTACGTGGATGGATATGCCGTGTTCTTGATGTCGACATGTCGGATAACACAGCTCTGTTGGTCAGTGAGTACGGTTTGAAAGAAATGAGATTCGATGCAGCTTCCAACAACTGGGCAACCAGTGAAATCAGAAAATGGCTGAACGAAACTTTTTATAACAGATTTACGCCGGAGGAGCAGGCAAGAATAATCTCGCGCCCGAACGGAGACAAAGTTTTTTTGTTATGCAAAGAAGATGTCGAATATTTTTTCTCCGGCGACAGCGAGCGAATCTGTTACCTGTACAATAAAGATTATGCCGTTTGCTGGTGGCTCCGTTCACCGGGAACAGACCCGAACTGTGCTATGTATGTGGATCACAGCGGTGCTGTCTGTGAGAGCAGGCTGGTTAACCTGGCAAACTGTTATGTGCGCCCGGCAATATTGGTGAAATTTTGAAATGTATAATGTGGTCAGCTACTATATAGATGACGATCTCTCTGTTTGTTGTGTGAGGTAGAGTCCGTGATTTTGCGCAGACCGGACATGCCTCGTTTTCTCTCGCATTTCCCGAAAAAATTAGTATAGTACATTGGTTTTTCGGCGGGGGCACCATGATATGACGTCTCTACAATAAGATTTAGGAGGAAACACAATGGGAATGCAGGTGGACAGTGAAAACAGGCGTCAGATAGCAGCTGACGGGACAATTTTTGAGATTTTGGATGACGGCACAATAAAGCGGATAGGGAAGGTGTCGCAGGACGGTAAATTCGAGCCGTTCGGAAAGCCGAAAAATTGGAAATGTCCGCAGTGCGGAACTGAGAATGAAAACTCGGATAATTTCTGCGGGGAATGCGGAACGAAGAAACCCGAAAGTTCAACGTGGAACTGTCCTAACTGCGGAAAAAAAGAGATCGAAAGCGGTTTCTGCCCTGACTGCGGGACAAAAAAACCTCAGGCGGATTCCTCATACTCTGATGCAGACGAACAATTCAATATTGGATGTAAATATTACTTTGGAGAAGACGGAGTTCAACAAAATTATACAGAAGCTCTGAAATGGTATAAAAAAGCGGCAGAACAAAATTATGCCATGGCCCAGTACAATATTGGAGTTATGTATGAAAAAGGATTCGGAGTTCAGCAGGATTGTGAAGAGGCAGTGAAATGGTATAAAAAAGCAGCAGAACAAAATTATGTCATGGCTCAGTACAATCTTGGAGTTATGTACCATAAAGGAGTCGAAATTCCTCAGAATTACGAAGAGGCAGTGAAATGGTATAAAAAAGCAGCAGAACAGGGTTACGCCAGAGCTCAAAACAATTTGGGAGTAATGTATTTCGACGGTCTTGGAGTTCCTCAGAGCTACGCAGAAGCTCTGAAATGGTATAGAAAAGCAGCAGAACAAGGTCATATTACATCTCAAGGTAATTTGGCAGGTATGTATTATATTGGAAAAGGAGTACCCAAAGACAATAATGAAGCTCTGAAATGGTATAGAAAAGCGGCAGAACAAGGTGATTCAGAGGCTCAAAAAACTATTAATGCGATATTGGAAGAGGAAAACAGAAAGCAGAATGTCAAAGTGAAACCAGATGTGAAACCCGATATAGAACCCGATGATGACGATGATGATGACTATGTTCCGAAACAAACAAGTACAAAGCAAATTGTAATCTGGGTACTGGCTGCTATCTGGCTGATTTTCACATTGATCAGAATGTTTTTATAAAGCATCTTCTTGTGAAATTATGGCTTTACTTGCTGTATTTAGATAATATTAAATTTCAGAGAGAAACACGATGGGAATGCGGGTTGAAAGTGAAAACAAGCGTCAGATAGCAGCAGACGGGACGATTTTCGAGGTTTTGGATGACGGAACAATCAAGAGGATCGGAAAATTATCGCCTGACGGCAGATTCGAACCGTTCGGAGGAGAGAAAATCTGGAACTGTCCTAACTGCGGTAGGAAGGATATTGAGAGCAATTTCTGTCCCGACTGCGGAACCAGAAAACAGGAAGCGGATAAGATTCTTGATGAGAAAAGAATAAAACTGGTGGAAATATTGAAAAAACTGGAATCGAAGAAAATTTTTGAGGAGAAAAAAAGAAATATGTCAAACGAAGCTTGGAACTGCCCGAATTGCGGAAAACAGGAAGTAACAAGCAAGTTCTGTCCGGACTGCGGCACTAAAAAGCCGGAGAGTCTGATCTGGAACTGTCCCAACTGCGGGAGGAAGGAGATCGAGAGCAAGTTCTGTCCGAACTGCGGCACGAAGAAGCCGGAAGCGAAGAAAGGTCTCACTCCTGAGGAGATGGCAACAGAACGGGCTAGAATAAGGGAAGCATTGCTCTCTCATGGTTTCCCAGAAAGGATGCCCCTTGTCGGCAAAAACGAGGTCGTTCCTGCATATATCGACAGGGGGGATTATCTGGAACTGACTGTTCCTGTCGACAATATACGCATGATAGAGAAAAACTCTTCTCCGACTTATATGGGTTGGGAGCAGGCTGCGCAGTATGCAAAGAATTTGAGAAAAGGCGGATTCAGCGACTGGCGTGTTCCGACAAAAGAAGAACTCAAAATAATATATGGAATCAAGGATGTTTGCGAAATTGACAAAAATGATAGCTGGTTCTGGTCTTCTACTCCTGATGAAGATCCGGAATTTTTATGGGTCATGAATTTCGAGGACGGATATGAAACTATCAACCATATAGAATGGGGCTGCTTTGTTCGTTGCGTGAGGTAGTGCTTAGACAGGCTTAGTTGCAAAAGCTGGTTTTTTGTTTGTATTTTGGAGGGCATATGGGAATGTCGGTTAAAAGTGAAAACAAGCGTCAGATAGCAGCTGACGGGACAATTTTCGAGGTTTTGGATGACGGCACAATCAAACGGATAGGAAAATTATCTCAGGATGGCAATTTTGAGCCGTTAGGATCCAAGAATGATGAAACCTGGAAATGCCCCGATTGCGGTAAAGAAGGAATAACAAGCAAGTTTTGCCCGGATTGCGGAACAAAGAAGCCGGAAAGTCTGGTTTGGAACTGTCCTAACTGCGGGATGAAGGATATTAAAAGCAACTTCTGTCCTGATTGTGGTACTAAAAAGCCCTCTTCCGGTCAAAACGACTACCATCCGATGAGTAAGGAAGAGCTTATGAAAATAGAGCGCTGGAGTGACTGCAACGACAGAAGAACCGATTCTGAACTAATTAAAGATGTCGGCAGATATCTGTCAAATGCGGAACTGTTGAAAAAATATCTAATTGTGGGGAATGTTCCGCCGGAGACATTCAATGCTGATGCAACGATATTAAAGTATTATGGTGATATGGGCAAAAATCCCAGAGGAGAAAAATATTCTGCCAACAAGTACGGGCGCCCTGTTTCATTTGTAATAAAAGATGCTAACCGGAACATCAAAATGATGATAATGGTTGCAAAAGACAGCAGTTTTTCTCACTGGCTGGTAAAATGGTGTCAGCTGTGGTGCGAGGATCACAATGTTCCCCTGCTGAAACTGCATACCGGAGCAGCAAACACAGAACATTATGTTGTCAGACGGGTTTATGAGATACTCGGACTTACAAAAACTTCTGTTGAGAATATTGCGTATAGGAATCCCAAAACTGGGCAGATATGTTATAGAGAGACTGTAAAACCAGTGTATAAATAATTGACTGAGCCGGAATGCTTAAAGCGTCTGCGGGAGGATGAAGCAACGGAAAAAAACATTTTGCAGGCAGTGTCCGATTGTTCAATCCTGTTACGTCGAAACCGACGTGTGAAACGGTTTTCCGGTTTGGGTTGATTATATGGGGCAGGCTCAGGTCTGCCCCGAATTATTTTGAGAGCGCAAATGACGATAATAGATCAAATCAGAGAACATGACCGCTGGATTGAATTTCTGAATTACAAGCTCGGCAGAGCCAATATGAGAAAACGTGACAGCGAGTGTCTCAGAAAATTCGTAGAAAACAGGGAGTATGTAAAAATCGTCGATATGCTGGCGGAGGGCAGGGAAATGCCGCTTCCGCGCCTTGTTGAAGTAAATAAAAACGGAAGCGATAAGAAACGGCTGGTTTTTTCATTCGGCACGGAAGAAAATTTTGTGTTGAAAATGATGGCATACCTGCTGAAAGATTATGATTTTTTGTTTTGTGACAATTTATATTCATTCAGAAACGATACCGGCGTAAAAAAAGCTGTGAACAGAATACTTTCGCGCATTGATTTCCAAACTGCGTATTCTTACAAAGTCGATATCCATGACTATTTCAATTCGATCAATACAAAACGCATTCTTGAGCTGGCGGAACACAGTATGCCGGAAGAAAAGTGGCTCCACGGCTTTTTGAGAAAGCTGCTGGAAAATCCTTATGCAATTAAGGACGGAGAGCAGATAAAAATAAAAAAAGGGGTTATGGCAGGAATCCCGGTTTCAGGCTTTCTTGCAAATCTTTACCTGAGCGGGATGGACAAGTATTTTTATGACAGGAATATTGTGTATGCCAGATATTCCGATGATATAATTGTCTTTTCAAATACGCAGGAACAGATAAAGGAATATGAGTCGGTTATTGTGAGAATGCTTAACGAAAACGAGCTTGAGATAAATCTGAAAAAAGAAATCCGGACATTTCCGGGGGACAAAGTGGAATTTCTCGGTTTTGAATTTTTGGGCAGAGAAACAAACATTTCCGGAATGGCTGAGAAAAAAATCAAAGCCAAGATCAAGAGAAAGGCACGGGCGCTTTACAGGTGGAAAATCAGCAAAAATGCCGGTGATGAGAGAACAGCACGCGCTTTTATCAGGTTTCTCAACAACAAGTTTTACGACAATCCCGTAAGAAATGAAATCACATGGTGCAGATGGTATTTTCCTTTGATAACGACCGACGACAGGCTGAAAGCAATTGACGATTACGCCGTAAGCAACATCAGATACCTTTATACCGGAAAATACGGAAAGCAGAATTACAACTTGAGATATGCAGAAATAAAAGGCATGGGATTCAGAAGCCTGGTAAACAATTTCTGGAAATATAAAGAAGGCAAGTACGAAATAGAAGAAGCTGTTCCAACTCTGGTTGACAATCAGGTTAAGATAAATATATAGGAGGAAGGCTTGCTGTTATGATGAAAATTAAAAGATTTATTTATTATCTTTGTTACAAGGCTGGTGTGCGTCCTACAATTCCCGCCGCAGTTATAAACAGTGTGCCGGTGTCTGAAAATAATGAACCTCTTGTCGATATAAAAAAAGAAGCTGGGGCGCGTTTGTTCTTCGGCGGAAGGTTGGAACAAGAAACTCAGGTGTTTTTGAGAGAATCGGCTGCAAAAAGACTGGTAAAAGCTGCTAATTCTTTGCCGGAAGGAGTGTTCCTGATGGTTTATGATGCATTCCGTTCTTTGGAGATACAATATAAGGCGTGGAATAAAAAATATGAATATTTCAAGAGTTTATATCCTGATGAGCCGGAAGAGAGCATAGTGAAAAGAACCAAAGCGTTTGTGGCAGATCCCAGGTCAGGATACGGCGGACACCAGACTGGCGGGGCCGTGGATGTATCTTTATGCGATAAAAACGGTCGTGAATTGGATATGGGAACAGCATATTCTGAGGATATTGAAGCGACACGCACAAATAATGCTCCAAATCCGGAATCCCGTAAAAATAGAGAGCTGCTGCTTGATGCAATGCGTAAGCAGGGGTTTGTGAATTATCCGAACGAGTGGTGGCATTTTTGTTACGATGACAGAATGTGGGCGGCATATTTGAACAAAAGCAAATGTTTTTACGGTATGCTCAAAGAATAAGGATACTTCAACGGCTGTATCTTCAGACTATTTAGTAAATCTTGTTGCTACATTTGCGGCAATACTTGTTTCTGTCATCGTGTATTTTAGTACTGTTCAGGAGCGGTGTTCTATCTGTAGAAGAGATATAAAGGAGATACCGTGTATAAAATACTCGAGAAAATGCATGTTATAAGAGTGAAGCATAGCAGACTGGGGATTGATATATTCCAAAAAGTTGACAATACACAGCACAAAGTTACAAAAACGGGTTTTTGTTTGCAATTTGGAGGAATCACAATGGGAATGCCTGAACAGAAACCGCAGGTCGGAATGAACATCGCGCCTGACGGCACGGTTTATGAGGTTTTGAAAGACGGAACAATCAAGCGGATAGGGAAAGTATCGTCAAACGGCGAGTTTGAGCCGTTTGGCGGGCAGAAGAACGATTTTAAGGTGAGGGATTCGGTTTTATATCGGATAATCAACGGGAATGAAGAAGAAATAGGCCGGATATCGCCTGACGGAGATATCGAACCTGTTCCGGCTACCTGGGTGTGTCCGAAGTGCGGAATGAAGGAAAATAACAATGAATTCTGTCCTAAATGCGGTTCTAAAAAGCCTGAACCTGTAAGCAGGACTAAAAGGAAATATAAAACGGCAATTCTTGTTATGGTTCTGGTTTTGCTTGCCCTGGGGCTTCTGTGGAATTTATATTTAACTGCATTGGTGAATCAAAAAGCTTCATACGCGGTGTCTTGGAATTTTTTTTCTGAATTTGAATCAGATATGAAATCAAAGAATGCGGATGTTCTTCAGCGCCTGGATGGACTTGAAGTATTGCAGAAGCAGGAATATTTCCGAGGTCGTAAAATCGACAATCTTATTTGGTCAGATCGCTCGTTAAACAAAATGAACTGGGAAACTGCGAAAAAATACTGTGAAGACCTTTCGGAAGGAGGTTTTGACGACTGGAGACTGCCTACAATCAGCGAACTCAAAACAACTATACAAAACTGCAAGTCAGGCGGTTCTTCCTGCGAAGTTTCAGACAGCTGTTTATCAAGGAGTTGCTACTCAAGCAACTGTTATTGTAATGAAAAAAGCAACAACGGTAGCTATTACAGTAAACTAGGCGATTCTGATATCGTGCTTTGGTCTTCCTCTACTCAATCAGATAATCCAAGGAATGCATGGTATGTGATTGTCCGCATTGGTGATGTGTACTACTACGATAAGTCGGATAAGATGTTTGTTCGTTGTGTCCGGTAAATAAAGTATCGGCTTTGAAAGGAGAATAATCATGTCAAACGAAACTTGGAAATGTCCCAAATGCGGAAAACAGGAAATTGCAGGTGATTCCTGCCCAGATTGCGGCACGAAGAAGCCGGAAGCTGAATCATCAGACGGACAGAAAGAGAAAAAAGTACGACAGCTTACGCCGGAAGAACTGGAAGACAGGCTAAAAAGAGAGCAACTGAAAAGGTGGATAATGACTCCTGGTATTATGGTTCCAATAGATAAATCTGAAATTCCCGTAAAAGTGAAGGGCGAGATATTCCTGAAATTCGGCA
Organism: uncultured bacterium; assembly: GCA_905233945.1. Taxonomy (GTDB): domain Bacteria; phylum UBP6; class UBA1177; order UBA1177; family UBA1177; genus UBA1177. The sequence goes on along the minus strand of CAJOFY010000021.1, from coordinate 3,405 downwards.
GTTATGAGCAGGATAACTATATCGAAGCCGGCAAAGAGCCGATAGAGTGGAAAGTTCTTGCAATCAAAAGTGACAGAATGCTTGTTTTAAGTGTCAGGGGGCTGGATGCGCCTCGTTTTAATCCGCGTGACTGTTCCGGCAGTGAAATCCGCAGATGGCTTAACGAAACTTTTGCAAATTCGGCTTTTACAAGTGCTGAAAAATCACGAATGGCCCCTTTTGACGACCTTTACGACCGCAACTCCAGGAACACTGGCGATTTGGTGTCACTTCTGAGTGCGTCAGAAGTCACCGAATATTTTCCGAAAGAGAGTGACAGAATTGTCTATCCGACGCGCTATGCAAAAGCACGAGGAGCAGAAACATATTCCGGATCAGAAAATGAAGCCGGCAATGGTGCTGGAAGATGGTGGCTGCAGGGCTATCGGAAAGTTGAATATGACGGCACAATCAAGGGTTACTCCGATAATTCATTTATCATTGATAGTGACGGCACAATCAAGAAGTTCATTACTCCTCCATTTGGAGCCAAACTGGCAGGAGCACCGGATGATTATGATTATGTAGGCAGCAGCGATGCCGGTTGCATGGTTTGTCCGGCTTTATGGCTAAAAATCAGCAATCTTCAAATCGCAGCCGGCAACACGCTTTATAAGATACTGGATGACAAAGTTTTGCAGAATACTGAATCTGAGTCATCAGATAAGCCGAAAGAAAAAAATGATAAAATAGTTCTCGGCGTAGAGGAAATTGAAGAAAAACTGAAAAAAGAAATAGAAAGAAGAGAGAATCTTCTCAGCGGTCTGCAATCCATGCTTCTGGTAGTTACCGATACCGGTAAAATCTGGAATCACAAAAATCCGTTCCTTGAAAAATACAAAGACAGAGTGCTTGTTGTGTGTCTTAACGGTGAAAAGGTGACAGACAAGTATGAATGTTTTGTTGTGCCGGATAAAAAAACGATTCTTGTAAGCGTTCTTAAAGGAGAGAGAAGATCTCTTTTTTCCGACTTCACCTACTATGCACTTTACTCCGTAAGAAAAGAACTGTGCAACAAATTCAAATCTTGCGAAGATGTTGTCTTTTTTGCTGATGATGAGGAATCCTCCCTTTATCCTTATAATATTGCCAAAGAATATTTGAGTCGCTCAAAATCTTCGGACTATGCTATTCATTTTGTTGCTACTGCTTCGTCGGATTTAAAGCACAAGATGCTCTCCGATTTGTCTTATGTGAGCTCGATTGCATATTATGCCGGTCTTGACAAAGCCTCAAAAACCAAAGAAGAACTAGGGAAAATGATGCCGTATCTTTTAGACATTCCACGTGATAAAAACTGCCGGTATTATTTTGATTTTACTTCTATGAGTTACAAAAGCATAGATGAAGGTTTCGAAATGGTGGAAAGGCAGCTTGCAAGAATCGACGGAAAACAGGTATGCAATCTTCTTCGCAAGCAAAGAATAAAACTTGCGGAGGCAAACAATATCCTCTTTGAAAGCGAAGAGTGTCCTTCAACCGGGGCCTGTGCCGGAACATGCCCGAAGTGCGATCAGGAAGCTGCCTACTTGAGAGAATGTCTGGAAAAAATCCCGGAAGAAAAGCGCGTTTATCCGCAGTTTGATCCTGAAAAGGAGGTGGAAAAATGGTAGGAGATATTATGAGGATATCCCGTCTTAGAATGGGAATTGACGGAAAAGGAGTCACAACACTTGTCGGTTTCTTCGGGTGTCCGCTTCATTGCAAATACTGCTTGAATGAGCATTGCCATGAAGGTTATAACACGCCAAGAGCCCTATATACTCCTCAGGAATTGATTGAAGTGCTGAAAAAGGACGATATTTATTACCGCATGACAGGCGGAGGAATAACTTTCGGCGGCGGCGAGCCGCTTCTGCAGTCAGCGTTTATCCATGAAGTGTGTCGGCTTGCAGACAAAACATGGAAAAAAAATATTGAGACTTCGCTTAATGTTCCATGGGAATGTGTGGAGCCTATAATAAACGACATCGACGAATGGATCATTGACATAAAGGATATGGATTCGGAGTTGTATAAGAAATATACAGGGGTAAGCATTGAAAATCTGAAGAGCAATCTGATACAGCTCAAACATTTTGCAGAACCTTCGAAATTTCATATCAAGGTGCCAAAAATCCCCGGTTTTAACGATAAAGAAAATGTGAAAAAATCTGTACAATGGATTAATAAAAAACTGCAAATCAAACCCGAAGTTTTTGATTATATTGTGCCAATATTAGAGGACAGCTTTGTGAGAAGACAAATTAAACATCCTCATCCGCAGATACAGTTACCAAAGCAAGGATTATTTTGAAGTCGGAACAATCATTAGGACAGGAAAAGTGATTTTTGATGGTGAAATGGAAGAAAAGCTGAAAAGAGAAAAACAACGCAGAGAAGAATTGAGAAAAAAGTTACTTAAATAATGGAGTTTATAACACAATGGGAATGTCTGAAAAGCCGCAGAACGGGATGAATATTGCGCCGGACGGTACAATTTACGAGATTTTGGAAGACGGATCGATAAAACGGATAGGGAAGGTGTCGTCAAACGGCGAGTTCGAGCCGTTCAGAATGCCTAAAAATTGGAACTGTCCGCAGTGCGGAAGGGAAAATGAGAGTGAAGACAATTTCTGCGGTAAATGCGGAACTAAAAAGCCGGGAGCAAATTTCCCGGATCCGGCACTATCGCAGCCGGAAGTAAAAAATCCAGCAAAGTTCTCAGGGCTGCTTTTGTCGGCGGCGATATTATTTGTAGTATTGACTATAATAAATATCAACTTTGATTTTTATCGTTATTCTTTTTTCAATAGTTGGGACTTCTTCTTCATATTTCTGCCTCATTTAATGTATTTATCAGTTTCGACCTTGATTTTTGCAAAAAAAGAAAAATGGCTTTTTATTCTTTTTGGGGTATTAAGTGTAATCATATTAATACAAACTGTTGCCGTTTTTTATCATATAACAGTATATGAGTTATTCTTTTTGTTATTCAAAGTCACCACTTATGTTATAATTACTTGGGAATCTTTCAAAGTTTTCAAAAACAGACAGCCCTCATCCGTATTATCTATAGTTGCTGCCGTGATCGCTATTCTGTCTATAATTCCTGTCTCTCTCGGATATGTTAGGATTTTCTTAAGTTTCGGGTATAGGCATATACTTTATCCTGTTCCTCTCATTCTTTATCTGATATGGATTTCAAAGAGAAAATACTGTTAACAAACTTGAATATCCGAAAATGAAAACTGTCAGCACAAAGTTACAAAAACAGGAGAAAACACGATGGGAATGCCGATTGAAAGTGAAAACAGGCGTCAGATAGCCGCAGACGGGACAATTTTCGAGGTTTTGGAAGACGGAACAATCAAGCGGATAGGGAAA
>CAJOFY010000020.1:75689-144852 GCA_905233945.1 uncultured bacterium | reverse complement strand
CGGCAAAATGTATGCAGGTCTTGATCTTGCGGCTCAGTGGTGGATTCCTACAAGACATGCTGACGGTTTCAAACGTCACATGATCATGATCCCTGTTCAGGGAAACTTCATGTATCTTTTCGACACGACTCAAATGAAAGGTGCTGGTCCTCTTACCGCTGTTGGTCCATGGCTTTCGATGGGTGTCGGCCTCAACGTTTTCACATGGGACAACGGAGATAAGACAAAAGGCGAATTCGAAGCAAGTTTCGCTTGGGGAATCGGTGCACAGCTTAATTTCAACAACAACTGGGGTCTCAAAGCCGGTTTCGGCGGCAACGCAGGCAGAGACAAATACTTCTACCACAGCCACGACTACTTCATGGCTGAAGCAGCTTACAGATTCTAAGTTTAATTGTTTTTCCTTTTCTTAAATCCAACAAATTTCAGTTTTTTTCAAAACTTATCAATGAATAAGTGTATTTTGAGGCACAATGACTGAAAAATTCGCCGAAATGGCAACAGACATGACTTTTGAAGATTTCGGCTTCAAAAGCGACATAATGGAAGGTATCCGCGAAGCAGGTTTCAGGATTCCTAGCCCGATTCAGGCTCAGGCCATACCGTTGATTTTACAGGGGAAAGACGTTATCGCACAGTCCCACACGGGAACAGGCAAAACAGCCGCTTTCGGACTTCCCGTGATGAACAACATGCTGAGAAATGTCGGAATCGAACTTATCGTGATCTCCCCTACCCGTGAGCTTGCCGCGCAAATCAGTGACGAACTTTACCGTCTTGGCAAATTTGCAGGGATCCGCACCTGCTCGATCCTTGGCGGTCACTCGTATTCGAGACAGCTCAAACTTCTTGAAAGCGGCACACAGGTCCTCGCAGCGACTCCCGGAAGACTTCTCGACATGCTGAAATCAGGCAAGATCGAGATCATCGAACCTGTAACTGTCGTTTTAGACGAAGCCGACGAGATGCTCGACATGGGTTTTTACGACGACATCATGGCAATTTTCGACTTTATGCCTGAAAAACGCCAGACGCTTCTTTTCTCGGCTACAATGCCCGAAGAAATCAAAAAACTCGCTGAATCGATCCTCAAAGACCCTGTTTCGATAAAGGCCGAAACTGTCGATGAATCGACAAACACTGATATCGAGCAGTCATACTACATCGTCGAGGAAGAGGAAAAGCGGATTGCGATAACGCGCCTCATTGAATCGGAAAATCCCGAAAAAGCGATACTTTTCTGCCGCACGAAACTTGAAGTCGACGAGCTCAGCACTTTTCTTGTGGCGAAAGGATTCAATGCGAAAGCTCTCCACGGAGATCTGGACCAGTCGCAGAGAAATCAGGTGATGTCCTCTTTCCGCAAAGGGATGATCGACATTCTGGTCGCAACCGATGTCGCGGCGCGCGGACTCGACATCGCCGATGTAAGCCATGTTTTCAATTATCACATTCCATTTGACGCGAAAAGTTACATCCACCGCGTCGGAAGAACAGGGAGAGCAGGAAACAAAGGGATCGCGATAACATTGGTCACGCCGTCTGAATTCCGGAATATCCGCAGGATCGAGAAAAATGTCGGCTCTTCGATCGAAGTCAAAGTCATTCCGACTCTGCACAATCTCAGGAAAGAACGCTCGAACCGCCTTATCGAGGAAATTTTGGAATACACCCCCGACAAAGCGGGACTTGAGCTTGTCGAAAAGCTTGAGGCTGAGCTTGATCCGCGCTCGATCGCGATAATTCTGGCATCGATGCTTCTTGAAGAATCGCCTGAAACGGCCGAAGAACCCGACCAGATCGGATTTTCCGAAAAAAGGATCCGCCAACTCATGCAGAAAGAGGAAAACAAGCACTCCAAAACCCACCGCGGATTCGGGAAAACAAACCGCAGACACGACGGCGAAGAAAAACACAAGTCACGGAAATCAAACGATTTTCACCGCAAAGACCGCAAAGAGAAAAAACGGGATTTCTATTCCGAGGATTTCAAAAACCGCGACAGGAAATTCAAAGAAGAAAAACCAAAAAAGAAAAAATCGAAATAACGATTCTGATCGATTAAGTTCGACGCCGCCAGATTTTGTCGTTATAACGTTATACCGGTATAACGGAATACCGACACAAGGCGGCAAATCGATAATAACGATAATACCGACGGCGCGTCGAACTTGATCGACAACTCAAAATTTTTTGACACTTCCCTGAAAATTGTGTAATACGCGCCCGCATTTCATGGAGGGAATTTATGAATATTGAAGTGCCTAAATTCATTAGTGAAAATGAAATTACCGACTATCTGCCTCACCGTGGAAAAATGCTTCTGCTTTCACGCATTACTAATTACGATATGGAAAAACGGATAATCACGGGCGAATACGACATCACGAAAGAGTGCATTTTTTATGAGAAAGAGGGCGACGGGATCCCGAGCTGGGTGAGTTTCGAGCTTATGGCGCAGACTGTGTGCGCTCTGACGGGAATCGCCCACAAACTTTTCGGAAGAAAGATCCTCCCCGGCATGATTCTTTCGGTCACCGGTTTCAAAACCGCGACAGAATGGCTCAAAGCGGGCACAACCGTTAGAATGACAATGACCGAGGACTACTGCGACGAGGAATCGGCGCTTTACAACTTCACCGGCGAACTTTATGTTGTCGGAGAGGACGAAAAACCGGCAGTAACGGCTAAAATTTCGGCGATTGAAATCGAAAGTCTTGAAAAATTAAAGGAAATAAGGGGGCGTTATCTTGAGTAATTCGGACAAAACTGTGCTTGTGACAGGCGCAAGCGGCGGAATAGGCAGAGCAATAGCGGTTGAAGCGGCAAAAGCGGGATATCACGTTATCTGCCACTACAACAGCGGCGCTGAGCGCGCTCAGGAGACTCTGCGCCTTATCGAAGAAACCGGCGGAAAAGGCGAAATCGTAAAATTCGACGTGACAAACCGTGAAGAATGCCGCGAAATTTTGAATAAAATCACCGAGGAAAAAGGCCCGCTCTGGGGGATCGTCAGCAACGCCGGGATCACCCGTGACAACGTTTTCGCGGCAATGAAAGGCGACGAATGGGACGATGTCATAAGGACTGATCTCGACAGCTTCTACAACGTGATCCAGCCGCTTGTCCTTCCGATGGCACGCAGAACAAACAAACGCGGCGGAAGAATAATCGTGATCTCTTCGATAACCGGCATCATAGGAAACCGCGGACAGGTGAACTACAGCGCGGCGAAAGCTGGTATCATCGGCGCGGCAAAGGCTCTGGCTATGGAACTCGCGTCGCGTAAGATCACGGTAAACTGCATCGCTCCGGGACTAATCGAAACCGATATGATCAAGGGGATCATCCCTGAAATGTATGAAAAGATAGTTGAAAACATACCGATGAACAGAATCGGAAAACCTGAAGAAATCGCCTCCCTTGCGGTATTTTTACTCTCTGAAGAATCGGGATATATCACAAAGCAGGTCATTTCTGTAAACGGAGGAATGGAATGAACTTTGTAAGACATGACGGCAAACGCCGTGTCGTAGTCACAGGCGGCGGAATGCTCTCTTCTCTCGGAAGAAGCTGGGAAGAAGCTTTCGAAAACCTTAAAGCGTGCAAAAACAGAATTTCATATATGCCCGAGTGGGAGCGTTTCACCAAGATGAATACGCGCCTCGCTTCGCCCTACACCGAAGAACTTCCGGTCTATCCGCGCAAAAAGATCCGCGGAATGGGAAGAGTCGCACTTCTTTCGCTCGTCGCGACTGAAGACGCGCTCAAAGTTGCAGGACTTCTGACTGAAACCGGTGATGTAATCGAAGAGCTCAAAAACGGCCGCACAGGCATTGCATACGGCACCTGCATGGGTTCTCTGGATGCAGTAAACGCGCTTGCCACAATGATGACGACCGGTGACACCTCGAAATTCGACTCCCAAACCTACATCAAGGCGATGCCTCAGACAAACGCATGCAACCTTTCGGTTTTCTACCAGATCCGCGGCAGAATGATAATCACGGACACCGCCTGCACTTCGGGAAGCCAGGCAGTAGGTTACGGTTACGAAGCGATCGCAGACGGCAGACAGGACATGATGATATGCGGCGGCGCAGAAGAACTTTCGGCCCCGAATGCCGCTATTTTCGATACTCTGGGTCAGGCAAGCTTCAAGAATCAGACTCCGGAGGCGACTCCCCGCTGCTTCGACAAAGACCGCGACGGCCTTGTTATCGGCGAAGGGGCCGGAACCTTGATCCTCGAAGACCTTGAGCACGCAGTCAAGCGCGGTGCGAAAATATTCTGCGAAGTCGCCGGTTTCGCCACGAATTCCGATGGTTTTCACATCACGAGCCCCAACTACTACACTCAGGGCATCTGCATGGAAATGGCACTTGCAAACGCAAATCTGACAACTGACGATATCGCCTACATCAATGCTCACGGCACCGCGACATACTACGGCGACATCTCCGAAACGACCGCCGTTTACAACGTTTTCAAGCGTCCCGTTCCCGTTTCTTCGACAAAAAGCTACGTCGGCCACCTTCTGGGCGCATGCGGCGCAGTCGAAAGCTGGGTCACTATCAACATGATGAACGAAGGCTGGTTCCACCCCAACGTAAATTTAGACAACCTCGATCCGCAGTGCGCTCCGCTCGGCTACATCACAGGTCAGGGCATGGAAATCAACTGCGACTACGTCATGTCGAACAACTTCGCTTTCGGCGGAATAAACACTTCCCTCATCTTCAGGAAGTGGAAAGAGTAATTTTCTGATTTAATACGCAAAAAACAGGAATGAAACGATCCACGCAAGGATCGAGATCTGAAGAAATCTATCCTTATAGACTATGTCTGTCGGACTTCCGCTTTTTTTCTCGACAAAAGTGATCTGCATATATCTGAGAAGGCCGAGAATAACGAAAAATGTGGTGGCGTAGACGTTTTTCGAGCCGTAGTGCGCCTGGACTGCGGGGTCAAGGGTGTAAAGCAGGTATGAAACGATGATTACGGCCGACATTATGCTCATGATTCCGTTAATGAATTCAAGGGAATAGCCTGAAATCGACTTTCTGACATCAAGTCCGCTTTCAGCCAGAACGAGGTCGTCACGCCTTTTTGCAACCGCAAGAAAAAGGCTGAGAAGGAATGTCATGATTATAATCCAGTGCGACGGAAGAATTCCAGCGACAGCACCGTATTCTGTTCCTGAGAGAAGTCTGAGAAGGAAACCTGTCGAAACGGCGAAAATATCGAGAATCGCTATATTTTTCATTCCCAAAGAGTAAAAAAGGTTTATGCCGAGATATATGAGAATGATTAAACACATTCTCGTTCCTGTGAAAAACGCAACCGCAAGAGCTATTATGAGGAAAATTATGTCGGTGATTACTGCGGCCTTTACCGAAACAGCGCCGCTTGCGATAGGTCTGAATTTCTTTTTCGGGTGGACTTTATCCTTTTCTATGTCGCGGATATCGTTGAAGATATAAATCGTGCTCGCCGCAAAACAGAAAGAAATAAAAGCCATTGCGGCACTTTGCAGCAGCGTGACATCGGTTATTTTTTTTGCGAAAAAAAGCGGAAAAAAGACCAGAAGATTCTTTATGTACTGGTGCGGCCTGATCATTTTGAGAAACGCTTTCATATCACTCTCCCTCCACAAAAAAACGGCTGATTATAGCACAGTTTCTTCACAAACGGAATATCGGCGGGCGAAAATTCGTAATCAGCAGCTTCTTTAGGCGTTATCCAGCGGATATCCCTATGTTCCAGAAGTTTAGGAGTTCCCTTCACGATCTTCGCTTCAAAAAGTGTGAGATGTACCGAAATATCGGGATAGACAAATGTCGATTCGGCAAATTTTTTCCCTACTTCAAGTTCGATCTCAAGCTCTTCGCGGCATTCTCTCGCAAGCGCCGCTTCGGGCGTTTCCCCCGCTTCGACTTTTCCGCCGGGAAATTCCCACATCAAAGGGCGCGACTTATGTTCAGGCCGTTGGCAGATCATGAATTTTTCACCGTCACGCACAAGTGCAGCTACAACTTCGACCATTTTTCCTCCTATTTCACGATATCGGTATTGATTATGCGCCGCCAGAACCAGCCGAAGTAGCGATCCATCATGGGTTTATATTCTTCAGGCTCGACTTTGCCGCCGGAACCCATTATTGCATAAACCATATTGAGTTCGCGCAGTTTGTAAGGCAGATCCTGCAGGCCGCAGCTGAGATAAAAGTTGTGCCGTTTCACTCTTTCTTCGGGGTTGCTGCACTCTTCAAGCCAGTTTTCAAGCGCCAGAAACAAGCGTTTTCCTTTGTAATGCTCAATCATTGCCTTTACAGCCGCAGTGCCGTAGCCCTTTCCGCGCAACTTTTCGTCAATCGCGAAAAAGAAGAGATAAGCAAGATCGCCTGAATGGACAAGGTAAGCGAAACCAACCCACAGATCACCTTCAAAAAGGTTCCAGAAGTCGGCTTTTCCCTGAAGCGCCCGTTTTTTCAGAAGCCGGAAAGGAAACCGCTCGTTTGCCGGAAATGCCCTTAAATAAAGCTCTTCCACGCGATCCATCTCAGCTTTTGTATTTTCAATTCTGACAAGTTCCATACTTCCTCCGCAGCAAAACTTTTTCAATATTTGATCCTGAAATAATCGAGCAGTGCTTTGTAGTCATCCTGCGCCGAAAGGCAGGTGTCGCGCAGAAATGCGTTGTGTTTTCCCCAGTTCTGGATCCCGCGGTAGTAATAAAGGCGCAGATTCTCTGTGATTATGAACGGGACGATTCCCGATTTAAGGCACTGCCAGAACATGAGAAGTCTGCCTACTCTGCCGTTTCCGTCCTGGAACGGATGGATCCGCTCGAACTGCACATGAAAATCGAGAATATCGTCAAATCTCACCTCCTTCAGCGCGTTGTAAGCGGCAAGAAGCGTTTTAACACGGCTGTGGACATCCTCAGGCAATGTCGTTTCCTCGAATCCAATCTCGTTCGGGAAACGCTTGTATGCACCGACTGCGAACCACGATTTGCGGCTGTCCGAAGTCGATTCCTTCAAAATCGAGTGAAGCTGCTTTATGTGGGATTCTGTGATTTTTTCTTGAGCGTGGTCAATAACATAGTCTATACACCTGAAATGATTGACTGTTTCAATAATATCATCGACATTCGTGTTTTTTGACGCCAATCCGAGTGTGTTGGTCTCGAATATAAACCGCGTCTGATCTTTTGTAAGCCTGCTCCCTTCGATATGGTTCGAGCTGTATGTCAGTTCAACCTGCGTCCTGTGGTAGATACCGCCTTTAAGTTTGGATTCTTTCTGCTCGCGCAAAGCAGTTAAAAGCGGAGTTGCCTTTGTTTTCGTGCGCTTTGGCAGAACCGCATCTGAGGGAATATTCCACGTTTTTCCGACAAGAAACGCCCCTTCAATCTTTCCGGTCGCACAGTAGTTGCGGACTGTCCTTTCACTTATGCCGGACTTTTCGGCGAACTGAGCCACAGACAAATATTCCATAATCACCTCTTAAAAACCGAACAATTTATCGGCAAGAATTTTACAAAATTTACTCTAAAAACGCAATTTTTTGCCGATAACGGCAAGAAACAGGTGTAAACTTGCTTTTTCGTAATTTTATCGGGTTGTAATCCTATAAACTTATGATTTTTTGCGAGTATATTGGGTTAAACCCGATAAACTTATGATTTTTTACGAGTATATCGGGTTATAACCAGATAAACTTGTTTTTTAACTTCTTGTTTTTTTCTTGATTTTCCTTAAAATTATTCGATTTTTTGATACGGAGACCGCGAAATGAAAAAATATTTTCTTCTTTTAGCACTGATTTTGATTTTTTCGGTTCCGGCATGCGGCGGAAAGAGCGAAAATCAAACAATTTCTGAACATAATGACGCCGATAAAACAGCGGACACAAACGATGATAATTCCGGCAAGCAAACTTCAGGAGATCCATGTGAGAACAATCCGTGCGAAGGGCTTCCTCGCTCAACAGAAAATTGTGAAATTTTTTACGATTATCGCAGTATTACACCTCGTTCATATAAATGTGAATGCGAAAAAGGCTGGTTTTGGAACGGAAACGAAAAAAAATGTCTTAACCCATGCGAAAACGAACCCTGTAAAAATATTACGAATGCCATTGAATGTATAGGAGAAACATCGGTATCATTCTCTTGCAAATGCGAAGACGGATATTTCTTTCTTCAAGGTAAATGTTTGAAAAATCCTTGCAAATCCAGTCCGTGCGGTAATCCGAATTTTTTAAAGGAGTGTATTCCTCAATCCGAAACAACTTTCAGGTGTATATGTAAAAACGGGTATTTCTGGAACGGTGACGAATGTACCGAAATACCTGAATGCACTCCGACAAGTCCCGCTCCGTGCAAAGATTCTTCAAGCGGTCTTATATGGTCTTCAAAGATATCCTGCGGTTGGAAAGAAGGGCGAAGAGCATGCTTAGATTTATCCGAAGGAGGATTTGATGACTGGAAATATACCGGCATTAGTAAAGTGAGAACTTTAATCAAAGACTGCTCTGCCACACAGACAGGCGGGGAATGTGAAGTATCCGAGTACTGTAAAACAGACACTTGCAGCAATGAATATTGTATCGGATGCGAAGAAAGCAACAGCGGCTACAGCAAATTGGGTGATACGGGGCTTCTTTTATCAGATGATGAGAATAATGATTTATGTTACTGGGCTGTAAATTTTAATAGTGCAGCCATAGAAATAGCATGCGGCAAACAATATGACAGAAAAAATATCCGCTGTGCACGATGTATAGAACCTGAATACTGGTGGGACGGCGAAAAATGTGTCAAAAATCCTTGTGATTCCAAATCATGCGCTGATATTCCGCACGCAGATCCGTGGTTTAGTTGTGAACCTAAGCAAGAAAATATCTATTTCTGCTTGTGTGAAGACGGCTATAAATGGAACGGAAAAAACGAAGAGTGTGTTCCGGATTAAGCATCTTAACCTGCTTTTTCGTGATTCCGGCGAGTTTAATACTCCTTGCTCAGCAGAAAATCTGAAATGTGCATTGTGCGGATTCCTTCGCTGTTCCCCTTGGCGAAGTCGTCCATTCTGACTACATATTTCGGATAGTTGTCTTTGATTTTATGAAGGTTTTCGTATTCCCGGGTTTCGGTTTTGGCGGTGTTTATTTCGCGGCAGACCTGAATGTAGAGTTTTTCATTCTGTCTGATGGCAACGAAATCGATTTCAAAAGAATCCATTTTACCGACATAAACGGAATAACCGCGAGATAGAAGCTCGATATAAATGATGTTTTCCATCATAGCAGAAACCGTGTCAGAATTGTATCCGAGCACGGAATAACGCAGCGAAGTGTCGGCCAAATAAAATTTTTCCTGCGTTTTAAGGAATTCTTTTCCTTTTATGTCATAGCGCTGGCATCGGTGCAGAATGTAAGCTTTTTCAAGCTTTTCCAGATAGCTGTAAACGGTTTCAGCATCCATGGTTCTGTTCTGTTTTTTCATATATTTTGAAAGCGTAAGCCCCGAAAAAATCCGCCCCGCGTTGTCAAAAGCGTATTTAACAACCCTTTCAAGCTGGTCAACCTTGCGGATTTCGTTTCTTTTTACAATGTCGGTGAAGATAGTGGAATTGTAAATATCGCGGACGATCGTGTAAGCCTCGTCCTCCGAATAATTGCGCAGATGTATCGCCGGAAAGCCGCCGAAACGCATGAAACGGGCAAACTCATCCTTCAATTTCCCTTTTTCGGTGTATGCTTCTCTAAAATCGAGATATTCAGAAAAAGTAAGGGGAAAAATGCGGAAAGAGATGTATCTTCCCGTCAGATAAGTCGAGATTTCACCTGACATCATCCTCGAATTCGAACCCGTGACATAAATATCGGTGTCAAAACCGCTCATCAGAGAGTTTACAGTCTTTTCCCACGATTCAACTTCCTGAATTTCATCAAGAAAAATGTATGTTTTTCCGTTTTTGCAAAGGTGGGCCTTGATTTCGTTGAATAGTTCAATGTTTGTCATGTTCTCGTATTCAAGCGAATCAAGCCTGTAAAAAAGAATCTGCTCAGCTTTGATCCCGCGCTCAGTCAGAGCTTCGCGAAGCATCTGCATGATTGTCGATTTGCCGCAACGCCTGATGCCGGTAAAAATCTTCACGAACGGCGTATCCACAAAAGGAAGTATTTTTTCCATATATTTTTTTCTGTAGATCATGCTCCACCTCCATTGCAATTTTTAATAAAAAAAGATTTTTTGTCAATTTTATATGGTTATAACCCTATAAACCTATGATTTTTTGCGAGTATATCGGGTTATAACCAGATAAACTTGTTTTTTAACTTCTTGCTTTTTTCTTGATTTTCCTTAAAATTATTCGATTTTTTGCTGTTTAGGAGGTTCAAATGAAAAAACTTCTTTTTATAGGTGTGATTTTCGCAATGATTCTGCTCGCAGGCTGCGGTAGTAGTTCGAATGAGGAGGAACCGCCATCAGGCGGCGGATCGTGCAACGGCAAAAAATCTTTTGGCTCGACTTCGTTCACGAGAAACGAAAGCAATGTTTTTGACGACTGTCTCCGGGAATTAAAATACTCCAACGACAGTTATTGCTATTTTAAACCTGACATTCTTCTCACAAAGTTGCAGAAAACAACGATAGTTTTTGAAAAAAAGTGCAAACAAAACAATGAACCAGTCCAGTGTCCTGATTTTATTCCGGATTCAATAACTCTTTCCCAAATTATAGGCTGTAATATCTATTATGTCTCCGGCGAAGTTGACTGCTATGCCGAGTGTCCTGACCTTTATTTTTCAACTGACAATGAAATTTTTAAAGTTGTCTCTTTCCACCCGTATGAATTCCACCCGTATGAAGGATATATTTCCGCTTCTACTTCTGATTTAGCTTATGCTTATTTAAGCTCCGTCAATGCGGAAAAAGGTCTTTCTTTTTCTATAGACACCGGCGAAGATAGTATTGCTTCTTTTAAATCATCTGATTCTTCGATAACTGTTCCATTTCAAATTTTGGTTGACGGTGTTGTGGAAATAGAAGGATTTCTGCAATGTGAAGACAGCGAAGGGAGAAAATACAACGAAGGCGCCATGATTTCCAGTGAATGCAAGGCTGCATACTGTTCAGACGGTGACTGGGTTGAAGACGATGTGACTTGTTACGGTTGCTGGGGAAAAGAAAACGGTTACGAAATCGGCGAAATAATGAAGTGGGTCTGCACGGACGGAGTTACCGAGGTTGACTGGTGCAAATGCTTTGAAGACGAAGAATACGGTTCTGTATGGAGATGTCGAGAAAGGGTTGATCTCAACTGCCCAGAGAAATAGATTTATCACCTAGAAAAAGTATCTCTAAAAAAAATTCAAAAAAATCAAGCACTTTTGTGAAAAATGCCGATTTTTCGACATATCTTTCACTTAAAAATACCGATTTTTTGACATGTTTCTGATTTTTTGGTGATTCCCCAGAGCTGCTTTTTCGTGATTTTTAAGTCCTTGCCTTTTACCAGATTTTCCCTAACATAAAGCGTTTTTTTTGACGGAGGTCTCAGATGAAAAAACTCTTTTTGATTTTGGCTTTATGCTCAGTTTTTGCAATCACTGCCTGCGGCAGCTCGAAAAAAACAAACGACGACACCGATTCCGGCGAAGCTCAGAACGATGAAGATGTCGCCGACACGGAACAGACTGACGACAACGATTCACAGCCTGTCGATAACGACACAACACCGGAACAACCGGACGATGCCGATTCGACCGATGATTCCTATACGACCCCGGAACAGAATGATGAAGATTCGACCGATGATTCCTATACGACCACGGAACAGAATGATGAAGATTCGACCGATGATTTGAGTGACGAAGAACCAGACGGCGATACCGCTCCGGATGAGGATTTCACCCTTGACGAAGAAGTTACCGAAGTCCCTGACGATCAGGTGAATACCCCTGATGCAGACTGCGTTTTCGGAACTTTTGTCGAATTCTGTGACGGAAACACGGCCGTCCGCTGCCTCGAAGGGAAAGTTTCTCACGAAAACTGCGCGGACAAGACCTGCATGACCACAAACGGTCTTCACTGCGGACGCATGGAAGGGAAAAATGTCGCAGGATGCCACGAAAGCTGTGAAACACCGAAAAAAAATGTGGTTTGCGAAAAATCCGATGTCGTCTCCGATTACAAAGCGGGCGGGACCTTATCTGCCGACCTCTGTCTTGAAACAAGCAAAGGAAAACTTTCCTTCAAATTTACTGAACAGTGCGACACGCCGTGCAACGAAGACGGAACAGATTTTGTAAAGCTTAACAAAGTTCCGGATGACCAGGACAACACTAAAGGAGCAGAATGTGATTATGGAACTTTTGTCCAGTTCTGCGAAGGAAACACGATGGTAGAGTGCTACAACAAACAAGTTTCCAGAACAAACTGCAATAAAAAAACCTGTCTGACGACCATTGATGTTTACGGCGATGAAGATGCAGGTAGAAACTATACATACTGCTATGAATCATGTGAAAAACCCGCTGATTTGGATAGTAAATGGTGTTTAGGCTACGAGTCATCCGATGCCGAACTTATCAACAACGATTACTGCCTTGAAACGAGCGCAGGTTATCTTGAGTTCTGGAATGTCCCGACTGAATACTGCGAAAACGGCTGTGCCGAAGACGGCAAAACCTGCAAAACCGAATGATTTCCGCCGAGTTTATCAAGTTAATCCTATAACTTTCCTTTTCAGCGCGACCCGCATAAACCAGAAATAGTAACCAGTCAGTATCGATGTTGTGATGAACCAGCTTATGGGATAGCACGCAAGAAGCGTGGCGTAGTCGCTGTGCATCGGAAAAACGGTGAAAACCCAGATGACTCGCGTCACGCAGATGCCGAGCAGCGCGATCAGAGCGGGAGCGAGAGAATTGCCGTAACCGCGCAGACTTCCTGAGAAAATTTCAGTCGTAAGGTTCAGAAACTGGAAAGATGTGATATATAAGATCCTCGTTCTGCCGTATTCAATGACAGCGGGATCGCCGTTGAAAAGACCGAGAAGTTCCCGCGAAAAAATGATTATCGGCAAAGCTACCGCAGCGGTGAAAGCGCAGTCCATCCAGAAGGCGTGAAGAGTGACTTTTTTGCAGCGGTCGAATTTCTTGGCGCCGTAGTTCTGCCCGATGAAAGCTGTGCATGCCTGGCCGAAAGCATTCACGATGAAATATGCAAAAATTTCGGTATTGAAAGCGGCAGCCGAAGCAGCCATGACATCGGGACCGAGAGAGTTTATCGCAGACTGGATTATGATGTTCGAAAGAGCGAAAACCATGCTCTGGACACCTGCAGGAACACCGATGCGCAGGATTTCCAAAAGCGAGGCGTGGTCAGCTCTGATGAGGTGAAATTCGATTCCGACATCGCTTTTTGAGCGCAGAAGAATGGCGAACATAGCTCCCGAACTCAGGATATTCGAGATGACCGTGGCTATCGCGACACCTTCCGCTCCCATTTTGAGAACGAGAACGAAAAAAAGGTTTAGCAGAACATTCACGATTCCTGCAGCAATAAGGCAAAAAAGAGGCGTGTTCGTGTCACCTTTCGAGCGGAAAATCGCCGATTCAAAGTTGTAAAGCAGTATCGCCGGAAGCCCAGAAATGTAGATCCGGAAATATGAAAGCGCCATCGGGAGCACCTCTTCCGGCACCGAAAGAAGCGACATGATGCGGCTTGAAACAGCAAGCGCCACAAGCGCCATCACGCTTCCGCAGACAAGACTTAAAAAGACCGCAGTGTGGACAGCCTTCTTCACCCCTGCGCCGTCGCCGCGCCCGATACACTTGGCGATAACAACAGTCGCGCCGGTCGAAATTCCGACAAAAAGGTTGACGACAATGCCTATGACAGGAGTGTTGCAGCCGACAGCCGCCATCGCGAATTTGCTTGCAAAACGCCCGACGACCATGACATCCGCCGCATTGAAAAACTGCTGCAGGATCCCCGTCAGAGCAAGCGGAATCGCAAACTGAAGTATTTTTGCGGCGAAACCGCCGTTAAGCATGTCGATTTCACGTCTCATTGAATCCTCTTGCATTTCAGCCGAAACGGTCAAAAGCGGCGAATTATCATTTTGCGCTATGGAAAGTCAATAGCTTCGACCAACGGCTCAAAGAATTATCTGCCCGAAATATTAAAAAAATCTTGACACTCAGACAACTTTGCGTAGAATCCCCGCGTTATTTTTTTGAGTGCTCTTTATTTTTGGAGGGTTTTTATGTACGCAATGATTGATTTCGGCGGCAACCAGCTTAAGGTTGTCCCCGGAGAAAAGGTTTCTGTTTACAATCTGGACAAGAAAGAAGGCGAGCTTGTCGAGAACAAAAATGTTCTTCTTTTTGCAGACGGCGAAAATGTTATGGTTGGAAAACCTTATCTTAATGATGTAACGGTAAAACTTGAAGTTGTAAAAAACTATAAAGGCAAAAAAGTTATCGTTTTTAAGAAAAGAAGAAGAAAAACCAGCAAAGTCAAAAACGGTTTCAGGCAGAGCTTTACACAGCTCAAAGTTCTTGAAATTGTTAAGTAATTTGGAGGAACACCATGGCACATAAGAAAAGCGGCGGAAGTGCAAGAAACGGTCGTGACAGCGCAGGTCAGAGACGCGGAATCAAAAAGTTCGGCGGCGAGCCGGTCATTCCGGGCAACATCATTGTCCGTCAGGTCGGAACAAGATGGATCCCTGGCGAAAATGTAGGTCTTGGCACTGATTACACGATTTACGCTCTTAAAGAAGGCGTTGTTCAGTATGAGACTTTCTACAAAAACGGCAGAGCAAGAAGAAGAGTTTCCGTAGTCACCGAAGCATAATTTTCGTTTCGTTTGAATTTCAGACTCCCGTCGCGAGGCGGGAGTTTTTTTTACCTAAAACATGAGGTCGTTATGAAGTTTGTCGATCAGGCAATAGTCGATATTATCGCTGGCAACGGCGGTGCCGGGGCTGTCAGTTTCAGGCGCGAGCCTTTCATTCCGCTCGGAGGTCCAGACGGCGGCGATGGTGGCAAAGGCGGAGATGTCATTTTTGAAGGCGACGAGAACGTCATCACACTTTACGACATCCGCTACCAGCGCACGATCAAAGCCGAGAACGGCCAGAAAGGAATGGGTTCCAACATGTACGGCCGCGGCGGCGAAAGTACGATCGTAAAGATCCCGCTCGGAACTTTTGTCTTTGACCACGAAACTTCGGAACTTATCGCCGATATCACGCAGCACAGACAGAAAGTCGTCATTGCTAAGGGCGGCATCGGCGGCAGAGGAAACGCGAAATTCAAAACAAGCGTCAACAAAGCCCCGCACTACGCACAGGAAGGACTTCCAGGCGAGCGCAAAAAAGTGCGTCTCGAACTCAAACTCATGGCCGATGTCGGAATTATCGGCTTTCCGTCTGTCGGAAAATCGACTCTAATCAGCGTTATCAGCAACGCACGGCCGAAAATCGCCGAATATCCTTTCACAACGCTTGTTCCAAATCTCGGAATGGTCGAAGGAAAGGACTTCATCCCGTTTGTAGTTGCTGACATTCCCGGTCTTATCGAAGGTGCTCACGAAGGTGCCGGTTTGGGACACAGATTTCTGCGTCACGTCGAAAGATCGCGTTTTCTCATTCATTTAGTCGAGATAAATCCGGCAAGAAAATCGCCAGTAGAAGACATCAAAACGATAAACCGAGAACTTGAGCTCTTCAATCCCGAACTTGCGAAAAGAGAGCAGATAATCGTCCTCAACAAGATCGATTCATACGGCGAGGAAGAAGAAAAACTGCGCAAAGAACTTCGCGAATTCGTCAAGGATATGCCCTACTTTGAAATCAGCGGCATCACAAGAAACGGCGTGAAAGAACTCATGGATTTCGTCGCTCAGAAAGTCATCGAATACAGAAACCGCGAAAAGGAAGAAAAGCAGAATTAAAGTTCCGCGGCTTCTTCAATCAAGGAAATCATAAGATCAATCACAAAATCGACAGAAGAACGCCTGACACTCTCACGGTCTCCACTGAAATGAGCCGTTTTCGTGACGGTTTTTCCTTTGAAAAAAACGCCGAAACAGACTGTTCCGACCGGTTTTTCCTTTGTTCCGCCGGTAGGCCCGGCAATACCGGTGACGGAAAAAGCGATATCGGCACCGCTTCGTTCTGCCGCACCTTCAGCCATCTCCAGGGCACACTCCTCGCTTACAGCCCCGAATTTCTCCAGAGTTGATTCAGATACGCCTAAATTGCGGTGTTTTGCATCGTTTGAATAGGTGACAAAACTTTCGTTGAAAACCGCCGAAATGCCGTTGACTGAAGTTATTTCAGCCGCAACCATGCCTCCCGTGCACGATTCGGCGCCGCTTATTTTGAGATTCTTTTCTTTGAGAATTGCTCCAAGTTTCTGAATTTCCGACATTTTTCCTCCTAAAACGGGATAAGTTTGAAACCTTCAAGTTTTTTGCCGGCATTTTTCTGCGTTTCTTCCAGAAGTTCCGCTGGGTTCTCTTTCCACATTTCGGAAATGACAGGATAGCGCTTGATAACCGCGCCGTCACTGACAACAAAGAACTTTCCGCTTTTCTCGAATGCGACACTGTAAGCCGCGTATTGAAGGTCAAACTGCATGATTTTCTGCGAATCGGCTGTGTTCCTGACAATGACTTCCCTGCCGGCCGAAATGAACATTTTTCCGTCTTCAGAGAAGGCTACGGCGTTGACAGCTCCGGAATTTTCCCTGAAAGTCCCTGTAATCTTTCCGGAACGGAGATCCCATTTGCTGATGACTCCGTCCTCGTCGGCTGAAACAGCCACTGTATTGTCAGGCGAAATTGCAAGCGAAAGAACCGATTTTCCGCCGCTTCCCTTTGTTCCGAAAACAAGTTTTCCTTCGGGAAGGCTCCAGAAGTTTATTTCGCCGTTTCTTCCGCCGCTTGCCGCAAACGAACCGTCGGCTGAAACAGCCACGGTGTTAACAGGATTTTCATGGTCGAGAGTCTTTACTACGCGCCTTTCCGAAAGATCGAAAATCTTAACTTTTTTATCCTTGCCGGCAGAAATTATCCTTCTCCCGCCGTTCAAAAAGTTAATAGTCGCAATCTGATCGGTGTGAAGCTGGTAGGAAAAAATCATTTTGCCGGTCAGCGGATTCCAGAAACGGAGCGTTCCGTCCGAATCTCCGGAAGCAAGAAACTGTCCGTCGGGCGAAAACGCCAGACTGTAGGCGACAGTCCCGTCAATTCCGAAAGAGGAAACAAGCAGTTCCGTGGAAATATTCCACAGTTTTATCGTAAAATCCCAGCTTGACGATGCCAGGAACTTTTCATCCGGCGAGTATGCAAGAGAGGGAATGTATGTCGTATGTCCGCGCAGACGCTGCATTTCCTTAGTGAAATCGGTGCGCCAGACCTTGACGAAACGATCCTCTCCGACCGAAACGAGCGAATTTCCCATCGGAAGGAATCTGACCGAATAGACCGAACCGACATGATCGCGAAGGTCGTCAACCTGCCTCGTTACAAGGTTTATCAGCTTTATCGAACCGTCGCGGACAGAAGCAGCGGCAAGCCTTCCGTCATTCGAGACATCAAGCGAAAAAAAGGCGTCCCAATGCTCGTAGACATTGAGCGGCTTATCGGAAAAAACGCTCCAGAGCGCGAATTTTTTGTCGTAACTTGCCGACACGAAGCGGGTTCCGTCACTCAAAAAACGGACTGCAACTGTCGGTTCGCTGTGGAAATTAAAAACTTTTTCGATGCCGCCTCTAGCAATCAGGTATATCTTTCCGGAACTGTCCGAAACAAGGATTTTTTTACCGTCAGGCGCCCAGTCAATGCTGCGGACTGTGTTTTCAAGCTCGAATCTGCCGGCTGAAGAAAGGGTTAAATCGTCGGACTTCACAACCCAGAGAGTCTTTTCGGTTCCGCCGAACGCGATGAATTTGTTCCGGGGCGAAAATGCAACAGCGTAAATCTCGCCCGCCAGAGTCGGCAGTGACTTTATCTGCGAACCGTCCGACGCGTTCCAGAGAATAAGATTGTTGTCCCAGCTTCCAGTAGCAATAAATCTGCCGTCGGATGAAAACTCGACCGCTCCGACTTCGTCCTTGTGGCCGCTCAAAGTGAATTTTTCCGTTCCGTCCGCAGAATAGACCTTGACCTCTTTCCGCTTTCCAGAAACCGCAAAAAGCGAGCCATCGGGCGAAACGGCGATGTTTCTGGCATCAAAACCGACACTCGCGAAATTTCCTTTGAAAGCGTTGTTGCCATAAACCCGCGAAAGGTAGAGCAGAGACTGTATGTTAAGCATCTGTTCACGACTTTCTTCAATATTTCCAGCAAGATACGAATCAGGATAACTCCACGGGCTCATTGAATTGAAAGGAGAATTGTAAAGAGAAGCCGCTGCAAAAATCTCTGAATCGGAATACTTTCCCTCTTTCAGAAGTTTTTCGGCATATTCAAGGTAGCCGAGAGACAGGTTGAGGTGTGCCGCCCTTTCATTTTCAACAGAATCGCGGTAAGCCTTGAAAACGGCGACCGAAGCAGAAATCATAACGGCAAAAAGCACCAGCACGAGAACGGAAAGCGACTTATTTTTAGCAACAAAACGCTTCAGCATTTCCCATGAACTGTATTCATAGGCCGCGATTTTGCCGCCTGACATGAAATTTTCGACCTCTTTTGCTACTTCCAGCGCTGACTGATAGCGCGAAGCAGGGTCTTTTGTCAGCGTTTTTGCCACAACAGCGCAGAGATCAGGGGGAGATGTCGGCTCAAAAATAGTGATGTCGACCGGCTGCGACGACTTTACGTTTTCAAGCGTTTCCTGCACAGTTTTCCCTTTGAACGGAGGAACGCCTGTCAGAATTTCGTAAAGAACCGCTCCGAGAGAATAGATGTCGCTGCGTTCGTCAATCGCCGAAATATCGCCTCTCGCCTGTTCCGGAGACATATATGCCGGAGTGCCGATAGCCTTTCCTTTCACCGTCATACCAATATTTTCGACTTTGAGCAGGTTGAGCTCTTCGCGGAGTTCACCGGCAGTCGTATCGTCCTCGCCTTTTACTTTCGCGAGTCCCCAGTCAAGCACGACTGTTTCACCGAATTCCCCGATCATAATGTTTTCCGGCTTGATGTCTCGGTGGATAACGCCGCGGCTATGGGAGTATGCGATTGCGTTGCAGATGTCGCGGAAATGAGGCAGCAGTCTGAGCCGCTTTTCAAGCGTTCCTGCCTCCTTTATCGCCTGAGAAAGGGTTTCTCCGCGGACAAGACGCATCGTGTAGTAGCGGTTTTCGTCCGGTTTGCGCCCGATTTCGTAAACCGGAACAATGCCGGGATGCTCAAGCTGCCCGGTTACGCACGCCTCTCTCAGAAAACGCGCCTCGTCGGACCGCATCTTGTCAATCGACGGAATTCTGTCGTCACTGCCGCTGATGATGAGCTCCTTCAATGCGATTTCGCGCCCTATCGACCGGTCGAAAGCAACCATGACCCTGCCGATGCCGCCGCGCCCGAGTTCCTCCTTGACATCATATTTCCAGCCGTCAGCCGATTCTTTGTTCTCATAGACAAAATTAGGCGACATGGCGTCCAGCGAAACCGTTTTCGTCACGTCGTTCTTTAAGGAAACCTGCTTCATGCAACCTCTCAAAAAAACACCGTTTTTTAAACCATAAGGCGCATTAACTCAAATTTTCCTGGAAAAGTCGATAAGAACGATCCTGATTTTGAGCAGCAACAATAAAAAATTTGACTTTGAAAAAAAAAATTCTAAACTTTCCGCCGCTATGGTGCTACCGTGGCTCAGTCGGTAGAGCAGCTGATTCGTAATCAGCAGGTCGGGTGTTCGAGTCACCTCGGTAGCTCCATTCTTTTTTTATCAGCAGAAAGGTTGTTTGACGCATGGAAATGGAAAAAAACAACAGCGCATCGGAAAACAAGCCGGAAATTCCCTGGTATGACCTCAAATCACAGTTTCTGAGAATCTGGAAGAAGCTGATTCATCTCAATGCCGATCCTCACGATATCGCTTTCGGGCTTGCGCTAGGAATTTTCGTCGGTTTTCTCCCGATAATGGGAATACAGATGGCTGTTGCAGGGCTCGTCTGCCTTCCTTTCAAGCACGCAAACAAACCCGCGGCTGTTGCCGGAGTGTGGATTACGAACCCGCTGACAGTGATTCCGATTTACGCTTTTATCTACTGGATAGGAACTTTCTTCTATCCGGCAGACCATGTCGTCACTCTGGGAACAATCATGTCGAAAATGACTGATGTCCTCAAACTTGAAGGTTTTGTCGAGCAGACAAAAGGATTTCTCGCTCTCGGCGCCGATATTTTTCTTCCGATGTGCATCGGAGGCGCCGTTGTCGGACTTATCGCAATGTTTCCGACCTATTTTATAACGAAAAAATCGATTATCGCCTACCGCAGCAAAAAAAAGGCAAAAAACGATGCAGAATAGAAATGTTACGGTTTTCGACCTTGAGGCGACCGGCCTTTACACGAGCAGAGGCGACAGAATCACCGAAATCGGCGCGGTAAAACTCTCCGGCAACAAACTCTGCGGAATATTCCAGACTTTGGTAAACCCTGGAAGAAAAATTCCTGATAAAATCGTTGAAATAACAGGAATCACCAATGAAATGGTTGCCGGAAAGCCCGTTATTTCGCAGGTGCTTCCGCTTTTTGCAGACTTCATCGGCGACGACATGCTCGTGGCGCACAACGCTAAATTCGATATGTCTTTCCTGCACTACGAGCTGAAAGAATGCGGCATAGACAAGAATTTCGACACTTTCTGCACCCTGCTTGCATCCCGCAAGGAGGTTAAATCTTCGGCAAATTTCAGGCTTTCGACTCTTAAAAACCACTTCAACCTGAAACCGATGGGCAATATGCACCGCGCCCTTTCCGACGCTTACGTCACGGCCCAGCTTTACCTCAAACTCACAAAAAACTGGGGAACAGACACTTTGAGCCAGTTTGAAAAAGAGGTCGAATACTTAACCTCATCCATGTATGAAGACGATATTTTCCTTATCGACCAGAAAATAAAATAATCAGGAAATTTCGTAGTAAGAATCGGATATTTCAGCCAAGAATCTGCTCGGCAGCGCGGTCGAATTGAGTTTTCCGTACATCAGTTTTATCTGCGGATAAGTAAGGAAAAGGCGCGATTTGGCGCGTGAGCAGGCAACATAGAAAAGTCTGCGTTCTTCTTCAAGATCGTCGATTTTCGTGACCGCCTTCTCACTCGGGAAACTCCCTTCGTTGAGACTTATCACAAAAACGGTGTCCCATTCGAGCCCTTTAGCGCTGTGGATCGTTGAAAGAACAACTTTGTTGCGGTTCTCCGCTGCATCTGCCGTGACTTTCGACGAACTGAGTTTTGAATCGGGCGGGTCAAGCGCAAAATCGGTAAGAAAATTTTCAAGAACACGGTAATTCGAGGCAAGCTGGATAAGAACCGGAAAATCCTTGAGTCTTTCGTCAGAATCGTCTTCAAGCTCTTCGAGAATAGGCTTGTAAAATTCTATAATCATTTCAAGCATTTTCGTTATTTTAAGTTCATCGTTAGAAGCAACCTCAAGCATTTCACACAGCCGTCTCAATTCGTCGTAATATTTCTTTTTAGCGTGGGCTTCTATCGCAAGCGGACCTTTTTCTGCGAAACTTTCGGCCAGACGCGCGGCGGTCGCGGCTCCGATTCCCGGAACGAGCTTGAAAATGCGGTTGAGCGAAACCGAATCCTTTGAATTCTGGATCACTTTCGCATAACTCAAAACATCCTTTATATGGCGCCTTTCGACAAATTTTATCCCGCCGTAAACTGCAAAATCGATCCCGCGGCGAAGAAGGGACGCCTGAACGAAATTGGCATGGAAACTCGAACGGTAAAGCACCGCTATCTCCTCAGGTTTCATGCCATTTTCAAGCAGTTTTTCGATTTCTGAAGCGACGAATTCCCCCTCGTCCTCGGCTGAAAGAAAACGCTTTACAAGCGGCCTTCCCTTCACTCTCTCGATATTGGAAACGAGCGCCTTTTCGTAGGAAACGTAAAAATTCTTGATTATCTCGTTCGTATAGTTGAGAAGCGTCCTTTCAGAGCGGTAGTTTCTGAAAAGCTTGATCAGACGGGCGTCATCCCACTTCTGCGGAAAGCGGAGAATGTTCTCGAAATTGGCTCCTCTGAAAGCGTAAATGCTCTGAGAATCGTCGCCTACGACCATAATGTTGCGGCTTTTCGCGGCGATCAGATCGGCGATCTTGCCCTGGAAAATGTTGGTATCCTGATACTCGTCGACCATGATGTATTCGTAGCGGTTCTGGATTCTTTCAAGGGCTTCGGGCGACTTTTCAAGAAGCTCGAGGAACTTTTCGAGAAGGTCGTCGTAATCGAGCATGTTGCGCTCCGCCTTGTATTTTTCGTAACCTTCCGCGATCTTCTGTATCACATCGGAAAACTCGCTGTATTTCGAATAGTAGCCCTCAATAACATCTGATATAGGCTTTGCATGGTTGCGGGAACGGCTTATGATCTCGGCGATAGTCCCTTTTTTCGGCATCGCCTTGCCTGTTTTCTTGATGTCGAGAGTGTTTTTTATGAGATCGATCATGTCGGCTGAATCGACCTGGTCACAGATCGTGAAATTCGGCATTATCCCGATGAAACGCCCGTATTTCCTGAGCTGGATGTTTGCGAAACTGTGGAAAGTCCCGGCAGTTATCCTGTTTGCAGTCTCAGAACCGATAAGCTGGTTCACGCGCTGAGTCATTTCTCCTGCAGCGCGCCTTGTGAAAGTGAGAAGAAGTATCGATTCGGGCTTTATCCCCTTCTGAAGCATGTATGCCGTGCGGTAGACAATGGTTCTCGTCTTTCCGCTTCCGGCACCGGCAATGACAAGCACAGGTCCTGTGAGTGCAAAAACCGCGCTGCACTGCGCGGAATTGAGCTGATTTTCGTAAAGTTGCTCAATATCCCCTTTTTTCAACGCCGGAGCCTCGGAAACACGATCCTCGATACTCTTTATCACCGTCCGAAGCTCTTTGTAACGCGCTCTTTCGGCACTGTCGAGCTCAGGGAACTCATACTCCGCCGTATCGGATATCGACTGGACTTCCTCCAGCAGTTCCCCGTCGTCAGAAACAATATATCTCGCCATTTTTCTTCCCGAAAAAACAAACCGCGCAATATTACGGTTTTTAAAAAATCTGGCAACAGCTTTTTTTGTTTTTATTTAAAATTCCGCTGACAGCATCACCGGCAAAACTTGCCAGCTTTTCAATAAAAAATATAATCTGCCGCTGTTTTTAGATCAGTTTCAGGAGGTTCAGATGCAGAGCTTTTTTAAATGGTTTCTGGTGATTTCAACGGTTTTTTTCCTGTTTTCCTGCTCATCGTCTAAATCCGGAAACGAATCCGGCACTGTTCCTGATTCCGATTACGATGATTCGGAAACAACCGCTGATGACGACACGGATTCCGACAATGAAGAACCTGAGTACGGAAATATTGAAGAAGCCAAGCCTGTCAACGGCTATGAGCGCTGTCATAGAATCATTCCGACAGGAGATTACGAAGGCCTTTTTGCGGATCCTGAGATAGAATCAGCAGTAAAGAAAAGTCTGGGTTACAATGCGGATTACGAACTTAAAGAAGAGGATTTGGAGAAAGTCGATGAAATCTCTATTAATTCTCGAGACTTGCGAGGCATTGAAAAACTTGTAAACATCAGATTAATTGAGATTTCAGACAAAAATGTTTATGATTTTGCCCCTCTTTCAGGACTGAAAAAATTAAATCTCGTGGTAATCAGTCGTATAACCTGTCTTGACGGCTCATTTTCACTGCTTACAAACCTTGAAAGTGTTAGAATAGTAGAAACAGAATTGAAGGATTTCTCTCCGCTGGAACAGCTTGTAAACCTCACATCACTGGATTTGAGCGAAAACCAGATTGTGAATTTGCCTGAAAATATCGTCAATCTTAAAAAACTTAAATTTCTTAATATTTCCCACAACAAAATCATAGACATCAAGCCTCTGAAATCTCTGACAAATTTAAGTGAGTTACACCTTGAAGACAACTATATCAGAGATATTTCTCCGATAAAAAACTTGATCAATTTAACATATCTTAACGGTGAGAGAAACAGAATAAAAGACATTTCAGCTCTTACCGGTTTAGTAAATCTGTTTTATCTGGGATTGAACGGAAACCAGATTGAAGAAATTCCGGAAGAAATAACAAATCTGAAAGCATTGGAGCATCTTGAATTGAGCTTCAACAATATCTCTAACCTGCCGGCTTTAAAAGGACTTGACTCAATTTTTTTAATAAACCTCGCTTACAACGAACTGAACGATGAAGATCTGCTTAAATTTGACGGTCTGGAAAATCTTATGACTTTGGGTGTAGCCTCCAATAAAATCAAAAAAGTTCCGGCTGTTAAAAATGTAAAATCACTTGCATATTTATATTTACAGGGAAATGAGATTACGGATCTGTCAGGTTTTGCCGACAATGAATCTTTTCCTGATCTCGGAATTCTGGATCTCAGCTCGAATAAAATAGACAATGTCGAAGCTCTGAGAAAAAGAGAAAAATTGTCACTCCTTATGGTAGAAAAAAATTGCATAAAAGATTTTTCTCCCCTTGCAAGCCTGTTGGAACGCGGAACATCTATTGACGGAATGGATAACCAGCTCGAAAGCTGCGAGGACGAAGAAGAATAATTTACGGTGTGCAATCTTGTTCTCGCCAACGAATTTTCCTAAACTTCCCACGTTTTGATTTTATGCGGGTTTTAAAGTTACGCGAAAAACCGCTGAAAAATGCGGTCAGAGATGATTTTTTATTGACGAATTAAATCAATTATGCAAAAATATTTATCGGAGGTTTGAAAAATGTCAGATATCAATCCTATGGCAGAAATCTTTGGATTTCCGATAGATAATAATTCTGAACGGGCTTTATATTACCGGGAAAACCGTCTTTGTCCTTTCAACAACCGTTTCCCGAACTGCACAAAAGACAAAGCCGATGATCCGTTGGGCGTTTGTTGTGTAAATCATTCTGGAAATATGGTGATAACATGTCCGACGCGTTTCCGAGAGGATTGGAAAATTTTACGCAATGCAGCAGCATTTGTCTGGCCTAAAGGAACAAAATGGACTTCGTTGCCGGAAATCCGCTTGACAGATGCAAACGGACTATCCGCCGGGAATGTAGATTATGTTATTATTAAATGCGATGACAACGGAAATATTGCCGACTTTGCTTCAATAGAGGTTCAGGGAGTTTACATAAGCGGAAATTTGCGAAAACCGTTTCAAGAATACATGAGAAATCCTTCAGCAGATTTTAATTGGAACGGTCCCAACTATCCGCATCCTGACTATTTGTCATCTTCAAGGAAGCGGCTTATTCCGCAAATGCTGTATAAAGGCGGCATATTTAAGGCATGGAGAAAAAAACAGTGTGTCGTTATACAAAAATCTTTTTTTGAGACGCTCCCTAAATTACCGCAAGTGAATAAAAACAAAGCTGACATAGCGTGGTTTCTGTATGATTTGGAATATAACGAAGCTGAAAAACAGAACCATCTTGTGCTGTATGACACAATATATACCGAATTTGAACCTGCATTGGACAAAATTATTTATACCAATCCCGGAAATATAGAAGATTTTGTCGGTCAGCTGCAGGAAAAGTTAGAAGAGCGTAAAAGCAACGCGCCTGAACCACATTCAGTTTTTGAATTATTATGATTACCAATCCTTTGCAACAGTCGCTTTTCCCTGAATTGGAAAGAAGTATTGTCAGAAATACCGTTGTGAATGTAGCAAGTATACCGCAAAGAAGTCCGTTTCGTTATCCTGGCGGAAAAACATGGCTTGTTCCGACAGCGAGAAAATGGTTTATGCAGGCCGACAAAAAATCCGAGCTGATTGAACCTTTTGCCGGAGGAGGAATTATAAGCCTTACAGCTGCCGCAGAGTCTTATTTTGATTCTGTGACAATGGTGGAACTGGATGATGATGTTGCTTCAGTATGGCAGACTGTTTTTTCAGACACGGACTGCCAATGGCTGCTTGCACAGATACAAGACTTTGAAGTTTCAGCGGAAAACATAAATAAAGTTGTGTCTCATGCGCAGGATGGAATAAAAGAGCTGGCTTTTGCCACAATTGTGCGGAACCGCACCAACCACGGCGGAATACTGGCGAAAGGTTCAGGGCAGATGAAAACAGGCGAAGCGGGAAAAGGGCTTGCTTCCAGATGGTATCCGGCAACTCTTGTCAGCCGCATAAGCGAAGCGAACAAACTGAAAAACAAAATTAAATTTTTACACAGTGATGCTTTCAAAATAATGGAGTCGAAAAAAGATGATCCTGAAGCATTTTTTTTCATAGATCCTCCATATACCGTTGCCGGAAAAAGACTCTACAGCTTATTCAATGTCGATCATCACAGAATTTTTGAACTCGCAAGCGACATGAAGGGGCATTTTCTCTTAACTTATGACTATACTGAAGAGGTTTGTCAGCTGGCTGATAAATTTCACCTGCCGTACAGAACCGTTCCTATGCAGACGACGCATCTCATAAAAAAAGAGGAACTGCTCATCTCCGATAATTTCGACTGGTTTGAGGAAATCCGATACGAAAAATATGCTTAGAGTGTCCTTTCTTGACTCAAAAGCATCTCTCAATAAAATTCTGCGTTTTGCTGTTCAATTCAGGAGAAAAACCATGGCGAAAAAAGCTCTCATAACAGGAATCACAGGCCAGGACGGCTCGTATCTGGCAGAACTGCTGCTTGAAAAAGGTTACGAAGTCCACGGCATAAAAAGGAGAAGTTCTTCTTTCAACACCGACAGGATAGACCACATTTACAAGGATATCCACGATAAAAACAGGAAGTTCACGCTGCATTACGGCGATCTCACCGACGCTACGAACCTCATCAGAATAATGCAGGAAGTCAAACCTGACGAAATCTACAATCTTGCGGCTCAGTCACATGTCAAAGTTTCGTTCGAGACTGCCGAATATACCGCAAATTCAGACGCTTTGGGAACTCTCCGGCTCCTCGAAGGAATCAGGATTTTAGGGATGGAGAAGACTGCAAAATTCTATCAGGCATCGACTTCCGAGCTTTTCGGCAAAGCCGCCGAGGTTCCGCAGAGCGAAAAAACGCCGTTCTATCCGCGAAGCCCTTACGCCGCGGCCAAGATCTACGCTTACTGGATAACAGTCAACTACCGAGAATCATACGGTATTTTCGCAAGCAACGGAATACTTTTCAACCATGAGTCACCGCGCAGAGGCGAGACTTTCGTCACGAGAAAAATCACCCGCGCAGCGGCAAGGATCATCCTCGGTCTTCAGGATATGCTCTATCTCGGAAACCTCGACGCAAAGCGAGACTGGGGACATGCAAAAGATTACGTCAAGGCGATGTGGCTTATCCTTCAGAACGAAAAACCTGACGATTTCGTCATTGCTACTGGACGTACTTCATCGATCCGTGATTTTGTCAGAATGGCTTTTGACTGTGTCGGAGTGAAAATCGCATTTATTGGAAAAGGAGTTGACGAAAAAGGTGTCATTGACGATATAGACACAGCAAAACTCACTGAATTTACTGAAAAAATCGCTCTCAAAAAAGGTCAGGAAATAATCAGTGTCGACCCGCGCTACTTCCGCCCGACAGAAGTCGACATCCTCCTCGGAAATCCCGAAAAAGCAGCCAAAATTCTCGGTTGGAAAGCCGAAACCGGCGTTGAGGAACTCGCAAAAGAGATGATGTTTGCCGATATCGAAGACGCGAAAAAAGAGGCACTGCTTATCGGTAACAACTACTTTGTCCGCGAAAATTACGGGGATTAGCTTTTTTCAAAAATTCGTCCAAAAAATTCATAAAGTAAAAAAAATTTCTCGACAAGTGTTGTAAAGTTGCCATTTTATTTAGTAATTCAAGCACTTTTTTTTATTTTGACTTTTATACCCCCTCCACTAAGATAACCGCCGTTGCAATGTTTTTGAACATATTTTTTGGAGGTTAAAATGGGCGAAGCTCAAAACACGAAACTCAATGTCACCGACAGCAAAATTAAGGACATCACCGATTTCCTTAAATCTTCCGTTCTTGAACCTGCCGAGCAGGAAAAAGCCACCATTATTTCCGATGCAAAAAAGGAATCAGCAAAAATTATCGCAGATGCCAAAAAAGAGGCCGAATCGATAATCGAAAACGCGAAAAAAGAGGCCGAAACTATGAAACACAACACCGAATCGGCTCTTAAGATCGCGGCGAAACAGTCTGTCGACAAGCTCAAACTCGTTCTTGAGAAAGAGGTCCTTACGGCGGCTGTCGCAACTCCTGTAAAAGAGGCTATGAAGAGCGAAGCACTCATCAAAGAGTTCGTTTCGGAATTCCTTAAAATATATGCAGACAAAGGTTCATTCTCGGTAGAACTTCCTGCTGCACTTAAAGACAAACTTTCTGCTTACGTTAAAAGCCAGATCGATTCGCTCGGCGCGAAAGAAATCAAGCTCAGCGACGAAACGCTTCCTTCGGGATTCGCTGTAATCGCGGCAAACGGCGCTCTACGCTACGATTTTACCGATGAATCGGTCGTTGAACTGCTTACTGAATACATCAGACCCGAACTTAGAAAAGCTCTGTTCTCGAAATAGCGGGGTGATTAAGCATGAAGTTTAATCACTACACGATAGCGGCTCTGCCCCAGCTCACCTGGGACGGCGACCTTCCGTGCACTTTGGCCGATCTGCTTGAAGAATTCGACATGCAGCTCGAGCCTCTGCGCGAGGGGATCCGCTCGATCCTTATTCTCGATGACATCAGAAATATCGAGCTCATCATTAAATCAAGGCTTGCCGCTGAAGAGGGCAAAGAAATCGACTTTTTCCGCGCCGGCATGACCAAGCCTGAAGAGCTTGAACTTTTCGTTGATGACCCGAGACACAATGCTCCAGACGGATATCCCGAATTTATCGAGGATTTCTTTGAATCGGCGAAGACAAACGAAGAGAGAAACGCGAAGATCGAAGAGCTTTACACCGGCTACTATACCTGGATGGCCGCGAACAAAAACCCGTTCCTTGCACGCTACGGCACGAACATGATGACGGTTTACACAGTTGTTTCGGCTCTCAGGATGCTGAAAAACGGAACCGACCTCGACAAGCACTTAAAAGGCGATACGGACGCGGTTAAACTTATCCTTGAAAACAGGAACAACGCAGACCTGGGACTTAAAGGCTACTTCCCGGAAGTTGCCGAAATTGCGGCACTTTTCGACAAGGAGAAAACTCCGGACGAAGTCGAGAGAGAACTCGACAGAATCCGCTTCAACCTTCTTGAAGAAGTCGGCCAGGAAAAGCCTTTCGCCGACCACATCATCTACGGCTACATCATCGGTTTCCAGATGAAAGACCGCTGGATGACGCAGAACGACGAAGCCGGAATGAAGATTTTGGAAAATATAATCAATGGAAATTACTGATAGGAGACTTGCAAATGGATGAAAAAACCAAAGGGATAATCATTGCGGCGCAGGGAAACCTTGTCACCGTAAGATTCGACGGAACGATCCGTCAGAACGAAGTTGTTTTCGTCAAGACCGGCGGACAGTCGCTTAAAGGCGAGGTCATCGAGATCAACGGAAACGAAGCGAAAGTCCAGATCTTCGAGCCGACCGACGGCATCAGATACGGCGACGAGGTCGTTTTCGAGAAGGATCTTCTCTCCGTAGAACTTGGACCGGGACTTTTGAAGAGAGTCTTCGACGGTCTTCAGAATCCTCTCGAGGATATCGCGGAAGCTGCTGGATATTTCCTTAAAAGAGGTATCTACCTTCCTCCCCTTCCCCGCAACATCAAATGGCAGTGGAATCCGACGGCTAAAGTCGGCGACGTTGTTTACAGAGCATACTTCCTCGGCTGGGTTCCCGAAGAGAACATCAAGCACCAGATCATGGTTCCCTTCAACTTCATCGGAAAAGGCGTCGTCAAGTCGATAGCGGCTCCCGGCGAATACACGGTAGAACAGGAAATCGCGACGATCGAAGACGAGAAAGGAAATGTCCGTTCTGTCAACATGATCAATATGTGGCCGGCAAAATTCGCGCTCCGTTTCGGCGAAAGGCTTCTTCCGACCGAGCAGCTTGTAACTTCGCAGCGCATCATCGACGGACCTTTCCCGGTCGCTAAAGGCGGAACGTTCTGCACTCCCGGACCTTTCGGCGCAGGCAAAACAGTCCTTCAGCACCAGATCTCAAAACACGCTACGACTCAGATAGTTATCATCGTCGCATGCGGCGAGCGTGCAGGTGAAGTCGTTGAAATTCTTCGTGAATTCCCTCACCTTGACGACCCGCAGACCGGAAAGAAGCTCATGGACAGAACATGCATCATCTGCAACACTTCTTCAATGCCTGTTGCGGCACGTGAAAGCTCGATCTACATGGGCGTCGCGATCGCTGAATACTACAGACAGATGGGTATCGACTGCCTTCTTCTCGCTGACTCGACTTCGAGATGGGCTCAGGCTCTCCGTGAAATGTCGGGAAGACTTGAGGAGATCCCGGGCGAAGAGGCGTTCCCGGCTTACCTCGCTTCCAGAATTTCGGAACTTTACGAGAGAGCCGGCGTGATCAAGCTCTACAACGGCGAGCAGGGTTCGCTTACGATCGGCGGATCGGTAAGCCCTGCAGGCGGTAACTTCGAAGAGCCGGTAACCCTTTCGACACTTGCGGTCGTCGGATGCTTCCTCGGCCTCAGCAGACAGAGATCTGATGCCAGAAGATTCCCGGCTATCGATCCTCTCATCAGCTGGTCGAAATACGGCGAAAGATTCGCGGCGCACGGCGATGAAACGATGAAAACAAGACTCAAGATCATCGAAAAAGCGCAGAAAATGATCATCGAAAGCGATGAGATCGGTAAAAAGATGTCGGTTGTCGGCGAGGAAGGTATCAGTATCGACGATATCGTAACCTACCTCAAAGGCGAGTTCTACGATGCAGTTTATTTGCAGCAGAACGCTTACGACAAGGTCGACACCGCGACAAGCATGGACAGACAGAACGAACAGCTCGGCATCATCTCGAAAGTCCTCGACAAGAACTTCAAGTTCGACGACAGGGAAAAGGCGAGAAACTACTTCCTCGACCTCACCGACAAGATAATCCAGCTCAACTACCTGCCGCGTGAAGCTTCGATCTACGGCGAAAAGAAACAGGAAATACTCAACATGATTGAGGGGGAATAAGATGGTAAAGACATACAACCGAATTGAAAGAATCAAAGGAAGTATCGCTCAGGTCAAGGCCGAAGGCGTTATGCTCGGCGAACTTGCCCAGATCAAAATGAGCGACGGCAGATCGACTCTGGGACAGGTCATCGGTTTCAACGGCGACAGAGTCAGCCTTCAGATTTTTGCCGGAACGAAAGGTGTCGGCACGGGCGACCAGATCCGCTTCCTTAGCAAACCGATGCAGGTAAACTGCGGTGAAAGCATGCTCGGAAGAGTCTTCAACGGCAGCGGCGAACCGATCGACAACGGCCCAGAGATTATGGCTGAAAAAGTCGATATCGGCGGACCTTCGTTCAACCCGTCGAAAAGAATCGTCCCGAAGAGATTCGTCAGAACGAACATCCCGATGATCGACATGTTCAATGCGCTCGTCATCAGCCAGAAGATTCCTATTTTCTCGATTTCAGGCGAGCCCTACAACGAACTTCTTGCACGAATCGCTAGCCAGACCGACGCCGACATCATCATTCTGGGCGGCATGGGCCTCAAATTCGACGACTACCAGTTCTTCAAGGACTACTTCACGAGAACGGGCGCGATGGAAAAGACTTCAATGTTCATCCACCTCGCTTCAGACCCGGTCGTTGAGTGCGTCCTCGTTCCCGACATGGCGCTTGCTGCTGCGGAACAGTTTGCAATCAAGGACAAAAACGTCCTCGTTCTTCTTACAGATATGACTTCTTTCAGCGACTCGCTGAAGGAAATTTCGATTTCTATGGATATGGTTCCCTCGAACCGTGGTTATCCGGGTTCGCTCTACTCCGACCTCGCTTCGAGATACGAAAAGGCGGTAGACATCGAAGGATCGGGCTCAATCACGATTATCGCCGTAACCACAATGCCTGGTAACGATGTCACCCACCCGGTTCCGGACAACACGGGCTACATCACGGAAGGTCAGTTCTATCTCCACGGCGGCAGAATTGACCCTTTCGGCTCGCTCAGCCGTCTTAAACAGCAGGTTATGGGAAAAGTCACGAGAGAAGACCACGGCGACCTTGCGAACGCGATGATCAGGCTTTACGCCGACGCTAAAAAGGCGCGTGACAGAGAGTCGATGGGATTCAGACTTTCAGGCTGGGACAAGAAACTTCTCGCTTACGCAGAAACATTCGAGAAGAAGATGATGGACCTCCAGGTCAACCTCGACATCGAGGAACAGCTTGACCTCGGCTGGACGATCCTCGCTCAGTGCTTCGACCGCAACGAGACAGGTCTCAAGAACACATGGATTGAGAAATACGGTAAATGGGATAAGTAAATGGCAGTAATAAAACTGAACAAAACAGAGCTGAAAACTCAGAAGAACCTTCTGGCGCAGCTCAGCAAATATCTTCCCACTCTCCAGCTCAAAAAGCAGCAGTTACAAGCGGAAGTCGAGAACTCCCGCAACATGGCGGCGGCAGTCGAGGCTGAGATCGAAAGAAGGAAGAATTTCGTCGCAAAATGGGCGGCGGTGCTGAGCCAGAAGACGACGCTGAACATCTATCAGCTTGTTGCAGTTGACGAAGTCGTCACCGACACCGAAAATATCGCCGGAGTCGATGTCAGAGTCTTCAAGGATGTAAAGTTCAAGCCGTTCGAATACTCATTTTTCGCTAGTCCGGTCTGGCTTGACAGAGCATTCGAGGAACTCCGCGCCCTTGCATCCGAAAGGGAAAAACTGAAAATCGTACATGAGCGTTTCGACATTCTTTCGGAAGAGCTGCGCCAGACGAGCATCAAGGTCAACCTTTTCGAAAAGAGGAAGATCCCCGAGTGCAAGGAAAACATCAAAAAGATCTCCATTTTCCTCGGTGACCAGGAAATCGCGGCAATCTGCAACGCTAAAATCGCGAAAGACAAGCTTAAACGCAAAGACGAACAATTTGCGGAGGCAGTGTAAATGATTAGTAAAATGCAGAAACTTCTGCTGGTCGGACCGCAGAAAAAGAAAGAAGAGATAATAAAAACGCTGCAGAAGGCGGGCGTTGTCGAAGTCATGCCCTACAAAGGCAAAGAGTTCAGGACAGACGGCCGCTTCGTCACGACTGCTGACGCTGACACCGCCCTTTCGGCACTCAAACTTGCCGACAAATACGGCGCGATGGAAAACGCGAAAAGCAGACGTAGCGAAATAAATCTCCACGGCTCCGAACTGGCGAATAAAATCATCGAACTTGACGCTTCGTGCAAAAAAATCAAGGACGAAATCACGCTTCTTGGCAACAAGCTGTCAACTATCGAAAAACTCGGCGATTTTTCGCTTGACGATATCCGCCTTATCGAAAAGAAGGGCAATATAAAAATCCAGATCTGGGAATGCCCGAAAAAGAGCGCGGAAGAGATCAACTTCGAAAAAGTTCTCGCAGTTTTCAAGATTTATGCCGATAGTTCGAGCGTATTTTTCCTCACCTGCGCGAAAGAACCGGTTCAGCTTAGAAAATGTTCCGAGATCGTAGTCGAAGAAGACATGACCGGCCTCAAAAAGGCGATCACAGAGCTCAAAGAGAAGCAGAACGGCACCGAATCGGCGATCTTCGA
Source organism: uncultured bacterium (assembly GCA_905233945.1). GTDB lineage: Bacteria > UBP6 > UBA1177 > UBA1177 > UBA1177 > UBA1177. The sequence continues at coordinate 110,940 of CAJOFY010000020.1, read as the reverse complement.
CCTCGCGGCAAAACGCGGCGAACTTTACGACAACTATCTCGCCGAACTCGACAAGATCAGCTTCAACCGCGCGGCAAAAGGAACTGTCAGCGAATTTGACGACAAAGTTTTCCTTCTTCAGGCATGGTGCCCGAAAGGTGAACTCGCAAATCTGAAAAAGACTTTTGAAAACGAATGTGCGGCGATAATCGAGATCGAGCCCGAAAAAGACGAGACGATCCCGACGCTTATCGACTCGAAAAAGGCGGTTGACGAAATGGGCCGCGACCTTGTCAACATCTACGACACGCCGGCATACAACGACTGGGATCCGAGTTCGTGGGTATTCTTCTCGTTCACCCTTTTCTTCGCAATGATCGTGGGCGACGGCGGCTACGGACTTCTCCTTTTCGTTTTCATGCTTTTCCTCAAGATAAAGCTCAAAAATCCGGGTGCGGCGATGAAACGCTTCATCAACCTTTCACTCGTTCTCACGGGAGCAACGGCGGTTTACGGCGTACTCACGGGCGCATTCTTCGGCTGGTTCCCGAAAGCGTTCGAGGCACCGCTCATCACCTTCTGCAAGAACATGGATTTCATCAAAATAGATAAGACAAATCCCGACACGACGAAATTCATGATGCAGCTTTCGGTCCTCATCGGTATGGTCCACATCTGCCTTTCCCTCATTTTGAGAGGGCTCCGCGCGGCCAAAGACGAAAAAGACTTCATCACTCCGCTCATCAACATCGCGTGGATAGGCGGCATCTGGTCTTTCTTCTTCTGGTATGCATTCGACAAAGGCGGAAGTACGGTTTTCAATGCGGCAGATCCTGCTGCAATAAGCGCGAACGGGCTTCTTTCGCTTGAGATTTTTGCCGGAATTCTGGTAGTTCTCTATGCTATTCAGGCAAAGACTTTCAACCCGTTCAAGATGCTTTACGCCTCATTCTTCGGGCTTTACAACGGCGTCCAGTTCTTCAGCGACATCCTGAGCTACATCAGACTTTTTGCTCTCGGTTTGTCAGGTGCGCTGCTGGCTCAGACATTCAACAATCTGGCAGGACAGGTCCTTGATCTCGGTGTTATAGGTTACATTTGCTCAACATCGCGCTCTGCCTCATGGGCGGCGTGATCCACGGGCTCAGGCTCAATTTCCTCGAATGGTACAGATGGTGTTTTGACGGCAGCGGCAGAAGGTTCGTGCCGTTTAAGAATTTAATGACAAATGCTAAAGGCAACGATTAATAACTTTTTTCAGGGAGAAAAAAATGATTTTTGAAAATTTCCAGAATTTCGGTCCGGCTCTCTGCCTCGGTCTTGCAGCAATCGGAAGTTCGATCGGCTGCGGCCTTGCAGGTATGACATCGCATGGCGCAATGGCGAAAGTTGAAGAAGGCCACGCAAAATTCGTAGCACTTTCCGCAATGCCTGCGTCTCAGTCGATTTACGGCTTCGCACTCATGATCATCCTTCAGGGCGCACTCAAAGCTGAAAACGATTTCGCGATCTTCGGAATCGGTCTCGCCTGCGGTCTTGCATTCATGGTCAGCGCGATTTTCCAGGGCAAAGCTTGCTCCAGCGCGATTCTCGCAGTTTCCAAGAAACCGTCTGTTTTCGGTATGAGCTTCGCGGCTCCCGGTATCGTTGAGTCGTTCGCACTTTTCGCTCTCGTCGGCGGAATCATGATGGCTTCCTAGCCGGGAACCTCACCCTAAATCCCTCTCCAGAGTGGCGAGGGACTTAGAAATTTCTTTTGAAAAGGGGACCGAAAGGCCCTCTTTTTTTTGACCTCATCCCCAACCCTTCTCCAGTGTGGCGAAGGGAGAAAATTCAGGCTAGGGACTTTTCTGTCGGAACGCTGGCGGCCCGGTTGCTTTTCTTGCCTCTCACTCTGGGAGAGGTGGCACAAAGTGCCGGAGAGGGCTGCTGGCTCGTAGAGTCTGAGAGGGCTTCGGTTGCTGAGCGGTTGAAGCAAAAACTTGTCATTGTTACAAAAAGACCTAAAATGTTGCGATTTTTTCGGGGTTTGTTTCGGTGAAAACAATGGTCGGTAGACAGACAGACAGACAGACAGACAGACAGACAGACAGACAGACAGACAGACAGACAGACAGACAGACCTCTTCTAATTTAATACTATCTAAAAGAGCTTACTTTTCAAGAAAATTATCAATAATTTTCAATAATTATCTAAATTTTCACAAAAATATTCTGTCAAGTTTTAAGGAGTAAAAAATGAAAAAAATTTTGGCTATTTTTGCGCTTTTTTGCATGATGTTTTTAGTCTCGTGTTCGACACACACTGTTTCAACGATTAGTGTTTCAAAGGAAGAAAAACTTAAAACTGAGGGAATGCGTGTCTGGTCGAGACCGATTGAAATCGGTTTTCAGGTTTCAGGCTCAATCGAAGGTAATGCCGACAATAAAAGTAGCAATCCGATTTCTCTAGAAGAAGCGAAAGGGATGAAACTCAACCTTTTTTCCAAAAACGAGGCTGTTGATATTGAAAAGCTCTCCCCTCTTGCAAAACTTGCAGCTTTCAACGCGATTCAGGCAGCAAAAGCCGATGGAATGGTTATCACGATGGTCAAAGAAACAGACAACGACGGCAATAAAACAGCATGGGTAAAGGGCATAGCACTTAAACTTGTCATTTATGACGAAGTTTCGCCTGAAAGAAGCGATGCTTTCAGATACTGCGAGATTTCCTGTGAAAAAGGCAACTGTCAGGGTTGCATCAGAATAGAAGATAAAAAATAAAATTTTTTAGGTAAAAAAGATGAAATCATTGAGAGTTTTTGCATTTTTGATTTTGATTGCCTTTTCTTTCGGCAGTTTTCAGCTAAGTGCCGCTCCAAAGACACTTGACGAAATCAACGCAGAGCAGAAAAAGAAGGAAGAAGAGAAAAAAGCGGCTGAAGAGGCTAAAAAAGCAGAAGAAGTAAAGAAAAAAGAGGAGGCGGCAAAGAAAGCCGCCGAGGAAAAACAAAAAGCAAAGGAAGAAGCTGCCAAGAAAAAAGCGGCTGGAACTCCGAATCCGGCTGTTTATCAACAAACTCCGGCGCAGGAAACTGCGAAAACCTACTCTCTCGTAGAGGATGTCATCGGCATTCCGAAGCCGTTTGTAATGACACAGATAGACAACGCAGCACTGATGAACGCGGATCAGAAGGCTGTTGAACTTTTTGAAGCGACGACAAAAAAAGAAAGTGCAAAAAATGTTATGAAAAATCCTTCGGAAGTTATAAAGCTTTGGAGTCAACTTGCTGAAATCACTACAAACAATCCGTTTGTTGAAATTGCAAAAGCGCGTTTTTATGAATGGCATTCGGTCGTTGCACTTTTGAACAAACATCAGGAAAATATTGATAAAATATCGAAACTTATCCCTACCAACGCAATTCCTGCCGAGCAGAAAGTGAGCCTTGTTTCGCAGCATCTTGATGAATTCGGCGTGATGTTCGGTACGGACGAGATCCTAAACATAACAAAAAAAAGCGATGTGGCAGCTAAAATCGTAAAAAACGAGGCTTTCAGAGCAAAAATAAAAGAGATTCAAATTGCCCGTTGCAACCAAAATTCCGGAAAAGACTGCTTCATGAGCGCAAAATTTTTTGCCGCAAACGAGGAAGAGAAAATCACTTATTTTACTAAGGCATGCGAGCTGAAATATCAGGCTGGATGCAACGAAGTGAAGAAAATAGAAGCTGATGCCGAAGCCGAAAAAGCGCGTATCGCTGCAGAGGAAAAAGCAAAAAAAGAACAGGAATTAAAAAATGAACTTAATCAGGCCGGAAGAAAGAAAAGGCTGATAATCGCCACATCAACTTTTGTTCCAGGCGTTGTTCTCACTATTCTTGGCGGAGTTTCCTTGGCAGGGATGAAAAAAGCGAAAAAAGATCGTGACCGTTATTTTGATTCTTATAATCAAAGCTCAGACTATGACGAAATGAACTATTTCCGTAAAAAGACACAGGACGCCGATAAAAAGCGGAAAACATACATGGGCTTGGGTTTTGCCGGAATCGGTGCCGGAGTCGCCCTGATTGCGACCGGAATCACTTTTTACTGCATCGAATTCGAAGAAGAAAAAGAAGTTAAGAAAAAATACAATCTTTCCTTCGGCGCAAGCCCGATTGACGGAACCCTGCAATTCGCAATTAACTGGTAGGAGGCAAATATTATGAAATTCAATCAACTGATTTTATTATCAATTTTATCATTTTTCCTTCTTTCCTGCGATTCAGGTCTTAAATTCGAGAATCCGCTTGAAAAGAACGATTCAGACAGTATAGAAGCTGAAACACATGACGGTGACAGGGACAAAACCGACACATCAGCAGAACAGGAAGACAAAGATAAAACCGACACTGTGTCAGAATACGACGATGACAAAACCGATACCGCATCGACAAACAACGGTGATTCCGGTGATTCAAAACCAGATGAAGACAAAACCGATTCTGACAATTCTGATACAGCTCCTGAACAGCCCGACAACGACGATTCCGCGCCAGAACAGCCTGATGACACTGACACAGCGCCGGACGAAGACGATTTCCAGCCGGATGATGCTGATTCACAGTCAGACGATGATGCAGATACATCACATGGAAATGAGCATGAAACCGGCGACATAAGAGAAGCCGACTGCACGGGACTTCCTGCGCACGCAAGCTGGAACACCGTTTCAAGTATCAGTCAGACTTGGAGCGGAAATGCTTGGACTCCATCAAATGCCGGAACCTACAACGAAACTCCGAGTTCAACGGAATGCCACTATAAATGCAACACTGGCTATCACTGGGAAAATTCGGCATGTATCTCGAACACAAGATCCGCAAACTGCACCGATCTTCCAGAAAATGCTGAGTGGAACACGGCTTCAACAATTATACAGACTTGGAACGGGTATGAATGGGAACCGACAAATATCGGATCATTTGACGAGGCTGGCAGCACTTCAGACTGCTATTTCAACTGCAAAGAACACTACACTTGGAAAAATTCAATCTGCAAAGCTGATTCAAAAGTCGTCAACTGCACTGAACCACCTGCAAATGCAGAATGGAACACCGTTTCAACGATCTCGCAGACCTGGAACGGCTCAACCTGGGAGCCGTCAAACAATACCACTTTCAGCGAAGACGCAACCACAAATGAATGCCATTTCAAATGTGCTGAAAATTACACTTGGAACGACTTGGAATGCGTCGGTGCAACAAGGACACAACCATGCACCGGTTTACCTAAAAACGCAGTCTGGAACACAGCTGAAAGCATTCAACAGACCTGGGACGGTTATGACTGGAGTCCTTCAAGCACAGGTGTCTACAACACAACAGCAAGCACAGATTTCTGCCGTTATCAATGTGACGAATACAGCAGGTGGGAAAACTCGAAATGTGTCAGCCCGTGTGATTCAGAACCCTGCGTAAGTGTTAAAAACTCAACAGGTCACTGCATAGCAATGGATCTAGATAAATATCGATGCGAATGCGAAAATGGATATTACTGGTGGGGCACAAGCAAAGGCTGCATAAACAAACCTTTAACTATCGGCGACATCTGCACAGGCCAGACAAAGTGTTACAACGCATCATTCTCAATGACCTGTCCGAGTTCGTCAAGTGCTGATTTCTTCGGTCAGGACGCATATTATGCGAGCCTCGGTAAATGCACACCGCAGAGTTTCACTGTTCAGACACTTTCAAACCAGAAAGTTGTCGTTGACAACAACACCGGTCTTATGTGGCAGCAGACAATCCCGACAGAACAATACACTTGGGACAATGCCGACTCATACTGTGGCAGCCTTACTTATGCTGGATACAGCGACTGGCGTATGCCGACACCGCAGGAACTTCTGACGATTGTTGACAACAGCAAATATGAACCTGCGATTGACACAACATATTTTCCTGACACTACTCCAAGAGGTTATTTCTGGTCTTCTTCCTCTCAGTCAGATAGTACAAATTACGCGTGGGGCGTGGATTTCTTCTTTGGTTCTGTGAGTGGCAACAATAAGGCAAACGATAAATATGTTCGTTGTGTGAGGGGTTTAACTTTACCTACCAATTCATTCAATTCCTCAACCGTAAACGGCGATGTGATCGTGACTGACACTGAAAGCGGACTTGTCTGGCAGAAAACATACACCACTAATCAAACTTGGCAACAGGCTCTTTCCTACTGCGAAAGCCTGACCTACGCCGGATATTCAGACTGGCGGCTTCCCAACAAAAACGAATTATCTTCACTTATAAATTACGAGAAAAACAATCCTGCATCAGACTTTCCAGATATGCCTTCAAAACATTTCTGGTCTTCTTCGACCAACGCTTGCAATGGCCTCGCGTGGAACGTGGGTTTCTACGTTGGCAACGTGGGCCACGAGGCTAAGACGACCAGTAGCTATTATTATGTACATTGTGTGAGGTATAACCCTGAAGAAGAATTCACAAGAACCGTAAACTGTTCGTCAAAACCTACAAACACAGTCTGGAATACCGTTGACACAATCACGCAAACCTACAACGGAACAGACTGGGAACCATCGACAAAACCGCACTACAATCTTGAACCGAGTGAAAATGAATGCCGCTATAAATGTGCAACAGGCTACGATTGGAATGGCTATGCATGCACACAGAGAACATGTAATCCGAATCCATGTACAAGCATCGCAAATTCGACCGGCAACTGCATTGAAACCGGAACAAGCTATATCTGCGAATGTCAATCAGGTTACATATGGGACGGATACTGCAAAAAAAACTTTGAATGCTTTCTTCATGGAAGTGGAGGAACACCATGCTATGATCAGACAAACCGTCTCACATGGTCTGAGATGGCTTCAAATTATATGGATTGGCAAAGTGCAGTTGACTATTGCAACAGCTTAAATGCGTCAAATTATTTAGGCTTCAACAGCGGCTGGCATTTACCTACAATAAGCGAACTTCGCACACTGATACAAAATTGTCCTTATACACAGATGCCACCGCTAACTGGAAGCCTCTCTACCTGTGGTATCGTAGACCGTTGTTTATCTTATTCACATTGTTGGACAGATGTTTGTTATGTATGTACTTCAACTGGCAGTCACTCTAAATTAACTGAAGCTTACACATTTTGGTCTTCATCTGCTCTATCTGATAATACAGCTCGCGCATGGGATGTGGATTTCGAATTTGGCTTCGTACTCGACGACTTTAAGACAAATGGATTCTATGTCCGTTGTGCGAGATCGGAATAAAACAAAAATTCATGACGGAGGTTTTAAATGAAATTTAATCCATTGATTTTAATCGCAATTTTCTCATTTTTCCTTCTTTCATGCGATTCAGGTCTTAAATTCGAGAATCCGCTTGAAAAGAACGATTCAGACAGTATAGAAGCTGAAACACATGAGGGTGACGGTAACAAAACCGACACATCAGCAGAACAGGAAGATAAAGATAAAACTGACAGTGTGTCAGAATACGACGACGATAAAACCGATACCGCATCGACAAACAACGGTGATTCCGGCGACTCAAAACCAGATGAAGACAAAACCGATTCTGACAATTCTAATACAGCTCCTGAACAGCCCGACAACAGCGATTCCGCATCGGAACAGTCTGATGACACTGACACAACACCGGACGGAGACGATTTTCAACCAGATGATGCTGATTCACAGTCAGACGATGATGCTGATTCATCACATGGAAATGAGCCTGAAATCGGTGATACAAGAGAAGCCGACTGCACGGGATTGCCGGCAACAGGCGCAGTTTGGAACACCGTGTCAAGCATTACGCAGAGTTGGAACGGATCGGCATGGGAACCTAGCAATATCGCTACTCACAACGATGAAGCAAGCACCCAAGAGTGCAGATACAGATGCAAAGAACACTACACTTGGACAAATTCAATCTGCAAAGCTGATTCAAAAGTCGTCAACTGTACTGAACCGCCTGCAAATGCAGAATGGAACACCGTTTCAACGATCTCTCAGACCTGGAACGGCTCAACCTGGGAGCCGTCAAACAATACCACTTTCAGCGAAGACGCAACCACAAATGAATGCCATTTCAAATGCGCTGAAAATTACACTTGGAACGACTTGGAATGCGTCGGTGCAACAAGAATCAAAAACTGCGACGGCTTGCCAAAAAATGCTGTTTGGAATACAGCATCAAGCATTACACAGCAATGGACAGGTTATGACTGGTCTCCGTCAAGCACAGGTGTCTACAACACAACAGCAAGTACAGATTTCTGCCGATACCAATGTGACGAATACAGCAGGTGGAAAAACTCAAAATGCATCAGCCCGTGCGATTCTGAACCCTGCGTAAGTGTTGAAAACTCGACAGGTCACTGTATAGCAATGAACCAAGATAAATACCGATGTGAATGCGAAAATGAATATTACTGGTGGGGCACAAGAAAAGGCTGCTCCAATAAACCTTTAACTATCGGCAACATCTGCACAGGATTGGTTAACTGCTACAACTACTCAGAAACAATAGCTTGCCCGGCAGAAGGCGAAAACTATTTTGGTCAAGATGCACAGCATGCAACTTTTGACATCTGCATTCCGCAGAGTTTCACCTCTTTATCAAATGTGGTTGTGGATAACAACACAGGCTTAACTTGGGAGAAATCGCCTTCGTCAACCAAATACATCTGGGCAAGCAGAAACATGCACTGCAACGAGCTCAACACTTCCAATTACGGAGGCAAAAGCAACTGGCGAGTTCCGAATCCGCTTGAATTTCTCACGATTGTTGACAACAGCAAATATAATCCAGCAACGAACTCAAATTTCACCGGAATGCCGACAGGCACGGATGCTTTGTGGACAAACAACGATAGTCCAACAAATAATAATAATGCCTACTATTTCAGTCCGTCTTACGGATTGTTGGATAATGGTCCAAAAACCGGTCAACTCAAAATTCTATGCGTAAGCGGAGAAGAGATGAAGCCCGCGGTACCTGCTGATTTTACGACATCGTCAGACGGCAAAACAGTCACTGACAATAGAACAGGTCTCATGTGGCAGAAAGAGTTTCTGAGAGAGGATGTAAAAACATGGCAGAGGGCACTTAAATATTGCGAGGATTCGAGTTATGCAGGATATACCGACTGGCATCTGCCAAATAAGAATGAATTGGCATCTTTGGTAAACTATGAAAAGTCAGATTATCATAAAACATATTTCCCGAGTATGCGGAGCTACGACGCTTTTCTCTCTTCCTCCACCTACATCTCTTCCTATACCTCCTCCGCTTGGTATTGGTACTCATTCGGCGGTACGTTTTCCAAGGTCGCTAAAGACTATTCCGGCCAATTTGCCATTTGTGTGAGGGGTGGCTGGGATACCAGTGTAGAAGAATGCATCGCAGATGGTGGACATTGGAACGGTACTTCCTGCACAACAACCTTTCCGGAATGTAGCGCATCGTCAGTAGCACCGTGCAAGGATTCGTCAAGCGGCTTAATATGGTCGGAAAGAAAAATAAACGCGATAAGCTGGGACGACGCAAAATCCTACTGCGCCAATTTAACGGAGGGCGGATTAAGCGGCTGGCACTTGCCGACAATTGATGAACTCAAGACACTTCTGATAGCAGACAGAGTCCAAAACAACTGTCGGGTATCGGAAAACTGCTTGTCATTTTCCAGCTGTTGGAGGTGTTCAACCTGCACACAGACAGGCACTCAGTCATCCAACGGAACAGATTGTGAGGATTTGGGATCAATCTATAGCGACGGTAGATACAGCAAATTCGGCGATACAGGAACGTTTTGGTCTTCCTCTGTTCTATCCAATTCTTCCGATATTTGGGGAGTAAATTTCAGTAGAGGGTATGTGTACAAATTCGGTTACTACAACAGCCTCGACGAGTGTTACTTCAAATACTCTGTCCGTTGTGCGAGATCGGAATAAAACAAAATTTTTTGAAAGGAGGTTAAGAATGTTCGCGGGATTTAATTTTAAGCCGAACAGAGAAGATCTAGAGAAACTTAATCCATTCGAAGTATATACAAAACTTATGCCTTGTCACTACAATGTAAACAAAACAGCGATAACAGCAGGTCTTAAAAAGTACTTGTCTCTTGATGGAAGTTTGGATGCAGCTGCGATGGAAAAAGACTGGTTTCCCGAAATAAATGCTCAAGTGTTTATTTCTCACTCGCATCAAGACGAGAATTTGGCGAATCAATTAGCTCTCTGGTTATACGAGAAACATGGGATAGTGAGTTTTATCGATTCAACTGTCTGGCACTATGCAGATGATTTACTGAGAGAAATAGATGAGGCATATTGCATACAAATGACACCTAACGGCAATCTTGAGTACGACTACATCAAACGAAATCGAAGTACCGCTCATGTTCACATGTTGTTACAATGTGCCCTTGCGAAAATGATAGACAAATGCGAGAGTTTTATTTTTATTAACACTGCCAATTCAACAATTTCATCAGACAGAACCTTATCTCCTTGGATTTACAGCGAATTACTGATGGCAAATATACTGCGGCGAAGATTGCCAGAGCGTCATGAAAAGTTACTTGAAGAAAGCACTAAACTTGCAGAATTAAAAATTGCATATCCAGCATATCATAAATCATTACAACCTCTTACACTTGGCGATATTGACTTAGCAAAAAAAGCAACCGGAACAACAGATGCAACAAATAGCGAGGATGCAGGGAAAATACTGGATCAACTTTATATAAACAAAGGACTAATTAAGAGGTGATATATGGATAATGACGAAAAGAAAATCAAACATCTTGAAATGATTGAAAAAATCATTGAACGTATGGCAAGTAACAGTTTCAAACTTAAAGGGTGGACTGTGACTTTGATAGCTGTTATAAGCGCGATAATAGCTCGGGATTCGGATAAATATCTTTTCTTTTTAGTGTTGATTCCGATTGGTGCATTCTGGTGCTTAGACGCTTTTTACCTTCAATTAGAGCGTAAATATAGAGAATTGTATGAAAGAGTCCGGAAACGGGAAGATGAGACCGATTTTAGTATGGATACAAACGAAATATCAAAAGAAAACAACACCTTATCTTTCTGCAGTTGCTTTTGGTCTACAACAATAAAATGGTTTTACGGATCAATGTTTGCAACAGCTTTCGTGGCTACAATCATTATAAATTGGAACGGAATCCTCAAATTTCTTTCTTGTTTGTATAACTGCATGAACTCTTAATCCATAAACATCAGAAAACCAGTTTTCTCAGTCGCCGCTTCAACAATCTGGCAGGACAGGTCCTTGATCTCGGTGTTGTAGGTTTGCTCAACATCGCGCTCTGCCTCATGGGCGGCGTGATCCACGGGCTCAGGCTCAATTTCCTCGAATGGTACAGATGGTGTTTTGACGGCAGCGGCAGAAAGTTCGTGCCGTTCAAGAATTTAACAGCAAATGCTAAAGGCAACGATTAATAACTTTTTTCAGGGAGAAAAAAATGATTTTTGAAAATTTCCAGAATTTCGGACCCGCTCTTTGCCTCGGCCTCGCGGCAATCGGAAGCTCGATCGGCTGCGGTCTTGCAGGTATGACTTCGCACGGCGCAATGGCGAAAGTTGAAGAAGGCCACGCAAAATTCGTAGCACTTTCCGCAATGCCTGCATCTCAGTCGATTTACGGATTTGCACTCATGATCATCCTTCAGGGCGCACTTAAAGCAGAAAACGATTTCGCTATCTTCGGAATCGGCCTTGCTTGCGGCCTTGCATTCATGGTCAGCGCTATTTTCCAGGGCAAAGCTTGCTCCAGCGCAATTCTTGCAGTTTCCAAGAAACCGTCTGTTTTCGGTATGAGCTTCGCGGCTCCCGGTATCGTTGAGTCATTCGCGCTTTTCGCTCTCGTCGGCGGAATCATGATGGCTTCGTAAGCTGAAAACCTCACCCTAAATCCCTCTCCAGTGATGCGAGGGACTTGGGAATCTTTTTTAGAAGGGGGCTTTCGGGCCCTCTTTTTTTGACCTTGGAGCGCGGGCTGGCGTAATCCCTCAAAAAACATTTTCAAGCCTTGTTAAAAAACGTGTTTTTTCAGTATGGTTTTCTAATTTTTGCTGTTTTGTTTCAGGATAAAGATAGTGGTTTTCTCTTGATTCAAGCAGCATAAATGACGCTTTTCGCCCATTCCAGAATTTTGGAAGCCTGAGCTACAGCGGTTTTTGCCATATATTCATCGACCTCGATTTCATTAGGATATCGCGGCATTACGCCATATTTTGTCAGATTGTCGGCATAATCCAGAAGCGTTTCGGAAATTTCGACACCAGTTTTTTCTTTTACGGAGTTATGTACCTGATTCATCAGAAAGGATATATCGTGGACTTTCGGCATTCCGCCGCGATTTCCGAAATACACAATAACCGCCTTCACCGCTTTTTCGGCTGCCTGCTGGCTGTGATAACATATAATTTCGAGCGGCAGCGGATAAAAAGCACCGTTCAACAGATGATCTGCCGTATTAAAATCCATGTCAGCATAAGCCAACCATGCCTTTACTTCCGCCTTTTTCTGTTCCAAATTCAACTTCTCGTTGTTGTTTTCCATGCGGACACCTTATTAATTCAGCTCATACAGGAGTTTTCCGTTTCTCGCGACTTCGCCCTCGACATAAAGCGTATCATTTGAATTACTGTATTTGTCGAACCTCGTTTTTGTTCCCACGACGATGTCAACAGGTCTTTTTCTGAGATATCTGATAGCTTTGTAAGCCTCTGTGGAAACATCAGCGACATTCCGGTTGTCGTCAACAACGATATAAAAATCAAAATCGCTCTCTTCGTTGTTTGTTCCGGCTGCAAAAGAACCGAAAAGGAAAATTTTGACCGGTTTCAGCTTTTCAACAAAACACTTGATTATTTCCATAATATTTTCAGATGCTTCCTTGTCTTTGATGCTTAAAAGCACCGCATTTCTAAGCATATCGGTTCCCTCCATTCAAAAAACTCAATTCTTTTACCATATTATCAGATTTTTGTCGAGTTTTCCTCGAATGGTACAGATGGTGTTTTGACGGCAGCGGCAGAAAATTCATGCAGTTCAAAAATTTAAATGCGTCTTTATTTCGCAATCTTCGGAATCGGTCTCGCTTGCGGCCTTGCATTCATGGTCAGCGCAATTTTCCATGGCAAAGCCTGCTCCAGCGCGATTCTCGCAGTTTCCAAGAAACCGTCAGTTTTCGGTATGAGCTTCGCGGCTCCCGGTATCGTTGAATCGTTCGCACTTTTCGCACAGTCGGCGGAATCATGATGGCTCAGTAAGCCGACCCCTCAGCCGCTTGCGGCAGCTCCAACCTCTCCGTCACTGCGAGACACCTCCCCTACTTCAGGGGAGGCAAGAAGCGGTAAAAACACTAAGTTTCAGGGGCGCTTGAACAGCGGAGTTTTGAGAGGGATTTCTTTTGAGAAGGGGGCCTTCGGGCCCTCTTTTTTTTGCTTTTCTTGTTTTCTAAACTATTCCTGAGGCTCGAAGTCATATTTCGGCAAATTTGCCGTTAATGTTTCTGTTTTGATTTCCATGCGTGAAAACGCAAACCACTTTTTTCCCAGATCTTTCAGCGAAGCTCCGATGTGATACACCGTATCGTCGATACACAGAAAGCGGTCGTGAGAGCGTGTGAGAACATGAACCGGTATCGGTGCATACTGGCTGTTGTGCCGCTCTATGTCAAGCCGCAGCTGAGCATTCGGCTGATGAGTGTATATCTCCGCCGCGACTCCTGCATCTCGTTTGTCAAGCAATGTAAGAACAGTTTCGTCGATATAGTTGTCAATCAGGGTGATTCGGCTGCGTGCGCTCTTCACCAGTCTGCTTGCAAGTTCGTAAGCATCGTAGATTTGTCCGTCGAAAAAAACCCCTTCAACCGGAGGCAGCGATGTCCTCACGAAAAATTCAATCTTCTCCTCCGTCCGGCTCACCCGCTGTTCCAGACGCTCGAAACGCTGATTCACGACGTAACCCTTCAGCAGATATTCTTTCAGCACGCTGTTTGCCCAGCGGCGGAATTCCACACCGCGTTTAGATTTAACGCGATAACCTACAGAAATGATAACATCCAAACTATAGAATGCCACGGGACGGTCCGAATTTGCAATTTGCAAAAAATGCAAATTCCTTTTTTTATCAACTTCCCCCTCCTTAAAAACATTTTGAATATGCCTCGAAATAACGGATATATCACGCTCATACAGCTCTACCATCTGGGCTTGAGATAACCATACTGTTTCCGCATCCGTGGAAACAGGGACCTCCAACTGAATTTTTCCTTCAGAGAACAACACTAGTTCTGTTTTAACATTTATTGGTTCAGCGATATATTTTTGATTAAATGGTACTATTTCATTTTCTTGCATTTGCATTTTTGCCCCCAATTTTTATTGTAAAAATCAAGCGCACGAAATACCAAAACGATAAAATTATAATTCAATTTCTTAATTTTGCAAATATTTTATAAAGTTTTGTAAAATTTGCGTCTTAAACTATTCCTGAGGCTCGCTTTTCAGTTTTTCAGCCACTTTTTTCACTAAATAATCACGTTTTGTCGGAGCACAGGCGGCTTGTCTGCATATTAAATCAAGCGTATATGCAGGCCAAGCAAGTAATTATAAGCTCACTTGTTGCACAAATCGATCTGCTCTTTCGCCCAGTCTTCAAGCTGAGGCCTGATTTTGTCGTTGTAACTTTTGACAAGTGCCTTTTTGATTTCCTGCCGTTTTTCGGGTTTTGAAAATTCATTCATAAGGTATGCGGCTCCTGCAGCAGCGACAATTGCAGTACCTGCCGTCATTGCCGCAGTAACAGCAGCCGCAGTTACACCGAGTTTAGATGCAACGACTTCGGCAATAGTTACAGGAGCGATCGGAGCGTGTCCAAACCATCCTGCCACGGTATTTACTCCTGACGCCACCTTTCCCTGTACTGTAAGAGCTGTTGCAATACCGCCGTGTCCCATGCTGCCTGCAACACTTGCTCCAGTCGTATAAAAATTAAGACCTGCCGCAGTACTGGCAGCGGTTCCGCCGGTAAATCCTGCAGCTGCTCCTCCTGCCATGTTCTCGATTTTTCCGGCTTTAGGAGTTGAAATCCCCGCATCCGAAACAGAAGAAACAGCCTTTTCATGCTCTTTTGAAAGTTTCCGCATGAAGTCAAGCTGGACTTTTTCTATGGATCCATTGAGTTCGTTGACAATCTGCTGCAACACTTTGCCGTCAAGAACATCAAGTTTAGGATTCAAAAGGAGTTTTTCCTTCAGATCCAACTCAATGAAATCAAGTTTTTTGTTGAAATGCTGCATCAGTTTCACTTTTACCGGATATGGGATTTTCTGCGTCATTTTTCTCTCCAAAACACCCCTGGCAGCCGTTACCGGCCGCCAGAAGAAGATTCAACTAATTTGCAGCAAGAACTTTGAGATTTTCTGCCTCTTTGATTGCGGTTTCAATAGCCGCTTTTGCGTTGTCCTGCGCCTTCAGAGCCTCGATGTTCTTTTCGCTGTAGCTGTTTTCGATAATTGAAACCTGTGAATTTACAGCATCTTCGATTCCCTTGATGATTGTAAGCGCGACTTCATTCTGCTTTGCGTTGAAGTTGTCTATAAACGCAGGGATCATCTCCTCGTCGAAAGCTTTCTGGATATTACTGCAGATTATCGACTTCACAGGTTTTTCCATAAAACCGGTAAGAGGGAGAAGCAGTTTTCTGCCCAAAAGCTGGCCTATAAACGCTGTTATCCATCCCAGCGGAAGAATAAGATTGTAAATACAGGTCTCAAGCAGGAACAGAAGACCGCTTAAAAGTTTGCCGGGAGCCCAGAAATCGTGGCTTATGCCTGTAGTAAAATCACCAATAAGACTTTCGGCATCGACTGAAATTTCAGAGAGCAGTTTGGTGATATCGTTATAGAAAGCGGGCTGAAGATCAGTTTCAACATACTTCTTCAGAGCGACCTGAACACCTTCGCTGAGATTGTCGCCGGTAATGTCACTGAGCTCAGTACCATTTACGACAGCACACAGTTTCTGTGCGATTTTGGAAAGATCTGTTGCGATTTTGCTGTCATAGTGCTCGAAAACAGCTTTGATTTTTGTGTTAAGACTTGCCTCAAGCCGCTCATACTTTGCAGAAACAGCTTTGATTTCAGCTTCCATAGCCGCTTTGTCTGCTGCAAAAGCATTTGCATCCTTGCCAATATTGACGAGTTTCATTTTGAGCTCGGCTGCAGCAAGTTCTGCGAAGTTTGCAATAAGACCCTGAGTGTAGTTTTTGTAGTATTCAGCTCTTTTTGCGTCAAGTTCGCGTTTGAGAGTTGCTTTGAGTTCAGCTATTCCGGTTCCTTTAAGTCCGCTGACAAGGCATACTCTTTCAGGTTTGATGCCGGTGTTTGCTAGATCTTTTATAACCTGAGCTCTGATTTTTTCACAGTGCGAGGAAGGCATGCTCTCTGCTTTGTTGATGAGAATGAACATGTTGTTCTGCGTAACAGTGAAAACTTTGTTTTTGATGAATTCGATTTCCGACTTTGAAAGTCCGCCGTTATTGATATCGATTACAAAAAGGACGAACTGCGATTTCGGAAGATATCCGAAAGTGATGTCGGTGTGCGAATCGTTGATCGAGTTTACGCCGGGAGTGTCAACAAAGACAACTTTGTCCGCAAGTAGGTCGTCCGCGCATTCCATTTTGATCATGCTGTCGGTTTTCTGCTCGATAAGTTCTTTCTTTGAAACTTCGGAAATAGCGGAAACATCGATGTCTCTCTCGACTCCGCCTGAAACAAGTGCCGCTTTCTGTGAATCGCCGTAGCGGATTTCGTTGATAAGGCAGGTTTCAGAAAGGACAGCTGTCGGGATAGTGTCTTTCTCACCGAAGAAAAGTCTGTTAAGAATCGAGGATTTTCCTGCGCTGAACTCTCCGACGATCGTTACGAAATACTCGGGTTCCGCAAAAAGTTTCTCTCTGTCGACTTTGAGTGTCGAACCGAATTCCGCGAGTTTTCCTTCAAGGTTTCTTACAGGTGTTTCAAATTTCTGCATAAAATCGTTTCTCATTTTTCTCTCCTTTTGTTAAATGTTTAAAAACGGGTTTTCTTTTTTTACGTCTTCTTTGTCTTCAACGACAACATCGTCAAGATCAAGGAACGGATTCCTTTTCTCTTCATCTTTTGCCGTAATAGCTTTCATGTCGACGACATTCGGATCTCCGCTGTACTCGCCGCGTCTGAATGCATCAAGCTCCTTGTGGATCTTTTTGACCAGCAATCCTCCGACAAGAAGTTCATCGATGTAGAAAGGAATCGGCAGGTTCGGAATAAACATGTAGATCACCATCGCCAGGATCATGACCTTCGTTCCCTTAGGGACATCGGGCGATTTGAAATAAGAGATCAGATCGTCGATCCTGCTTGCGATGTCCAGTTTGTCGCCGAATATCGGGATATCGGCGAATTTGCTCTCTTTTTTCTGCGACATCGAGTTTTTCAAAAACTCCTCGATTTTGCCGCCGTTCAGGATTTCCGCTGCTTTGTCAGCTACATTTTTTTCAGGTTTGAATGCCATTTTTACCTCCAACTAAATGTTTTCGATTTTGTTCCTGTATTCTTCGATTTTAGCGATTTTTGCGTTGTATTCCGCCCTCATCGCCTCTTCTTCCGCCTCGTTTGCGGACTTTCTTTTTTTGATCGTCTCGAGGTCTGCCGCGGATTCTTCCGTTTTTCTCCGGATCTGCTCGATCGCAGCATCGAATTCGCCGTCAAAAAGCTCTTTTCTGACATCAAAAAAGTCTTCCGACAACTGATTGTTGAGCTCCTCTTTGATTTTTTCAACAGTTCCGCTCACATTCTGTCTGGTCGCTTCGATATTGTTGAGAGCATATACTTCAAGCCCGTTTATGTAGTCGGTCATACTTGAAATATATTTTTCGATCACTTCATTCTGAGTCGGACCGCTGAACCATTTGTCTATTGCCTCCTGAGCAAGATTTCCGAGAGATGTGGCGAGCGGCTGTGTGTTTACCTGAATGTCTCTGACACACTCCAGAATCTTTTCTGAAACACTCTTTTTAAGTTCGTTCACTGTTTCGGCGATTTTATATTCAGGGAAAATTATTGCCTGATCAGCATATATGCTCCCTTTGAGAACGTCTGCCATATCGTTGCGCCATGCAGCCAGTGCAGTTTCAAAGTCGTCTTTCAGAAATTTAGTTATTTTCGGCAGATTTTTATCCGTAGCTTCTGAAACTGCGGCTTTGACATCACGCCACGAACTTCTGACTAATCCCTCAAGAACTTTGAGCCTCTTGAAAATCGCCTCTGCTTTCTGCCTTGCAGCCCTGGCATCTCCCATGAACCAGCCTTTATCATTTTCAAGCTCTGCAACCATGTTTCTTTCGTTATTGCATATATCACGGACCTGCTGCCTGATTTTGGCCGTTGCGGAATCTCCGAATTTCTTTGTAATTTCGCGTTCCATATCTTTGGCCAGCCAGTAGATGACACCTTCGCAAAGTTTGTTTGTGAACTCTTCGCGGAGTCTGGTGTCACTGCGTCTTTGCATTATGTCGTTGCGTTTGTTGTCAAGTCTTGAAATTTCTTCGACCTTTACCTTGATTTCAGCATCTATTTCGGAAATTTTCTTCTGGATACTTGCAAGTTTTTCCTTGAATTCCTTGTCAAGATCGGCAAAGAGCCCTTCCCTGCACGCTTCCTTGATGTATTCTATGAAATTCGTGTTGCCGTCGATAACGACTTCCTTCTTGTTTTCAATGAGGTATGTTTCGATCTTCTCCTTGAGTTCGGCGATTCCGGAATATTTGAGGATGTATTCAGGGCTCAGATCGTCAAGGAACTCTCCCAGTTCATCTTTTCTAAGCTCGCGCGCTTCGTCAAATTCAACTTTTGCAGCTTTGTCCTGAGCTATTCTCGCTGCTTCTCCACTTACGAAAACACGCGGACACTTGCTGAGATCGGTTGACATTTTTCCCCCTTTTTCCTTCGCAGCGAGGTTCTGATCGAAATAACTGTCAAAAACCTGGTTTATTTTTCCGTCGAAGCTCTCTTTTTTGAGAGTGTCCTTTTTGGTGACTGCAAAAATCAGGTTATTCGCGTTCTTTCCTGACTGGATTATTATATCCTGAAGCATCGCTCTGTCGCTTTCCGTCAATGCTTTTCCGGCATAAAGAGCATAAATTATAGCGTCTGCTTTTTTGATGTATTCCTCGGCGACTTTCGAGCGCATTACTACCGGATCGTTTGTTCCGGGAGTGTCGACTATCTGCGCTCCGTCAAGCGAAATCTCGGGGTCATGGATCGTAATCGTATTGACAAGCGGCATAAGTTCGCCCTCTCTTGCCGTGTAGTCCTTCAGATTTTCTTCACTGATAATCTCTGTTTTGCCGAGCTTTTCTGAATGTTTTCCGCCTTTTTCGATATAGATTTCCATATCTTCTTTGTTTATGCTGTCATCTACGCTGCTCGCAGCCGATTTTTTCCACTCTTCCCATTCTGCTGCGGAATAGAACTGAGCCCTGACCTCTTTCGTATCGGCTTTTTCCATTATCGTAAGCTTTGCCGTGCACGGCGTGGGATCGCATGAAAGGACATCTTTTTTGAAAAGAAGGGCATTCAGCAGAGTAGATTTTCCCGATTTTATCGCACCCGAAATCGCGATATAGAATCTGTCTGTTTCAAGAGCCTGCTTCTTTTCGTAAAGCGAGTTGATCAGTGTTTCAAGTTTGTCGCACGCGCTTTTCGGCAGAACTCCGCCGTCTTTTTCTGCGTTGAGGATCGCTTCAAGCCCTTCGGCAAGTTTACCTTCTTTTTCAATAAGCTGCTGTTTCTGCTGGTTGAATTCTTCAAGTGTCTTCATCTTACTTTTCCTCCTTGTAAAAATCTTTTGCTTCTTCGTATTCTTTCACAAAAAGTCCGGCGACACGCAGAGCTTCCGCGCCGTCTTTTGCTCTGATTGCTGAATTGAACTGTTCGACAGTGACCGAAATTCCGCCGTTGAGATAGTTTCTGACACCGAAAGAAGGAAGATCGGCCTTCAGTTTGTCGATGATCATCCCGACCTGATTGTATAACGAAGCCGGTGCAGACGAGTTCACGATCTCATTGTAGTAATTTTCGTCAGCCTTTTTGAGCACTTCACCGATTTTGCTTTTTAGCTTTTCAACATCTGCCTTTACTGCCTCGGCATCGCTTTCTTTGGTTTTGATCTGCGATTTCAGTTCATCGATTTCGCGGGATCTGGCATCAAGTTCGATGAAGTTGTCACTTGCCTGCGGCTTGGAATTCTGCGTCAGATACTTTTTAGCGACGAATACTCCGCCCGCCAGACCGACTATCAGAAAGAAGAATGCAAGCCCGAAACCGCTTGAACATTCGGGACATTCCGGACAAGACGCAGCAGCTTCCTGCGCAATGACCGGCAAAGTTGAAAACAAAACTGTAAAAACTCCTGACAAGTTGATTTTTCTCATGATTTCCTCCTAATTTTTATAATTTTCCGGCATAAAGTCACAATTAAGATCGGCACCTTTTTTGATTTCCGACACCCTGGCGACACTAAAAACGAAATAACGAAAGAAATCGTTGAAATCCCTGTGTCCGCCGCGCATTATTTCATCCACGAAGTCTGTAGTCGACTCGAAATTAGCGTCGTTCCATGAATCATCTTCGTCTATGATCGACCTGAGTTCGCTTCCTTCCGTCGTCTCGGCTTTGAGTCTGAAAGTTATCGGGTAAAGCAAGGCTTTGCCTGAGCCCTTTTTGAGATATGTATTTATCTCTTTCTTACCGTTCAGAGCAGTGTAAAAACTTTTGAACAGTATTTTTTCACTGTTTGTCAGTTTTTCATCACTGAGAAGCTCGTTTACGTAAATCGCAAGTGTTTCATCAGCCCATGCATCATAGCCGGAACTCGTTTCAAACGACTCGTCTTTGACAAACAAAGATTTTCTGCTGAAAGGAACTCCGGAGGTTTCCATACAATCTGCAAGTTCAGCTTTTCTGTCCAGATAATGATTCCAAATATCGTTGTGGGCTGCAACAAACCGTCTGAAACAATCTTCGATAATAAGAGTGAAGAAGAATTTGACACTGCTGGAGATCTGCTGGAGATCTTTGTACATATATTCGCTTACCTCTGCAATGTTTTTGTCGTAACCGCACCACAAACTATCCAGATCAGGATTGATGAACTCTCTGTTCAGAAACTCCATTCTTGTTTCTTTAAGAAGAATGACCGTCTGGACGAAATCCAGATCAACAAAGTCGTACTTGTCGAAATCGACGAACCTGTCAAAAATGATGTCTATTTTTTTCAGAATATCATCATACAGATCAGAGCGCCATTTTGTGACAATATCGTTTTCTCTGAGATTGCCTGAATATCTGTTGTTTTTGATCTGCGTCTCAAGATTTGTGCATTTTTTGAGCCACCATCTGTTCAAGTCCCCCTGCAAAGATTTTATTGAATTGGAGAAGACCGAAAATTTAGGAATAAACTCGTCAAAGAATTTTTTCCTGATTTCCGTTCTTTCGCAGATTGCCCTTGCCCGCTCGTCGTATAAAACCTTCTCGAATTCGTTGGGGATCATCTTTATGACGGCGATCCCGTTTTTCTCCTTGATCTCTTTGGAACTTCTGTTGAGATAACGGACAAAAGCTGCCTGAGCCTCTGACGATTCTTTGTATTTGCTTTCAAGTTTCGTTTTTCTTCTGGCGAAATCGCTGTCATCCTCGCCGTTTTTCTGAACGATCTGTGGTTTATCCTCTTTTTTAACACTGAAGATAAAAGGCTCGTAGCCGGGAATATTTCTTTTGAAATTCTCCTTGAATTTGTTTTTGTCCCCCTCGGTGAAGGCGCTTTTGCAGTTGAGAACAAAAATCATGTTTTTGCCGAGACCTATAAGATCTTTGATGTAGTCGCACTCGTCTTTAGGCATAGAAGTCGAGATTTCGCTTACCCAGATGATCGTTGCGACTTCGTTTTTTGTCAGATAATTCTTGATTTTCGCTTCGACTCCGCGGTCAAGATCAGCAGTTCCGGGGACATCAACAAGAACGAATCTGCTCAAAATCGAGTTGTCACAGTAAATTTTGATGAAATCGAATTCGGAAGTAGAAGTTGTCATCTTTCTCTGGACTTCGCTCCTCCCTTCTTCGTCAAGCGGCATCTTTGAATAAATCCTGTCGTTCTTGATGAACTCGATTCTCGGATCATCCAGATCGCAGTGGAATTCGATGATGGTTTTTGTCGCCGGTGTGATTCCCGTCGCAGAAAGATCTTCGCCCAGAATCATATTGACAAGAGTTGATTTTCCGGCTTTCATCTTTCCCGCAAACGCGATTTTTACCTTTTCTCCGTCAAGATGCTGCTTCGCATCCTTGAGAATCGACGAGATTCTGTCCCAAAAGTTATTGCCATCACCTGTCATGCACCTGCTTACGGCTTCCTGCAGGTCAACAACAATATTTTTTACATTTTTCTGACTTTCCATCTTCACCTCCACTAAAATCAGCGTTTGCTGTACCTGACAAGTCCTCTTTCATTAATTTCGGAACGATACGGCAGTTTCAGCCTCTCCTTCGAATTTCCTATACGTTTCAGCTGTTCGCCTGCGTTCAGATTGACAGGTATACCGTCAACTCTCACGGAATACGGGACCTGATTCGGCAGATTATCCATGATACCGTTGATGAAAAACGCGAGATATCTTACCGAAGTATTGTAAAGTTCCTGATATTTTTCCTGCTCGGCATTGAGTTTAGTATCTATCTCCAGAGTGTTGCGGTCCTCATCGGTAACCTTATTCCACCAGCCGTTCTTAATGAGAAGGACATCTCTTTCAACGACTTCGTTGCTGAATATTTCGGGCTTTGGAATAATTATATTGAAAACACCGCCGGCCCCCTTCTCGACATACAGCTGTGTCATATTGAATCCGCCCGTAATACGACCGTGATAAAGGACTCTCATTATTTTGTGGGAGAAGAGCCAGTATTTGTCCAGGCTACCCTTTTTGTAATAATCATCCTCATAAGCTACAACTTTCAATGTGGATCTCAGATAGTTGCTCAGGGTAGCACAGTTGACTACATCGAACTGATAGATCTGAGTGCCTGAACACCTCTCATATCCCTGAGCACCCGGATAAGCGGAACCGCCGCCGACAAAGGATTTCCACATCGAATAAAGAGCAAAACAGCCGAAAAAACCGAGCAGCAGAGCTATAACGACCATCGCTTCCGTTGTCATCATCCTGACCTCCTCTAAAAAGTTAAAAAACTCAACTTCCAACTGTTTAAAGCGGTGAAAAATCAGTTTTTCCGAAATTTTTTTATATTTTGCCAACAATTCATACTCCTGAGCCTGCAGTGACAGTTTTCTTCCCGTTTCTGCATCACTTATTTATGCGGCTCTTCAGGGTTTCGACGATATTCAGCCGGTCCTTCATAAAATCGATGATGGCGGCCAGACCGATGATAAAAGCTGCAAAATCGTGTCCCATAATCGCAAAGACCAGCGCCGCCAGGCACATCATGCCGAAAGGCAGCAGATTCTCGGCCCAGGCAGCAGGGGCACCGCTTTCATTGCGAAGCATCTTCGGAACAAAGAGACTGAAACTGTCAAGATAGGCAGTTGCGATAATAGCAGCCGAAAACAAAAGAGCTGAGAAAAAACCAGACACGAAAATCATGGTTGTTCCGCTCACGATCGCGCTCACCCATCTGTAACTTCTTATTTTAGTAATCTGATCATAGTTCGTTTCGATCATCGTTTCCTCCTGCAAAAATATTTACGCTGTTTTATCCAATTTTCCGTCGGAACAGTATGCCTGACGAACAAGATTCCTGTATTCCGTATCGTATGCTGGATCGAAAATAAGAAGGAATCCGCTGTTGTGGCAGAATACAGGTTTTTCAGGTATAGAATCAGTGAAATCGACATTTTTTTCAGAGTGTGTTCTGAACAAGGTCCTTGAATCGCTTCCGTCGGTGTTCCAGCCGTAGATGACCCCTGCTTCAACAGATCCGGAATAAAGACTGCTCGCGGCATTGAATCCTGCGATTGAAAAACCCGATTTAAAAGGAGACGATGTGATAACAAGAACCTTGAGACCGTTTTCAAAAGTTTCAAGAGAAGAATTTTCTTTTATCCATTTTTCAGCTTCTTTGACCTCATTGTTTTCAGAAATTCTGTTCCTGAAACCGTCAGCAAGCATATTAGCGATCTTCAAAGGTTCCGATTCAAAAAGTTTTACCATAACACATTCTGAAGCGATCCACGATGAAGACTTTCCGAATTTTTTCTCGGCAGCCGGGATGCCGAAGTTGTCCTGCACCCTGACACGCTCAATGAGCGGACCGAATTTCGTATCGGTAAGCGTCCACGGAGCGAACCTTTTTGCAACGAGCGTCAAAGCGCAGTCAACATCTTCGGTGCTTTCAAACTGATGATGGTCGAAATAATGTTCCCCGTCGTGTTTCATTCCGCAGTCAAGCACGAAATCGTTGTCAGCGGCCTCGCCGATCCTTTTCGCATCTCTGATTATTTCTGTAAATTTTATGCCGGGATTCGATGCGATAAGAAGTCCGCACGCCCACATATCGTCTGCGTGGGCTTTAAGGCCGTGAACAAAGATCCTGCTTTTCTGCGTCATGATTTCCTCCTGATCAATCATCATTGCCATTTAAGAAAGTGTCGATGGTCTGGTTTCCGTTCATTTTAAACTCCAAAAATCAGTTAATAAAAAACATTCACACATACTTAAAGCGGTGAATTTCAGGTTTTTCCGGAAATTTCAGGAAAAAAATAAAAAAGAATTGAGAAACAGATTTTTGTGGGAGCGCGGGCGGCCCGCCCGCATAAGCCCTCACCCTTTTGTTCCCTCTCCAGTGTGGCGAGGGAAACCACGGCAATGAAACCGTAGGGAACGCCCTGTGTGGCGTTCCGCTGTAGAGACGTACCATGGTACGTCTCATTCCCGGTAAACATCGGTTCTTTTGAGACGTTTCAGGAAACGTCTCTACGCCTAGAGAACAATCGGTTCCTGAGCCTGTCGAAGGACCGGAGCCTAGGTTCCGCTTACCTGTAACGGATGTCTTTCCAAATAGCAAGAAATATTGCGTTTTTCAAGCAAAAATTCCGTACCCACCAAAAAACTTCAAAAACAAGGCAAAATTGCGGAACATTTTCATTTCCCTCGCCACACTGGAGAGGGATTAAGGGTGAGGTCATAGCAAATCTATCTGTTTCTCAATTGTCAACGAACATGCCGGAATATATCAGAGAGAAGTGTAAAATAAAGATTTCAGCAAGTTAACGATCAAACTCTTCTACGAAGTAGAGAATCGCTGGTTTTTCCGGAAATTCGGAGATTTTTTAAACTCCCTCTTCCGCAGTTTTTTCCGGGAGCACTTTTTTCAGCATTTCCGCGACATCCCCGTTGCTCAGCATATCCATGCGGAGTAAAGCCACTTTACCGTTGGTAAATATAACCGTATCCGATTGCAGTTTTCTCAAATCAAGTTCCGCATCACCGCCGAAAGTCATTAGTGTCGCACTCCTGCTTTCCTGATCTCTTTCAAGTATGAATTTTACATTCTTTTCTTTTGAAAATTTTCCCAGGCTTCTGTTAAGAATAAGATTTTCGCCTACAAGAAGATTCTGTCCGTCCTTAATTTCAATCAGCCGCACATTTTCTTCGACAGACTTTCTTTCAGCACTATCCTCTTCCTCGCTGATTTTTTTTGTACCGGAAAACACTCTTTTTAATTTATCTACCCGTGCACAGATTTTCCACCAGAGATTCTCTAAAGACACACTTAAATTGAAATCTTCAGACTGCATCTTAGCATCCATCGGATTTAAAGTCTCGTTAGGATCGCAGCTCTGCTCCGCCGCAAGAATGAGTTCCTCCCACCTTACCGGCAGTCTGAAACCGACATTTATCTTTGACTGGGAAAACCTTATGATCCTATCCGATTTAACACGGTTCATATCTGCTTTTAAATCTCCCGATTCTGTTGTCGTGATATCCACTCTCGAACCGTGCAGGAAATAACATATAAGAATTATATCCTGGTCTTTTTCTGCAATTTTCCACAAAGCTGACCAGTCGGCACGTTTCTTATTGTATATGCCAGGGAAAGACAACGGAATTCTATAGAAGAAAGGAAACGGCTTTTCCGCCTTGAGCATTTTCAAACCGTTTTTGAGCGTTATTGTTTCAGTGTGTTTCGAAGCCCACTTTTCCGCCTTTTCAGTACACCAAGAAACAAGATCGAAATCAAAGACATAAAACAGAAAAACTGTGATGCACTCGGTAATGAATCTCATTCTTTCCTCCATCTAAAGTTAACAACCAAACACTTCTATAAAGCGTTGAATTTTTGGTTTTTCCGGAAATTATAAACCACAGCTCATGCGGCTGTTTTATCCGTGATGTTTTTTGTCGATATCAGAGACACTATTTTATCAAATTCGGAATCCTCATAGTTTTGATAAACAGTTTCACCGGCGACTTCGATACGTAATTTCTCCTTCGGATTCAAGAAAGGTCTGATCTGTTCTATTATCTCACGAAGTTTTGCTATTACTATCTCTCTCTTCATTTCCATATTCTTTTTATATTCCTCTTTTTTACTTTCAATAGCACTCGTGATTTCCTGGTCTTTAAGTTTTTTTAATTTAGCAGTATTAGCTACTTTCTTTTCAATAATCTCGTGGCTAAGGATCTCAGGTCCATGCAAATTGACGACAAGCACGTCTCCATCTTTTTTCTCGCTATCTATCTTGAATCCGTATTTAACTTTGCCCTTACACACGATCATTCCTTTAGCTTTGATCCATCTTCCGCTTTCCAAGTCGAAGACATCGCTATAGTTAATTTCACACATCGCCAATTCCAAGATATGTTTTAAAGCCTCGACTATATAAGAGTTTGAGACAGTTATTCCGGGATCACTCTTGAGATATCTTTTAAAAAAGGACTTCAAAATAGCAGAAACAGCAGCAATGGATGCAAGAACAATGATCAGTGTAAAGAAACCTTCTATAAGTTTTGAAATGATAACTTCTGACATGATAACCTCCTAAAAAACGTTAACAAACCAACCAAACACTTCTATAAAGCGGCGGGTTTCCGGTTTTTCCGGAAATTTTGAAAAAAATTTGTCTGCGGACACATTTATTCGATATTTTTGATTATTTTGGCCAGATTGGTGGGAGAAACGACATCCATTAGCACAACAATGTTTTTTTTCTGCACTCCCAATCCGAAGCAGATCTCCTTCGGAAGTTTTCTGAAATCAAGGCAATCGACATTGTCCATCTTCAACATTGCAGGTAATCCGTTATTGTCGTTCATGTAAAAGATATCGAAAGGTTTCGTCGGAAAATTGAAATAACGCTGTACATATTCAGGACAATCATCATAGAGCATTGCGACTTTTATTTCTCTGTCACGGCGCTCGACAGTCATTGTTTCAACATGCTCGTCCATCCATTTTCTGCTATTTTCGTAATCGATTTCATGCATCCAGTTATAAAACTTTTTCCAGAGTTTTACAAACCACAGACTCTGAAAACAATTAGGAATTTCATCTGCAAAATCGGTTTTGTCCAGACTTTCAGCTATCAGCTCTATCGCCTGATCGGCAGTTCTGACCTTATAGTTAAAGTAACCAACATAAACAAAAACTCCGTACTTATGGAGTAAATCCCCGTCTATTTTACGGAAGTCAATCGGTCCGTTCCTTTTGCCCCAGGCGCATATATCACACCCTTCACGCCAGATACGGGCTGAATTCAATTCTGTTGAAAACAATTTAAAGAATGCGGTATTCCAAAGTGCCATTTCAGAATATTCAGATTCTCTTCCGAGAGCAAACCTCATGTAAAGAGGAAATTTCTTATCAAAAACATAAAACTTCAGCCCTGCACGTTCAACGATCCTCACATTTTCTTTAACCCACTCAAGTGCTTTCGGAAAAAACATCTTGCCGAGATCCTTTTTAAGAAAAAACGCAAAGAACCAAGTCATCCAGTCCATGCAGAAAGCACCGATTCTTGAAAAATACGAAGCTAATCTGCATTCTATCTGATAAAGCGCCATTCTCATCCTTTCCTCCTTCGAAAGTTAACAACCAAACACCTGTATAAAGCGGCGGAGTTTTGGTTTTTCCGGAATTTTGGGATTTTTTTAAGATTTCTTTCCGACATGGAAAAGTATTATGATTACTATCAAAAAAGCACAGTAAAATATGCCACGACTGTGCCGACGACGGCATCCTTGATCCTTTCGCACATTTTACCGTCCTTTTTTTTCATGGATTCAGCGACAGCCTCTTTAACAGCACGCAATATCATGCTACTCAACGGTCCCGGATAGATAAATCCTTTCATTAGTGCCTCCATTCAACTTGTTCACATTCCCCTATTTCATTGTCAAACCACTCTAAAAGCTGCGGAGTAATCTTGTTTTCGTAATTTCTCATAACCGTGCTGATAAGTTTTTCCTTGAACATGTTTTTCGTAAGTTTTGAAACCGCATAACCTCCGCCTGCACCCAGAGCAAGAGCTATACCGCCAGTCGCAACTCCGGCTCCTATTCCAAGAACTCCTGCTATATAAGCCGCCAGAGAAACATCAGTAGTTGTCTTCCACAGCCACCAGCCTGATGTAACTGTTGTAACCGTCATCCCTGCAAGGAGAAGACCTCCGATTCCGCTCAACAAACTTCCCAGCGTCGTTGCGATCCAGTCCTCAGATTCCGGAGCATCCATCCTGCATGATGCAAGTGCGGTATATTTTCTTGCAGCATTGCTGTATTTCAAACACAAGACCTTGATATGATCGCCGACCGTGTCCAAACAGTTCTGCAAAACACTTTTATCAAGGACGTCGTTCTGAGAGAGCAGTTTCCTGAGTTCACAACCTTCATTAGCGAGTTCCATTCTGAAATTGTTTTTAAGTTCGTCGAAATTCGAATTTGTCATGGGATACCTCTAAAAATTAACCAATCACACCAACATAAAGCGGTGAAATTTCCGTTTTTCCGGAAATTCGGAGATTTTTTTGGAAAAAATTAAGAGCTTCAGCTGTTAGCTTTGCGTTTTGCGACTTCGCGGGTTTTTCCTTTGGTGAAAAAGTCGAGATCCTCGAGATATCCCGAGACGCGGCGGATCCTTTTGATGTTTTTGGAACCGCATTCCGGGCAGTCGTCGAAAGTTCCTTTACGTCCGCAGTCGTTGCAGATATCCAGCGGGAAATTCATTCCGAAGTATGAAACGCCCTGAGCTGCGGCGTAGCACACCATATCGGCCAGAGCTTCGATATTTCCCATCGGAGCTTCCTTGAACTCGACATATGATATGCTGCCGCCGTTGCAGAGGAGATGGAATTTTCCTTCGAGACGCAGTTTGTCGTAGAGTGAAAGACCTGAATCGACTTCGGCATGGAATGAGTTGGTGTAGAACTCTTTTTCAAGCGCAGGATGGCTGAAACGGGCTTTGTCAGCCTCGGCGAAGCGCCCCGAGATCATCTCGCCCGGAGTTGCCAAAAGCGAGAAGTTCATGCCGGTTTCCGCACGGAAATCATCCGCCGCCTTTCTGAGTTTTCTGACGATCTCATAACCTAAATCTGCAGCATTTTCCGAAAGATGAAGTTTTTCGCCGGTCAGAATTTCGACAGTTTCCGCGATACCGATGAAACCGATCGAAAGTGTTCCCTGTTTTATAAGCTCGTCAATGTTTCTGACACCGTTCCAGAGATGATTTTCAAACACAAAACCGAGCTTTTTCGTCTCTTTGAGTTTTTCAGCACGGGCAAGGAGGATCTTTTTGCAGATCAGAGTTTTCTCTTCCAGTTTTTTCATAAAATCATCGACAGATGAGGCCTGAAGCGCGATTCTCGGAAGATTTATCGAGACATACGCTATATTTCCGCGTCCGACAGTCCCTTCTGCTCCGTTTGAATTCTGGTAAACTCTCGTGCGGCAGCCCATAATGCCGAGTTTTTCAGGAACGCAGCCTTTGTTTACGGCACTGTCCATAAGCAGATAAGTCGGAACCATCCTGCTTGCCGTGCACTGCAGAGCCTGAAGGAAAAGATCGTGGTTCGGAGAGGATTTTCCGGCATTGATGTCGTTTTTCACTTTGAAGATGATGTTCGGACGCTCATGCATTATCGGCTGCTCAGAATAAGCCTTGATAATCGATTTTGTGACGCACCTTCCCCAATCCGATGTCGCAAGTCCGAGATTCAGCGAAATATAGTAAGGTTCGCGGCAGTATCTCGTGCGGGTCGTGTTCACCCAGTTCAGGAAAAGGGCCGCAAAATCAGCCATCGCTTCCTGATTTGCCTCGTTGAAAGGAACACCGAGCTTTTCAAGAGTATCCGCGATATCGCCGTCGAAATTGGCGAAACCGATACCTCCTGTCTGACATACTGCAAGAGACGTGATCAGTGATTTCAGCTTTTCAAAAACTTCGGCTATTTTTGTGAAATCGTTTCTCGCCGTGAACTTTTTCACATCAAGAATGTCAGTAAGCACCGGCGTGCAGCAGTTGTAAACATAACGGTAACCCTCGAGATCGTGCAGATGGATCGCCGCATCTCTGTGCAGCGCCGCATATTCAGGCGCGACAAGGTTGTCGAGAATGAAATCCTTCTCGTGTTTTACCGATTCCTCGTAAAGACCGCTTACGAAATTGTCTCTTGCTGCTGCATTGTCTCTCATTGGCATCTCCCTTACTAATGAAGTTTTATAAAACTCTGGTTTGTCGAACCGACATATGCTTTCGTTGTAGTCCGCTTGTCCAACTGGAAATCCCCTACTTTAATATAGTCGATATTGTCAAGAATTTCCTGAGGAACATCTTCCAGACTGCGGCCTGTGTAAACCGCAATGTCATAATCCTTTTCATGGAGCATGCGGACAAGAGTCAGAAGCCCTTCCTGCTGAAGCAGAGGCTCGCCGCCCGAGATCGTGATCCTGCGCAGCGGCGTGTTTTCGTCTATGACCGAGACAAGTTCGCCGACACTCATGCTCTGTCCCTTTTCCGTATCCCAAGTTCCGGCATTGTGACAACCTGGGCAGTGACGGTCGCACCCCTGAAAAAACACGATGTTCCTTACTCCGGGACCGTCCGAGACCGATCCGCGGAAATCAAGATTGTTGAGAAGAAGCATCTCACTGCCGTTTGTTGTCTCGATAGCGCTCGTGTTCATCCGGAACCTCCGTCAAAAAATCAACCTCTTACGATTCCTTAAAGCATCGGATTTCCGGTTTTTCCGGAAATTCAGAAAAAAATAACAGATTTTGACCTCACCCTTTTGTTCCATCTCAGACCTCGCCCCTTTTTCCCATCTCCATTGTGGCGAGGGGATTAGGGAGTGCGGGCGGCTCATCAATTCCGATTATATCTTTGACCATGCCGCAGACTTCTCCGGCAGACTTTCCGTCAGTATCGACAAAAACAACAGGATAGCCGCTCTCTTTCAGGATGTCGTAGAATCTGTACTTTTTGTAGAAAATTTCTTCCGTATCCTTGTCGAACTCCTGCCCCGACAACTTTTTCCCGATCCTCTCGAGGCACGATTCGAAAGAAGCTCTCAGCACGATTATCTTGTCGGGGAATCTCACTTTGTCTTTGACAAGTTCCAGCGTCCCGGCAAGAACCGGAAGCGTCGTTTCGTCCTTAGAATATGCAGCAGCCAGAGTTGACCAGAGCGATCTGTCCATAACGACGGTTTTTTCATCCATATCTTTTATCTGGCCTGCCGCCGCCATAATTCCGCTTAAATAAAAGAACGCTCCGAGAAGCGGTTCCTCGTTTTCAAGGACGAAATGCTTGATCTCGCTTGACGAAAGCATGACATCGGGAACACTGTAGATCGTGCGGATATCGTCGTAGTCACTGGTGATGCTGTTTATGACCGTGCTTTTTCCGACTCCGTTCAGACCTTCCAGAGCGTAAACCGTCTTTCCGTCATCGTTTCCGTTGGTCATAAGCGGGATCCTCGGCATTTCATACAAACATTCTCTCATCTTTTTCTCCTTAGAAAGTTACAAACAAACACCTCTATAAAGCGGTGAATTTTTGGTTTTTCCGGAAATTTCGGAGAAAAAATGAAAAAATTGAGAAACAGATTTTTGTCGGATGCTACCTCACCCTTTTGTTCCCTCTCCATTGTGGCGAGGGGAACCACGGCAATAAAACGTAGAGCCGTAACCTGATACGGCTCATTCCAGGAAAACCCAGATCCTTTTGAGACGTTTCTGGAAACGTCTCTACGCCTAGAGAACAACCGGTTCCTGAGCCTGTCGAAGGACCGGAGCCTAGGTTCCGCCTTCATGTAACCTCCAAGGGATACCGTGTCAACAATCCGCACGTGTTTCAACCGGAGCCTAGGTTCCGCCTTCATGTAACCAGTCTGTACCATCGAAAGCTAACTTGGTTTACAAGTTTCAACCGGAGCCTAGGTTCCGCCTTCATGTAACTTCACAAGTGGCTTGGGTATCCGGTATCGCTCGGTTTCAACCGGAGCCTAGGTTCCGCCTTCATGTAACTTTCAGTTTCTGAATTATCTGAAAAGGCAGGTGGTTTCAACCAGAGTAGCTACTCTGCTACTCGTTACCGAACTGAAAGGGTTTATCGACAAACAGGCGGTGGTTTCAACCAGAGTAGCTACTCTGCTACTCGTTACTTTAGCAGAGTTATCTGTTTCTCAATTGTCAACGAACATGCAGGAATATATCAGAGCGAAACATAAAATAAAGATTTCACTCGCCACATAAAGCATCGGATTTTTGGTTTTTTCCGGAAAATTTGGGAAAAATATTTATTTTAGAGCATTTGCCAGATCTTCGCAGATTTTATCAAAGCACCAATATGACATTCTGGCATTCTCAACTTTTGCGGCCTGTTTAAAAAAAGCATCAGCGACAAACGGATATTCCTTTTTTCTATCTCCATCTTTTGTATCGAGCATTTCACTCAACAACGGTCCGATAACAAACGATTGACCGTAAGGACCTGATTTGCGAAAAGCATCTCTCTCTTGTCCTTTAGCTATGGAAGTTTCAAATTTTGCGGCTTTAATTTCAATCAAAATCAAAGTTCCGAATTTTGTGACAATAACAATATCATGTTCCGCATCATTGGCATCTTTCTGAGAGTCGCTCCTTCTTGTTGTAACATTGACCCAGATCTGGTAAATATCATTCCATTTCTCTCTGTATTTTTCTTCCTTTTGCATACGGCAAACTTCGGTAGTAACCATTTTCTCGAAGAAAAAACCATTGTTGTTTTTCTTGCCTTCCTTTTCATATTCGGAAAACAAACGGTAAGTATTCTCTCCCCCAAAAAACAAGTAACCTTCCGAATTAAATTTAACACAAGGGAGCATCTTAGAAATCTTTTCTTGTTCATCGGTATTGTATGGTTTTTCTCTTACAGGGAAATCATTATGTCTATTGTTTTTCAGATTGTTTTTCAACTCTTCCGCTAACTCAGAGCAATAGATATTCAGAGCAGAAGAAATCGTATTACGTGAAACAACTCTATCTATATCTTTGGCATTATTTTCTATACATTTAATATCTTGCGACGCAGAAAGCAATGTTTTGTTTTTCATTTTCTGGATTCTATCAACGGCATCTTTTATCTTTTGTACTGATTTTATAATCGTATTAGTCCAATTATATTTTTTCGGATCGGAATCCGGCTTGTATTCTGATATTATTTTTTTTAATTTATCACTATAGATTAAGTCTTCATAAGAAATTGTTTCATCATCTCCTAAATCGTCATTCATAAGTTTTTTGTAAAAAAGTTCCTGATAAAGCCTGTCATTTTTAAGATGTTCTGCAGCTGTTTCGGCTTCAAAATATTTTTCTTCATCTTTTCCATAATCAATGGTTTTTTGACCGGCTTCAAAAATTTTTTTAGTCTCAGAATCATTGCCCAATTCATAACCATTTAACTTAAGAATTTCATCGAGACCGAGGTCTATGGTGTATCGTTCAGATTTCAGATTTAAATTTTTATCTATGGAATAAAGTTTGTGACCATTTGGCTCGCTGTAAACAATGCGAAGGTTTTCCTTTTCACAATTTCTTTTAAACAACTCGAAAAAAGCAACCGTAAAAGTTTTCTGACCGCCGCCGATGTTGAGAATAATTTCCCATCCATGATATTCTTTTACTGATTCTTCCATCTTATCGACCAAATTTTTTATGTTATGCTCACGATCTTGGTCAATATCGACTGGCTGTGTATCAATACTGCGCTTCTTTAAAATGTTATCTATATTTTTTGTCCATTTTTGGTTTTGAGCTCTTTCGGTTGTAAACAGCACTATTTTCGAGACTTTTGAGATTTTTTCTTCCATCAAAATCGGGATTAGATTGACCATCTGGTTCTGCGTTGAGCAGCAAAACATCACTTTTTCCAAGGGATTCTCCTTTCATTGGATTGTAAAAACACCGAAAAATCCCTTGTTTATACAAAAATACCGGATTTTATCAACAGAATTGAGAAACAGATTTTTGTCGGATGCGCCTCACCTCTGACCCCTCAGGCTCTGCGAGCCAGCTCCCCTAGTTTAGGGGCGCCTATAAAAGGTATTATTTCCAAACCTCTCCAGTGTGGCGAGGGGAACCACGGCAATAAAACGTAGAGCCGTAACCTGATACGGCTCATTCCAGGAAAACCCCGATCCTTTGGAGACGTGTCAGGTCACGTCTCTACGCCTAGAGAACAATCGGTTCCTGAGCCTGTCGAAGGACCGGAGCCTAGGTTCCGCCTTCATGTAACTTTGAGAAAAACCCGGAAATGATAGCTGGGCTCTTGAGGTCATGAAGAGCTGTCAGATGTTTCAACCAGAGTTGCTACTCTGCGAATCGTTACAGACTCTAGAAGAAATAAAAATCCATAATATGGAAGTTTCAACCAGAGTCGCTACTCTGCTAATCGTTACTCGCGGGTAATAAACACATGTAACCTCTCCGAAGAGTTTCAACCAGAGTTGCTACTCTGCTACCGCATCCAAATCAACGGTTTCCGCTGTAGAGCCGTAACCTGATACGGCTCATTCCAGTAATCCCAGATCCTTTGGAGACGTTTCGGGAAACGTCTCTACGCCTAGAGAACAATCGGTTCCTGAGCCTGTCGAAGGACCGGAGCCTAGGTTCCGGTCCTTCGACAGGCTCAGGAACCGATTG
>CAJOFY010000020.1:0-75682 GCA_905233945.1 uncultured bacterium | reverse complement strand
ACCGGAGCCTAGGTTCCGCCTTCATGTAACTGTTGTTCGAGACGGCTCAGGCTCTATGACTTGGTTTCAACCGGAGCCTAGGTTCCGCCTTCATGTAACACAGATCCGTGCCGTTTCTCCTGATCTGGAAAATGTTTCAACCGGAGCCTAGGTTCCGCCTTCATGTAACGAATGAGTCAACATGATTCGACTGAACCGGAGCCTAGGTTCCGCCTTCATGTAACTGTTGTTCGAGACGGCTCAGGCTCTATGACTTGGTTTCAACCGGAGCCTAGGTTCCGCCTTCATGTAACCTGAGCCAGGCTGTGGCGAGTCTGATTTCAGAGGAGTTTCAACCGGAGCCTAGGTTCCGCCTACATGTAACTTGTCAGTGATATGACTTACGACGGCAACTGTTTGTTTCAACCGGAGCCTAGGTTCCGCCTTCATGTAACGCAGTCTGCCTGATGATATCAAACCTGACTGGCTGTTTCAACCGGAGCCTAGGTTCCGCCTTCATGTAACAAATAACTGAAATTAAGAATGATAAAGAAGCATAGTTTCAACCGGAGCCTAGGTTCCGCCTTCATGTAACTGTCAACAACAATAACAACAACAAGAACAACACGAACTAGTTTCAACCAGAGTAGCTACTCTGCTACTCGTTACAGGGGCATTATCGGAGAGGTATCAGCCTGGTACGATGTTTCAACCAGAGTAGCTACTCTGCTACTCGTTACTACAGCGGGTCATCAGAATGTTGCGGAAACTCTGGTTTCAACCAGAGTAGCTACTCTGCTACTCGTTACAAGTAACAGAAGAAAAGAAAAAAGGTAGTATTAGTTTCAACCAGAGTAGCTACTCTGCTACTCGTTACGAAGGTGTAAATTATGAAACGTTTTCTTAACGGGTTTCAACCAGAGTAGCTACTCTGCTACTCGTTACTTGGACATTTTCTGGTATTCTGCCTTGTAGAAGGTTTCAACCAGAGTAGCTACTCTGCTACTCGTTACCTGATGAAAAAGAAGACAAAGAAGAAGAGAAAGAGTTTCAACCAGAGTAGCTACTCTGCTACTCGTTACCTTTTTTATCTTTTAAAAGATAAAGAAGATATAGTTTCAACCAGAGTAGCTACTCTGCTACTCGTTACTGAAGTAATTCGAGACAGTAAGGCATGGGTGAATGTTTCAACCAGAGTAGCTACTCTGCTACTCGTTACAGTAACTTTTATTTTGGAGACTTAGAATGAACACAGTTTCAACCAGAGTAGCTACTCTGCTACTCGTTACTTGAGCGTGAGATTGGGGATACAGAAAGACACCTGTTTCAACCAGAGTAGCTACTCTGCTACTCGTTACACAAAATGGCAAAACAATTCAGTGCACTAACAGTTTCAACCAGAGTAGCTACTCTGCTACTCGTTACAGTAGCATGCTCACATAGCAGAAAATACTGAGGTTTTCAATTAAAAAATTGGCTACCCATATTTTCATTTTTCAACAGCCGCAAAAATGTGACTTCGTGCGACCGCTGTTTTTTTACTGAGATCAAGAAGTTCAAAGAAAACGCCATTTAAGAAATTACCAAATAAAATCGAGATATTAGTTCAAACCTCGTTATAAAAACGTTTCCTGATCTAAGGCTCCTGCAACACAAAAATTAGCTACCTATGAACCCCTTTTCCCTCGCCACAATGGAGAGGGATTAGGGTGAGGTCTGCGAGGGGAAAAAGGGGTGAGGTCATAGCAGAGTTTATCTGTTTCTCAATTGTCAACGAACATTCGCGCGCTAAGCCGCGAAATAGGCAAAACCGGTATCCTGCTTTTCCGGTGCAGGTCCCACAGTTTTTGCCTTAAAATAGGAATCCTGCCTGTAAACCTTAACGAAACCGCTGTTCAACCCAAGTTCATTCAGCCTGTTCAGCAGTTTTTCGCGGTCATTTTCAGTCAGAACACATTCAAAAACACTTTTCTGGATACGAAACCCGTATTCCTTCAAAACTTTATCAACTTTGTTCCGCTCTTTCGTGAGCGAAATGTCGTAAGCGAAAACATAATTTCCCGTATTCGGCATCATTCCCACCTGAACCAGCTCAGTTCACATTTCCCGAGTGCCCAGTTTTTGATGAGCACACACTGGTTATAAAGCTCATATTCAAGCGTTTTTCCGCTTTTCGGGTTAATTTTTTGAAATTCTTTTTCAAAAACCTCAAGTATTGTGCGGATCGCCCCTTGCTTGATAATGATTCCTTTTTCAGTCTCAACAAAATCGGACGCTTTCAGCTGCTGCAGGTTGATCAGATTGATTACTGCGTTGAAAACCGGTGCGCGGAAAAGCTCTTCAATGTCACAGGCAAGCGATTCGTAGCGGTCGTTTGAACTGTGCAGGAAACCCAGATACGGATTCAGTCCGAGCGCATTAAGCGTAAGCACGACCCTTTGATAAAGCTTTGAATATACGAAATTCAGAGTCGTGTTCATAAAGTCTTTTTCGTATCTGCCGCGCCTCTCGAACCTGAAATCCTCATTCAGGATCAGATTCTGGATCTTCTCGTATATCAGCCTGCTCGATATTCCTT
Source organism: uncultured bacterium (assembly GCA_905233945.1). Lineage (GTDB taxonomy): Bacteria > UBP6 > UBA1177 > UBA1177 > UBA1177 > UBA1177. Next base: position 73,125 of record CAJOFY010000020.1, on the reverse strand, counting down.
CGTAGCCGCGTATTTCATCGATCGTTTCAGCCTTTGCGAACAAATCAGCCGCAGCTTCCAGCTTTTTCAGGATCCTTGCGGTTCCTTTTTCCCACCTTCTTTTGAAAATGCTTATGAACGCTCTTGTCTTCGTTTCGGCTATATCTCTCGAAATTTTGACGATTTCCTCTTCCGAAAGAGATGAAAACTTCAGAATATGGCTTTTAAGAACTTCGTAGCGATTCTTTTCCGGCTTGGTGAACGTGCCGTATTCAGCCGATTTTCCGAGAGAAATCGAAACCGGAATACCGCGTTCCGCGCACTTCGTCAGAAAATCGGTGCTGAAAATCGCCTTTTCCAGAACGATGACCTCGCCTATTCTGTTCATCGGATATGAATTTTTCAGCTCTCGGTCGCTGTAAATCTCGATCGTTCCTCCGCTCACCCCGAGAAAAGAGTTCATCGCCGTGATGTAGAGCGGCTTTTTGTAAGGTTCGGCCACTGTTTCATCATCATCCGCAGATGAAGGCTCTCCGCCTCTTTCCGGCACGAAATACCCCTGAGAAGTCGTAAGTTCCGGCCCCAGGTGCAGTTCGCACGCAAGGATCAGCAGATCACGGAAAGATGAAAAATCGCCTTTTAGCGTGATTTTGCCGATACATCCGCGTATCCTCTGCCCGTAGACGCCGTTCTTTTGGTGCGTGCACAGAGTTTTGCGCCTTAAATCTGTCGTGATCTCGAAAGCATCGGTATCGATCCCGCCCTGCAGATCATCGCCGAAAAGGCGTTTCATCCTTCCCGAAAGCAGCTTTTTGAAGAGCTCTTTCGAGATCTCTGTTTTTTCCGTATCCTTGCCCGAGTTGAAAGGAAGCGGCATCAATAGATCAAGCGTGATCTCACCCTTCTCAGGAATGAAGGCATACTCTCTGCGAAGATCGTCAAGCGTTTTCAAAACCGGCTGAGCCACCTTTTCCAGCCTGTAGTAATGCTGGTTTTCAGGCACATCCATCCGCTTTTTCAGAGCATCGGTGAACTTTGCAACTGTTTCTTCGTCAATTCCGCAGAAAAAGTAGCAGACAGTAAAGACCTCCTTTTCCTCCAGAACATCGCTGAAACGCCTTCCCTCGACATGGTAGAAAATGTTCGGCACAGCCAGATTTTTCCAGACCATGCCGGGGAAAGCATCCATATAGCTCTCTTTCATTATCGCCTGCAGGACAGCGTGAAGGATCACGCCTCTTTTCTGCGCGGAATAAGCAGTTCTGAGAGTATAGAAAGCCGGAGTCATAGTTATTTGTCCCAATTTTTTCTACGAGAATCTATAACTTCCCACTGCCATTTTTCCCAGGCATCCTGAGGTTGAATTTTAAGCACTGCGACTTCTTTCTCGGTGAGTTCGTTACCTTTATCAGTGAGTTCATTGTTTTTAAGCTTATTGTTTAATTTGCCTTTCGTTAAATTGCGCAGTGATTCAAATACTTTCTGGAGTTCAGGAGCCAAACCTTCGGAAGCTGCTGCAATTTTTGCCTTTTTTTCATCTTTTTTCAGCTTGTCTTCCAGAGTTTCTACCTTGACATCGTGCCGGTCTGCAATTTCAGAATAACGCTCGAGTTTTTCCATTGCTGTTTTCGCATCATTAAACTCGTTGATGGTAGGTTTGCAGTTCATATCAAGAATAGGATAAGATGTCGTTACTTCGTCACTCCAGAACCTGATGTCCGCCATTCGCTTGAGTTCTGTTATCTGTTCGGACTTCTCCCAATTAGGAACTTTACCGTTCATATACTTCTTGAATTCTGCAAGGAAATCATCCATTGTTTCTGAAGTTTCCGTAATCACTTGTGCTGTAATATCTATCGAGATTCTGCCGAGACCGAGCGGTTTTCCCATACCGATATTGTGCTGGCAGTACTTGTCTTTATCCCAGGTAATAGCCCAGAGCAGAGCACCGAGTTCTTCATGTTTAAGATTGAAGAAACGGACAGAACCTTTAAATTCTGCACCTGCTTTCAGCGGAATAAGTTTTGTCGCAACATCTTCATTCACTTTTCCGTTTATCTCAGGAGGTGGCGGGTATGAAGCTTCAATTCCCTGCGCAGGATAGCGCTTCCAACCTCTGATTTTAGCATCTTTATCCCAGAACAGTTTATATCCTGCTTTAAGATCCGGCTGTTCCAGATAATTAGGATAATAACTTGCTTTAGGTCCTCCGAGAACGGTTGTTTTCGTCTCACCGACAGTCTCAATTTCTCCGACCTTATCTTTACTGATAAAATGCGAAAACTGGACTCTGCCTTTAAGGGATTTTTCCTTATTCGAGTAACCGAATATGAGATCTGACAAGTCTGGTTTCCATTCATCTTTGTCTTTATTTTTATCGTCTTTATCTTTGTTCTTGTTTTCGTATTTTTTATAAGCATCAAAAGAAAAATGATCTCTTGAAGTATGTTCTATCGTCTGCACGACAGAGTTGTCGTAAGGCAGTCTGTACATCATTGCAAGACCGAAAGATTTTATATTTCCCTCGCTGTCTTCGAGATAAAAAACGGGGACTTTTCTTCCCTCTTTCAATTCTCCGTCACCTTTTTTCTCTTTCAGATTTTTATCCTTCGGTTCTTCATTTCTTGTCCAGTATTCCCATTCCGGAAGAGGTTTTTTATTGCTGTCAGAATTTATAAATATGAAATTTTCTTTTTGTGATGCTGTAATAGATCGAGGTTTTTTCGAAGTTTCATATTCGTAGAAAACAAATTCCATGTGTTTAGGATGTTGTTTTTTTAGTTTTTCATTGCTGTTACGTTCTGCCTGAGTAATTCGATTGCTTGGCTGGCCGGTAAAAACAAGAATTCCTTTCATCTCGGACTCGGGCTTGTTGAGAGTGTCTTTTTTTACTTTTTTATAGTATATTGTTCCGCATGAATGCTCATCATGTTCTGTTTTTTCATCGAGTTGAAAAGTTACTTCGAGCTTGTCTTCTCCGAATTTTTCATACTTAAATTCAGTAGTTTCCTTGAGTGTTTTAGTCCCTCTTCTGCCAAAATCAGGACTAAGTTCTTCCTGCTCTATCCTCGCATAATCACAAGGAATTATCTGCCACTTTCTTCCGCCTTCATCTTCATAGGAACCTTCATCGAGACACAGCCATCCTGCCTTTGTTTTAGGATAAATAATCCCGCCTCTTTTTTCAGTCAGTTCACCGGTATATCTTGTGTTATGCAGATCCCTTATCGAATACTTGTCGTCATTGACTTTCTGCATCTTTCCGAAACTTGCGATTTCAAGGACATTGCGGATCATTCCTTTGAACGATGTTCCGGGAATAATGTATTTCTTTTCGCCGTTTACTGCTGCAGTGAAGAATTTCTGGCATTTAGATTTGTCGTCTTTTTTATCTGCTTCACTCCAATTCCCGCCGTTTCTGATGTAAGTATCGCTCTGAAGCGTGACTGTGAGGTCGATTTTTCCGCTGATGCCGTCTTCAAACGGAATGTCATGGCTGACTTCATCCGCCCAATCAGGGCAAACGACTGTCTCTGAAAGAGGTACAAAATTATACGGTGATTTTATAGTGGGATTTTTCCCGAAACTATTTGAACCTTTCCTGTTCTGATCATTATCGTATGCCATTTCTGCCTCCTAATTTCCGAAACCAACAAAAACAATCTTTTTTATCGAACCGTCTTCTTCGTTGATGATATCCGAGAAAAGGATTGTCGCTTCTTTCTGCGTCGAGACAAAGTATTCTTTTGGTATTTCAAGTTTTTCTTTCGTCAGATCAACTGTCGTGACGATGTATTTTCCGCCTGCAAAACGGATCTCGACACTCTTTTCGTTCTTTTTGTACCAGCAGCTTTCGACGATGAAGTTACGGCTGTTGCCGGGAAAATCGGGCATATTTCCGTTTTCAAAAAGTTCCGGGTGATCATCATTGTCAAGCCAGTAGTAGCCGCAGTCCATCCCTTCAGCTTTCAGTTCATTCCATAATTCTTTAAGCTGCTGGCGGTCCATTTCTCTTTTTATAATATTTTCACTCATTGTTATCCTCCGGTTTTTTCAAAGTTCCTGTAAAACAGCCGTGTCCGCGCATCGTGCTGCCGCCGAGAGGAAGCATTCCGGTGCAGATGTCGTCAAGAGCATTTTCGAAAGCTTCTCTGACATTGACGTTTCCTTCGAAAGCCGATTTTTTGACATAAATCTTCAGAGGTTCGATCTCCAGCGGTTTGAACTTATCAGGTTCAACTTCGACGCTGGTTCCGCAGACTTTCTCGTCAAAAAGAGCTCCGCTCATCGCACCGCCTGTGAATCTGTCTATCGAAACATGGTTGAAAACTTTCTCATCGGCATTTTCTTCAATTATCATGTCGTCAAAAAACACTTTGCCTGCGGGAGTTTCCTGCTTTTCAGATTCAGCCTTCTCCTGCTTATCGGCAGGCACTTCCGGCTTTTTAAATTCAGCCTCTTTTTGCTTGTCATAACCGAAAAGAGCTCTTACAGCTTCGTTTTTTGGACCGACCGGCTTATCTTCTTCTTTAACACCTTTAAATTTTTCAGCATAATTTTCTGTCAGTTTGTTGTAGTAGAAAGCGGTCCTGTGTGAAATCGCCCCCTTGATCGAAGAAGCAGGAATAAGGATTTTTGCTTCACTGATGTCAGGAGTGTCACCGTCCCACTTAACAACGATCTCTTTTTTCGGAGTCATATCGACTTCTTCATCTCCGTATCCGCTGCCGAAAGTGAAGAAATCCTCCGGCTGGATCTCGAGAGTGTAGCACAAATATTTATCTGACTTTCCGCCTGATTTGAGTTCAGTTTTCCATGCAGTTTTTTTATTGAATGAGGAAGAGTGTTCAAGATATTCTTTGACAGCATCAGGATTTTGAAAATCAAAAGGTTTTTCGAAACATTCATGAACTTTCAGTCTTCCGAGACCGCTTCTAACTTTGCCGCCGACCCTGAAAGTATCGCTTGAAACAACTTGAAGCAGATTTTCCCAGTCAGCGGAAAGATCTTTGTCATTTTCAGTCAGTTCAAGCTCGCATACAAATCTGACACCTTTCGGAAGGACGCAGTTGTCGAATTTTCCCTGATCTTTTGCAGCACCTTTTTCATTTATCCTGCAGTGATCGCGCAGAGGAAGAGCGTAAGCCTGCATCGCTTTGAGATATTTGCTTTTTGTTATTTCATCGTTGGTTATCAGGCCTTCTACAACTCTGCCGCCTTCATAAATCAGGTGTGCATTGCTGACAACAAGCCTTGAACCTTCACCTTTTCCTTCTTCTTCTGCTGCTTTTTTCTGAAAACCGAAAATTTTTTCTCTGATTTTTTCGTCGTCACTGAAAGAACTTCTCAGAATTCCTGCGAGGCTTGATCCGTTTATCTGAGGAAGTCCGTTCGCATCGCAGTTTATGGGCGCATCAAGGGTAAGGTCTGAACTGCCGCTGCCGACATGGAGCGGTGTTTCAGCCTCGAATATGATTCTTGCCAGATATTTCTTCATTATTTGCCTCCATTATCTTTTGTTTTTTTGGCTGCTTCTTTTGCTGCTGCCGCACACAGAAGCTCAAAAAAGCGGAGTTTCTGAATATCGTTCCAAGTTGAATTACCGCAAACATTCTTACAAACACTGTGGAGTTTTTTAACTTTATCCGTGCCCCATTTTGAATTCAGGCGCTCTTTTTTAAGATATGCATCTCCAGCCAAGAAAATGGCATATTCGAAGTCTGCCCAATCTGTATGTTCGACAAGTGCCATTCTTGCTTTTGCTCTCAAAACTCCCCACTGGCTCGGAGAAATGCCGACCGGCATACTTGCAAAAGCAGCAGTCACCTTTTCAGCGATTTTCTGCTCCACATCTTTCTCTTTCTGCTTACTTTCAAGCCATGTAATAAGCTTACGCGCCTCATTTACCTGCTCAGCGATTTTCTGCTCCACATCTTTCTCTTTCTGCTTACTTTCAAGCCATGCAACAAGAGGACCGTTGCACTGAACTGCCGGTTTAGTATCGTTTTCATCAACATCTTTCAAATGCTCCGGATGTTCTTTCAGAAATTCCGGATTTACGATTATCTGCCCGAGACCTATCGACTGATATTCACCGACAACTTTTCTTCCGTTGTGACCTGTCTCGGACTTGACAGTAAACACGCTTCCTTTGTCTATGCAGGCGATATCGCCGTCGTAAGCGTTTCTTGTCGCGTTTCTCGGAGTAAAGACATATTTTCTAACAAAACTTTCGTTCCAGAGGATTTCTCCGTCTTTGAAACCGAGCTGCTCAGGTGTCGGCTGGAATGTCGGCTGACCGTTTTCATCAAAGAAGCAGAGGCGCGAATCGGCATAGACTTTGTATTTGTTTTCTGTCGCCTCATAGGTCCCGCAGTCAGAAAGAAGAGAATCGTCTCTTTTGATTTCCACATTTCCGTACTGGCTGGTCTTCGATTTTCCGATCCTGTGGTTTTTTGAAATGAAAAATTTATTAAGTTCTTCGGCGATATCCTTCTTTTCATCGTCGAATTCCATGACAAAAACCCACTCGCTTCCTTTTACAAGAGCGTCGTAGCCGAAAAGAGCGTTGTCCTGGGCACGTCTTGTTTCGCTGTCGTATGAAGATTTCATCGTGTACTGGTGTTCCGGTTCGACTTTTGTCCAGGTTCCGCCGTCTGCGATGAAGAAACCCTTGCGTACCTGCTTCATCTGGATCTTGTTTTCACCTTCCTCCAGCGGTTTTCCTTCAAAACGGTATTTTTTCGCAGCGCCCTTTACTTTCGGTTTGTGGAGGCAGAGCGGGATCTTGAAACTTCTTTTACCGTCAATCAGCGGATGGGCATCCAGAAAACGGATTTTCCCTGAAAAAACAGCGTCAAAAACATCATAATTTTTTCCGTTTTTTCTGTTTTCTGTGAAAAGATAATTTGCCGCGATCCCCATAAATGCAGAACCGCTGAGATAATCAAGCGATTCCGATACTTCGGTCGAGCTGAGCGAACTCATTACGACATCGGCAAGAAGCGTGACTTTGTAACAGTATCTCATTATTTCACCTCCGACATTTCACATCTTCCAAGACCGCGGTTTCTCTCCATACCGAGCCTTTTTATGAACTTCATGCATCTCGAAATCGTATCTTTGTGCATTTCCTCACATTCGATTGTGCCGAAAAGTGTAAGAGGAATAGCAACTTCGACTTTTCTGAGCGAATTGTCTTTTGCCACCCCGTCAGAACCAATGGCGGTAGATGCAATTTCGCGGAAAAGGCACGCTTTTTTCTCATTGTCGTATTTCAATGCTTTCCGGACATTTTCATTAAGTTCGGCATTTGAGAAGTATGCTTTTTCTATTTCGGTTTCGTCAACTTTCTCGTTTGGAGAACCGAAAATTTTTTCTTCACTGGTTTCACCCAGATTTCTTGCCGCATCTCTCAAAAGTCCTTTTACCGTTTTGCCGGGAACATACGGAAATCCGTCATTGTCACGCAGAGCCGCGATATCGATATCGGCGTTTCCTGTGAGACCGCTGGAACAGTTCCAGTCGGTAAAAAATTCGATTTTATAGTTAATTGTTATCATTTTCTCCTCCTTTCTTACTGTCCGGGTCTGTTTTTTCCGCAATGGAAATAAGAGTCAGAATATCGAGAACAGGTGAAACACCGTCCTTTTCAAGCGTAAGGTCTTCTGCGTTTGCCTGTGGAACAAGTTCATTCAACGCATTGCAGAATTTTGCGTATGCTCCACCGTTTTTCTCATTTGCGACCTGCATGAAACGTTTTTTTAAAAGCTGAGCCGAATGCGGATTGACCAGTTCATCGCTCATCCAGTTTCTGAGGAACGATTTGAAAGGATTGTTGTCTTTCAAAACTTCCGCAACTTTAACCAGACTGTCAATCTGAGGAAGTTTGTATCCGCTGTCGGAAACCGCATAAGGTCCGAAAATAAATTTCTTGTCCTTTTCTTTTATATTATCGAAATCCTCAGCAAAACTGCCCAATTCCTTTCTGAAAGCGATACAGGAAGGAATCAGAACCTTCTTTATCGCATCTTTATTTGCTTCAGCATTTTCTTTTTTTAATCTTTCCACTTCCTGCTTTCGCAGATCCTTTGCTTTGTCCTTTGCAAGATCACACAGCGATTCCGCCAGTTCGTAGGCAAAATGCAGCGGATAATTCTCTTTAACAAAAGCTATTCCGGCACAAACCGTCATTTTTGACACTTTTTTATTTTGTTCGTTTGTATCTCCAAAAAGAGGTTCAAACTTTGTTTCGGTATATTTCTCGACCAGCGTTATAAATTTCTTTGTGAACTCAACGGCATCATCCGCCTTGCAGATAAAATTAAAGTCGTCTCCGCCAAGCACCATCGGACGGAACGGATAATAATTTTTTTTGTCACCATTGTATTTATTCTCTATTATTTCTCTGAAGGCATCTCCGGCTGCCCCGACGAGACAGTCGTCAAGTGTCTCGGAAAACAATTTTGAATTAACATTCTTTCCCAAATTGCTTATTATCTGACCGAGTCCGTTTCCGTCAGCGTGAACAACAGCAATAAAACTGTTTGAATTTGAAATTCGTTCAATTTCAACAGGCATCAGTTGGCCCCGTCCTTCTCCGATAAGTTTTTCCACAAGTTTCGGGTGAGCATCATTTGCTTTGGAATCTTTTTTGTATGTCGATTCATCTGCAGGTTTCTCTTTTTGTTTTCCATCATCATCGATATAATTTATTCTGTATTTTTTTTCAGCGCGAACCGGCAGTCCTGTGCGGTTATCCCTTTTTACGATCATCAGATTAGGATAATAAAGTGTTGCAGGACGGTTTTTTTCCTTATTCAGTTCCTCTTCTAAACTATCTCTGACTTCTTTGTCTATGTTTTTCAGATCATCACTTTTCTGCTCAATATAAGTCTGTGAAAACTCTATTCCAGGAACCAAGTCACGTGCGACCTTGGGAAATTCCTGTTTCATTTTTTTAGCATCGTCTTGTTCTCGGAAAACGATTTTAATTGTACTTGCCGCTTTCTGCACAATTTCGTAATCACCTTTGATTTCGAAAGAAGTAAGTTTTTCTTTAAGAAAATCTTCGGTACATATTTCGTTCAGCAGTTCGCTTGCACCGATGTTCTCCCTCAGTCTGTTCGTTGAAAAAATGTAGCTTTGGATTCCCTGGAATTTTCCGCCGTAAACGTAAGTTGCCATTCACTTCTCCTTTTTTATCAGTTTATTTAAAAAATCCTCTCCGTCCTTATATTCAGTTTCTTCGTTCTGCTGAAAATTGACGTTCTTTGCAGTTTCTCTTTTGCCGTTCCGCAGAAAATTGACATCAAGTCCGCTCCTTACAGTTCCGTATATTTTACCGTAAAGAGGGGGGAATTCGCTGTACTGCAGAAGATTGAATGTCATAAGACGGCTCTCTTCAGCCTCCTTTTTTTTGTCGGTTTCATCTATATCGCGGTAAATCATCTCTACATTGTGATAAAGTCTTGCCACTGACTGGACTGCCATCGCCATGAGTCTGTTTCCGCTCGTGAAATTGAAAAAAATCCGTGCCTGAGGCGAAATCTTGCCGTAAGCGAAATACTTTTTGAGTTCCTTTTCGGCATCAAGCAGGGATGAAGACGACATTTTGCGCTTTTCAGGGACAATTCCCTTTAATTTTCGGGCGATTTCACACATTTCATCTGCATTTACTTTGGAATTTTCCGAGTGCCAGAGTATAATTTTTTTTGCATTCAGAAGCACGACGGAAGCTACCTGCGGAGCAAGAGCCGCACCGACAAGAATGTGAAGTTCATCAACTTCCAGAGGAAATTCGCGCTCGACAAGCGGTTTCACACCGTTTCTTGTAATCAGATTCATCGCCGTCGAGATCTCATCTACTGAAAACAAATCCCTTTTTCTCTCTTCATCCGAAAGGGTGGCAATATTTTCCAATGGAATCATAAAACTCTTTTTTGTTCTGAGCCTTAGTTTGCCGCCGAGAGCTACTTTGCCGACTTTCCCTTTTCCATCTACGCTGCCTGTGACAATCCAGTCCTGCGCAGCTTTGAAAATATGTTCATCCCGTTCCGGCAAATCCGATTCAAGAAGTTCTTTCGCAAGTGCCGCAGCGAGTTTATATGAATCTCCGTCACCGCTCCATCCGGATTTCCATTCGCAGTCTTTTGAATCAAAGAAGAAAGTGTCGCCTGCATCACTTCTGACGCACATTCCCCATTCAGGATCAGCTCCTGTCTCTATCGGGAAAAACACTGCGGAGAATCTCCGCTTGTCTAGATCTTCAAATTTGGTTTTATTACACGGCTGAAAAGGGATTTTATCTTTGAAAAACGCCTTCAATTTCCGGATTTCATCGTTTTCTTCTTTGTTTTTGATCATCAGAAGCGAAAGCGAACCCAGATCTGTAAACAAGTCGCGCAATTCAGGATTTTCGGGTGATTCTTCGAAATTTGTCGATTCAAAGTCTTTTGCTTCATAAGGGAAATCTTTGAAAAAAAAACGAAGAAACTGACTTCGGCTCATTCCAGTATGAGCGGAATCAAAAATTTTTACTAACATGGAAGATAAACCTCCAGAACTACTTGTGATGCGTCAGTTACGGAAATCGTAACAGCCTCCGGAACAAGACGCTCGAGCCATGCCACGCCGCGACTTATTTCTCCTGAACCGATCGTGTTTCCGTTTCTGACATCCCGCAGCAGGAAAACAGTTCCATCCGGAATATTTGCATCTTTATCAATAGTCCATGTCGGAAATGCCTTCTCTTTTACAATTCTATCACAGTTGTCGGCATTGATATCAATTATTACATCAAGTTCCGCTTCAAAAGATTTCGCAACGGCGTTTTCACCTCTTCTGACAACAAGTCGGCTGACATCCTCGTCGGTATCAGCAGCTTTCCTGAAAGATTCTTTTGTATAAGCCTGTATAGTGTCGAAAGATACGGAGTGTTCCGCCTGCCATTCAGCTCTTGCCACATCGGCATCAGCCATAGCCGGAACATAATCCGACATCGCCGAGAGTCTCTGTTCTTTCCTGCCGTAGCACGTCATTTCGTGTTCAGAAAAGAAATAGTTGTTGACCTCTTCGGCGATTTTATCAATGTTTTCTACATCAGCCATTTTTCTTTCACAGTCAAGCTGCTCGAAACTTACAGGAAAACACAGCCATTTGTGGAGAATCCAGCCGTTTCCAAGGTCCATATCCTGACCGTCAACGGCTCCACCCGCGAAATCGGGTGTTACAACTGCGCACCTGAAGAGTCTCGTTCCGCACGATTTTCTTTTTTCGTCACTAAGAAGCAGAACAGCCTGAGGAAGGAAAGTATAAATGTTATAGTTTTTTCCTTTTGCATCATCAAACACCTTGAGTTTGCTTTTTGTATAGAAAACACCGCCCTTGCAAGGAAAATCCATTTTAGTTTCAGGATGTTTCATCGATTCAAGCGCCTTGCGTATTTCCTCTCCGGAGATCTGAATATTTTCTTCGAGTGCCGGATCAGCATCACAAATTTCAAGTTTTTTAACAGCGGCTCCGCAGTTTATATCAGTCTCTATCTGGCGGACAAGATCAGGTTCCAGCTCTTCCGGGTTCTTCATGAATTTCCTGATAACATCTTCCGGCGGAACACTGGGCGCCTCAAAAGGATCGCCCCACAGATACATTTCTCTTGCATAAGTTTCAGCAATTTTTTTGATTCTTTCTTTGTTTGCGAATTTGTTCATTATTTATCTCCAACAGCACAAAAATATCATCTCTACATTTCCCTAAAGTGGAACTAATCGGAAAATTCCGAATCTTCTTCCAAATCTTCCAAATCAATTATATCAGGCATCCTTTCCTTAAAATTTTCCCTGATTATATCTTCAAACTCTTTATAGCAATAAGCATGAATATCTTTGCTTGTCAGCTTTTTCTCGTCAAGAAGGCGGTGGAACTCTTTTTCCACACCTTGTTCCCCTCTTAGATGATCGCTTATCGTTGAATCGTTCAGATTCAGCTCTTCAAATTTTTCTTCTATACGGGATTTTATATATTGGGATTTCATATACTCTATATATTCTTCCGATGTATATTTCCCTCCGCTTTTTACAGGATATTTTTCCCACGGCATAAAAAGAATGAAATCCTTGGCATATTTTCCTTCGTCATCCAGACAAAGATTTTTCATGACATTTTTCGTCCACGACAGCTTGTCAATGTCATTGCATGTTTTGATGTCCACAAACTTGGGATTGTGAAAATAAATGGGGAATTTTTTATCCTTAAACTTGGAATAATGCCCCCATGCGTCTTTTTTCTCAATAAAATCCACAACTTTATCAAAGATTTCCGTGTCAACAAGCTCCATAATCTGATCGCAGGAGAATTTATCCTCAAAACCCATCTCTTGAAGTTCTTTGTGTTTCTGTTCCATATTTTTTTCATTCTCGTCAGGAGTGTAATCTATAGAGACTGCATTCAAGGCCGGCTCTTTATATTCACATTGTTTTTCTGATTCTTCTGATTCTTCACTCGGATCACCCTTTTTTCTTACAAATACCATCCCCCAAACCTTGTTGTAGACCGCTTTATAAAAATCGCTTTTTATTTTCTCTTCCCGCGCCGCCTCATCTTCTGTATCAATATGTTGTTCTATGAACGATCTAAAACGGTCCTTGTTTTTTTCATTCTCGTCCTCTTTTTTCCCTGCCGATATCATAACATCGATTACAGCTGCCCTGACATAATCCTCTTTTAATTGAACTGCATTGCGGAACCATCCGCGGATGTTCTTGTCCTTGCAGAGTGCTTCCGTCCAAAAGTTCAGCATTTCATTCATATCGTCAGGACATTCCTTATTCCGGAGCTTTAAAATAAAATCCCACATATTCATTTTGTCTCTCCCTTTTTCATATATTTCACAACCATATCAGCAAGTCTTTGTTTATCTTTCGTGCTGATGGTACCGATAAAACCCGGATTTTTGTCCTTCACAACAGATTTCCAGTTTTCGCTTTTGTTGGTATAGTTGTAATCGCCTTCGATAAACCACCTGTCTATTCCTCTGATATAATCCAGGTCGTAGGTTCCTACAATCCCTTTCTGCGAAGTGTTGTTCAATATCTCCTCAGGTGTGAATTTCCACTCTCCCTCGGAAAACTGCGAAGATCCTGGAATCATCGTAACTCTACCGAAATTCGAACTTTTGACTGCCACCATGGCCGCCCTGAGAGGCTTGTTCGGATTTCTACCGTAACATGTCGTTTTCCACGGCTCACGCTCAGTCCAAAAAATTTCACCCAAAAAATAGATTCTGTTTTCGACCCCGACTGCAGTTTTACCTCTAACAGCCCAGTCTTTTCCAATGCCTGCCATCTCTCACCTCCCTGGAAGCTATTTGTTAAACTGTCAACGGCGGAATAATACTAAAACACTTCAAAAATAAAATTTTTTTTGCGGCAAAAAACTGCCGAGGCAGCGCAGAATAAAAATCAGCCGGTCCGGATTGCTGCGTATCAGTCCGCAGGAAGGAATCTGATGCCTATTTATTTGTTGATTTCGATTCTTCCCGATCCGAACGGGTTTTCATAGTCGAGAAGGTAGTTTTTGTAGGATTTGAGCGGACTGTTTTCGGTTGAGATGTGCGGAAACTTGTCCTTCCCTTTTTTGAACGACTTGAAGTAGTCGGACAGAATTATGTAGTCCTCGCCGACAAAGTCGAGAACCGGGACTATCCCCTTGAACATCGCCATTCCGTCGCCTAAATTCTTGAGAATGTAGTTTGCGCCTGCAAGACGGTAGTTTTTTTCAGGATCCAGAGGCTCGTATTCGGCGGTTTCGCGGTTGTAGACCTGAACGTTTCCGACTTTGTACTTTCCTGTCGGAGCGCCGAGCCAGATTCCGTTTCCGTCGATCCGGACAGTTGAGTCAACCGTGGAGTCGATTTCGTATTTCATGCCGGCCACGTGGAGAAATCCGCCCGATTCAGCCGGAACATGCTTCGATTCGTCGTAGATTCCTGCAAACATCGCCCCTTTTTCGAGAGCGTCGAGAATCTGCTGTCCAGTCGCTTCGACTACGCAGAGCTGGTTTCCGAACGGGAAAACTGTTTTTGCCGAAAAATACGAAACATCGCCGGGATTTATGCCGTTCCTGATTCCGCCGCCGTTTGAAAAGGCGATATCGCAGTCGAGTTTCAGCTTTTCGTTGAAGTAATAGTAAAATGAATCGGCAGTAAGATCACCGAGATTGGTTTCCTGACATCTGACGATTCTCTGAGTCGGATTTTTCGGATCCATGACGAACATTTTTGTGTCGAGAACTGCGATTTTCTCACCTAATTTTTCATCGATCGTCTTTATCCAGCCTAGCTCTGTTTCGGTGACAAATTCGTTCTGTCTGTCGTATTCGTGCAGAACTTCGGTCGATATCGTGCCGTCTTTGGCGATAGTCATTACACCAATACCTTTAAAATATGCGCCGGTTTGTGTCAGAAGCACTTCATTTCCTTTTGAATCCGGAACATATTCGTGTTCTATGAGTGTGTGCGAGTGACCGTCGATAAATGCATCAAGTCCGTGAGTATGCTGAATGACCTCGCGGCTCGTGTAAGGAACTGACGAAAGATCAACTCCCAAGTGTCCAAGCGCGATGACATAATCAGCCTGCGGTTTGGCTTCGTCGATAGCTTTCTGAACCGCGCTGTAAAGATCGCTTCCGTCTTCGCCGGAATAGAAGTTGTAGAGCAGATTCCCGTCCTTGTCCATGAAGAAAGTTGGAGTTGACTTCGTGATGCTTTCAGGTGTGGAAATGCCGATAAATGCTATTTTCAGGCCGCCTTTTTCAACGATTTCGTAAGCCGGAAGAACAAGTTTTCCGTCATCTGTTTTGTAGAAATTGCATGAAAGATAGGTGAATTCCGCTTTGTTTACCAGTTCAAAAATTCTTGCAATGCCGTAATCGAACTCGTGGTTGCCAATAGTTGCGATGTCATATCCTGTTTCGTTCATCATCTGGATTATCGTCGCTCCCTTGTCCATATCGCCGTAAGCCGTTCCCTGGATGTGGTCTCCGGCATCAACGAGAATCACCTCCTTTCCCTGCGCCGCAACCTCTTCTTTTAAAGCCGATAGAGCCGAGTAAGATAGGTTCTT
This sequence comes from uncultured bacterium, assembly GCA_905233945.1. GTDB lineage: Bacteria > UBP6 > UBA1177 > UBA1177 > UBA1177 > UBA1177. The sequence goes on along the minus strand of CAJOFY010000020.1, from coordinate 58,024 downwards.
TGCCTTCTTTTCATCGTTTATGTCACGGTTTTTGATGTACGTGTGGATATCGTTCGTGTAAATCACGACAATATCCTTTTCGGGGATCTTTCTCTTTTCCTCGCCTTTACTGAGCAATACCGCTGCGGCAACAGCAGCGATGATGAAAAAGAGAATCAGAAATTTTTTGCTTTTCTGGAACATAGAAACCTACTCCGTCAGAGTGTTATTCTTCGACTTTCGCTTTGAGAGAGTGCCAGATCATATAGCCGCAGAGAATAAGGAACATAGCTATTCCAAGCCACTGGGCGCCGTTTGAATCAGCCCAGTCTTTCATTGCCGGGACCATTTCAAAAAAGTCAAAGCCCGCAAATTTGATTATTGCCGCCGCGACTCCCATCAGCGCACCGCCTGCAATGAAACCGGAAGCGATGAGGGTGCCCTGTTCCTGACGCGCGTTGTTGAGTTTTTCGTCTTTCGAGCGCGTGATTACGATTTCATTGATAAAGCCGCCGATAAGTATCGGAACGTTTAGGTCGAGCGGAATGAACATGCCGAGTGCGAAAGCAAGCGCCGGAACACCGATTGAAGTGAGGATGAGCGCGAGTGCCGCACCTGCGCCGTAAAGCATCCATGGAGCTTCGCCGCCGGTCATAAGAGGCTCGATTACAGCCGCCATCGCGTTTGCCTGCGGAGCAACGAGAGCGTTGTCGCCGGTAAATCCGTAGGTTTTGTTGAGAACCATGATTACGCCGCCGACAGTAGCAGCCGAAACGAGAACGCCGAGGAACTTCCAGGTTTCCTGTTTATAAGGCGATGTGCCGAGCCAGTAGCCTATTTTGAGGTCTGTGATGAAGCCGCCGGCAGTCGAAAGAGCGGTGCAGACAACGCCGCCGATGACAAGCGCTGCAACCATTCCGGCAGGTCCTTTAAGTCCTACCGCGACCATGATGAATGAAGCGATTATAAGAGTCATAAGCGTCATGCCCGAAACAGGGTTCGAGCCGACGATCGCGATCGCGTTTGCCGCAACTGTCGTGAAGAGGAAAGCAATAACCATAACTATCGCAAGTCCTACTATGGTGTGAGTCAGATTATGGACAACGCCGAACTGGAAAAATACGAAAACAAGAATTGTGAGAGCAAGAACGCCGAAAGCGATGATTTTCATTGAAATATCCTTCTGAGTTCTCAGAACTTCAGCTTTTTTGTCGCCACCTTTGCCGCCGAGCTCCCTGACAGCAAGTCCGAAAGCCTGAAGAATGATTCCTTTTGAACGCCAGATTCCGATCATTCCGGCCATTGCGATACCGCCGATACCGATAGGACGGACATAGCTGGCAAAAATCTGTTCAGGCGACATCTGTGAGATCGTCAGAGTGATGTTTGCTCCGACCGGCTGTGTCATACCGTTTGCAAAGTAGGCGATTATCGGGATTATTACGAACCAGCCGATGAAGGAGCCGGCGCAGATGATTGCGGCATATTTAAGGCCGACGATATAGCCGAGACCCATTACGGCGGCGCCGGTATTCGTTTTGAACACAAGTTTATAGTCTTTTGCCAAAGTTTCACCGAGGCCGATTATTCTGGTTGTAACAGTTTCAGACCATGCACCGAAAGTAGCGATTATGAAGTCGTAAAGACCGCCGATAAGACCTGCGATAAGAAGAACTTTCGCCTGGTTTCCGCCCTTCTCGCCGCTGACAAGGACCTGAGTCGTAGCGGTCGCTTCAGGGAACGGGTATTTTCCGTGCATATCGGCAACGAAATATTTGCGGAACGGAATAAGGAAAAGGATTCCGAGAAATCCGCCGAGAAGCGATGAAAAGAAAATCTGGATAAAATCGACCTGTATAGCCTCTTCACCGTATTTTGCCTGAAGAATGTAAAGAGCCGGAAGAGTGAAGATCGCACCTGCGACGATAACGCCCGAGCATGCGCCGATCGACTGGATTATTACGTTCTCGCCGAGAGCGTTTTTCCTCTTGAAAAGCGTGGAAAGAGCTATCGCGATGATTGCAATCGGAATCGCAGCCTCGAAAACCTGACCGATTTTAAGTCCGAGATAGGCAGCGGCAGCCGAGAAAACGACAGCCATGACAAGACCCCAGACTACCGACCATGCCGTGATTTCGGGATAAATTTTCTTAGGGGACATCAGAGGCTCGAAAACCTCGCCTTCCTTGAGTTCCCTGAACGCATTCTCCGGAATCCCTTTGATTTGTTCCTGATTTTCAGACATTATTCAACCTCCAAAATTAAAAAACCTCCGGAATTTAGGGAAAAAGAGATTTTTAGTCAATATTTCACGTGATTTTTTAGAGGAATCCGCTGTTATGCCGCCTGATTTCACAAAAAACTTTCAAATATCCCTTAAAAATGCTAATTAGCGATTCAGTTGCTGTTTTTCTTGTTCAGGAGAGAAAAATGAAACCGGCTGATAAAATAAAAATTCCGCCGCAGGTCATGCCGACGCTCGATCCGGAGTTCAGAAAAAGGACTTTTGACGAGGTTCCGGTTGGTTACGGTGAAGACTCTGCTATTCTAGAAGCGTGGAGATGCCTCGGCTGCAAAGACGCGCCGTGCGTCAAAGGCTGTCCGGTAAATATCGATATTCCGAAAGTGATGGAGCTCACTGCAGAAAGGCGTTTTGTCGAAGCACTGCAGGTAATAAGGCAGGACAATTCGCTCCCTGCTGTCTGCGGCCGCGTCTGTCCGCAGGAAAGCCAGTGCCAGAAAAACTGTACGATGGCAAAGATCAATGCGCCGGTATCTATCGGAAATATCGAAAGATTTCTTGCAGACAACTATTCAAGGGATCTTCCTCAGCCTGAAATCAAAGCGGCCAACGGCAAAAAAATCGCAATTGCGGGAAGCGGCCCCGGCGGTCTCTCCTGCGCTTACCAGTCGGTTCTGCACGGCCACAAGGTCACTGTTTTCGAGGCTCTGCACGAACCCGGCGGAGTTCTGGCTTACGGAATTCCTGCGTTTCGTCTGCCGCGCAAAATCGTAGCCGAGGAAATCAAGATCCTGAAGCAGTACGGCGTTGAGTTCAAAATGAACACGATTATCGGGAAAACGATAAGCGTTGAAGAAATCCTTAACAATTACGATGCATTATATATCGGAACAGGTGCCGGAGTCCCCTCATTTCCGGAAATTCCGGGCGAAGATCTCCCGGGTGTCTATTCGGCAAACGAATATCTGACCCGCGCCAACCTGATGCACGCCGGCAAACTTTGGAGCAAAACCCCGATTTCAGTCGGAAAAACCACTGTCGTCATCGGCGGCGGAAACGTCGCTATGGATGCTGCCAGAGTTGCAATGAGGCTCGGAAGCGAACGCGTCATCGTGGCTTACCGCAGACTTGAAGCCGATATGCCGGTACGCCGAGAGGAACTTCTCCATGCCCGCGAGGAAGGAATCGAGACGATGTTCCTTATCTCCCCGGTTGAAATCACCGAGGGCGACAACGGCCGCGTTTCAAGCATTGTTTTCAGGAAAATGCGGGCTGAAGACGATCCTGAAGGGGGCAGGAGCAGGATTTTCGAGACCGAAGAAACTGTCACGATGGAGTGCGAAGTCGTCATTTTCGCCACCGGAACAAGCCCGAATCCAACTCTGACAAGCAACTGCAGAGAGCTCGAGCTCAACAAAAAAGGGTGCATCGTCGTCAATCCCGAAACATGCGCGACAAACGTTCCGCATATTTACGCAGGCGGAGACGCGGTAAGCGGTGCTTCGACCGTAATTCTGGCGATGGCAAACGGCAAAACCGCCGCGAACGCAATAAACGAAATGTTGAACAAGCAGAACAAATAGACCATGAAAAATATTTTTATCATCCTTTTTTTCCTTGTTTTTTCAGCGACATGCACAGTTTCATGCTCTAAAGAAAACTCTTCGGTAAACCAGATTCAGAAAAACGAAACCGCCATGCCTCAGAAACTGAAACCGAAAGAAAACATTCCGGAAAAAGCTCCTGAACAGCAGCCTGAAAAAACTCCGGAAGAAAAGAGAAAAGAAGCAGACGAATCAATTGCAGACAGCTTCCGCGAACACGGCACAAATTCGGTCCTGCACCATTCCGACAAGCTGAACAAAAACGAAATGACACACGGAAAGTATATAATAAACGAGCCCGACTATGACATGCCGCCGCGCCCGATCGAGTTCAAAGGTCTGAAAAAAGTCTATACTTATTTCAGACTCAAGGAAAAACTGCCTCAGGAAGTCGTCGAAGTTCTGAACGGCTCGCTCGTCACGATGGTCGGAGCGGTAATGCCGTTTGAAAAAATCCCCGACGACGGCAGATTTTCGACTTTCTGGCTTTCAAACCCGGCAATAGTCATGAAAGGCTGCGTTTTCTGCAACCCGCCGACGATGGGCGACATTGTCTATGCCTACAAGGACGCCGGCGAAAAACCGTTCGAGTTCGAACGCGAAAAACTTTTCAAGCAGGTTCTTCTCGTCAGAGTCACCGGGCGTTTTTTCTTCGGCCCTGACACGATAAACGGGCAGACTTTCCTGAACAGCATACTTGTAAAAGAGATAGAGATTTTAAATTAAGTGTCCGGTTTTATTAAATAAAAAAGTTGAGTGACGGAGCAGTCGTGGCTTTTGGGAAAGTTTCGGTAAAAAATCTGACGAAATCGTTCGGCGGCGCTGACGGAAAAAAGACGGTGATTTTCGAGAATGTCACTTTTGATTTGCCTGAAGGTGCGGTTCTGCGCCTAACAGGTGCGAGCGGATGCGGCAAAAGCACATTCATGAATGTCATGTCAGGGCTGATAAAGCCCGATTCAGGCTCGGTTTTCTACGGGAACACCGATATCTCAAGCCTCAGTGAAAGCGAAAAAGACCGTTTCCGCGCCGAAAACATCGGATATATTTTCCAGACTTTCAATCTTCTATCCCCCTTTTCGGTAATCGAAAATGTTTTTGCACCGCTTGCATTTGCAGGAAAGCTCACAAAAGATTACAAAGAAAAGGCTCTGGAATCATTAAAGAAAGTTGAAATGGGCGACTTCGCGGCCAAAATGCCGTACCACCTTTCGGTAGGTCAGAAACAGCGCGTTGCAATCGCAAGAGTCCTTTTCGCCGACCCGAAAATCATACTCGCCGACGAACCCACCGCAAGCCTTGACAGAGCTTCTTCGGAACTTGTAAAAACAACTCTTCTCGAGCTCAATAAAAGCGGAAAAACGCTAGTTCTGACCTCACATGACCCGATTTTCGACGATGTAAAGCCCGATATCGAATTTAATCTGGAAACGGGAAAAATTTCATGAAATACATATTTATATTAAAGGCCGTCTTTCACAGTATAAAGCACCGCAAGTTCTCGGTTTTGCTGAGTATTTTCGCAATTTCCGTTGCTTTTGCGTTTTTAGCCGCGATAGGATGCGTTTCGTTCGGGCTTGCGGCGACGGCTGTAAACTCATCCCTCACCTTTCCGCTTGTCGTAGGTCCCGCCGGTGCAAGCGACACCACACTTGTGATGTCGACACTTTTCAATATCGACAAGCCTTTCGGCACACTCGACTACGAAACAGCCGAAAAACTTGCAAAAGACGAAAGAGTTGCAGCGGTATTCCCGATTGCCCGCTCCGACAGCTACATGGGAATACCGATAACCGGAGTCGAAAGTACCTACATCAGCGAGATTTCAAACGGTTTCGAGGCCATTGAAAGCGGTTTGAAAGAAGACGATATTTTCGGAGAAAACGGCAGAAACTGTGTAGTAATCGGCTCAAAAACCGCGGCAAGATACGAAATGAAAACCAGCGACACATTTTTCGGAAGCCACGGAAGCGTCGGCGACGAAGATGCCCGCCTCCACGACTTCGAATACAGAGTCTGCGCTATACTGAAGGCAGTGAACGGACCTGAAGACTTCGCGATTTTCACGAGCCTGAGTAATGTCTGGAAAATCCATGAACACGGGCATCACCACCATGAAAACGGGGAAGAAACCGAGCATACGGAAGGAAAAATCACAGCTGTTCTCGTGAAGACAAAAAATCCTGTTTTTACGGCGGCACTTGAGCGGGAATACTCCGAAAACGGCATAACAAGCGCAGCTGACACGGCAAAAACTGTCCGGAAACTGCTGACTTACATGAACAAGGCGGAGAAAGCGGCCGGATTTTTCAGCTACGGGACGCTTTTTCTGGTTTTAACTATGGTTTTCGTTACGATTCTGAGTTCGATAAACGAAAGAAAGCGCGAAATGGCGCTGATGCGGACTTTGGGAATAGGCAGAGCACCGGTTTCACTCATGATTTTTCTTGAATCATTCTTTATTTCTGCAGCCGGAATTGTTGCCGGAATCACTTTAGGGCACTCGCTTCTGGTTGTTTTCAAGCCGTGGATCGACTTCGAGCTCGGCATAAACCTCGAGCCGTTTTTCTTCACTGAAGTCGAAATCCGCGGAATTTTCTGGACGCTTGCCGCAGGAACCGCACTTTCTTTCGCCGCAATGGGAAAAATTTACAGAATGAACCTTGTCGAAGAAACCGCCAAAGAATGACCAAGAAATTTTTTACTCTAAGTCGGCGATATAACTGCAAAAAAAAGTCCGGGGCACTCTTTGCTACGGAAGGTTTTCGGATTTTTGCTTATTTTCATTTGACTTTGATTTGCGTTTCTACTATTTTAGCGCGTTTTTTTGTAAACGGATACTTGCTCATGAATGAAACTTGCTCATATTAAAGGAGGAGACATTGAAAGTTTTTAAGTTTTACTTTCTTGCTCTGCTGTTGATTTGCGCGTTGCCGGTTTTCGCACAGGAAGCTCAGGCTTCCGAAAGCGCACCGGAACAAGGCGCGGCTGCGGAACCCGCCCAGGAAGCCCCGGCGGAAGCTGCGCAGCAGGAAGAGGCACCGGCAGCTGAGCAACCGGCAGAGGCAGCTCCGGCTGAAGAAGCTGCACCTGCAAAAGAAGAAGCTCCGGCTGAAGAAGCTGCACCTGCGAAAGAAGAAGCTCCGTCCGGCGAAGAAGAACCGTCGGATCTCGAAGCTGAACTCGCAGCACAGGCTGAGGACGCCGACTCGGAGACTGCTGCCGGGGACAAAGCGGCAGAACAGGGAAGCCAGTCGACCTTCACACTCGGCATCAACAACGGTTTCTCGCACGGTTTTGCGAAAGAAAGAAAGAGTTTTGCCTACACTCTCAACGTTTTCGCGAACTACGACCTTCCGCTGGCATTCGCCATTTCTGTAGATGTCGGCTTGAGGGAATTATACCGCTACGGAATGTCGGAAGCAGTCGCAACCGAAGCCGGTCTGGAATCTTCTTCAGATCTCAACTATTCCAAATTTGACGGCACACCGTTCAACATTCACCTTTCCAAAGGTTTCGAGGCTTTTGCCGGCGTTATGGGTTCAATCGGAATCGGCGTTTCGATTCCTTTCACTTCAAAGGAACTCTGGGATGTTTACGAGATCAGAACGATTCTCGGCGTTGATTTAAGCCTTGCAAAGAACTTCAAGCTTCCGAAAGAAGTCAACCTTGGTATTTCATTCGGCTTTAACTACGCAAAAACATTCGCTGAATACGATGCGGCATGGGATCCGTACTCCAACGAACCGCTGGGCTATCTCCAGAACCACGACATAGGTCTTGTTCTCGGTATCGGCATAGCTTACAAAGGTTTCGGATTCAAAGTTTCCGGCGGATACAGTTTCGGCTCTGATTACAAACTCAATGTGAAAGACTACTATTACGACGGTTTCTACGGTTCGGTCGAAGATTCCGAATGGTACTACCTTTTCACGTTCGGCGTAACGGCGTCCTATTCTGTAAAAGGCTTTGTGTTCGCTCTCGGTGTCAGAACAAACGCTCCCGAGTTCGACAACGGCAACTACGAGGGATTCACGGAACGTCCGGGGGATCCTGACGTAAACAACGGCGCTACGAACTACCCGTTCAAGGCTAAATATACGACAGTTTTTGCTAACATTGGCTATTCATACAGTTTTTAATTAGGAGGTTATTATGAATTTGACCAAAAAAGCATTGTCGCTGCTTATTGCTCTCATTGCTGTGATGATGGCGGTATCATGCACAACAGAAAGAAGCGCAGTCGACAAAACCGATGAACTTGCTCTCGACAAAAGGTTGTTCGAAGGCGAGTTCTTTTTCCGTCAGACCATTGTTGATCTGCCTTACACCGCTGATTACGCTTTCATAGGCGAATCGAGCTCCGGCAAGGTCATCAAATGGAAAATCACCGAGAATTGGCTCATCGCTTACAACGTATGGGACAAACTCACCGCAATCGACACCAACGAAATCGTTGATGTCAACGAAACCCCGGTTGTCGCTTATCCTATCGCGGCTCACTACGACATCGTTCCGAGTGAAAACCCGACGACAGGCGAAGCACTTCCTGTTCTTGTTGCAAACACCGACAGACCGTGGAACGAGAGACGTTACTTCTCTCTCGCTACCAACTCGATGAGCGGTGTAAACAACTACGAGCTTGAATACCTCAACCTCACCAGAGAATGGGGTGCTCCTTTCTACAAAGCTGGTCTTACGACCGCTACAGACTGGGAATTCTACGCTCACGACGGCACTTTCATCGTCCCGAAGAAATACCGCGACTACACCGCGATCAAAGACGACGAGGAAAGATACAACAAGGAAGTTGAATGGTTCCAGTTCTTCTCGACAGAATACTTCGAACCGCTCAACGACTGGAGCACAATTTACAGCTGGGAAGATATTCACGAATTCGTAGGCAGCGAACCTGCAGCTGTAACCTACCGTTTCGTATTCTCGAAAATCAACAGAGACGTTGTCGGAAAGAGAGACTACGACCTTGCGACCAAGACTTTCAAATGGACTCCGGGCGCAAAAGACAACGGCTTCAGACCGCTTGAATATCCGGACGAAATGTTCCGTGAATACGGTTTCTTCACCAACAATTTCAAAGGTTACGACAACTACCACGGCTACCGTGAAGACAATTTCCACACCCTTGCAAACTACTGGAACATGGCTTGGGCCAACGACAAGAAAGAGTGGAATTTCAAATGCGGCGAAGGCGAAGACTACAACAAATGCCTGAAGAAGATCAAATATCAGCAGAAGATCGTTTTCACTTCTTCACCGAAAACCCCGCTCCGCATGCTTCCTGCAAACTGCGCAATCACGAAAGACTACAACTACGCGATGCTCGGCGCAAGATACGCTGCAATGAATCCGGGAAGCGATACGCGTGCTTTCGACGACTGGTATTTTGAGAACTACAAAAACGACTTCTTCAAAGAAATTGAAGTAAACGGCAAAACCGTTAAAGTCAGAGACCTTGAATGGTATACTTCCGACCTCAACGACAAATCGAACCCGCACTACAACTGGAGAGAAAAATGCTTTGTTCCCGACAGTCAGGCATGGATCCAGAAATGGAACGGTAACTTTATCGATGAAAGCGGTGACGACGAACTCAACAAGAAAAACGCCGCTCTTCTCGACGAGTACAGAAACGACATCGTCGTTATGGTTGAAAACCCTGTTGAATCCTATGTTCCGGCCAGAGACGGCAAAGCTCTCTACGGTTTCGAGAACTACTACAACCTTGCTTCCGACAGCCGCGAAAACGCTGTAAAAATCTGCGTCAAGAAAGACGAGGCTGACCAGTATGACGAAGAAAAGGTTATGCACTTCACGACATGTCTCACAAACGACGAAGGCATGTCCAAACTTTACATGGCAAACGGTTTCCCGGAATGGAGAGGCGACCGCTGGGACTGCCAGATTTTTGCTGAAAACGAAGAATGTCCTGATGAATACGTAGCTGTAAAGGCTGCATGTGTTCTCAACGAAGAAAGAACCTGTGAAGTCGAGGACGGTCTTCCTGTTCTCCGCCACAAATATGACAACGGTAACCCCTACGCGGCTCTTATCAACTGGGTCGACAAACCGACAGAATACGGTATTCTCGGTGTTTCTCAGTGGAACGTAAACCCCGAAACCGGTATGACGCTCGGCGGCGGCTCGAACATCGCAGGATCAGTTCTTGCATGGGCTAACACCAGAGCTATCGAACTCGCAAGAGTCCTTATTTCTCCGGACGATCCGGCAAGCTGGGACTGGAAAGAACTCATCAACCCCGACTATGCAAACACTCCGGAAGTTATCTGGGATACGAAAGCAAAAGCTGCTACCAAAAGCAAAACCGCTTCTCCTTACGCTCCCGGCAAGCTCTACAGCAAAAACAACCTTATGACCATGGTTAAACATGAGTCTACGGCTATCAACACTCAGCAGAGACTTGAAGAGCTCAGCATCGAACAGGAACTTAAAACCAGGAACTATGACAGATTCGATTTCTCGACGATGATCGGAAACACGAAATGGGAAGGCAAAATGGTTCCCTACTCGATCAAAAAGAACCTCTTCCCGTGGATGAACCCGTCTGACAATCCTGCTTACTCCGACGAGCAGAAACAGATGATGCAGCCTTGGTTCGTAGGACCTGCGGCTCTTGAAGCCGAAATGGTTAAATATCTCCAGGCAAAGGCTCTTGACTTCGATTTCGACGAGTCTTTCATGGATGGTTCCATAATCCAGTTCATAAAGGAAAGACAGGAAAAACTCCGCAAGGAAATGCCTGACTGGAACGACAACAAAGAAAACAGACAGAAATACGAAGATGCGCTTATCTACGCTATCTACGATGTTCTTGAAAAAATGCAGTACAAAGGTGTCGCTCAGCACGAAATGGGTCACACTCTCGGTCTCAGACACAACTTCGCCGGTTCAACCGACCAGAAGAACTACGGTGACAACTACTACAGAAGCGACAACTATCCTGCTATGATGGAAGGAATCAAAAACCTTCTCATCGAAGAACAGGCAAAGGACAATTACAATCCGGCAACATTCGGTATCAAGGCTTACAGATACAAAAAAGCTTTTGAAACCGACATCAACTACTACACCTACACATCTGTAATGGACTACCAGAGAGAAGTTTACATCCACGCTGTAGGTCTCGGCAAATACGACCTCGCGGCTCTCAAGTTCGTTTACGGACGTTCTTTCGAGCAGGTTAAACTTGCAGGCAACGGCGAATACGGTACGCTTCTCCTTCAGGGTCAGAGCGGTGACAAGTACAAAGGAACGAAACTCAATCCTCTCAGAGACGCTAAATATCCGGATTACGTCAGAACCAACGAGGAATACCTCGACAAAGACGGAAAACTCATAAAAGTAGACGTTCCTACCCAGATTTACGTATTCTACGATGATAACGGCAAAAAAGTCGAAAGACTTGCTCCGAAAGTAGCGCTCAACCTCGAAGCAGAGCTCAAGACTGTAACAGATCCGAATACTTTCGAAACCCACTACAAATATGATTTCGACTGTGACGATTCCCAGGCTGAGTGCACAAACAACACCACCTACCTCGTCAACGACGGCAGACACTACGAATACACCTTCATTTCCGATGAAAAATCTTCAGACGATCCTAAGGCTAACACATTCGATGCCGGCTACATGGCTTCCGACATAATCAGAAGCATGGTTGACATGGACGACAACTACTACTTCTTGAGATTCTTCAGAAGAGGTAACCCGAAGTTCAGAGAATTCCGCGGCAGAACTTCCATGAAGATGATCTACGACACACTCTTCAGCAAATACAAATACATCCACTTCATGCTTGATTTCAACTTCTACCTCTATGGAAAATGGGCACCGTATATTCTTCTCGGCGCAAATACATTTGAAATTCCTGGTGAAACAACGGATGCAAACTATGCTGAACGTATCAGCAACTACGTTGACGAAGAGTACCAGAGAGCTCTTAAAGGTGAGGAATACTGGATCGACGATTACACCGGCGAACTCAGAACACTCACTCCGATGGGACCGGCAGACCACGTAATCGCAGGTATGATCGGTGTCAACTACTTCTACTTCAACGTTCTTTACAGACCGGCTGTTTCAAGTTATGCAGCTGTTGCTGTCGGCTCGAACGATCCTGATATCTATGACAAGCTTGAAGGTCATTTTGAGCCCGATATCGACGACGAAACAGGTGAACAGAAAAAAGATGACAACGGCAATCTTCTTGAAAAATGGGTAGGTCAGCAGAATTACTTCCAGTCGACAGACAACTACATCGACGGCTATGCTGATTATATGGAAAAGAGAGGCGAAACCGTCATCAACGTTTCTCCTGTTCTTGGCCGTTTCCAGAAAGACCGCTGGGATATTCAGGACAACGAAAGCATTTACTACGACAAAGTCCTCAGAAGAGGCTATGCGGAAGAAAAAATGGTTGCAATCTATGCAATCGCAAACGCAGGATGGTTTGACGGCAAATACAGAAGAGAAAGCCGCGCTAACAGCATTGACCAGCAGTTCGAAGGTCTTGAGAACGTTAAGTTCACAATGCTTTCCGATGTTGTAGATGAAGAAGCTCTCTTCACATTCTCTCCGTACTGCTTCAACGGTTCCGACATCGTAAGAGTCGATGTTCCGGTCAACATCCTCTCCAACTGGGCAGTCAATCCGCCTAATGCGACCACAAACCTTGCATACACTCCGAAGAAGAACCTCTGCTCGCAGGTAAGCGATGACTATGTTCCTGTTCACGCAGGCTGGACTTACTTCGACAAGATGTGGCCGATGTACTGGACAATGGGGAACGTTGCGAACACTTCGGCAGATACTTCGGTTCTCCAGAGATTCGTAGCTTACAGAATCAACACCTACGATATCGGCAACTATCCGGAACCCGATGTAAACGAAGTCCAGTTCCTTAACAAGGACGGAAACGCTTACTACAGAGCTGTTCTTGCAAAATCGAGCCTCGATATTCAGGATCAGAACGCTCTCTATGGTGTCGCTCAATACGACAGCAAAGGTAACGAGATTGTTCCGGACGGATGGAAAACCTGTAAAGCACAAGGTAACGATGATGACACCTGCCTTGCAAAGATCGTATTCTCGAAAGACGGTGCGGCTGCAGCTGGTGATCCGAGTCTTGAAGGAACTCAGCGTTTTACATCGAAAGAAGCATTCAGACAGTACCTCTCAGACAAATACTCAAGACTGTCTCCGTCATTCAGACTTGTCCAGAGCGCAAGCCAGCTCAAGAACTACGAAGACGACAGCCTTGCTGACGGTGCTGAAGGATTCTCCAGACTGGTCATCATGGAAACAACGATTGACCAGCTCAACTCCTTCGCAGCTGACAACCTCGGCTTCGCAGTTGAGTACGCTTCACGCTACTAAACACAGCTGAAACGTTTTTTTACAGGGGAGCTCAGGCTCCCTTTTTTTGCCTTAAAATCACGCGTCTAATTGACAAAAACTCACCTCCAACGTAATATGCCCCGTTTTTAATGATTGGAGCAAAGGCTTGGCAATCGGCGGAAAATCAACTATCGGAAACGAAACAGCGGACAGCGGCTTTCAGGCTGCTGAAATCGCACGCTTTCTGAAATCAAAGAAACTTGATTCTTTCTTTCTGATACTGCTCGACACTGCGATTCCTTTCAAAAGGCCGCTTTCAGCTTTTATTTCGGTTGCAGAACCGCTTTTTTCTATTGTCATGGGACACGAAAATGCCGGCAGACTCATATCTTCCGCCCGGAACGAGGACTTTCTAGAAAGCCTGACTGATGCCCTGGAAAGGGGGGAAAAATGATTTCCGAGAACTTCACCGTCTTTCTTTCCACAAGGAACATCATCAGGAAAATAGTCATAGACTTTGACTACTACAATGAGAGCATTTCAGCGGAAACCGATGAGAAAACAATAAATGAAGAGTCCGGAAACAGAGATGAAATCAGTCAGTTTTATGAAAAAGCTCCGGCTTCAGGCGCAAAAACGATAAGGAGGATAATAATTCCCGAAAGGCTTATGAACGCGGCGGTTTTCGGCATAAGCGAGGACGGCTCGACACGTTCGGCTAAAAGACTTGCATGGTCAAAACTTCTCAACGTAAAACAGGCTTACTCGGGTTCCGCCCCTTTTTCGACAATAGATTTGTCCAGCATAGATTATATAATAATTTCAGGCGGATACGACAACACTGTCAACAACAGGCTTAACAGCATGATAATTTCTCTGGGGAAAAATCCGCAGCTTTCCGAATTCAGGCCGGACATTATTTTTGCGGGAAGCAGACTTTCGCTCGAAACGGCAAGAAAAGAGCTCGTAAAACCCGGAATACGGTTTTCATCGATGCCGAATGTTCTTGAAAACAACGACTATACCGGCGACGAGGAGTTTGTTGCGCACAACACTCTTCCTGCTCCGCGGCAGACGACCCTCTGGGAAGCGTCAGGCGACATCAATATCGAGGACATCACCTACACGGAAGCTCTGCGCAAAGTTTCGGACGTTTTCTGCATGAAGCGCTCTGAAACGGTTCTTTCGGTTCTCTTTACCGACGACTACTCCCTTCTCAGCCACGCAGAACGGGGCGCCGGAATCACTTTTTTCAAGAACTATGCGATCCCGCAGCAGGCGGAAACTCTGTCAACAGAAGTCTTCGAGTCTGTTTTCAACGATCTTTTCATTGAAAAGCGGACTGTTTTCGACGAAAATTTCCAGCAGGACGACGTTCTTGCCCTCGACGACGCCAACAGGGAAGCACTTCTTTTCGAACCTGACAGGATTATCGGGATATCCCTCACCGACAAAATCGATTTCGAGACTTTCATCAGCAGGCTCTCCATTCCCGGAGTCACACACGGCACCGTATACTTTCTTTTCGACAACCAGGGGATAATACTCGCCGGAATGACGATGTTCCTCGGCGGAAGAATCGGAAACAACCCTTTTCTGCGCGGATTCTTCAACACGAAAGATGTCAGGAACGGCTGGCTTTTCATCCCTTACGGCAGATTCAGGAAAGGGGCTCCGGCTGTTTTTATAGAAAAATTAGAAAACGACAGAAAAGAGGATATTGTTCTCCGATGGGGTGAATACCGCGTTTTTGAAATAGAACCGAATTCGGTAGTTGAGATCAACACTGCGAAAGGAGTTTTTATGACAAAGGACGACCCTGAAAGCACTAAAAAGACTATAGGCACGAAAAAAAGCAGCAAGACGCTGATTTTCGACCTGCGCGAAGAGATGCACGTATGGAAATAATTATAGATTTGAAAATACTCTCGCTTTTTGTGATTTTCATAGTATCCCTCGTCATTCCGCAGATTTTTTCGAAAAAATTCTCATACCGGCTCCCGAGGGAAACGATGCTTCTCCTGCAGTTCATCAAAACCATGATAGACGAGGACAGCGGAAGAATCGTTCTCAACAGCTCGATAGACTCCAAAACTCATCCGCTTTTCTCTGCTGCAGCAAAGTTCATTGACGAAATTCTTGAAGACAGCGAGATAGGAAACTACGTCAGGACAACGATTCCCGAAGAGTTCGGCGTTCTCACGGCAAGCGGTTCCGAAACGGCATCGATCCGGTTTGCACCGCTTTCAAACGCAAACAACACCTTTTACACCACAATAGAAAAACGCGAGCTCAGCGCGTCCCTTATCCTCAACATTTCCGACGGATCGGCTATTTCGGACTGGGATGCCTACAACTCGGATTCCGACAGAAAAAGAGTCGCCCTCTCGTGCTCAGTCGAAGGGACAATCATCGACGCAATAAACTCGAAAAAGTGCCTCATCTCGCTTGAACCGTTTCTGATGAGTGCGCAGATCAAAAAACTCAAGAATAAAAAAACTCTCGAAACCGCCGGGGTCTATATGTTTTTAATAATAATCGCCGGACTGATCCTCTCTCTTTCGCTATGCCGGACTTTAGCTCTCCGCTATCCTGTTTTTGAAGATTTTGTCAGAAGGTTGACGGAATGAGATCCAAAATAATACTCATATCGGTTTTTGTCTGCATCGTGGCTGTTTTCGTAATGATTTCACTCGGCATCGACAGCGTTTTTCTGACAAAAGCCGTCAGATGGACAGAAATAATCATCGTACTCTCGTTTTTTGCCGGTCTCTTCAAATTTCTCGGGCGGGAAATATCATCTGTAAAATCCTCTTTCCGCGGACTGAAAGAGTCGTTTTCATCCAAAAAACCGGCTTCAGTGATAAAAGATGTCCTCACTTCGGCTGAAAATGCGAAAAAAAACAAGCTCCCGGGCACAGATACAGGACTTCTGAGCAAGGAAGCCCGTTCAAAGAACATAAACCGCCTCCTGAATTCGCTGATTATCGTCGTTTCAGCCGTCACGACCTTTATTTTAGGCTTCATGAACCCCAACCAGAGCCGCTACACATTCGAAAACATAGTAAGGGAACAGCCTGACTTCCTGACTCAGACAGCCATCGTCTTCATTGAAAACGACCTGCGTCTCTCGAAATTTCCGGCCAAAAAGAAACTCGCGCTCTATATTTCGGCTGACGTTTCGACCGACTTCTTCCCGTCGGAAGAGATGCTGAAAAGCGCCGGCATTTCACATAAAGAAGACTACAAAAAACTGATCGCGGAAAACAAAATAACAATGCCGGGAGAAGAATCAACGGCTTCCGGAATAACTTTCATAAACGACAGCGACATGAAACGGGTTAAAGAAATCAGGGAAAAGGTCAAATCAGCCTCCATTGAGATAATTTCCGATATATTCCCCATCTCTCAGGAGCTCAAGGAATGGTTTGACAACTCCATAGCCTCTCTGAAACAGACAGAGCTGAACTTCGGCCTCGAAGCGGGTGAAAAGAACCGTTTCGACGACTTCGTATACGACGGAACAAGAATCGACGGCAGCGGAACAGAGCTTGAAAGCTGGCTTACGAAAGAAAAGGAGCTGCTCCGATCGAACTCCGGCGACAAACTGAAAAAAGACATGTTCAGATACAACAGGTTTATGACAAACAGCCGCATCGCAGGAATAGTTGCAGAAAAACTTTCCGACAGGGGGACATCGGTCCTTCCGCCTGACAGCAAAAAACGGATCGCGGAAAAATTTCTTGAAACAGGAATCACGACCAGTCCTGAAATCAAAGGTCTCGTCCGCTGGATCTACCGCTACATATTCGATCCACTTCTCTCGTCGTTTGTCGCCCTGCTCATTCTCAACATGATTTCGACTGCTTACAGCCGCTTCTCGCTGAGAAGCTACTCATACTGCGTAATCACTATAGCCTTTATCCTGACTCTCGCCGGACTGACCAACCAGTACGGACTCTTTGCCCGCAACAATTTAGCCGGCTGGAACGGTCCGCTCTCGCCCGGATGGCTTATGAATGTTCTTGCCGTGCCGGTTTTCAGGGCTCTTGCGATAGGGACAGCCAGCGGATTTCTGTTTTTTATGGCCGAAAGTTTCTACACGACTTTCATTTCGGGATCAGGAGGGAAAAAATGAAGGATTCGATAAGAAACATCTTCGCCCTCTTCACAAAAATCCCGCACTGGGTTCTCGTACTTCCGGTTATTTTCCTGACTCTACTCCACTATGCCTCGTTTTTTGACACAAACAAAGCTGCGGAAAAGGCTGAAAAAAAATCGGAGCTGTATGTATCGCCCAACGAAAGCGACATGA
The DNA here is from genome assembly GCA_905233945.1 of uncultured bacterium. Lineage (GTDB taxonomy): Bacteria > UBP6 > UBA1177 > UBA1177 > UBA1177 > UBA1177. The sequence goes on along the minus strand of CAJOFY010000020.1, from coordinate 40,509 downwards.
AAGTATTTAAAATAATTGAAGAAATTCCAGCAGATTCCAAAGTGCTCATCCTTGTAAACTACGGTCCGGAATCAAAATACGAACTCGAACCGGCAATGTCTGCGCTTATCGGAAAACTGGCTGAAAAAAACATCGGCATAGCTTTTGCCACAATGATACCGAACGGTATCGAATCGGCTTTCACAGCTGTTGAAAAAACGATAGAAACCGGCAGTTTCGGCAAAAAGCGCTTCGTATACGGTCACGAATATACACATCTGGGGTTCATTGTCGGCGGCAGCATTGCGACATACCTGATCGCCAACAACTTTGACGAAGTGCGGGAGCGTGACATTTTCAACAGCAGCATTGATTTCCGGCAGCCGATGATGAACAACATTGCAAAAATCTCCGATTTCTCGGCGGTTTTCGAGTTCTCCTCCCAGACTTTCGACGGTATTCCGGGTCTCGTCTCGCTGGCTGTCATGCTGAAGGACAAAGAGCTTAAAAAGGTAGCCTTCTGCTCGTCGGACATGCTTCCCGCCTATATTCCGTTCAGGGAAACGCTCTATCTCGACGGTCTTGTCGGCGGCTTCAGATCAATATCACTGTTCATCCATGAATTTCAGCCGTCCATCATAATAGAAAAACAGTACAGCATTTTATCGGCGATACTTTTATACATAATCGGAATCGTCATACTATCGAACTTGTCAAAACTAATAGCGAAAGATAAAAAATGAATATTTTCAATGATTTAGGAACAATCACTGCTTTATTGCTGACAGTTGCGGTATTTTCGGGATTTTTCAAACAGAATCCCGTGTACCGTTTTGCAGAATCGCTCTTCATAGGGGTTTCGGCAGGTTATTTCGCGGTTATATGGTATTTTTCGATAATAAAACCTGCATTCCAGTCAGCCGTAAACGGAGAACTGCTTATCCTGGTTCCGTTTATGGCCGGACTTCTGCTATTCCTTCCGTCGAACAACGACACGAAATACTCCAAGCTGCGCTTTCTGCCGGCAGCCTTCATCATAATCGTCACAACAGCAATAAACATTCCGGTTTATTTCTCCGCCTTCATTCAGGAAATGATCCGGACTTCGGTAATTCCCCTGATTTCCTACGATAAAAGCGGAAATCTGCAGGCTGACACGACCATAAACGCCGTTCTGAGCATTATCTGCGTCACTTCGGCGATGCTTTTCCTTGTCGCACGCCACAAAAACAACAACCGCTTTGTAAACACAACGGGCGAAATAGGGAGATTTTTCGTATTAGTTGCAATAGGTTCGGCTTTTGCGTATACTCTGCTGTCGAGGCTTATCCTTTTTATGGGGAAAATTGAATTTATTATAAATGCGACAAGATTCAAATTCTAAAAAGCTGAAAATAGGAGTCGGAAAATGAGAAAAAAATTAGCATTACTGCTTGTTTTGTTTCTGGCGTTCGCTCTAAACGCCGACTTTTTCAAGAACGTAAGGTGGCTTTCCAGGGACACTTCGCTGCAAAAGGGCGAGATAACAGTTTTTGCCCTCAAAACCGCAGAATCACGCTATCTCGACAAGTCAAAGATAAAAGTCGAGGATCTTCTGGTCTATGCACTCAACGCCGTGCAGGACTCGCTTCCGGAAACGATAATCTCCTACGACAAAGAAAAAAAACTGATAAACCTGCAGATTTACAATAAAAAACACGACATAAAGGTCAAACATCTGAGGGATGTCGTCGACATTGCATACGCTCTGCGATCGGTATATGTGCTGCTCGACAAGGAATACGAGCCTGAACCGCCGCTTACGAAAGACGAGATTGAATACATCGCCATAAACGGCATTCTCAAAAAACTCGACCCTCATTCATACATTTTCACACCGAAGGATTTTGACGACTTCGAGCAGTCGACAGGCGGCAACTTCGGCGGACTCGGAATCGTTGTCGGAATGAATGACAACGGCGAAATCACCGTAATCTCCCCGATGAAGGGAACCCCGGCGACAAAAGCGGGAATCGAGGCGAATGACGTAATTGTCCAGATTGACGACACCTCGGCTGTCAACCTCACTCTTGACAAAGCCGTCAGCAAAATGAGAGGCGAGCCCGGAACCCCCATAACACTGATGATAAGACGTGAAGGAGTACCGGAACTTCTAAAATTCGAAATCACGAGAGCAATCATCAAAATCACGTCTGTCCTCGCTGCAATGCCGAAACCCGGAATCGGCTACATCAACCTTTCGGGCTTCATGGAAAACACATATTCGACACTGCTTGAGGAACTGGACGGGCTCCAAAAGAAAGGAATGAAGGCTCTCGTTCTCGATATGCGCAACAATTCCGGCGGCCTTCTTTCGCAGGCTATAGCAATAAGCGACCTCTTCCTCGATAAAGGCGTCATCGTTTCGACTGTAGAGGACGACGATGAGATCGAAGTCAACTATGCAAAGAAAAAACGCAGCGATATCCTCGACATACCTATAATCGTCATGATCAACGAAGGATCGGCTTCGGCTACCGAAATCGTTACGGCTGCTCTCAAAAAGAACGGCAGGGCAACGGTTCTGGGAAGAAAAAGTTTCGGTAAAGGAAGCGTACAGACGATAATCGGCACTCCCGGCGGCGGCGGAATGAAGCTCACGATCGCCGAGTATCTCACACCCGGCAACATTTCGATCCAGTCGGTCGGAATCACTCCTCACATCGAAACAAGACCTGTTTTCATCCATCCAGACAAGATTTCTGTCTTCGACTCGGGAGAAAACATTCTGAAGGAAGGCGACCTTGAGGAGCACATCGTCAGCAAATACGCGCCTAAGACCATCGAAAAGCCGCTCACGACGATCAGCTATTTTAAGGAATACAAAGATGTAAAAACTATTATCAAGGAACGCCGCGAGCAGAAGGACGACGAATTCAGAAGCGATGAAGAAATCGAAATAGCCGTCAAAATCGCCGAACAGATGACAAAAGGCGCCAAAGCCTATGAAAGCTCCATGAAAATAAAGGACGAGGAATGGAAAAAAATCCTCGCAAAGCTGCATGAAAACGGCATAAACTGGAAGGATAAGACATCTCTTGCTCAGCCTAAAACCGACACTTTGAAAGTTTCGATGCTGAGCGATCCGCAGCTTAAAGGCGGCGAGACGGCGAAATTTACATTCAAGGCCGAAATCGAAGGTGAAATCGAGAATCTGCTCGGCGTTTTCGAGACTCCGATCGCAAACCTGAGACGGATCGAGGTTCCTTTCGGCACTTTCAGCGGTTCGGTCGAGCGCACTGTCAGCGTAAAGCTGCCGGAATCGGTAAAATGGCAGAAAACCGAAGGAACTATGAAACTTTACCTTAACGAGCCCGAAAAGAAAAAAGAGATAAAAACCGAAAAATTCACGGTTGAAACAATTCCGGTAAAACAGCCTGAACTCAACTTCTCGCTCGTTGCAGCCGATTCGAACGGAAACCGCGACGGCATAATCCAGAGCGGAGAAACTGCCGAACTTACGCTGAATGTTATGAATGCCGGGGAAGGATCGATTCTGGAAGGCAAGGCAATGCTGATCAATTCAAATGATTCCAAAGAGATATTCATTGAGCACGGAAACGAGTCCTTCACTCTCGAACCCGGTAAATCAACGACCTTGAAATTCACGCTCAAGACCGAAAAACCGGCAAAAGCTGAAGATCTGGCAAAACAAAAACTTGAAGTTTCGGTTTATGACTACAAGCTGAAATACAGCGCAGACTTCAATGTTCCTTTCGAAAAGACGGCGAAATGCACATTCAAAGCCGCAGATTCGACAGTCTCGCTCGAAAAAGAGACTCCCCTTTTCAGTGATGCCGCTTTCTCTTTGCAGACAGGAAAAGTTTCGGCTGCAGGGACAGTGGAAACCGCAGGCGAATGCGGCGAAGCAAGACTTCTACAGAACGGGATGTGGATAAAATCCGCAGACATAAAACCCGGAACAGATAAAACCAAAACAAAAACAGAGACGCTTTACCCGATAAAAATGCCTAGGCTCTCCTTCGACAGGACACCGCTCACGACCGACCAGAAAACGACCAAAGCAAGTTTTGAAATAGACACGCGCGAGGTCAAGGACGCATTCGTTTTCCTGAACGGCAAGAAAATTTTCTACAAACGTATCGAGAACAACGGCGGCAAGGAAACTGTTTCGGTCGATGTCGAAATGAAAAAGAAATACAACCGGATCGGGATCGTAGTCACAGGATTCGACACAAAAACGTCGACAGCTTCAAAGTATGTCACCTTCACGAAAGGTGAAGACAAGCCGACAGACGACGATGATTTCGACGAATAACCGCAAAAAACAGGCCGAGGACAAAAAAACTCTTTTTTTTATTATTTTTTCAGCTATACTTTCTGCCGTTGATGTTTTTGCCCTTTTTATGCACAGGAGGATAAAATGAAAAAACAGTTACTCGCATTATTTGCGGCTTTCGCGCTCTGCTGCTTCTTTGCGGCATGCGGCAGCGATGATGAGGAACCCAGCGACACAAACGACACGGGAACGAACACCTCAGATTCAGACACAACACCTGATTCAGGAGATTCAGGAACTTCCGACACAGATACTGATACAAACACAGACACGGAACCTGACGGTGAATCTTCAGGCGATACCGACTCTGAAGAAGAACCGGTTGAAACCTGCATCTGCAGTTCCGAGCCGGGAGCTGACGACGACGGCGACGGTATTCCTAACGAAGTGGAAGGCTGCGAAGACCTTGACGGTGATTCCCTGCCGAACTGTCTGGACAAGGACAGCGACGGTGACGGCACTGCCGACAACCTTGAATGCCCGGAACAGCCGTGCAGAGACACAGACGGCGATGGTATGATTGACGCTCTTGACAAAGACAGCGACAACGACGGTCTTAACGACAAGAAAGAGAAGGAAGCCGGCACGGATCCGCTCAACCACGATACCGACGGTGACGGCGACGACGACCTTGCCGAAATAGCTTACGGCTCAGATCCGCTTGACGACGGCGACCATATTCCGGAAGGTCTTTTCTATGTCGTTCTCCCCTACAACGCTCCTGCAGATGTAACAAGAGTCCTTACTTTCTCGACAAAAATCGAAGCTATCGATGTCGCGATTTTCTTCGACGACTCCGGCTCGATGGGCGATGAGATTCAAAAGCTCAAAGAGGAAGTAAAAGACAAAGTTGTCGGTGAGATTGCAAACCAGTTCGCAGACAATCCGAACTACGCTTCGTTCGGCCTTGTAAGATTCGGATGGGAAAAACCGTATATAGTTGAACAGACTATGACTACCGACCCGCAGGCAGTTCAAGATGCTATCGGAAACCTCAAAGGCAACCAGGCAAACGAACTTGCGATTTACGCGATTTACCTTGCCGCAACAGGAGAAGCTTACAACGGTAGTCTTCTTCCGTGCGCTATGGGCAAATGCCAGGAATCTTTCGCTGTAACTTTCGGCACTCTCAAAAAGACAACATACGACGTCCAGAAAGCTGACTGCTCAGGCGAAGACAAACTCGGCACAGTCGGAGCACTCTGCATGAGAAAGAAATCGATGCCGATTTTCATCGTAATCACCGACGAAGATTCCGATGACTGTGTTCCGTACGGCTCTCAGGTAACTCTGAGCACCGACTGCATGTTCAATCAAGGAACAAAAGAGCTTTCCATAGAAATGTCGATTGCTGCAATGAACGGAATCGGCGCGAAATTCATCGGAATTGACTCAGGATTCAACGATGACGGCAAAAAAACTGATGCGGCAAAAGACTGGTTCGAAGCATTCGCAAACGCAACCAGCTCGCTTGACGGCGACGGCAAACCGTTCCTTTATCACACTGAACAAGCTGACGGAACAGGAATCGGCGGCAACGTTACTGAAGCAATCAAACAGCTCACGAGCTGGATCGACATGGATGTCACGACAGGCAGCATCAGTGATGATGAATGTAACGGTGAAAATGCGGCAAAATTCGTAAAATCGTCCACAACAATCGCGGCTGATCCGCCTGAAGGTGTTGACGGTCAGAACGAAACAACCTTCTTCTCGGTAAAACAGGGCACGGATGTTACGTTTGATGTCCACTTCTATAACGACTTCTGCATCAACTCCACGAACGACTTCATCAAATATGAAGCTCATGCAACAGTTCTCGGAAACGGTTCATACCTTTCGAGCCGTCTCATCCATGTTGTCGTTCCTGAAGGTACGACGAGATAATTCTCATTTATTCAAAATTCCCGTACAATTACAAAATTCATATCGCTTTTAAACTGGACAAAACAGCCTCTTTTTGTATTATCGCGCGGTTTTATTAAGTTTTTTGGTCAAAAGATATGAAAAAGATTGTTTTTCCGGTTTTGATATTGATTTCATTGATCTTTTTAGTCAGTTGTGAAGATTCTACGCTTCCTGATCTGCCCGAAATGGACGAGTCGATGGATGTTGACAGCTTTGAAATCGGCGACGAAGACGAAACTTCAGATTCCGAGTCAGAACCTGACGAGGAAAACGGCGTAAATGATGCGGACAACCAAGAAACCCATGATTCTGAGATTCCAGATTCCGAAAAACCGGATAATGAAACTCCAGATGAAACACCTGAAACGCCCGACGAAGAAGTTCCAGAACCTGAGATAACGGCTTCACACCTCATTGTGGCTACAGTCGGCGGATACGACGTTCCGATGAGCGGACACGTTTACTATGCAAAAGATGAAAAACTCGACACTTTCAAGGAAATTCCGGTCGACGGCGGAATGGGAAGTTCAGACGGCGCGGATCTCAACGTCGCGGCTTTTCCAGAAGGTTTTGCAGTTGTCGGAAGGCACGATTCTTCATCGCTTTACTTCTTCGGCGATGATTTCGAGTTTGAGCAGGAAATCAAAATAAAAGCGGACACTTACATAAACATGCAGGACGCGATTTACAATCCGTTCAAGGACGAGTTTATCGTTTCGGCATGGAGTCTGAACAAACTTCAGATTATAAAAAACGATATGGAAAACCTTCAGATTTCGGAACTTGAAATAAGTGAAAGCAAATCGGCGACACCTGCAAAAATGAAGGTTGCAGGTAAAAAACTGTTTATTGCGCTGCAGAATCTGAATGAATACAATACTTCGGAAAAAGGGGAAATCGCTGTTGTAAATCTTGAAAATTATTCGGTCGAAAGAATTGAACTTCCGGCAACGAACCCGAACGGAAAAATCGAATACAACGCAAATGTCGATAAAAACCACATCTATTTAACGACGACCGGCAACTGGAAACAGGGTGACGGCGCGCTTCTGCAAGTAAATACGGATACTTACGAGGTAAAAAAAGTTCTCAGTGAATCGGAGGAGGAAAACAACATCCTTGACGGTGATTTCGTTGACCTTTCGATTGCCGACAGCGGTGATTTCTACATTATTTTTTCAAACAACATCCTGAAAAACGAAAACACTCTTCTGCTTTACAAGCCGAAAGAAGGAAAAATTTCGAAAATAGACTCGAACATCAACGCTTTTGCGGCGAATCCGATCGATTTCAGCTCGGTTACCGGCAAAATTTATTATTTTGTAGATGAAAAATCGGATACTTACCTGAAATCTTTCGACACAAAAACCAAAACTGAGGAAAAAATTCTGCTCCAATACGGCCCTGCCGCTTTGAGAGTGAAATACGACTACAAGTGAGGGATAAATGAAAGTTGTAAACGGAAATGATTTAACGATCGAAGATGTATGCGATGTCGCGTATAAAAACGAGGAAGTTGCCCTTCCCGAAGATCAAAAATTCTGGGAAACTCTCGAAAAATCGCGGAAATTCCTGGAAGATTACGTGAAAACCGGAGTTCCGGTATATGGCGTAACGACCGATTTCGGCGACAGCTGCGACAACCAGATAAGCGTTGACAAGGCGGGAGAACTCCAGCGGACGATCTGCACTTACCACGGCATCGGCTTGGGACCTAAATTCAGCCGCGTTACCGGTAGAGCGGTAGTGCTTGCGCGCCTCAACAGCAACGTGAAAGGCGGTCATTCCGCGATAAGGCCTGAACTTGCGAAAATGATGCTCACGCTTCTCAACAAGGACATAATCCCGGTGATCCCGCAGCTCGGTTCGGTCGGCGCTTCGGGAGACTTGACACCGCTCAGCTACCTCGCGGCTGTCATCATGGGCGAAAGAGACGTTTACTACAAAGGAAAAATCGTTCCCGCGGCGGAGGCTTTCAAGGCGGAAGGGATAAAACCGCTTCCCATCGAAGCGAAAGAAGGTTTAGCTCTTATGAACGGAACGAGCGTGATGAGCGCGGTCGCCGCTTTGGCATGGAAAAAAGCGGAAAGATTAGCCAAAATCTCAGACTTTCTCACCGCTGTGACCTCTGAGATCACGCAGGGAAAGGACACTCCTTTCGCAGAAAAAGTGAGCGAAATCAAAAACCACCGCGGGCAGTGCGATTCCGCAGCGTATATCAGGGAAATCATTAAAGATTCCAAACGAGTTTTCAGATATGAGGATTTCCTTAAAAACAAGATAGATTCGATCGAAAACAAAGGTTTCATCAAGCAGCAGAACAAGATCCAGGACAGATACTCCATTCGCTGCGCACCGCAGATTTCAGGCGTTTACCGCGACACTCTGCGCTTTGCGAGAGACCTCATAACGGAAGAACTCAATTCAGCCAACGACAATCCGCTTGTCGATATTGAAAGCGGCAGACTTTTCAACACCGGAAACTTCTACGGCGGCCACATCTGCGCAGCATGCGACTACCTGCGGACAGCACTTGCCAATATAGCAGATCTTTCCGACAAACAGGCTGAAGTCATAATCGACGGCAAATTCAACGGACTCACCGAAAACCTTATTCCTTTCACCCCGGAAAATCACCCGAGAGCGGGGCTCAGACTAGGTTTCAAGGCAGTCCAGATAACGATAAGCGCGATACGCGGCGAAGTCATGACATATTCCTTCCCCGTCAGCATCACAAGTGCGCCGACAGAGGCTTTGAATCAGGACAAAGTCTCGATGGGAACGATCTCGGCACGCAAACTTGCCGAGCAGACTGACCTCGTATTTTTGCAGTTCGCAGCCCATTTCCTTGCGGCAATGCAGGCCGTTGACCTCGCTGGAAAAGACGAATTTTCCTCATTCACGCAGAAGATCCATGCTGAAATCCGTAAAATCAGCGCATTCGTAGAAGACGACCGAGCCCTCGACAAAGAAGCCGAAGCAGTCGCCGAGTGGCTGAAGACAACTGAGATTTTCGGGTAATATATAGATCTTGTTGGTTTGCTTACCAGGCTTCCTTCATGCAACGAACATCGCTTGTGCCTGTTCTGACCCAACCGATCACATCTCCATAGTCAAAAGTTATGCCCCAGGCACTATTGGTTTGAGAATTGGCAGAGGATGACCAAAAATCGCCGGTTTCACCGAATTTGCTGTATCTGCCGTCATCGGAAGGAGATCCCATGCAGACATTGTCGCTTGTCAGAGTCGCTGTCTGAGTACAGGTCGAGCAACTCCAGCAACTGTTGGAAAGACAGTGGTTTACTTCGCTAACAAGACATTCGGCCTGGACTCTGTCCGCTATCAAAAGAGTCTTGAGTTCATCTATATTCGGCAGTTTCCAGCCGTCGATCCACTTTTCAGAATAGCTTCCGCAATAAGATTTTGCATCTTCCCAATTCATTGATTCTGATGATCTCTCCGACCAGACATAGCCAGTACTTGTATCAATGCAGGGCGTGCCGCTTGAGGCGCTGCATTCTGGAAGCGCAGACGAGCCTTTGGTTGTGCAGCTGTTGCCGTTCCATTCATAACCCTCGGCGCATTTGTAGCGGCACTTGGTTTCGCTTGCTTCAGGGTTGTAGCTCGCTTCAGTTGTTGGTTCCCAGCCTTCGCCATTGTATGTCTGAGTGATCGTATCGACTATGTTCCAGACTGTGTTCGCAGGTTTGTTCTGGCAGCTTTTTTTCCTTGTTTTTCCGACGGGGATAGTGTGTTTCACACAACGGAGATCAAGGTAGTTTTCCTTACCGTAAGGTGAAATGGTAGCTATACTGAAACTCACGACCCAGGCGCCATCATATTTGGTTTCTATAGATGAAGACCATAAGCTGCCGGTTTGCTGTAATTTGCTGTAACCGCCTGAAGGATCACCTGTATGATATCCTGTAGACTCGTCATATGAACATGCCTCACAGGTACTTTCGCTCCAGCAGCTGCGTTCAAGACAATCCGGATCATGAAGAAGGCATATACCGCCAGGCATAATGTCAGAACAGTTCCGTACAAGAGTCCTCAATTCGTTTATATTCGGCAGATGCCAGCCTTCTATGCCGTCTTCTGTAAGGTTGTCGCAGTATGAAACAGCCTGGTTCCAGTTGAGAGTTTGTCTTGCAGACCAGATATAGCCTGTCGAGGAATCGTAGCAGGGAAAGACACTTCTTGATCCGCATTCGGGAAGCTGAATCTGCGATGAACCGTCGTATATGCAGGCAGAGCCGTTCCATTCGTAGCCTGATGCACATTTGAAGTGGCAGATTCCTTCGTTGGCGCTGTATTTCGTAGTATTTTCAGCGCTCCATTTTCCATCGATATAAGTCTGTGTGTAGGAGGATTCGCCGTTCCATTCGGCATGTTTGTCTGAAAGAGGTTCGCATTTTGTTTTTCTTGTGCACGTCTCGGTCTCATAGTTCCAGGTTCCGCCGGCATCATTGCACTCTACGGCTTCCGCAGATTCGGTCTCGCCTGTGTCAGCGTCACTGTCAGAATCTTCAGGTTCTGTATACGCATCTTCATCGGCTGAAGTTTCGCCTGTATCGGTTTTGTCGTCAGTTTTCTCCTCGGTTTTTGAACTGTTTCCGCAGCTGAGGACAAAAATCAAAGCGGCAAAAAGTGCAAAAGAAATAAAAAAATTCTTCATTTTTTGCTCCAACTACTCAAAAAACGGATGATTTTAAGAAATAAACATCAAAAGGGCAAATGTTTACACTATTAAATTTTGATATATTTCGGCAAATCGGCTATTCTACTGGGGTTTGAGAGGAAGTAGTGAATAATGGAGGCACAAAATGAGCAAAAATTTAGTTATTTACTTTTCGGCTGCTGGTCACACGAAGCTGAGAGCGCTGCAGCTTGCAGAGGCGATCGAAGCGGAGAGATCGAGCCTGTTAAAAAATACACGAAAGCCGATCTTCTCTGGATGAATCCGCTTTCAAGGAGTTTCCGCGAAGTGGCGACGCGCAAAAGCAAACGCCCCGAAATAGTCGATAAAGAGCTGGATCTGACGGGCTACGACAAGATTTTTCTCGGTTTCCCGATCTGGGGCTGGGCCGCACCGTCGATAGTCAACGCTTTTTTAGAAAAACACGATTTTTCCGGCAAAACAATCGTCGTTTTCGCGACAAGCGGCGGCACTATGAAGCTTGACGGCAGCGTGAAATCGCTGAAACCGTCAGTTTCTGAAACGGCTGTTTTGAAGGAAGGCAAAGTTCTCAACGGAGAATGGACGAAAGAGGCTCTTGCCGAATGGGCGGATAATGCCTGCTGAAAAGGCTTTTATATTTTTTGCCAAGAAAAAATTTGCTATTTGAAAATAAGTTGCTATAAAGCGGACGTTTTTTGGGTCGGGATGTAGCTCAGCCTGGTAGAGTGCTGCGTTCGGGACGCAGAAGTCGCTGGTTCGAACCCAGTCATCCCGACCACTTTTTTTCTGAAGCCCGTGAAGAAACTAATAATTTTACTTCTTTTAATTCCTTTTATCGTTTTAGCGTTATTCTTTCTGTCTTTTTCGACATATTCGGAAGATGACGGATGTGTTGTTCTGCTGAACTCCTTCAAAGAGGGAATAACTTTCGACGACATTGTTTTCCTCCAAGCCGACAATGCAGAAAAATGCAATAAAAACAACACATTAATTCTAAATACCTTAAAAGGCGGCGATGTTCTGAAATTTGCCGAACCGCTTAAAAGAAGGATGGGAAACATCTCCTTTTTTGTATCCGCAATAATCCCTGAAAAACGGGCCGACGACCTTCCGCTCTCCCACGGCGAACAGCGCGAAGAGAAGAAAGACTCTCAAAAAAACGAGCAGAAAACCAGCCTCCGCACTTCCCTGCCCGATCCCAAGAGCGATTTTGTAATCTACTATCTCTACAACGATCCCGAATCTGCCGCAGAGGATCTCGAAGACGCCTTCACAGGCATTCAGGAAAGCCGTGTAAATCTGATCCTTACAGGGAATTTCGACGCTCCGCAGAAAACCATCATCCGTCCCCAGCTCACAATTTTCAGTTCATCGAATAAACCTGAGGCGGCAGTCCTTGTTTTTTCTGTGGTAAAACTAGAAGACGGAGAAAAAAAAGTAATCGTCCGTTCCTTTAACAGAAGAACCTTGTAAAACATGATAAAATTACAGTTTGAAACTCACTTTTTCCACATGCCGGAAAGTTTTCCACATTCTTGTTGTCAACCCGCTGTTTTTTGCCAAAAATATGCTAAGAAATCAATAGTTTCTGCATATTGCACAAAAAAGTGTGCAAATGTTTCGCCCAATAAAATACATGAGTTAGATACTCTCACTAAAGAATTTTTGTTGAAAACTCATATAATTGGACATAAATCTCAATAATGTTGAAAAAATGTGGAAAAACCATCATATTTTGCTTGATTAGGCACTAATTATTGTTAATTGGAGCTAAGTTTGAATACAGTAAATAAAAATCTTAGTGCACCGCAGGAAAAAGCGGTAAAAACGACCGAAGGAGCCGTCCTTGTTTTTGCCGGAGCCGGTTCCGGAAAAACGCGTGTCATAACCCACAGAATCGCGTGGCTTATCGAAGGAAAAAATATCGCGCCGGAGAATATTCTTGCCGTCACTTTCACGAACAAGGCGGCCAAGGAGATGCGGGAGCGGCTTCATTCGCTTCTCGATTCCGAAGACAAGTCAAACCGCCTCACAATCTGCACTTTCCACGCGCTCGGCCTCTCGATTCTCCGAGCCGAGCATGACAAAATAGGCTATCCGGCCGATTTCACTATTTATTCTCCTTACGAGCAGATCGAACTGATGAAGTGCGTTATGACCGACGGGAAGATTTCGACAGAGCGTTTTTCGGCTCCTGTGATAGTTTCTGCAATTTCAAAAATGAAAAACGACCCTGCTCTCAGGGAAAAAACCGCTTTTCTTGTCTCAAACCCCACAAACGCACTTGCCAACAGGCTTTTTGAACCCTACTGCCAGGCAATGAAGGTGCGTGCTGCGCTCGATTTCGACGATCTGATAGCACTGTCGGTCGGACTTCTGAAAAATGACGACTCTCTCCGCAAAAAGTATGCGACAAAATACAAATACATAATGGTCGACGAGTATCAGGACACAAACTCCGCCCAGTTCGAGTTTGTAAAACTTCTCTCATCCGTCCACAAAAATATATGCGTTGTCGGCGACGACGACCAGAGCATCTACAGCTGGCGCGGAGCGAATGTCGAAAACATTCTCAATTTCGAGCGTGATTTCGGCAATGTCACGATTGTCAAACTCGAGGAAAACTACCGTTCGATATCTGAAATCGTCGATACGGCCGGAACACTCATCGCCCACAACACAAAGCGCAGCCCGAAAAAGTGCTTCGCATCAAGGAAAGGCGAAGCCGGGGAAGGAATAAAAGTCGTCAAAAAAACGAATGAAAAAGAGGAAGCCGACTTCACGGCGCAGGAAATCATGAAATGGAAGTCTTCGGAAGGAGTCAACTACAACGATGTCGCAGTTATCGTGAGGGCGAATTTCCAGACCCGCCTTTTTGAAGTCGCTTTTTCGCAGTTCGGCATCCCGTTTGTCGTCGTCGGCGGCAGCCGCTTTTTTGAAAACAAGGAAATCAAGGATATTCTTGCCTACATCAGGATCCTTCTCAATCCGCACGATGAAATAAATCTGCGGAGAATAATCAACTATCCGGCGCGCGGAATCGGCAGCGGCACGATGGAAAAGCTCTTTTCGACCGCCGCTTCAATGAAAATGGAACCGAGACAGCTGCTTGACGATTTTTCAATTTACAGAACGCTTTTCAGCACTGAACAAGCGGCTGCTCTCAACGGTTTTTCGGTTCTGCTTCATGAACTTGAAGAGAAATTTACTTCCACCGATCCGATGCAGTTCACAGCCTTTCTCATCCAGCAGACCGGAATCGAGAACGAGATAAGAAAAAGTGCCGAAAACGAGGAAGTTGCAAGGATAAAACTCGACAACATCTCCGCTTTTTTCGATGCCGTTTCAAGCGATCAGTCTCTTCCCGAGCACAAGACGGCCCGTTCGTTTTTCGCCCGTTTCGTGAACAATGTTTCGCTTCTGGGCAGCGGGGAAGAAGAGAGCCGTGCCGGAAAAGTAACGATAATCACGGCCCACAGCGCAAAAGGGCTCGAATTTGACCGCGTTTTCATACCGGGTTTCTATCAGGGCGGCTTTCCCAACCATCTCGCAATCGAGGAATTTAACGTCGATGAAGAACGCAGACTCGCCTATGTCGCCTTCACACGGGCTAAAAAACTGCTCGTCATAACAATTCCAGAAACAGTCTCATTCCGAGGCAGCACAAAGGAAACAAAACCTTCCGTTTTTATCAAGGAATCAGGGCTCGACGGTGAAAAATACGGCGGACCGCCGCTTGACCAGGCAAAAATGATCGAAGAAATGCTCGCGAAACTGAGAAACGAAAAATGAAAAATGTAGAGACGTTTCATGAAACGTCTCTACGATAAACGGATAAATGAGAGGTTATTTATTCTTCAGAATTGTCGGAATCTTCCGGTTCTTCAGGGAATTCGACCTGATTTTCAGGGTTTTCAATAAGTTCGTTTATGTCGCCTGATTCAGCCTGAAGGTCTTCGGGATCGATGATTTTGGTGACTGAAACTACAAGTTCGCCGTTTTCGACTTTGAAAAGTCTGACACCTTTCGTGTTTCTGCCAATTACACTGATTCCGCTGACCGGGATCCTGATCGCCTGACCGTTCGATGTGATGAGCATTGCCTCATCGTTCTGGTTGACTTTGAGAACGCCGACGACGTATCCGTTTTCTTCGGAAGTCTTGATGGTGATGATACCTTTGCCGCCTCTCGACTGAAGCCTGTAATCTTCGACCGGAGTGCGTTTTCCGATACCTTTGTCGGTGATCGAAAGAAGCGTAGTTCCTTCTTCGATGACATCCATCGTGACGACTTCATCGTCGCTGTTGATCCTGATACCGCGGACACCTGCAGCAACACGGCCCATCGCCCTGACATCGTTTTCGTTGAAGCGGATGCTTAAGCCTTTCTTCGTTGCGAGAACGACATCGTCGTTTCCTTTCGTGATCTTGACTTCGATAAGCTCGTCGCCTTCGTTGAGTTTGATCGCCTTCTTGCCGTTCGTGCGCTGAGTCTTGTATTCCATGATGTCGGTCTTCTTGACGGTTCCGTTCTTCGTTCCCATCATTATGAATTCGCCGTCAACGAACTCTTTGATAGGAAGAACGGCAGCGATCTTTTCGTCCTTTTCGATGTTGACGAGGTTGATGATCGGTTTGCCTCTGCTGTTTCTCGCCGCTTCCGGAAGCTGGTGGACTTTGATCCAGTAAACTTTGCCGTAGGAAGTGAAGAGAAGGAGAAGCGTGTGACTGCTTGCTACGAAAATGTTCTTGACGTAGTCGTTTTCCTTAGGATTTATCGCGTTGATACCTTTGCCGCCGCGTTTCTGCTTGCGGTAGAGGTCAAGCGGAGTGCGTTTGATGTAGTTTTCGGTCGTGAGAGTTACGACCATGTCGTCGTCCGCGATAAGGTCTTCGATGTCGATGTCTCCGTCGTAGTTGACGATGTCGGTTTTTCTCTCGTCGCCGTATTTTTCCTTGATTTCCTTGAGCTCGTCCTTGATTACGCTGAAAAGAACGCTTTCGTTCGCAAGGATCTCTTTGTACCATTCGATCTTTTTGTAGAGTTCTTCGAGTTCGGCGATGATCTTGTCTCTTTCAAGTCCTGTAAGTCTGCTCAGTTTCATGTCTAAGATGGCGTTCGCCTGAAGCTTCGAAAGCTCGAATCTCTCCATAAGTCTTGCTCTCGCGTCATCTGTCGAAGCAGACGATCTGATGATGTGGACGACTTCGTCGATGTTGTCGATCGCGATTTTGAGGCCTTCCAAAATGTGAGCGCGTTTTTCTGCTTCTGCAAGTTCGAAACGTGTCCTTCTCGTTACGACATCCTTTCTGTGGAGAATGAAGTAGTGGAGCGCGTCTTTGAGGTTTATCGTCTTCGGGATTCCGTTGCAGATAGCGAGCATGTTGATGCCGAAGGAGACCTGAAGCTGTGTCATTTTGAAAAGCTGGTTGAGAAGAATGTTCGGGTCTGCGTCCTTTTTGAGCTCGATGACGACTCTGATCTTTTCGCGTCTTCCGGACTCGTCGCGGATGTCGTGGATACCCTCGAGTTTCTTTTCCTTAACGAGCTCGGCGATCTGAATGATCATGTTCGCCTTGTTTACCTGATAAGGAATTTCGTGGATGATTATGCGGTCACGTGCGCCGTTCTGACCGAGTTCGATCGTCACTTTCGAGCGGATTTTGATGATGCCTTTACCTGTTTCGTAAGCCGCTCTGATGCCTGCTTTGCCGAGGATCGAGCCGCCTGTCGGGAAGTCGGGGCCGGTAATGAATTCCATAAGTTCCGGAATGTCGGCATCGGGATTGTCAATAAGGTGTATCGTCGCGTTTACCGCTTCGGTGATATTGTGCGGCGGGATGTTGCTCGCCATACCGACTGCGATACCGCTTGTTCCGTTGACAAGAAGTTCCGGAATTTTTGTCGGCATGACTTCGGGTTCCTGCAAGCTGCCGTCGTAGTTGTCGCGCATATTGACGGTGTCCTTGTCGAGATCGGCCATGATCTCACCTGCGATTTTGGCCATTCTCGCCTCGGTGTACCTCATTGCAGCCGCGCCGTCGCCGTCGACCGAGCCGAAGTTGCCCTGTCCGTCAACGAGAGTGTAGCGCATCGAGAAATCCTGCGCCATTCTGACAAGTGTCTGGTAAACAGCCTGGTCGCCGTGCGGATGGTATTTACCGATGACGTCGCCGACGATTCTCGCAGACTTTTTGTAAGCCGCGTTGTAGGTGTTTCCGAGTTCTTTCATCGCGAAGAGGACCCTGCGGTGAACAGGTTTCAGACCGTCTCTGACATCCGGGAGAGAACGGTCGGTGATGACGCTCATCGCATAGTCGATGAACGCCGTTTTCATGGAGTGTTCAATCGCGATATCTTTAATTTTGCCGTGTATCAATTCGTCCATTTTTCCCTCCTAAATGTCGATTGTCGCGTTAAGGGCGTTCTCTTCGATGAACTTCCTTCTCGGTTCGACGTTTTCGCCCATGAGAATATCGAACATCCTGTTCGCTTCGGCAGCATCCTGCGAAGTGACTCTGAGAAGGACCCTGTTTTCGGGGCTCATCGTCGTTTCCCAGAGTTGCTCGGGGTTCATTTCACCGAGACCTTTGTAACGCTGGATCTTCTGGCCTTCCTTAGCAATATTAAGAACGGTGTTGAGAAGTTCTCTCCAGCCGGAAACCTGAGTCGATTCTTCTTTCGCGACATTTTTGATCTCGTATTTCTGCGAGCCGTAAGCCATCATCTTTTCACGAAGCCCGTTGATGAGAGTGATCTCTGAATTGTGGGTGTATTTCTGGTCTACGACGCTTACTTTTTCTACTCCGAGAGTCGTCGTGTAGATCTTCATCTTGAATTCGCCCTGAACTCTCGTGTTTTCCTCAAGTTCCATTCTGAAAGGAGCCTTCTGCGGGAAATTCTGTTCCATGTAACTTTTGATTGTTTCCCATTTATCCCAAAGAGTCGTCTCCGATTTGAAATCGTCTTCGACAAGAGTGGTCGTTGCCGCTATGGATTCGACAATTGCCGAATCGTAGATGAATTCTGTTTTCGCAAGGTTTGCGTTGAGATCAACCAGAAGTTCGACATACTGTTTGAGACCCGCTTCGTCAAGCTCGTTGTCGCCGATTTTCAGCGTAAGTCCCTGAATGCCTGTATCGATAAGGTAATCCTGGAATTCCTTCTCGTCTTTGACATATGTTATCTTTTTGTTTTTCGTGATGCCGTAAAGCGGCGGCTGTGCGACATAGAGATAACCTCTTTCGATTACTTCCGGCATGTGGCGGTAGAAAAGGGTGAGGATAAGAGTCATGATGTGCGCACCGTCGACATCGGCATCTGTCATGATGATGATCTTGTGGTAGCGCAGTTTTTCGATGTTGAACTCTTCCTTTCCGATTCCCGTTCCAAGAGCGGCGATGATCATCGTGATCGTCTCGCTTTTGAGAAGTTTGTCAAGACGCGCCTTTTCGACGTTGAGGATCTTGCCCCTGAGCGGAAGAATAGCCTGCGTGCGGCGGTCTCTACCCTGTTTTGCCGAACCGCCTGCCGAGTCACCCTCTACTATGAAAAGTTCGGAGAAAGCTGGATCTTTTTCGGTGCAGTCCGCAAGTTTGCCGGGAAGAGCCGTGCTGTCAAGAGCGCCTTTTCTTCTGACAAGTTCACGCGCCTTTCTCGCAGCCTCTCTCGCAGCGGTCGCTTCGATGATCTTATCGATGATCGTCTTTGCTATGTCGGGGTTTTCCTCAAGGTAGATCGTGAGTGCATCGACGATCGACTTCGAAACGAAAGCCTGGATCTCAGAACTTACAAGCTTGTCCTTGGTCTGCGAACTGAACTTAGGATCGGCCATCTTGACCGAAAGGACCGCTGTGAGACCGTCTCTGACATCGTCGCCGTTGATCGAATCGACGATTTTGTCGTTCTTGATGTTCTCCTTGATGTAGTTGATGAAAACTTTCGTGATTCCGAGTTTGAAGCCCGCAAGGTGGGTTCCGCCGTCACGATTGTAGATGTTGTTCGTGTAGCAGAAAATCTTCTCGGTGTATGCCGTTGTCCACTGCATTGCGATATCGACCGTGAGATCGCCTTTCTCTTCGTGATTCGATACCGTGATGATATCTGGGTGAAGACCGGTCGTGTTTTCGTTCAGATATTCGACGTAAGCCTTGATTCCGCCTTCGTAGTGGAATTCGAATTCCTGACCGACTCTCTCGTCAAGCAGGTAAATTCTGACGCCGCTGTTGAGGAAAGCCATCTCGCGGAGTCTCTGCTCGACTTTCTTGAGGTCGAAAGTGGTCATCGTGAAAATTTCAGGATCCGGCTTGAAAGTGACTTTCGTGCCGTGCTCGGTAGTCTCGCCCACTTTTTCAAGCGGAGCAACCGGAGTACCGCGGTGGTAAGTCTGCCTGTAAATGCCGCCCTGACGCTTGATCTCAAGATCGAGAGTCTCTGAAAGTGCGTTTACGCAGCTGACGCCGACACCGTGAAGACCGCCGGAAACTTTGTATGCGTTGTTGTCGAACTTACCGCCGGCGTGAAGGACCGTCATGATGACTTCCGCAGCAGAGCGGTGTTCTTCGGCGTGCATATCGACCGGGATACCTCGGCCGTTATCCTTGATCGTTATGCTCTCATCGACATGGATATAAACGGAAATTTTGTCGCAGTATCCTGCAAGAGCCTCGTCGATACTGTTGTCGACGACTTCGTAGATCATGTGGTGCAGACCGCTTCCGTCGTCAGTGTCGCCGATGTACATGCCAGGTCTCTTCCTGACCGCCTCAAGTCCTTTAAGAACGTGGATGCTGGACGCGCCGTAATCCTGTTCCGCCTGGGCCTGGGAAATGTTTTTTTCTTCGTTAAGATCTGTCATAAAAAACCTCCTAAATAAACAGACTCGGCATTGTATTTTATCGAATCGCAAAAATCAATTTTTATCGAAGAAAAAAATCAATGATTTTTTGGACATAGATGATTTTTTTGCCCCCAAAAATGCGTTTTTAAGTGCTTGATTTTATTAAACTTTTTCAGAGGCAAAAATTTCAGGTCAAAAATTGGCCGTTTTTTTGGAAAAACTGCATTTTTTTATGACAAAAATTTGTGATTTTTCCGGGTGAAAATTTACTGTTTTCTGAGAGTGAAAAGCGGTTCTCCGGCGCGGATTTTTTCACCTTCTCCGATGTTCGGTTTTTCGACCGCTTCTTCTGGAACGAGAAGAACGATAGTCGAACCCATTTCGAACATTCCGAGCTCGTCGTTCTGTGAATATTTCACATCGTTTTTTACCCATTCGTCAGAGAAATTTTCTGTAAAATTCATTTTTATCGAGCCGACAAAAGTAGCTCCGACCGCGGTGTAAAAGTAGTTGAAATTCTCAGCTCTGAATTTCACGACGACGCGCTCGTTTCTGATAAAAAGCCTGTCGATGTTGTTGAGCCCGAGCGAATTTACCGGGAAAAGCCGCCAGCCTGTGTGAATGTGCGCCGCAACGGTCGAATCGACCGGAACATGAAATCTGTGGTAGTCGCGCGGCGAAAGATAGATCGTTGCAAGCCAGAAACCTTTCTCAAAGGGAAGCTCCTTTTTGACAAGCTCCGAAACAAGATATTTTCTCCCTTTGACCTGTGTCGCGACATCGGCATGGATATTCTCGAGAACGCTTACAACTCCGTCGCAAGGCGAAAGAAACGAGTTTTCATCGTTTTTAAGCGGACGTACCGAAGGATCGGTTTTCCTTGTAAAAAAAGCGCAGAGAGAATCATACTCGTCAAGTTCTCCCTCGAAATTCTTCATGTCTATTTCATAGTGTGAGGCATAAATCTGAATCGCTTTCTGAATAAGAAAAGCAGGGATTTCAAGTTTTGTGATTTTTCCCCAGATCCTGCTGAAAAGAGGAAACGAAATTATGAAAAGAAATAAAAGTTTCAAGTGTTTCATGTTGAGCTCCAAAAATACAAAAAGCAAGAGATTATAACGATTTTTCGCGCCGCAGCAACTTCTTTGCGGCGCGAATCGATAATAACGTTAAGAACGATTCGCCGCCCTGTGTCGGTATACCGGAATAACGGAATAACGTTATAACGAAAAAATCGGGCGGCGTCGTGCAAAAGATTGGCGGCGACGACAAGAACGACCACTCTTGTTTTTTTCCGGTTTTTCCTTAAAATCTTTTGTTTTTTGATTTCCGGAGGAAAAAATGAAAAAACTTTTCGTTCTCTTGATTGCTTTGATTGCTTTCGCGGGCTGCTCAAAAACACACGAAGGCGTTGTCTCCGAAGAAGAAATGTCAAAAACGGCTGTAAAAACCGGCATCAAGCTCAACGACGGCAAAATAGAGATGCTCGGATACTACACCGAACCGCGCAAACCGAGACACGGCGAACCTTTCAAACTTGTCTCATTCTGGCGTTTCAAAGAGCAGATTCCTGACGGCTACCAGCTGTTCTTCCACTTCGAAAACGAGAACGGATCAGAACGTTTCACTGCAGACCATGAGTTTCTTGACGGCAAAGTGAAGGAGCTTGCCCTCGGGAAAATCATAAAGGATGTCACGAATATCGAAAAACTCCCGCTTGCCTTCGACACCGACACAATGTTCATCCGCGGCGGATTCTTCAAGGAAAAAGAGCGTTTGGTACCTGAAGAAAAATTCAACGACGGCAAAAACAGAATGGAGATCGGTAGCGTAAAAATCACGAAGCCCAACATCCTTAAAAAGCAGATGGATGTCTATGTGATCGCCGGCAATTCGCGCTCCCAGACAAAAATAGACGGAATGCTCGACGAAAGTTACTGGCTCAACTCATCAAAGGACGATAAATTCTGGCTTCCCGACGGTTCCGAGCTGAGCCCCGTCAAAACAACAGTCATGGCAGTCATGGATCACAAATACCTTTACATCGGATTCATAGCGGACGACAACGACATTTACGCGGAACTTAAAAACAACGACGATCCGCTTTACGACCATGACGATGTCGTTGAAATCTTCATTGATCCGACAGGAACAGCGACACCTTACTACGAAATTCAGGTTTCGGCTGCGGGCGTCAAATTCGATTCGAAATTCAGCGGTGGAAGGCGCAAAAACCGCGATGATTCATGGGATTCCGGCATTGTTTACGGCGTTTCGCTGAACGGCACTCTCAACGAAAATGCGGACAAAGACCACAACTGGAGCGCTGAAATCGCGATCCCGTGGAAATCAATCGTCAAAGAACCGCCTAAAGACGGCGACAGATGGAAAGTTTTCTTTCACAGAATCAACCGCCATTCAAACAGTAAAAAAGTTCAGAAAGGCGACTTCTCGTCATGGACTCCGCCCTACTCCGGCGACTTCCACAATATAAAGTATATGGGCGAGCTGATTTTTGTTTATGAAGAAATTCTTTAGTATTTTCATAATATTACTGCTTTTACTGCAGTTTCCGATCTTCGCCGTGTCGAAAAAAGACCAGATTATCCGTGAACGTATGGAAAAAGAAAAGGCCGAAGTCGTTTTCGCATCCAAAGTCAACGATCAGGAGCTTGAAGCAGCCGAAAAACTGACTTCAGATACCCTTTTAAAATACAAAAAACTCGTTCTGCTCGAAAAATCGTCGCGGATAATGAAGGCAAACTGCGTCTCATTCGATTTTGAATGCAAGAAATTCTACGATATTTCAATAGCTTACCTCACTGATGAGCTTGAAAAGACCAAAGCCGAGCTTGACAGTTACGAAAAAATGCTTTCGGAAAGTCTGGGCAGAAAAAAAATCCTCGACGAAAAAATGGAAATGCTCGAAAAAGGAGTCGAAACCGAAGTTGCATCAATCAAAGTGAAAACAGTGATTCCCAAGTTGAAAAAATTCTACAAATGCGCGAAAAAAAGCGGCTGGAACACCGCCCGCGGAGTCTTCATACAGCCCGAAAAAGCGGCTGTGCTCCCCTTCCCCGCCAAAATCACCGGTATTGCTCCGATGAAAAAAGAGGGATACATGATTTCGGCAAAAGCTGAAGGTTACGACCTTAATTTCGCCTACGTCAAATCGCTCAACGTAAAGCCAGAAGAGAACGTCGAGGCCGGCAAAAAACTTTTTTCGGCTTCTGCCGGCAATCCGGTTATGCCCGACAAAGTTCTTCTTTTCATTACAAAAAACAATCAGTTTATTAACCCTGTATTTGTCTGCGAATAGGAGTTTTCTTGATTTCGGATTCACTCAAAATCGATCTTGAAAAATGGGGTTTTGACAGTTATTTCAAGAATTTGGCTGAAAAAGAGAAAGATTCTTCACTTATTCCGGCACGTGTAATCGGCCACAACCGCCATTTTTACGACATTGTCTGCGAAAAAGGGTTCTTTTCGGCAAAGACAAGCGGCTCTATCAGATACAACTCCGTTTTAAAATCGGATCTTCCTGCCGTCGGCGACTGGGTCATGGTTTCGATACGCCGTGACAAATCGTATATCTGCTCAATTCTTCCGCGGAAAAACCGCATTTCAAGACGGTGTAGCGGAAACGTGATCGACGAACAGGTTTTAAGCTCCAATATCGATATTGTATTCATCGTAATGTCGCTTGATAGCAACTTCAACCTCAAACGCCTTCAAAGGTATATTTCAGTTGCCGCGTCAGCAGGAATCAGCCACGTTATTTTGCTAACAAAATCAGATGCTTGCGAAAACACTGGCGAACTTTTTGAAGAAGCGGCAAAAATATGCGGCAACAAAGAAATTTATGCTGTTTCATCGTTTGACCAAAAAACGGAGGAACTTCTCAATTCCTTTGTCAAACCCGGCCTCACTGCTGTTTTTATCGGATCGTCAGGAGTCGGAAAATCGACTTTGATCAATACTCTCTCAGGCTCGAATATCCGCGCCACAGGCGAAATCAGCACAGCCGTCAACAAAGGGCGCCACACAACTTCCGCCAGAGAACTTATTCTTCTCGAATCGGGCGGCATGGTGATTGACACTCCCGGAATGCGCGAAATCCAGAACTGGCAGGAAGAAGATTCAAAAGGTTTTGAAACAATAGAGGAATTGTCACAAAACTGCCGTTTTGCCGACTGCCGTCACGATACTGAACCGGGATGCGCCGTGAAAGAGGCTGTCGAAAACGGAATCCTGCCCGCAGAAACACTTGAAATGTGGCGCAAACAGCTTGCAGAATCGGAAGAACTCAAACAGAAAAAAGCGTTTTCACTAAAAATTCTCGAAACAAGAAAAGCAAAAAGAAAGAAACGTAACGACGAAACACCGTAACGATTTATTTGATGTTTTCAGCGATTTTGAGAGCAACCGCGGAAGCAAGTGCGATATCTTCGAGAGCGACCCACTCTTTCTGAGAATGGAAGTTTACGCCGCCTGCGAAGATGTTCGGGCACGGAAGACCCATGAAGGAAAGTCTTGCACCGTCGGTTCCGCCGCGGATAGGCTCAACTTCAGGTGTAGCGCCGAGATCTTCGATCGCCTTCTTGACATATTCGTAAACGACCATGTTGTCTTTCATGACTTCATACATGTTGAGGTAGCTTTCGGTGAAAACAGGAGTTACCTGCAGACGCGGTTCCTCAGCCTTGAGGACTTCGATGATGTTGAGGATTATCTTCTCTTCGCGCTCGATATCCTCAGGAACGAAGCTTCTCAGGATCATGCTGACAGTAACTTCCTCGCTGCCGCCGCTGATGCCGACAATGTGGATGAAAGGCTCTCTGCCGCAGGTCCTTTCAGGCGACATCGTCTTCGGGAGCATGTCGATGAATTTTCCTGCGTATCTGATCGCGTTGACCATTTTGTCTTTTGCATATCCGGGATGGATCGAAACACCGCGCAGTGTAACTTTTGCCGAGAAAGCGTTGAAATTCTCGTAGTTTACTTCATACGGAGCGCCGCCGTCGAAAGTGTATGCGAAGTCAGCGTCGACTTTCTGAAGGTTGATCTTGTCAACACCGCGTCCGATCTCTTCGTCCGGAGTGAAGCAGATTCTGATTTCGGGATGTTTGATTTCGGGGTGTTTGCCCAGATATTCAACCATCGACATGATCGCCGCAACGCCTGCTTTGTCGTCAGCGCCGAGAAGCGTCGTGCCGTCGGAAGTGATGATCGTGTCGCCGATGCAGTCCGAAAGATGCATCGTGTCAGCCGGGTCGATAACTGTGCCGCCTTTAAGATTCAGGACTGAACCGTCGTATTTTTCATGGATGACCGGACATACGCCTTCGCCTTTGCAGTCAAGAGCGACATCCATGTGGGCTATGAAAGCGACTTTCTTCGTGATTCCGCAGTTTGTAGCCATTTTCGCGTAAACATAGCCGTTTTCATCCATTTCCGCGTTTGCAAGACCGAGCGATTTAAGCTCTTCGACAAGTTTTCTGCCGAGATTTTTTTCTTTCGGAGAAGAAGGACATGTCTCGCTTTCTTCAACAGACTGCGTGTCTTCCTTAACATAGTCGAGGAAACGGTTCAACAGATTGGTTTCATTAAGGATTTTTGTTACCAGCTGATCTCTTTTCATAACGGACTCCATCAAAGTTAATAAAAAAACCGGAGTATTATAGCCAGAAACGGATTTTTGACAAAAATTAAAGATTATTTTCCGAAATATCTTTCAAGAAGTCCTTTGAGAGCTTTGCCGTGACGTGCTTCGTCGCGTGCCATCTCGTGAACTGTGTCGTGGATCGCGTCAAGACCGTTCTGTTTCGCGCATTTTGCAAGTTCGACTTTGCCTGCTGTTGCGCCGAATTCGCAGTCAACACGCCATTTAAGGTTTGCCTTGGTCGAATTTTTCATGTTCGGCTCAAGAGTTTCGCCCAGAAGTTCAGCAAATTTTGCAGCGTGTTCAGCTTCTTCGAAAGCAGCCTTTTCCCAGTAGAGACCGATTTCAGGATAGCCTTCTCTGTGAGCGATCCTAGCCATGCAGAGATACATTCCGACTTCGGAGCACTCGCCGGTGAAATTTGCCTTGAGCTGCTCAAGGATGAATTTTTTGTCTTCTTCGGAAACATTAGCGTTGTCTTTTACAGTCTTTTCATAAACGCCGAACTCGTGCTCAGCAGCAAGTTTGAGCTCGTCCTTGATCTCATCGAACATTGTTGACGGAGCTTTGCAGACCGGGCATTTTTCCGGAGCGCTCTCGCCTTCATAAACATAACCGCAAACCTTGCAAACGAATCTTTTTGTCATAACTTCCTCCTCTTAAAATCAAACCGACACGGCCTTACGGGAACCCTCCCGACAAAGCCTGATTACCGCTAAAGGCTTATTGTTATTTTGCCTGAAAGTCAACTTTCATATTGCTTTTTACATTCAAAAAGCTATAAACCGCCGTTTTAAGGAGGAAAAATGATAGAAAAACTGCCTAACTATACAACTAAACAAATAAAAAGAGTAGTTTCAGACGATGAACTCAAAGCAGGCGATGTTGTCGGAATCCAAAGACTACGCGGACTTTACGATCATTACGGAATTTACACCGGAAACGGCGGAATGATCCACTATGCAGACCCGTCAGGCGACTTCGGCAAAAACATCGTTGTACACCGAACGACTCTCGAAAAATTCAAAGAGGGTTCGGAATATGTTTTTGTCATTGATTTTGACAACTACATCAAGCAGAAAAAAAACAGTATTTTTGATATAATAACCAAAACCGGCAGAATAAACGTATTGAAAATACTGGAGATTCTTTTCGGCGACAACAGCTATCACCTTTATTCGCCGGAAGAAACCGTAGCCCGCGCCGAAAGCCGTTTGGGCGAAAGGAATTACAACATTGCGACCAACAACTGCGAACACTTTGCAATATGGTGCAAAACAGGCGTCAGCGAATCGACACAGGTCGAAGAACTTCTCTCTATACTAGGCGAAATAAAAATACACTGACTTTTTCCTTGACAAAACACTGCCGGCAATTTAAAAAATAGGGCTTTTTAGCGTTTATTAACACGGTACGAGGAGAAAAAAATGCACAAGATTAATCAAGATGTTTGCGTAAAATGCGGTGCTTGCGCTGGAACATGCCCGGTAGAAGCTATCATCGAAAAAGACGGCGGCTACGAAGTAACCGACGCTTGCGTTGACTGCGGCGCATGTGAAGACGGCTGCCCGGTAGAAGCTATCAAAGCTTAATTCCGTAAGCCTTGCTTTTTTCGGCCCTCTTCGGAGGGCCTTTTTTTTATCATCCGGAGAAAAAATGATCGAACTTAAAGAATTGAATATTGCGGGCGAAACGTCGAAAGCCCTGAAAATAGCTGAAAAATCGGTTAAAGCTGTACTTGAACTCACAGAATCGGGCTGCACTATCCCTTTCATCGCGAGATACCGCAAGGAGATGACGGGCAACCTTAACGAAGTGCAGACATCTGAAGTCATTGATTTTTCAGAAAAACTAATAAATCTCGACAAAAGGAAGCGTGCTGTTCTCAAATCGCTTGAAGAGACCGGAAATTATTCCGACGAACTTGGAATCGCGGTCGCCGGTGCAGCCGACATGACCGTTCTCGAAGATATTTACGCGCCGTTCAAGCCGGGGCGCAAAACCAAGGCCGACAAAGCAGTCGAGGCAGGGTTGCAGCCGCTTGCGGAATATATCATACTGAACAATCCGCCGATCGCTAAAATCCTAGAAAAAGCGAAAAATTTTGTCTGTGAGGCATTTGCCGACTGTGCTTCTGCAGTGAATGGTGCAAAGGAAATCATTGCACAAAAAATCGCAGACACTCCAAAAGTGCGTGATTTTGTCAGGAAAAACGTCGAAAACGGATTCATTGTCTCGAAAGTAAAGCGCGGAAAAAAGGAAAGCGGCATTCTTTACAGCGACTACTTTGATTTCAGGGAAAGCGCGCAGAGGATCACGCCGCACCGCGTCATGGCGCTCAACCGCGGCGAAAAAGAGGGATTTCTCACTGTTTCTGCTGAAGCCGCTAAAACCGAAAAAGAGCTTGCAAACGGCATTGAATCGATATTTTTCGCAAGACATTCCGACTTTTTCGGCGAATGCTCAACTCTAGCCCTCACTGACAGGATCTTCGGCAGCATAGAAACTGAAAATTTCAATAAAATCAAAGAGTTTGCGATAGATGCCTCACTGGATGTCTTCCACAAAAATTTAGAGCAGATCCTCCTCATGCCGCCGTTCGGCGAAAAACCGGTGATCGGTGTCGACCCGGGCATCAGAACAGGCTGCAAGGCAGCCCTCCTTGACGAGCACGGAAACTTCATCGCTTCGGCTCTTCTCAATCTCCACCTTGACAAAAACGAGGCCAAAAAACTCGAAAAGTGGATAACCGAGTACAAAGTCGCGGGAATCGCCGTCGGAAGCGGAACTTTCGGAAGAGAGGCGCATGAGATCCTCAAAAATTTCTTCGGAAAACAGCTTGTCGTCGCCTCTGTCAGCGAGGACGGAGCTTCAGTTTACAGCGCGAGTGCCGTCGCCAGAGAAGAGTTCCCTGATCTCGACATCACGGTCCGCGGTGCTATTTCGATCGGGCGCAGGTTTCAGGATCCGCTATCCGAACTCGTCAAAATTCCGCCCGAAAGCCTCGGTGTCGGGCAGTATCAGCACGATATCCCTGTCAAAAAACTGGCAGAAAGGCTCAAAAGAACGGTCGAATGGGCGGTAAACCGCGTCGGAGCGAACCTAAACACCGCAAGCCCTTACCTTCTAGCCTACATTTCAGGTCTCGACAATAAAAAATCGGCTGAAATCGCAGCTTTCAGGCGCAGCGGAAGACGCTTTAAAAACATCGAAGGACTCAAGAATATCAAAGGTATAGGTGCAAAATCTTTCGAGCAGTGCGCCGGATTCCTGCGTATCTTCGGCGGAGACGAAATACTCGATTCGACAGGCGTCCACCCTGAAAACTACGAATTAGTGAAAAGTGCCGCGAAAAAAGCGGGAGTTCCTCTTGAAACTCTCGTCAAAAACCCGGAAATCATCGACAAAAATATGCTTCTTCAGGAACTTCTCACACCCTCAGTCATCGAAGAGCTGAAAAAACGCGGGCTCGACCCGCGTGAAAAGTTCGAACAGGCTGAATTTTCCGATGAAGTGCGCACGATAAACGACCTCAAAGAAGGAATGATCTTAAACGGAATCGTTGACAACATCGTCGCTTTCGGAGCCTTTGTCGAAATCGGAATAAAGGAAAAGGGGCTTCTTCACATCTCAGAAATATCTGATAAATTCATTAAAAGTCCCGCCGAATGCCTGAAATTGGGGCAGAAAATCAAAGTTATGGTCAAAAATATCGACCTTGAAAGAAAACGTATCTCCCTCTCAATGAAAGGCTTGTAGAGACGTTTCCTGAAACGTCTCATGACACGTCTCACAAATATTGAACGTCTCTTTTTGCAGGTTCCCAGATTAAATTATCAGAGCCGAACAGCCTGAATCGTCGTCATCGTCAGGATCAGTACCGTTGCCGCCGTTATCACCGTCAGCGGCATCGTCCTTATTGCCAGCCTGCGGCTCATCGCCGTCGTAGCAGCCTGATTTGTCCCAGCTCATGCAGTTTGAAGCGCATTTTGCTTCTCCGTTGCTAGGAGCACCGGCAAGATCAGCGCACGGGATCGTGTTGCCGTCACAAACCTCGTTTGCGTCAACAACACCGTTTCCGCAGTTAGGATTAACAGAGGTGTCGCCGGTATCAGCCGGATCGCCCGGGTAATCAGTATCGGCCGTATCGGTATCGCCCGGATCGGGAGTGACCGGGTCGGACTGGTTGCCGCACTCAACACTTGAAACGTCCGTTCCGGACAATTCCAAAGCCTTTTTAACAGCTTTGCAGGCATTTATCCTGCCGTAACCGTAATTCTGGTTGAAACCGTTCGCGTCATACTGTTCGCCGCCTACTTTATCGGAAGTCTCTTTGAAAATATCGTATATCTGGTTTTTCGTGAGATTTGGATTTGCTGACATGACAAGCCCAGTGATACCTGCTACAAGCGGACATGCCGAGGATGTTCCGCCGAAACCGTTCGTGTAGTTGCCTGCAGCATCGCCTGCGTTTTCGTTACCGCCGGCATTGTAACCGCCCTGCCCCATGTTGTCTGTCGTCCAGATACCGTCAATCGTGTTGCCGTTCTGCCAGCCGTCGCCTTCAGTGTCGCAGCTCGAAGCCACAAAATCAACCGCAGGACCGAAATTGGAATAAGAGGCTTTGATTCCGGCAGCATTTGTCGCACCTATCGTGAAAACATTCGGATTGCCTACATAAACGTTGTCACTGACACTTAAACTGCTGTTGCCTGCTGCAAAAAGAATGACTGTTCCCAAACCGTTTCTTCCTGCCGTCGTAATGTTAGCTACAAGATCTTTCAAAGGCTGGTTCATGTCTGCGTTGCTGTTGGAAGGACCCCAGCTGTTCGAAATGATGTCGGCACCTGCGTCATACGCCCATTCAAAAGCTTCGATACCTATTTCATCCGCCGAGGTTGTCCCCATTCTTATCGGAATGATCTGGCAGTTCGGGCATGCTCCTGCAATACCTTTTCCGTTGTCGGTTGCGCCGGCTGCGACTCCAGCGACCGAAGTTCCGTGCATGTCAAGCTGCGTTCCATGCATTCCGGGAGAGGGATCGTCATCCTTATCAACAAAATCGTGACCAGGGAGAAAACGCCCCTGCAGGTCTTCGTGCGTCTGGTCAAAACCGTCATCGACTATCGCAAGTTTTACATTCGATCCGCCGAGTTCGCCTTTGATCTGGCGCATAACGTCCCACGCTTCGGCGACATAAGAGCTGTCAGAGCCGGAAAGAGTCGCATCCTTACCGTCGTTGTAAAGATGCCACTGCTTGGAAAAAAGCGTATCGTTCGGGATGTAAGTCATATGTTCAAAAGTCATGAAAAAGCTCGGTTCAGCCTGTTCGGCAATCTTTTTTTCAACGAGCTCGACCGATTTTTTTATCGGATTTTCAGTCGTTTCGGCAAGATACCAGTCGGTAGCGTATTTGAATTTTTTAATTAAACGCAAACCGTTTGATTCACACCATTTTCCTGCCGATTTTTCATCCGTTTTCGGAAGTTTCACGAAGATCCTGCCGCTCGCATAGACTTTTTCGCTGCCGTTTCTTTTGTAGGCCGGAAGGATCCTGCCGCTTTTTTCAAGTTCTTTTATGTTTTTCGAGCTTAACTTCTCAAAAAGATAGATGTTTTCGTGTTTCAGCTTGAAGTTGAGCTCTTTCGGCAAACCGGCGTTTTTCGTCACTCTGGCGTCAATGAAAGTGTAGCCTGAAGTTTCGGCAAGCTGAATTTTTTTACCGTTCGAATAGTAGTAAAGGTTTTCCGCGAACAGAAAAAACGGAAGCAAAAACAACAGGAACGATGCTATTTTTTTCATTTTTATCTCCGATCACAAAATCAAAACGGGTAATTCTTAAAGATTTTTGAATAAACGGCAAGATTTTCAGGATATATTTTGTACCTGACAGTTGAGTATTGCGCTACGCTTTGTTGAACTTGTCCTTCGGCTGCCTGCAGCGCGGGCATTTCCAGTCATCGGGAAGATCAACAAAAGCGACATTGTTGTTTTCCGCAGGATCATAGATATATCCGCAGATTCCGCAGACATATTTTCCGGTCGCCGTCTTGTAGGTGATTTCTCCGACAGGAATAGTTTCCGGCGGATTTGCGAGGTCTATAACTTTAAGATTTTCCAGATTCTCGTATCCGAGCGGCGTATGCGTCGAGAGATACACTGTCGGATTTTTCTGAATAAATTCCCTAACTCGGTCAAGAGTTTCCCTTGCAGCGGCTTTGTCCTCGAAAACAATTGAAAGTTTGTCGGCATACAGAGCCTCATCCGTATAGGTGATATCGCCGTGGAACATATAGAAAAGGCCGCCGTCCTCAGCGATGACGATGCTGTTGCCCTTTGTATGCCCCTTGGCTTCGATCAGGCGGACACCGTCTGCAATGATCTGCGAAGCCGGAAAATTGTGATATGCACCGTCGGAATATGTTGCGCGGACGATATTTTCGCCTTTAAGTTCCAGCGCATCGGCATCTTCCGGTGAAATGTAGATCTTTGCATTCGGGAAAGCGCGGAGTTCGCCGGTGTGGTCGGCATGTTTGTGGGTAACGAGGATTTTTGTCACCTGTTCCGGCTTGTAGCCTGCCTCAGCCAGTGCCGATACATAATCTTTGATCCTTGTTCCGAGGTGGATCATCGTCTTTTCATCAGGAATCGCATCCGGAGCCTCTTTCGGCATACCCGTGTCGATCAGAATGACCTCACGCCCGGTATCAATGAGGTAATTCTGGAGCGAGGAGCGGTAACGCACGGAAGCGTCGAACTTCTCCATCCCCTCTTCTCCTCCGAACGCGAAAGGCTGCGTCATAAATCCGTTCTCATAAAGTTTTACTGCCTTGATTTTCATAGTCTGCCTCCTGTAAAAGTTAAAAATGAGCCCTATTTTGACACCGTGTCAGGATAAATAAAAATGACGCCGCGTCAATAAATTATTGCATTTTTCGTGTTCACTTCATATCTTCCTGCAGATTTTTTTGACGGAGAAAATGATGAATAAAGAAAAAATCGTGAACGCGGAAAACGGCGGAACGCCGCGGGAAAAAATAATCATCAGGACAAGCATTATCGGGATTGTCGCGAATATTTTTCTTGCAGCTTTCAAAGCGGTGATCGGCCTCATGTCAAACTCGATAGCGATCGTTCTGGACGCGGTGAACAACATTTCTGACGCAGGAAGTTCGCTCATTACCATCATCGGAACGAAGCTGGCGGGGCGCGAACCCGACAAAAAGCACCCTTTCGGCTACGGCAGGATCGAGTATCTGAGCGCGATGGTGATTTCCGTGATCGTGCTTTACGCCGGCGTCACTTCGCTTGTTGAATCGGTCAAAAAGATCATCACTCCTGAAACTCCGGAATACACAGCGACTTCGCTTGTGATCGTTGGTATCGCCGTTCTGGTGAAAATAGTTCTCGGGCGTTATGTCAAAAGCGTCGGACTCAAGGTAAATTCCGATTCTCTCGTAAACTCAGGCGAGGACGCGACGCTGGATTCCGTGATCTCGGCTTCGACACTTGTCGCGGCGGCAGTTTTTCTGATTGCAGGGATCTCGCTTGAAGCGTGGCTCGGCGCGGTGATCTCGCTCGTGATCGTAAAATCGGGCATCGAAATGCTGAAGGACACGGTTTCGCGGCTGCTCGGCGAAAGAAACGATCCCGACCTTGCGCACAGCCTAAAAGAGACAGTCCTGAGTTTTCCCGATGTCAGCGGAGCATACGACCTCGTGCTGAACAACTACGGCCCCGACTCGTGGAACGGCTCGATCCACATTGAAGTTCCCGACACCTACTCCGCCGATATGCTTGACAGACTTATCCGCGAGATCCAGGTCGCAGTCTACACGAAACACAACGTGATCCTGACTGCGGTCGGAGTCTATTCCGTGAACACTCACGATGCAGAAACCATTGAAATCAGGAACAAAATCCATGATATCGTATTTTCCCGCGAGCATGTGCTGCAGCTTCACGGCTTCTATCTCGTGAAAGAAGAAAAAACCATGAGATTCGATGTCGTAGTCAGCCTCGGAGCGGACGACAGAAAAAGGATCTACACGGAAATCCTGAACGATGTGAGCAGAGAATTCCCCGGTTATCAGTTCCAGATCGTTCTTGATACCGATTTTTCGGAAGAATAAAACTAGACAAAAACGCAAAGTGTTTCTCGCAATTTCCGAATAATTGAATATAATATAGCGGTTTTCGTTTTTGGCTGTAATAACGGCATAAAGGAGATAAAAGTGAATAATATTTTGAGCATTGTTAATGAGTTGTGTTCCTATCCGGCAGAAAGGGAATGGTTTGAATTCAAACATAATTGGTTTGAATCGGAGCAGCTCGGGCAATACATCTCCGCTTTATCCAACAGTGCTGCGATAGAAGGACGAAGCAAGGCTTATCTTGTCTGGGGAATTGACGACAAAACCCATGATATTGTCGGAACCGATTTTGATCCTGATATCCATGTTAAAAACGAACCTTTAAAACATTTTCTCGCCAGAGGGCTTTCGCCTGATGTGAATTTCATTTTTGAAGAAATTACTGTTGACGGCAAAAGAGTTGTTCTTCTTACAATACCGTCGGCGAAAACGGTTCCGGTTTCCTTTGCAGGCGAGCGTTTTATAAGGATCGGCAGCAGCAGGGAGAATTTGAGAAAATATCCGGAAAAAGAGTCGTATCTTTTTGATGTTTTGCGTCACGGGCTGCCGACAATAGAGAACACTCCCTCGCAGTATCAGGATCTAACATTTGAAAAGCTGCTTATTTATTACGGCGCAAAAGGAATCAGGCTGAATGAAGAGACTTTTAAAAAGAATCTCGGTTTCTTTACCAACGACGGCAAATACAACATTCTTGCCCAGCTTATGTCGGACAACTCGCATCTGCCTTTGAGATTCGCAATATTTTCGGGAAAAAGCAAAACTTCAAATTTGTTTTCCGTGAGAGAATTTGGCTTTCAGTGTCTTTTGTATTCTCTTGACGAAGTTCTCCGTTACGGTGATGTATTGAATATAATTCAAGCTGATGAACGCAACCGCATTGTGGAGCGCAAAGAAACGGCTTTGTTTGAAAACGATGCCTTCCGTGAAGCTATGATAAACGCTTTCGTTCATAACAAATGGGTGGATGAAAATGAACCGATGATTTCTGTTTTTTCTGACCGAATTGAGATCCTTTCACGCGGAACATTTCCTCCGCAGCAGACTCTGAAAGGTTTTTTTGCCGGAGAATCTGTTCCTGTAAACCAGAAACTTTCAGAGATTTTTTTACAGCTGCACATAAGCGAAAAGACTGGGCGCGGTGTTCCGAAAGTAATTGAAAAATACGGAAAAGATGCTTATGAATTCCGTGAAAACTCGATTGTGGTTAAAATTCCGTTCCGTTGGATCAATACTTTGGGTGAAGACAACGCTCCTGAAGAAGTGAAACTGTTTAAAGTCAAAGATGGAATCGCACCAAAAACTACCCTCAAAACTACCCTCAAAACCACCTCTAAAACTACCCTCAAAACTACGCAGGAAAAAATCTTGAAATTGATTGCTGAAAACCCCCGCATAACCCGGGAACAGATGGCCAAAGCGTGTGGCATTTCATTGAATGGGATAAAATGGCAACTAAAACAGATGAAAGACCGAATCAAATTCGTTGGTCCCAGCAAAACCGGTTTTTGGAAAATTTTGTCAGAAACGGATACGCTCGAAAATACAAAAGAAAAAAATTAGGTTTTCGGGAGAGAACTACAATAAGAATTTAGATCTATTTCCTGATCTCAGCGAGTCTCGCTTTGAGGTGAGCCAGATTTTCGGAAAGTTCGGTGTGTTTCGCTTTTTCTTTCTCGACGACTTCGGGCTGCGCTTTTGAAAGGAAGTTCGGATTGTTGAGTTTTTTGTCGCAGAGGTCGAAATCCTTCTGGAGTTTCGCGATCTCCTTTTCAAGACGCTTGATCTCGTCGGAGAAATCGATGAATCCTGCAAGCGGGATGTAGAGCGTTCCGCCTTTTACTAGAGAGCTTGCGGTCTCTTTGTCGGGTGTGAAAGTATCGACAAATTCAACGTCTTTTACTCTTGCGAGCTTGATTATGTATTCAAGTTTTTCGCTGAGCGCGTTCTTGAGACCTTCTTCAAGCGCAAGTTTGAGCGGAAGTTCCGCCGAGGGTTTGATGTTGTTTTCGGCGCGGATAGTTCTGATGACGGTGATGATCTCGATGATCTCTTCCATCGTCTGCGCGTCTTTTTCGAAAACGGGGCAGTCGCCGGCTTCGGGGAAGCGGCTTATCATTATCGATTCTTCGCGTCCAGCAAAGGTGAACGGCAGGCTCTGCCACAACTCTTCGGTTACATGCGGCATGAAGGGGTGAAGTAGTTTGAAGCTTGCGTCAAGGACTTTGAGAAGGACCTTTTTGCCGACGGTTTTCGCATTTTCGTCAGTGCCGAAGAATGTCGGTTTGATGAGTTCGATATACCAGTCGCAGAATTCGTGCCAGAAGAAGTGATAGATCGCTCCCGCCGCGTCGTTGAGCCTCATTTCATCGAGGTTTTTGCGGACTTCCTTCGTGACATCCTCAAGCTTCGAAAGGATCCACTTGTCGGCAAACGAGAAATCATCGGATTTGTATTCTATCGGGTTGAAATCGAGTTTCTCGCCGTCAGCGAACTGCATGAGGCAGAATCTCGTCGCGTTGTATATCTTGTTGATGAAAGCCCAGTAGCCTTCGAACCATTCATCCGAAAGTTTTACGTCACGCCCTGCAAGCGGCATCATCGCGAAGGTGAAGCGGAGAGCGTCCGCACCGTATTTTTCGGTTACGACGAGCGGATCGATGACGTTTCCTTTGCTCTTCGACATTTTCTGGCCGAATTTGTCGCGGACAAGACCGTGGAAAAATACTTTTCCGAAAGGTTTCTCGCCCATGAACTTGTATCCCATCATTATCATTCTCGCAACCCAGAAGAAAATGATGTCGAATCCTGTTTCCATGAGGGTCGTCGGGTAATATTTCGCAAGTTCCGGCGTTTTTTCAGGCCAGCCCAGAGTCGAGAACGGCCAGAGCTGTGAGCTGAACCATGTGTCAAGCACGTCGGGATCGCGTCTGAGCTTTTCACATCCGCATTTCGGGCACTTCGTCGGGTCTTCGCGGCTTACTATCATCTCGCCGCAATCTTCGCAGTACCATACCGGAATCTGATGTCCCCACCAGAGCTGGCGGCTGATGCACCAGTCTTTGATGTTGTACATCCATTCGAAATATGTCTTTTTCCATGTTTCGGGCTGGAAGACGATTTTACCAGTTTCGACCGCCTCTATTGCCGGTTTCGCGAGGTCTTCCATTTTAAGGAACCACTGGTCTGAAAGTATCGGTTCGACTATGGTTTTGCATCTCTGGCAGTGGCCGACTGCGTGCATGTGCTTTTCGACTTTGAGAAGAAGACCGAGTTTGTCGAGGTCAGCGACTATCGCCTCTCTCGCTTCGGTCGTCGTCATTCCTGCATATTTTCCGCCGAGCTCATTGATCTCGCCTTTTTCGTTGATGACGTTGATCTCTTCAAGGTTGTGGCGTTTTCCCGTCTCGAAATCGTTGAAATCGTGGGCAGGAGTTACTTTTACAGCACCTGTTCCGAATTCGATATCGACAAGGATCGCATCTCCGATTATCGGGATCTCACGGTCGGTAAGCGGCAGTTTGACCTTTTTGCCGATGAGGTGGGCATAACGCTTGTCTTCCGGGTGGACTGCTACCGCGCTGTCGCCCAAAAGTGTTTCGGGACGGGTTGTTGCTATCGTCAGGAACTCGTCGCTTCCAGAAATCGGGTATTTGATGTGCCAGAGGTGTCCTTCGACATTTTCGTGGTCAACTTCAAGGTCTGAAAGTGCCGTTCTGCAGTGCGGGCACCAGTTGATGATGTATGTGTTTTTGTAAATGAGACCTTCTTCGTAAAGCGAAACGAAGACTTCACGAACCGCTTTGGAGAGGTTTTCGTCCATCGTGAAACGCTCTCTCGACCAGTCAAGTGAAGCTCCGAGGCATCTGAGCTGGCGCGTGATCGTGCTGCCGTTTTCCTTTTTCCATTTCCAGACTCTTTCGAGGAATTTTTCGCGGCCAAGATCGTGCCTTGAGATCCCTTCTTTGTTGAGTGCCCTTTCTACAACCATCTGCGTCGCGATCCCGGCGTGATCCGTGCCCGGAAGCCAGAGAACGTCATAACCCGACATCCTTTTGTAGCGGCTCATCGCGTCCTGAACGACGACCATTACGGCGTGTCCCATGTGAAGGACGCCCGTGACATTTGGCGGCGGGAGAACTATCGTGTAAGGCGGTTTTTTGCTGCTGGGATCAGCTTTGAAAAAGCCCTTTTCTTCCCAGAAAGTATACCATTTTTTCTCGATTGACAGGTGGTCGTATTTTTTGTCGATTTCCATTTTTCTCTCCTAAAATCAGAGCCTTCCGCTGACGATATCCTTGTCGAGGAAGCCTTTTATATCGTAAATCACGCTTTTTTCAGCAACAAACTTCGAGAAGTCGATCTCTTTGAATTTTTTGTGCGCCACAGCCAGAAGAACAGCCTCGTATTTTTTATTTCTGCACTTTTCCCAGTCGCTGAGAGTGAAGCCGTATTCGCGTTTAACATCCTTGCTGTCAGCCAATGGGTCAACAATATCGAGCCTGCAGCCGAATTCTTTCAATTCTCTAATAATATCAGCTATTTTCGAGTTTCTGATGTCAGGGCAGTTTTCCTTGAAAGTTATGCCTAAAACGAGAATTTTGGAATCTTTTATCTTTTTGCCGTGCTGGATCATAAGTTTGACAAGTTTGTTCGCGACATAAATCCCCATGTTGTCGTTGATTCTTCTGCCGCTCAGAATTACTTCCGGATTGTAGCCTACCGACTGCGCCTTGTGTGTGAGATAGTAAGGATCGACGCCGATGCAGTGGCCTCCGACAAGTCCGGGTCTGAAAGGAAGGAAATTCCATTTTGTTCCGGCAGCTTCGAGGACTTCAAGCGTGTCGATTCCGAGTTTTTCGAAAATAAGGGCGAGCTCGTTTACAAACGCGATGTTTATGTCGCGCTGCGAGTTTTCGATTACTTTTGCCGCCTCTGCGACTTTCAGCGAAGAAGCCTTGTGTGTTCCGGCTTTGACGATCGTTCTGTAAAGCTGGTCAATTTCTTCGGCAACTTCCGGAGTCGAGCCGCTCGTGATTTTTTTGATAGTCGTGACATTGTGCTCCTTGTCGCCGGGATTTATCCTTTCCGGCGAATATCCGCAGAAGAAATCCTTGTTGAATTTAAGTCCGCTTTTTTCAAGAATCGGAACGCAGATTTCTTCGGTGCATCCCGGATAAACCGTCGATTCATAAATTACGATGTCGCCTTTTTTGAGCACTTTCGCAACAGTTTCCGTCGCCTTTTCGACAGGCTTGAGATCAGGTCTTTTGTATTCGTCAATCGGTGTCGGAACTGTTACGATAAATATCGAGCACTTTTTCAAATCCTCAATATTTCCGGCATATTTCAGTTTTTTTGCGAGTTTCAGCTTTTCAGGTTCGACTTCCAGAGTTCTGTCAAAACCTTTTTCAAGTTCAGCAAGTCTCGCTTTGTTTACATCGAAACCGACTGTGTCGAAATGTTTGCCGAATTCAACCGCAAGCGGAAGGCCGACATAGCCCAGCCCGATAACGCAGATTGTTTTTCCAGTCATTAAATTTTCCTCTTTTCGTGTCCGTTGTAGACTGCTGCCTTCTGGTCGATATTGCGCATCGGTTTCTGCGTTGTCTTTTCCTCGACATAGTGAGCCATGAGGCCGGGAACTCTCGAAATCATGAAGATGCCGTTTGCAAGTTCAGCCGGGATGTCGAGAGCGAGAAGGACTGCGCCGATCATTCCGTCAACGTTGACCGGAAGTTTCGTTCCCTTTACTTTGAAAATATTTGCTTCGATCATTTTCGCGAGTTTGATGAAGAAAAGTTTCTCTTCCGGCAGGTTTTTGAAGCAGATTTCGGCAAGTTTCACGCTTCTCGGATCTTCGGTGTGGACTCTGTGCCCCATTCCCGGGAATCTGAATTTCTGCTCGAATTTCATCTTTACGAATTCTTCCACTTTTGCTTCGTTGAGCTCGTTTCCGCAGTATTCAGCGGCAGCCTTGAGCATTTTCATCGTGTTTTCTATCGCTCCGCCGTGGAAAGCGTTGATGGCCAGAAGTCCCGAAGCAACAGCAGCGTTGAGAGGTGCGCCCGTCGAAGTTGCGTTGAGAGTAGCAAGTGCACTCGGAGGAGTTACGCCGTGGTCAACGGAAGAAACAAGCACAGCCTGGAAAACGCGCCCTTCCTCTTTTGTCGGAAGCTCGCCCTTCAAAATGAGATAAACAGTTTCCGCGTAGCTCAGATTTTCCATAATATCTTCTATCGCATAGCCTCTGATCAAAATTTCGTTCGGTTTGATAGAAGTAACAGCCGTTGTCCACTCTGCCATAATTGCCTCCAAAATTTCAATAAATTAAACAACTTACACTCCAGCCTGCAAATTTTCCGAAAACCGGAAAACAAGCAGTCCGCTTAAAAACCAAATATATTAGCAGAAACGATTTTTTTTTCAATTTATGAATGGAAATTTATGATCGGAAAAAATCTGGAATCGCTGTGACTATTTGTCGAGAGTTTTCGCTCTTTCTACGAGTTCGAGAAATTCGCCGCGGAAACCGAACGTATCTTTGCCGATATTAGCTTTTGCACGGGTCAAAACAGAGTCATAGCTTGAATCAGCCTTGAATTTCGAGTCTCTGAGCAGCATTCCGAACTCTGCGACTGACGAAGCAAAACCCATATTCTTGCTCATTTCGGCAAGGATATTTGCAGAAGTCATGACGGTATCCATATATTGGCTGATATCAGCATCAGGTTCTTTGTAGCGCATCTTGAGAACGAGGAAATCGTCCTCACCAAACTCACTTTCCGGCTCTGCCGAAGGTTCAGATTCACCTTCTTCCGGTACGGGTTCTGCCGGGTCCCCGCCTTCTTCTGGATCCGTCTCAGTTTCAGGAGTTTCAGCCGGTTTCTTTTCAGTCAGAAAAACTTCGTAGAATGCCGTAACTCTGTGACCTGCGCCGATTTCACC
>CAJOFY010000019.1 GCA_905233945.1 uncultured bacterium | reverse complement strand
ATCCTTATAAAATTCCAGCCGAGACGCTCAAGTATGGTCTGCCGTTCCATGTCAGCCCTTATTTTCGACTCGCTGCTGTCAGCACGCTCGCCGTCGCATTCAACAGCGGCCTTCTTCTCACCGCAGACTGCCACAATATCAAGCGTATAAGATCCCGCCTTCCACTGCCGGACAATACGGAATCCGCGTTCTGACAGAACTCCTGCGACCTCGGATCCGAAAGACGACTCTTCCTCGGTATCGATGTTCTCCTCCTGCCTGCTGAAAACCTTAGGATTCAAAGACCAGTCAATCAGGCTTTTGCGCAGATCACCCTGTTTGAGATCCCTGGCCGGATCAAACGAATCAACAACCCACAGCTGGTCCTTCGCCCTGCTTGCAGCGACATTGTAACGTTTAAGAGCCGTATTGTCGGCACCTTCGCCCTGC
Source organism: uncultured bacterium (assembly GCA_905233945.1). Taxonomy (GTDB): domain Bacteria; phylum UBP6; class UBA1177; order UBA1177; family UBA1177; genus UBA1177. The sequence goes on along the minus strand of CAJOFY010000019.1, from coordinate 78,971 downwards.
ATTCTGACCGGTCCCTCGCCGCTTCCGCTGTCAACAAGACTCAGAAAAACGACATCTCTTTCGTCACCCTGGAAATTCGCCGAATTGCCGCACAAAATCCTGCGGCTCTGAATATCTTTCAAGTCTATCCTTTCCGCTATCATACTCTGTATTTTCTTAGCCTGTTCCTCTCCGAGAAGAGATATGACCCCGAATGTTTTCCCGGCATATTCGGGCTGCTTTATGCAGGCCTGCATCAGAGCAACCACCGCCTCGGCTTCATTGAGGTTGATTTTGCTTCCTTCGGCACGTTTTCCGTTTTCCACACGGTAATTGACAACAGCCGGAAACAGACTGCTGCTGCCCGACTCTCTGAGAGGCTTGATTCTGCCGTTGTACGACATTCTGTTGCTGAATCCTATGATATCAGGAACACAGCGGAAATGCTCTCTCAGCATCAGCGGACGGAAAGTTGTCGCCGCAAGATCGTAGATTGACGTTTTTTCATTGTACAAATGGGAATTCGGAATGCGGCCTTTGATATATTTTTTCTCGAGATACTCGATTTTGTCAGTCTCAATCCCTATGCCGACCGGAGTAACCTGCTTATCGTCACCGACTATGATGAGTTTGCTGCCCATATAAAGAACTGCGAGCGAAGAAATGTCGGCCTGGCTCGCCTCGTCGATAATGACGACGTCGAACCGGTTTGTCCGCGGATCTAGTGTTTCAAGCGCTTTGTTTACAGGCATAATCCAGCCAGGAACCGCTGTCTGGCATTTTGCCATGAGCCTGCGGGCTTCGACTCTGTATCGCGGCGCGCGCTTTCCCTTCCCTTTTCCGATATGGGACACAGTCTCTTTCCAGCCCATGAGAGCCTGTCTGAGATCGATATCGCTTTCGGTTCTTTCAAGCAGATGATACCATGCGCTCTTTTCAGCATATTCCGCAGTTTTCTTCCGGTATTCACGGCTCAGAGCAGCCGCTTCGTTCTGGAGCTCTTTAAATGAGTGCGATATCATGTTTTCAATTATTGCGGCAAGACGCTTGCACTTCCAGACTTTCTCAATATTTTCAGGGACATCAGGCAAACCGTGGATTTCTTTTCTTGCTGCAATCGCGGCAGCCCAACCCGGGGCAGACGTTTTCAGTCTATCCAGCATTTCACGGCGTTTTTTCAACAAATCCGATTTTTCATACACTTTTTTCAACGTGTCAAAGGCGGCACTGTAAGCCTCAGGGTCCTTATCCTCCGCAGCTTTGACCAGAGAGGCGTATATTACTGCTCTGCATCCCGATGTTTTCAAATAGCCGATAATTGCATCGAGAGCAGACTGTGACTTCTGCAATTTCAGCATACTGCTGCATATATCGCACAGCTGCGGTACAACATTATTTGCTGCTTCAACGATTTTCCCGATTTTGACAAAATCCGAATCCAGGTCGCCTGTCGCAAAAATCAATTCAGGCGGAAATCCTGCTGAATGAAGTCTGTCGCTAAGCGGCTTATACTCTTTCTGATACCAGTCGAGGCACTTTTCAATCTTAGGAATGAAATTTTTCGCAACAGATTCAGGATTATCTTTGTCCAGACTGTAAAACTCCGGAACAGTTTCATCATACTTTACAAGCAGTTCATTCCAAAGCGAAGCGCATCTTCTCCGCAGTTCCCTGAGCTCTATCTGGTCAAGAACACACTGACATTCCTTCGCCGTCCTGAGCTGGTGACCGTCAACCGTTACTATCGCAAAAGCCGGACCGTACTTGTTGACCCTGTTTTCAAACCATCCTATTTTCCCGTTCAGCTGGAGTCTTTCCTTCAAATCATTGATATTGTTTATATGCTGCGGAGTTACTTCATCCGAAAAGCGGATCTTGACCCCGAGCTGTTCCGCATTGACTTTGTCGGCGAAACTGCATGCCTGTTCTATCAAAGACGCAAGTTCTTTCCAGTTTCCGCGATAGAGTTCACCGTTTTTGCCCGCAAGCGCTGCCGCTTTCATCCAGCCGTTCAAATCGCCGGCTGAACGGGCAATCTTTTTTAGTCCGTCGATATAATCTTCATCCGGATATCTGATTTCGACACCTGAAATTAAAAACGAGCCGCTTTCCGGTTTATTTACAATTTCCCGATTATTTAATCTCTTTATGCTGCCGCAAACTTCCCGGGCCGACTCCACTTCATTCAGTGCATTTGAAAATCCGGCAGGTGTTACAAGTGTTTCCGGATCGGGCAGTTCCCGTGCAAGCTCGCTCTCATCTTCTTTTGAAATCTCCGAGTTGCTCCGGTAAAGAGCCGCAAGCTCCTCAAGTGTCAGGGGAATGGTGTCGGAATTCACTTTACCCGGTATAATCTGCAGAAGATCGACATTGCCTGAGACAAACTTTGCAGCTTCAGAAGGCGATATCTCCTCTCCGTTAAAAACTATCTCGGTACATTCCTGTTTTATGACAGCGAAAATTTTCCGTCTGACGTCAGCCAGTTTCTCTATGATTTCGTCCCTCTGCAGCTTTGCGGCATCCATTTCCTGTTTAAGCGCGAAAGAGGTCTTGTCGGACATATAGCCTATAATTCCTTCGACTGATCTTTCCATGTCTCTGTTCGATTCTTCCACAAGCGAAACACAGAGGCTCCTCAGCGCAGGATCTATTTTGTCTTTGAGCACAGAAAGAGCTTTGTTTGTATAACTGGTAACGAGAACGCTTTTTCCCTGCGCAAAGAAATGACCCATCAGATTGGCAATAGTGTGTGTCTTTCCGGTTCCGGGAGGCCCCTGGACAAGAACTGCATCGCTGCTGTCTATCCTTTTTGCAATCTCAAGCTGCTCTTTGTTCGCCTCTTTGGAAAGACAGACTTCCCTGCTCTCTCCGCCGACCGCGGCAAGCTGTTCTTCAACTGTTTCAGGCCCGGTATCATCCGCCGGCTCGGAAAAACCTCCGCTTACAAGCTGCCTTATAGGATTCGGGATTTTTCCTGTTTTTCTGATATTTTCGATAATCAGTTTTATTGTTTCCATCGAAATGTCGAGACGCTTGCGCACGATAAAACAAGGTTCCCAGTAAAGCAGCAGACTGTTCTGTTTCTGCCAGTTCAGAGGAATTCCGTCCATTGAAAACAGACCGCTGGTCGAAAGCTGGTTAAGAAGCCGTCTTAGAAAAGAGGGAGTCCCTTTTTCACTTCTGTCCAAAGGATGATAGTCATTTTCCTGAAGCTCCCGTCCCAAAACGGCGGCCACTTCAAGTTTCACATCCTTTATCTGCTGAAGCACGGCATTATACAACTCTGACTGCGCCGTCGTATCTTTGATGTATATTGTATTTTCATCAGCATCGAAATCCGTCACTGCACGGCGTGTCAGAACCGGATGACTGATCTGATTTTCCCTGTCGCAGAGAATACCGTTGGCGACTATGATTTCATCGGTTTCCGGATCCCGGATCAATTCCAGATGCAGATTGAACAAAGTGTCAAAAAGCTGTTTCGTACTTTCCTGGATTTTCCTCTTAGCACGCCATTTTTCACGCAGGATATTCCAGCTGTTATACAGCATCCCGATGTTTGAATCTTCAATAAAATAGGAAATATTGCCGTCATTTTCGATATAATCCGAAACTCCAGCCTCGTTTCTGAAATCTTCCCAGCCAGGCAGAAGATAAGCGGCAAAAGTAGGATCGGGCTCAGGACATTCCGAGAGTTCCGGTTTGTGTACAGACATAAGAACATCATTGGGCGATTCAGCCTGAGAGAGCCTGCCGGCATCCGTTGAATCATCGTCCGCCTGGTTTTCGTCCTCTTTCTCTGCCCGGTCCCTGTAATACAGTTTTATATTCTCAGGATCATCGGGAATATCCGAAAACATCAGACTCCACGGCTGTTCCGAAATTTTCAGAACAGATCTGTTCCTGAGCTTGTTCAGCTCCATTATAAATTCAAACAGTTTGATAACTTTCTCTTCTTCCTCCGCATTCCTTATTACGGGTGAATTTTCCATTTTAGATGAGTCCATCGCACTCTCCATAAAAACAACTGAATCAAAATCCTGGTATCATACAAAAAAACTGCCGTATTTCAAAAAAACGGCTCTTGAGAATCAATTTTTTTCAACTATAATTCCGCGTTTTTTGTGAATTGAGGTTTAAAATGAAAATAATACTTGCTTCCGGTTCACCGCGAAGATTTGAACTTTTGAAAGATGCCGGCTTCGAACCTGTTGTGGTAAAACCGTGCTGCGAAGAAAAGATTCTTCCAGGACTCAAGCCGAATGAAATTGTTGAATCTTTGGCGTCACAAAAAGGCAAAGCAGTAATAAATTCAATCAATTACGTTGAATCACCTGTTGTCGCCGCAGACACGGTCGTCGCACTCGGAAACGAAGTCATCGGCAAGCCGAAAGACAGAGCAGACGCAGAGAGGATTCTTTCGGAACTGAGCGGAAGAACGCATCAGGTTTACACCGGAGTCGCGATTTTCTACCAAGGAAAAGTCTCCGTTTTTTCAGTCAGGACCGATGTCGAGTTCAAAACTCTCTCGAAACACGAAATAGATTCATACTGCGATACCGACGAACCTTACGACAAGGCAGGAGCCTATGCGATCCAGGGCAAAGCGTCGTTCATGGTGAAGCGGATAAACGGTTCTTATACAAATGTTGTCGGCCTTCCGGTATGCGAAGTGACAGAACGGCTGCATGAACTCGGATTTTTGGGAAAATAGGGAGAAAAACATGATAAAAAGCAAAATTTTCTACATCGCAATCGGCATTATCCCGCTGCTCTTTTCAATGGTCGTCCACGAAGTCGCTCACGGATGGGCGGCTCTGAAACTAGGAGATCCTACAGCAAAGGACGCCGGCAGACTGACTTTGAATCCGATTGCCCACCTCGACTTTATGATGTCGTTAGTTGTTCCGCTTCTTAGTTATTTTCTGGCAGGAGTTTTTTTCGGCGGAGCAAAACCTGTTCCCGTCGATCCCCGCCGTTTTTACCAGCACATACCTATGAGACGCGGAATGATGATTGTCGCAGCGGCAGGACCTCTGAGCAATTTGATTCTTGCGTTTGTCAGCGCGTTTCTTTATGTCGCGGCATACCGCTTTTTCCCGAATGAAATCGCGACAACATTCTTTGAGATTTCGCTTATGTTCAACATCATGCTCTGCTTCTTCAACCTTATTCCGATTCCGCCGCTTGACGGAAGCAGGATCCTCATGGGGTTCATGCCGCGCGAATACGACAGGTTCTTCATAACACTTGAAAGATACGGCTTTCTGATAATCATGGGGCTTGTCGTAACAGGTGCATTCAGCATTATTCTCATTCCGGCAAGATTTATTCTAAAGCTGTTTTTATATCTTCCCAATTTAATATTTTTCGGTTAGGTGAATCATGGAAAAAATCAGAATCAAAGCACTTCTGGATCTTTCGCAGACTGAATTTGCCGACATTTTCGACGGTCTCGAATATCCGCACGAAATTCTGCCGCTTATCAAAGACTACATTTTGAAAAAAGGACCGGCTTTGGGCAGCGACTACACAATGATAAAGGAAAACGTCTGGGTCGGTACAGGCACCGAAATCGCGGAAACAGCCTTCATCAAAGGACCTGCGATAATCGGACACAACGTTGAAATCAGACAGAGCGCCTTCATCCGCGGGAACGCAGTAATCGGAGACAACTCCGTCATCGGAAACTCGACCGAAATCAAGAACAGTTTCCTTTTCAACAAAGTCCAGACTCCCCACTTCAACTATGTCGGCGACTCGGTTTTAGGCTTCCATGCCCACATCGGCGCCGGAGTCATCCTTTCCAATGTCCGCTCGATTCCCGGAAACGTAAAAATTCACTGCGACGGAGAAACGATTGAAACCGGACTCCGCAAATTCTCCGCGATTCTGGGCGACAATGCAGAGATCGGCTGCAATTCAGTCCTCAATCCAGGAACGATAATCGGAAAAAATTCAGTGGTTTACCCGCTTTCAAATGTCCGCGGCGTAATTCCGGAAAATTCAATTTACAAAGGAAACGGCGTGATCAGCGAAAAAGAAATAAGATAGCAGCAACCAAATTTCTGAGTTAATAATAAGATTTACTTTTCCAGACGTTTGATGAGATACGGGAAAACTGCCTCGAAATCGACGCCGTACCAGTTGTGGTTTTCGTGGCTCATGGTTTCTTTTATCGCTTCGACTACAAAATCTGCCGCAAGAGAATAGGATTCTTCAAGGGTCAGGCCGCGAAGCATCGCGCCGGTGAAGACACTTGCGAAAATATCGCCCGTTCCGTGGAAATTCTGCGGAATTTTATCGTGGAAATAGCTTGAGAAAGCATCTTTTTCAGCGTCATATGCAACGATTCCGATTTTTCCGGCAACATTTTTGAAAGAAGGCTGGTCTTCAGGAAATTCGACCCCTTTAAGAACAACTTTTTTAGCGCCCAATGCAGCAATATCTTTAAGTATTTTCTTGAGATACGCTTCGTCGTATGTGCCGCCTGCGCGGTACGGAACGCCGAGCATGAAACTTGCTTCAGTCATATTCGGAACAACTATGTCTGCTTTTGAACAGAGTTTCGCCATCGCAAAAGCGAATTCCTGTGTGAATCCCGGGTAAAGTCTGCCGTTGTCGGCCATGCACGGGTCAACTATCGCCAAAGTTCCGTTTCCGCCGAAATCGGCAATAAGTTTTTTCATAAGCTCAAGCTGCTCGAAAGAGCCGAGATAGCCGGTGTAAATCGCGTCAAAATGAAAATTCTCCTTTTTCCAGTGTTCCATGACCGGAGCGATCTCGCCAGTCAGATCGTGGAAAGTAAAACCCTTGAAAACAGTATGTGTCGAAAGAACCGCCGTCGGAATGACGCACGCCTCGACTCCCATCGCCGAAATCACCGGCAGTGCAACCGTAAGCGAACATTTGCCAAGACATGAAATATCTTGTACTGTAACCACACGTTTCATTTGAGACCTCCGATAAACGCAATAAAATCAATAATTACTCACCGAGATACAGACAATCGAGCTCAACGTTCTGCTGTGTATCAAAACCTTCGTTGAGATAAAGCTCCGGAGTCGGAGTTTTGTATTCACGTTTCAGCATGAACGCACCGACAGATGCATCAGCAGGCATAAATATCTCGGTAGTATAAGTTCCTTTCAACCTGAATTTAGCAGCATATTCAGCAGCATTGACAGCATTTCCGTTGAGTTTTACCGACAAATTGAAGTTGACAAGCGAAAGATCGTTTCTGATAACCGCTCCGGAAGTCATGTTGTGGGATGAAAGAAGCGGGATCCTCGTGTAGCTTTTTTCAGAAGCGACTTTGTCTGCAAAAGCAAGCTCCAGATAAACATTCAGAACCGAACCTGTAAGAACTTCGGCTGAATATTTACCTTCTTTTTCGGAAAGCGGAAGCACAAAATCACTCGCTGTTTTGTCAATATTTACGGCAAGTCCGACCGATTCAAGACTTTTCTGCGCTTTCATCCACTCTGCGAAAGGAGTTCCGTTCACATTGAAATCAAGCGTGACTTTGCCTGTTTTTACCGCCAGCTCGTGGTTTGCGGCGTCACCGGTGATCTCCAGGTCGCGTTCGATGTAAGTTTTGAAATTGTTTGCGAGAATCCCTTCTCCGTCGTAAATAACGTCATAGGTTCCGTTCGGAGCGTAGAAACTGTATTCTCCGCCTGTCAGCTCTGAAAGATTGAGAACTGCATACTCGATTCCGTTTTCGTCCTTGAGTTTTATCAGATCACCTTTTTCAGTTGACAAAGCCGAACCGTTAAGTGTTGCTTTTCCGGAAATCTTCGCCGGAGAGACATCAAAATTCAGCTCTTTTTCAGTAACCCATTCGATTTTTGTCTGCGGCTGACCAGATTCGTCCATAATCTGGTTTCCGTCATCGTCAACAACATTTACGATTTCCTGGAAAGAGAAAGAGGATGTTTTTGTGCCGTTTTTATCGTAATTGGCAGAAACAGTGAACGGCAGAGACTTGAAAATACCTGCAGCATCGTTGAGATAGCTTTCGAACTTCATGTCATAAGTTTTTACGGTATACTGGGAATTTCCGTCCGCATCAGTAGAGGCGATCCTCCTCAGAAGAAGAGCGTCATAAGTTACGCTTTCTTCGCCGTCGAGGGTGAGTTCCTTGCCAAGATTCTTTATAACATAAGAAGTCTGATCGCCGCCTACGGCTTTGAGTTTGCCTATCGTGCAGTCTTCCTCTCCGCATTTTGCAGCTGTCGGGAAATTATTGCCGCCAAGGAATGTGATTTTTCCGTGAACCCTTGCGAAATCGAGCGTAATCTTATGGGCTGCCTTGTCATCAGTCTGGGAATTCCATGGTTTAAGCTCCAGCTTTATATATTTGGTAGGATATGAGTCTTCTGCCGGAACATACATCAGATTGAGATCGGCACCTGTAGTAACCGTGATACTATAGTCGGTTGCTGTCGAAAGATCTGCCGCAACGACACCGCTTTTCGCACCGAAAGGAGGATTCTCGGCAAGAATAAGCTGTCCTTCGTTTACCGCATAACCGTCTTTTACAATTGAACCGGCAAAAGTGATTGTTGCGACTTTTATATCCTTATCCGTATCTCCTTCCAGAACAATACCGTTTTCCGATGAGAGGACCGTTCCTTCAAACATCCCCTGCCCCTCGGCAAGCTGACCTTTGAAATAAACGGAATAAGTTCCTTTCGGAAGCAGGAGATCGTAGCCGCCGAACTCGCTGTAAGGAATTTCCTTTTCAAAAGTGCTCGTTTTAAGAACAAGTTTTGTCTCTGCCTGATAAGCCTCTTCAACCGTGAAAACGGCGTCGGAGTTGTTTACAACCTTTCCTTTGAGATGATAGAGAGGAAGTTTGAAATCAAGAGTTCTGTCTCCGCTCGCCATATCTATATTTTCCGCGATAACCGTTCTGTTTGCGGAAGAATCAGGTCTGTAGGCAAAATTGTATTTTCCTTTCGGCAAATTGAAAGACTTGCCTGAAAGCTGGGAATTCACATCGGCAATTTTGAAGTCTGAGCCGTTGTTTTCGCCCCAAAGTTCGCCGTAAAGAGCATCGTCGTCAGCTACGCCGTTGACTGTCACATCCCCGATTGTCAGTTTTTTTGTCTCGACATTGATTTCAAACGAGTCTCCGCTGTAAATCTCGGTACATTCGCCGGTGTAAGCTGAATCCCCGCCATCAGGTTCCTCTGTGTCGGCATCGTCATCAGTTGTTTCGGAATCGTCAACAGTATCACCGCTGTCAGGCTGCGGTTCAGTATCAGGCAGAGCAGTATCGCCAACGTCGCCTCCGCTCTTTTTAACGCAGTCAGTTCCCGACCATTCGTAACCGTCCGGACACGAATTTTTGTCTTTTTTGCCTCCGCCGCAGGAAACTGCCAGAAAAACCGCCGCAATCAGCATAATCAGAAATAATTTTCTCATTTTCACACCCTCATTAAATCTGTAAAAAAGCCTGAAAATTTTATTGACGGACAAATGTTTGTCAAGTGCACTTATATGTCAAATTCGCCTGCGATAATCCGCAGAATAGTATGTGCCTGATGTGCCGCACAGACAAGGACCCTAGAACCGAAAAGGCCGTTTCCTGCATCGACATCGCTTTCCATATCGCCGCAGAGGTAGAATTTGTCAGTGATTTTTCTCGTTTTTATGAGATTGGCTGAGTTGAGGCTCGCCATTCCCGAACCCGAAACAAGATAAGTTTCAGGCATGTTTTCAAGAACCGCGTTGACAAGCATCGCCTTAGATTCGGCCTTATCGAAAGCCTCGCAGACTATCGGAAAACCTTTGAGAAGTTCTTTGACATTTTCTTCAGTAATTTTCGCAACTTCGGCCGTAACTTCACAGTAAGGAGCGATTTTTGCAAGATTTTCTTTCAACGCCTCTGCCTTAAACAAACCTATCTGGTCTACAAAATACTGCTGACGGTTGAAATTGGTGATTTCAATTTTGTCGAAATCAATGATCTTGAGCCGCCCAACCCCTGCTCTCGCCAGAGCGATCGCGATATTCGAGCCGAGCCCGCCAGCGCCGCAGACTGCAACAGAAGCTGCCTCGAATTTTTTCTGAAGCTCAAGCCCGTGTTTTGCCGCAAGGCCGTTGAAAAACTCTCCTTTTGAAGGGATCATCTAACCGCCTCCCACAAAACTTACGATTTCAATGACATCGTTCTCTCCTGCGACAGTTTCTGCGTATTTCGCTTTCGGAACGATGTTTCCGTTGAGCTCGACCGCCACTCTTGCGGGATTATAGCCGAATTTTTCAACTATCTCGGCAATGCTAAGCCCTGCAACAGCCTCAGTTTTTCCGTTGATTTTCGTCATAAGAACCTCTGATAAAGTCAACACGGCGGCTTTATCGCTTATTTTTTCGGGTTTGGCAATATATTTATTTGCGCTTGAACTTCGCAGGAAACCTCACAACTTCATGAAGTTTCCTGCGAATCAGTCTGGTAGAATCTTGAGGTTTCAAACAAGAACAAAAGATGCGGCAGTTAGTAGCCTAGTCTTTCTCGAAAATTTTCGGAAATTCTTTAAGGATGTCGCAGAGTTCGTTGATACTGTCGCGGCACATCTCCCCGAATTCTTCGAAAGCGACCTCGCGTGACACCTCATCGTTTTTAATCGTGTCGATGAAATTGAAAACGCTCTCGATCAAACCCGGCTCTTCTGCTCCTCCGCAGCTTTCTTCGCCGCACTCTTCCGTTTCACAGTCTTCGTTTTCACCGGAGTCGTCGCAAACGCATTCGGAACCGGCAGACTCTTCCTCTGATTCATCACTTCCGGAACTTTCAATGATTTTGTTTTCATCTTCCGCCTCGACATTCATCGTTTCTGTAACACCTTCCATTGCTTCTGCAATGCCTTCAAATAAACTTTCTGTCATAATTCCCTCCATAAAAAAAGTTGACGTGAAGGATTATAAACGCCTGGTTGGGCACATAATGCCCAAGAGCAAAAAAATATGAAAAAATTTGCGGAAAGTGCTAATTTTTAAGACAGCCTATCGGAACGATATAAACTCCGTCGTTCCTTCGATATGCATAATTTCCGACAGCAGTGAGAACCATCAGGAATGACGGGGCTTTCATTTTGTCTGTGTCTATCAGGGAGGCGAGTTTTTTTAATGTGGCAGCACCGTGCTCTATTGCCGTATCTCCGCCAAGTTTGATTTCAATAAGCCCGAAAGAACCGTTTCTCAGATGAATCACGGCATCGCATTCCAGTCCGTTTTTATCACGATAATGGCGAACCTCACCGTCAAGTGCATCTGCAAAAACCCGCAAATCCCGAACGCAGAGAGTTTCGAAAAGAAGCCCCAACGTGTTGAGATCGTTTATTAAATCATCTGGGCCGAGACCAAGTGCTGCAACTGCAATGGATGGATCGACAAAATAACGGGTTTCAGAGCTTCTGACAGCGGTTTTTGACCTTAAATTGGGATTCCATGCCGGCATATCTTCGACAACAAATATTTTTTTCAGAGCATTTATATATGAATTGACTGTTATTTCCGAAAAATCGGAAGATTCATTGGTCTTCAAATCTTCGCAAATGGCTTTTATCGAAGTTTGAGAACCTAAATTCCTTGCAAGAGAACGCATCAGACGGATTACCCTGTCGGGATTTTTCGAGACTCCGTCGGCTCTAGAAATATCGGAACGGACAACTGCATCAAAATAATCAAAAGCATGCTGCAGAGCGATTTCAGACTCGCATTCAAGTGACATCGGCCAGCCGCCGCGGCAGATCAGAAAGGCGATGTCTTTGAGCGAAAGGTGGGCAGCACCGCGCACTATAGCGTCATGTGAGGAAAAAAGCTCTCCCAGGCTGACTTCACCAGAGGATTCTCCCGATTCAAAAAGACTCATAGGTCGCATTTTGAGCCACGAAAACCGTCCGGTTCCCGAGTGATGGATTTCATCTGTCTCCAGTGGAACGGCTGAACCAGTCAGAATATAAAGCCCGAATTGTCTTTTGTGGTCAACTGAAAAACGGATGGTATCCCATAATTTCGGTGCAAGCTGCCATTCGTCAATCAGTCGCGGATTTTCACCTTCAAGCAGATATTCAGGGTCGGTGTCAGCCATAACAAGATTCTGGTTCATCGTTTTGGGTTCGTCCATATAAAGCACACTGGCGGCGGTTTGTTCGGCGGTCGTGGTTTTGCCGCACCACTTGGCACCTTCGATCAATACCGCTCCTTTTCCTTTAAGTTTTTTAAGCAAAAGCGAATCAACGACTCTTTTTTTGTAGTTTTTCATTTCGACCTCCAAAAAGCTGTTACACATTACCAAAAAAACTACTGAAATCAAGTAATTTTATAATTTGGCGCATTTTTATTATATAATTTGGCGGATTTCTATTATATAATTTGGCTGAGTTTTACTTTATAATTTGGCGAGTTTTTATTCGGTGTTTTGGCTTTAAAACTTCTTCAGGATTTCAGATTTGCTGGAAAATGGCGTGAAAAAATCGAAAGTATAATCTGACTCCCCATGCTCCAACCATAATTTCTCCATAAAAAACGTTGGCGGGAGAAATTGTATGCAAGGAGGTAAGAAAAAAATCAGATATTCGGTCTTCTAGAAACAATCGCTTCAATGAAGTTCTTGACCTGGCTTGATTCGCGCTTGCCGGTTTTGCACCAGACGGCAAAATGCTCGCAGTTGTTGAAAACAAGGTTGTAGCCTTCATGACCGAGCTGGCTTTCGGCTCTTTCGACAGTCTCTTCGGGTGAATAGAGGGTGAGTTCGTTGCCGAAAAAAGAGTCGATAGCAAGTTTGAAAAGCCCCTCGAAGTCAAAAAGCTCCGGGTTTTCGAGATAATCGCGGTAAGCTTCGAAATCTACGACAAAAACATTCGATGCTCCGTTTTTGAACTGCGAGAGAGTTGCTCTGCGGACGCGGATGTCGCCACCGAAATCGCTCCCTTCATTGGAAAAATGGATAACCTTGCCGCGTCCGGTGTATATGCCGTAATGGTCGTAAACACCGCCGATCCTGTGAACACCGATGACATCGCCTTTTTTCAGCTCAGAATCGGAGACTGTGTGAATGAAATCGCAAGCTTTTTTGCGGGATTTTTTGGGAATCCTGGGAGTTGCAATAATTGCCGGAGCAATACTCTCTACCAGACTTTTTGTTCTGCCGAAACCGCCGAAACCGCCAAAACCTGAACCTAAAATACTCATTTGATTTCTCCTAAAAATAAAAAAACTTCAAACTGTTTGTTAATCATCAAAAAAACTTGAAAAGAATCCGATAACTCCTCCGACAACCGCACCGGCAGCGGTGCCTACAACAGGAATTGCTGAACCTATTGCAGCTCCTGCTGCCGCTCCTGCCGCTGTGTGACCTGCGACCTTTCCGTTTGAAGGAAGATCATCGCTGTATGAGGAGGAGGAGCTTGTTTCATATTCTGTTTCCTTTCTTTGAGAATCGGTATTTTCAACAATAAAATCAATAAGTTGAGTGGTATTAAAACCGTATTCCGCCGAGTAGCACACTGGCATATTCACTGTTTTTCCGGTGCTTTCTTCAATTCTCTCTTTGACGGATAAAGCCTTTTCCTGGAGGAATTCTTCCAGTTTTTCATCGGGAGTCCCGCTGTCAGCATTCCAGTGTCTCCCTTTCATCGCCATATCGGCCTGATTTACGGCAAACCACACGTTCTCGCTTTCAATCGTGTTGAAAATATAGTTGTTGAGAACTTCCGTTATCTTGCCGAAATCGCGGCTCGAACCGTCCATGACCACAAGAACTTTATCGATAAGTTTGCCCGTAACACCTTTTTTTCTGCAGGATCTGTCAAGGTATGAGGTGATTTTTTTCAGATGTCCGGCATCTTCTGTCGGAGAATCGCCAAGTCCCGGAGTATCATAGAAGCAAAGGTAGTCGTTGATTTTGTATTTACATATCTCTTTTGTTTCAGGATCGGCTCCGGCCCCGACTTTCGCCGCTTCGCTTCCGAGAAGAGCGTTTATCGTTGAAGATTTTCCTGCTCCGGTTACACCTACAAGCAGAATGTTGAGCGGCGGAAACTGGAATTTCTCTTTCATTTCGTCAACACGGTACTCTTTGAAATTGATTTCTGTCATTTTATCCTCCTTTTAGTCAAAAAAACTTCCGACAAATCCTATTATTCCGCCGACAACCGCACCGGCTGCGGTTCCGATCACTGGAATTACAGTTCCGATAGCGGCTCCCCATGTCGCCCCTTCGGCAGTGGATTTCAGCGTGTGCTTCCAGCCGAGTTTCTGCTGAATTTTTCTACCGTAGTCCTCGGCATCGTTGCTTGCCCATACATTCTGATCGGCATTGGCTTCAAGATAGGTTGCAATACGCTTTTCCTCTGGAATGCTGTCAATGATGTAGTAAAGCAGTTTTGCCATATTGTATGAAGGCTCCTGAGGCTGCCCTTCCTCTTTGTAGCCGGCAGAATATGAAATAGGATCGACCGAAATGCCGCAACCGGCAAGGATTCGGTCGTGAACACTTTTCTCCTTTTCCTTCAGGAATGCAGCCAGAGTTTCGTCCGGTTTATGGTTTTCGGAATCCCAGTGCTTGCCCTTCATGGCGATGTCGGCCTGATTTATTGCGACGATAAGGCGTTTTTCGTTCTTTCCGATGCACGGTGCAATGACCTTTTCTATAAGTTCGAACGACGTGCCGAGATCCCTGCTGCTGCCGTCAAGAATGACAAGGACTACATCGATAAGCAGATTTCCGTCGGCATCGCGTTCTGTCAGCTTTTTTATGATTCCATCAGCGTGTCTTTTGTCCGCTTCCGGGCCATCGCCGAGTCCGGGGCTGTCCCAGAGTGTGATTCCGTTGTAGTCATATTTCGCGATTGACATAGTCTGCGGATCGACTCCCGTGCCGACTTCGGCTTTTTCGATGCCGAAAAGCGCATTTATTGTTGAGCTTTTGCCGCAACCTGTTGCACCTGTAATAAGAATATTCGCCTTGTTTTTGCTTGCCTGAAGCATTGTCTCCATAAGTTCCCTTTTTGCATCTTCCAAAATCTGGTTGTTGTTTCTGATGTTCTCAAGCATCTGGTCGTAAAGTTTTCTCATTGTTTTCCCCATAAAAAAAGTTCAAAAAACAAACTCAACACCCCCTTAAAGCGTTGGAAAAACCCTTTTTCCGAAAATTTTCGAAAAAAAGTTCTCAAACTTAAAAATTTTTTCCGGAAGCCGTTTTTCAGCTTCTTTTTATTTTTATTGTATGGCTATGACTGGGCGTATGCTGCCCAAGTGAAAGAATTTTTAAGATACAGCTACAAAAGTGGCGTGCCGTTTTTCGGTTTTGTTTTTCCGGTATGAGAAGTAGCCTTCTCCGCAGAAAGTGCACTCGGAATCGTCGGTGATTTCCGTGATCCCGGCTTTTATAAGCTCGTTTTTTATCGCAGTTTTCAAATCGGCGTGAAGTTTCCCGTTGACATAACTCATCGGAATTTCTGCATTTTCGAATCTTTCCCGAAGTTCTTCTCCGATTTCGAAGCAGCAGAATCCGATTGCCGGAAAAATCACCGCTGAAATCTCTTTGCAGCCAAGCTCACGCATCATTTTCGCCCCTTTTGAGACGATTTTCTGCTCGGTTCCGCGCCAGCCGCTGTGGAAAACTCCTGCGATATCTGCGCTTCTGTCAAAAAGGACGACAGGGATACAGTCGGCTGTTCTGATAAGGGCGATCGAAGGTTTTGTAATGATTATTCCGTCACCCTCGCCGTCACCGTCAACAAAAATCGTGTCGCTGTGGATCTGATGAGGCCGCCAGAGCGTGCTTAAACCGAACTTCTGTTTCAGTTCTGCCTCGATCTGCCGGATTTCAGCCTTCGCGTCGCGCTCTTTTATGAAGCCGTAGGATATCATTCGAAATCTTTCCTTCCTAGTTTATCGGCATCGACCGTTTTCTCCCCTTCCTCGGTGAGAACCCTGATTTTTGTCTGGGCATCCTCAAGATAGGTTTTGATCGAAACCGAGAGTTTGACACCTTCTTCGTAAAGTTTAACAGCCTCCTCGATTTCTGGGTTTTCATTGAGTTTTTCGACAATTTCCTCAAGTCTTTTCATCTTTGAGGCCAGATTATTTTTCTTTTCCATCTTTACCTCCTGAACCATAACAATACCGCAGACACTTATTACAAAATTTTTTTACTTTCTGCAAACAATCAAAAAAATTCCATTCAATCAAGACTTCACTATAATTTTTCGTTTTGTTTTTTTAACTTTTGGAGGTTTTTTATGAAAAAATTTTTGATTGTGACACTTTTGATGGTGTCAATGATTGCTTTTGTTGCATGCGGCGGAAACAGCAGCGGCAAAAAAAACAAGAATGACTCTGACCCCGTAAATGATGAGGACTCGACGGAAATCACTGACGATTCCGACAAAACGGAACCGGATGACGAGGCAGACAATCATGCAGAAGAACCGTCGAACTGCACGGGAATTTCAGTTGACTGGGAAAATTTCGCTCAGTACCAGTACAGCAACCAGTTCATCGCCAGCAATGAGGATTCTGATCCCGTTGTATTGATTTCTTTCTTCCAGGACGAACAAGGCTCTATATCTGAAGGAACATACGATCTCGCAGCAGGTCTCAATGCAAACTATAAAGAATGCACGGAATGTGTCCTTGTTTACGCAGGTTACCTTGAAGAGGAACAAAATTATGCAAAAATTTATTTTCAGCAGAGCGGAACTTTGAAAATCGATGCTGTCGATGATTCCAACAACATCAAAGGAAGCATCAGCGCTGTTCTCGTCGAAGTTACAATTGACGAAGAAACCTTCGAATCAACTCCTGTCGCAGACGGCACCTGTGTTGAAATCGAAACTGCTTCTTTCAACAGCGGTTACGAAGAACCTTGCGTTCCTCAGTGTGACGGCAAAGAGTGCGGAAGCGACGGATGCGGCGGTGCATGCGGAACATGCGAAGGCCAGGCTTGCAGCGCTGATTTCAAATGCGTTCCTTTCAACTGCGACAAACTTGAAGTCGAAGAATTTGAGATCGCTAAAGTCGAATCGTGGTTCAGTTCTTACAAAAGATATGAAGCTTACGTAAAGGACAACAAACCCGGCAGCGCCGAGATTCCGGATCTGCTCGCGATGACTTTCTACACCTACGATGCAGAAGAAGACGAATGGTCTTACAGAACAGAATTACTTGAAGGTTCCGAAACACTTAAAAGCTACGCAGATGATGAAACCGCTATCCTCATGTATGAAGATTACGATCTAGAAAACGAAAGTGTCGGAAAATATTATGTCCACGAAAGCGGAAAACTTAATTTCACAAAAGTTAAGGAAGGAACGCTGGAATCACAGGGAAACGGCTCTTTCAGAGTTATGGAAGTAGATACCGACCTGATTCAGGTTGCCGGCGGAAAATGCTATGAGTTCAATAATGTCACATGGGATACCATCTGCGTTCCTCAGTGCGACGGCAAAGTCTGCGGTCCTGACGGATGCGGCGGAACATGCGGCGACGGATGCGGCAAAGATCAGACATGCAGCGCGGATCAGAAACAGTGCGTCGATTTCAACTGCACCGAAATTACAATTGATCCGGAACACGGAACTTACGATGACTGGTACGGAAGTTTTGATATGCCCTACTCTCCGAACACCCAGGAAGACGATATCATTTCGCTCACCGTGAACACTGACAAAGACGGAACTTACGATCTTTACGGCAAAACTCCGCAGGAAAGCGAGCTCTTTTTCGTAATTTACGAAGGCTATGACGAAGATGAAGGTTACAACAAACTTTACTTCCAGCAGAAAGGAACCGTAAAACTCACGATAACGGAAAGTGACGAGACAACCAATGTCAAAGCCGAAATTTCAGGTCTCAGACTTGAAGAAATCAAGGTTGATGACGACGACAACATCTTAGCTGTTCCCGGCGGTGCGTGCTATAACGTAAAAGACACGACCGTCACCTACACAATCGAAGAGGAAGAATACGATTACGGCGACTAGCCGCCCTCTCCGAAGCATCTAAAGACCACTCCCGGAAACAATCTCAAAAAGTTCAATAAAAACTTTATATTATTCATCATATTTCTATAATTTTGCGTTTTTGTTCTCAAAACAGAGGAGGTTTTATGAAAAATTTATCGAAATTCATCTTTTTGCTTGTTTTTGCAATTGTTTCTGCCTCATGCGGCGATAAAAAAGAGAGTGTTTACGACGAATATCC
Organism: uncultured bacterium; assembly: GCA_905233945.1. Lineage (GTDB taxonomy): Bacteria > UBP6 > UBA1177 > UBA1177 > UBA1177 > UBA1177. Next base: position 60,773 of record CAJOFY010000019.1, on the reverse strand, counting down.
CGCTGACGATGACTCCGTAAACAGAATTCAAGAAGATACTGACAAAACAGAGCCTTCTTCCGACAAGGATTCCGACAATCAGGCTGATGAACAGGATAAAGATGCAGAGAATAGCGATGAAGATTCAAATAATGCCGTAGAGGATGAAGATGAACTTGAAAATGGAGATTCAGACATTATCCAACCTGATGAAACAACAGATGAAGACACAGAAAAACCACTCAACTGCACAGGTTTTTCACTTGATCCGAATGACGAACTCACAGGAGATCTCCGCTCAAGAACCTATACAATAAAAATTGCTGACGGCATTTTGGGCAACTCGAATGAAGATATTTTGGAACTGAGAATAGACCATGTCCGTTCCGAAGGTGATCCTTATATAGCGGATGGAACCTACGATCTTGCCACAGGACACAACGGAAGAAACTCAAACTATTGGACATGTTGGGAATGTATCTCTGTCTATCAGGACTATACAAGCAACAATGATTCAAAAAAGTTTTATTTTCAGAATAGCGGAACGATTACCATAAACAAAGTTGATTCGGACTACAATTTCGGAGGATATTTTTCAGCTGTCCTCATAGAATCAAAACTCGAAGGATTCTGGTCAACTCCTATTGAAGATGGCGACTGTGTAGAAATAGAAACAGATTTCGAGGCCAGGACTCTCTGTGTCCCAGACTGCAGCGATAAAGAAAACGGTGAAAGCGACGGTTGCGGCGGAACATGCGGAACCTGCGAAGAAGAAGGTGAAGATGAATGCGACAGCAACTGAGACTGGGATCCGGGCTACTACTAAACTATTGTTTTTTGACGAATTTTATTTTTAAAATATTATGAGTATAATATAGCGTTTTTTGATTATTGGAATTTGTTATAAGAAAGTTTTTAACTGCCTAATTTAGGAGAGAAAAATGAGAAACTTTATGATGATGCTTGCAATTCTTGCAATCGCAACTTTTATTTCTTGCAAGGGCACTGAAAAAGAAAATTGGTACGGCGAGTATCCAGATGACGCTGAAGCTCAAAACGACTCAGAAGCGGCTGCCCAGACTGACTCAACTGATTCGACTGACTCAACCGATTCGACTGACTCAACTGACTCAACCGACTCAACCGACTCAACTGATTCGACTGATTCGACTGACTCAACTGACTCGACTGACTCAACTGATTCGACTGACTCAACTGACTCGACCGACTCAACTGATTCGACCGACTCAACTGATTCGACCGACTCAACTGATTCGACCGACTCAACTGATTCCGGCAATGACTCGACCGATTCCGGTAATGACACGACCGATTCCGGCAATGACTCGACTGATTCCGGCAACGACACAACCGATTCCGGCGATGACGGTGACACAAGCGACGACGCTGATACACTTCCCGTCTGCGTTCCGAACTGCGATGGTAAACTGTGCGGCGATGATGATTGCGGCGGAACTTGCGGCGAACCATGCGGAGCGGATGAGTTCTGCAACTATGAATACAAGTGCGTTCTGACCCACTGTAATACGGTTACAGAAATCGAACTGACCTCCCCTTTGTCGCTGGATAATAATTCCCCATATTCGTCTGAATCTGCCGTATTCAAGACGACCTATGCACCCAACACAGGTTCAGACGCGGCTGATACTTTCTTTGTAAAGTTTTCGAACCTCCCGACTTATCAAGGAACATTTTATCTTGAGGATATAAAATGGGACGCCGATAGCGGATTTTTCCTTTATGTCAATGAAGACGGCAGTGACAGTACCAAACCAACCTACTTCCAGAAAGACGGAACAGTAGAAACAATTTACGACACAGAAGATGACGGATGGAATGAAACGGAAACGATCACTGTAAAATTTACAGGCGTAATGCTTGAAAAAGTCGAATTCGACGGTGACAACAATTTAACAAGTGTTTTGGGTGAGAACGGCGCATGCCTTAACCTTAAAACTACGAAAATAACATTTGAGAAATCGGATCCGACCTACAGCTGGTTCTATAATTTGTTGGATGCTTTTTTTGGTGACGGATGGTAAACTCTACCAAAACAATCACGTTTTTTTTATTTTGTTAGGAAAGGAAAATGAAAAACTTCACGATTCTGCTTACACTTCTTGCTATTGCAACATTTGCTTCATGCAGCGGCAAAAATCTTGATGATCTGATCGAAGTCCCTGACACGGACAACACCGCTGATTCTTCCGACACATCGGACACTGCTGATACTTCGGATTCTTCAGCAGACACAAGTGCCGACACAACGGATTCCACCGACACGAGTGACAGTTCAGACTCAACTGATACGAGTGATTCAACGGATACTTCGGACTCGACTGATTCTACTGACACTTCGGACTCGACTGACACTTCCGATTCCGAATCTGAAACATCGGATATCGACTCTGAAGAAACGGATGCGGATTCAGAAAATGTAAACCCTGATTCAGAAGGTTCCGACACAGACTCTGAAGCATCTGACCTTGAACCGGGAGACGGTGATTCCGATTCCGAAAACAACGACAGCGACTCAGAAAACGGTGATTCCGATTCCGAAAACGGCGACAGCGACTCAGAAAATACTGACGCTGACACTGATTCAGACACAACGAATCCGGAATCGGACTGCATCGGATTTTCACTCGAATGGGATACTTTTGCCCGTTACGAAGGCGCCTACTATGCCGACATAACAATCGGGGACAATGATTTAGAGGACGGTTTCTCGATAGAATTCGATCACAATCCCAACGGCAAAGTCAATGTCGGACCATACAATCTGGGAACACCTCAAAACAGCAGCTATCTCACCTGCAAAGAATGTGTCATGGTTTACATGGACTGCGAAACTCCTTATGTATTCTACCCTGACAACTGTGCTGCCTACTTCTTCCAGGAAAGCGGAACTTTGAACATCACCGCAAACGATGATGATACCGCAAAGGAAGGCAACATCGAGGGAACGATTTCGGCAAAACTCATCGAGGTTGAACTGAGCGGTACGGAATACGATATCGACTCCACTCCGCTTACAAACGGCAGGTGCATTGAAATCGAATCTGGCGAAACATTCAAAAGTACGAGAGACTGCTTCGAAATCGAACTCCAAAACGATGTAACTTATAGCTCAAGCGACAAGAGATACAGGATGAGCTATAAACCGAGTACTCTGAATTTTTCAGCGATTGACTATTTGACAATAGAGATCGGTTCGCTCAACTCCGATGAAGTAGCCGATATTCACGAGTTTGAAGGAACAAATTACGGTGATCCCAAAGGACTTTTCCTTGTCGTTTACGAGGACGGCGGCAGCGGAAGACGCTTCTTTCAGAAAAAAGGAACAGTCGATGTCAAAAGCTATGACCCGTCGAACCACAAAATCAAAGCAGACTTTATTGATGTAATGCTTGAAGAAGTTGAAATCAACGATCACACGTCAAGCATGGTTCCTTACGGCTCATGCCTTAAAGTCAAAAACACGGAAATCAATTTCTAACTGCATCTCATCACAAACGGGACGCGTCAAACTGCGTTTTTGCAAAATTTGATTTACCCCCTATTTTCCTTAACATTCCCTGTTTTGTTTATTCTCAGTCAGGAGATAATTGCTATGAAAAAATTTTTAACTTTCACTATTATCGCGATGTTTTTCTTTGTCTGCTACGGCGCGGACTGCCAGAAACTCGAATTTGAAAACGTATACCGCGATTCAACAGTTTATTTCGCAAACGCAGTCGGCAACGCTGCAGGCGACCCTAAAATCAAGGATCTTCTCCAGATCGAATTCTGGAACAGCAGCGGAGAAGCTCTCTCCAAACTTGAAGTCGGAACAACAATTCTTACCGACCGAGAATCCTGCGACACATGCCTGATACTTTACGAAGACAACGGACAAAAACTCTATTCGCAGATAAGCGGCACCTTCAATATCACCAAAGTCAAGGAAGGCACACTTGAATCTCAGGGAAACGCCTCATTCAGACTTGTCGAAGTCAACGATTATTTCACGCCGATAACAGGCGGAAACTGCTACGACGTGGACAATATGACCTGGGACACCATCTGCATTCCCGACTGCACCGGCAAAGTCTGCGGAAGCGACGGATGCAGCAGCGTATGCGGAACTTGCGGCAAAAACGAAGGATGCAGCCTCGACCAGTCGCAATGCCAGCCGCTCGATCTCTCCGAATGCACCGGCATTTCGATCGATTTCGGCACATTGAAAAAATATTACTCCAATTCTTTCTACACAAGCATGGACGGCGGAAGACCTTATGTTTACATGACATTTTTCTTCCCCGAAAACTCAACAGAAACAAAGATAAAACCGGGAACTTACGACCTAGGAAACGACAAAAACCTTAATTACAACACCTGCACCGAGGCTGTGAGACTCTATTCCGGCTACGATTCAGAACTTGAAGACTACACGAAAATGTATTTCCAGCACGGCGGGACCATCACCGTGGAATCAGTCGGCGAAAAGAACACGATCAAAGGAACGATCACGGCAAAACTTGTCGAAGCCGATATCGCGGAAGACAATTCCACCACTTTTTTTGCAGGAACGAAGTGCCTTGAAATCGAAACCGCGGCATTTGATGTAGCAAATCCGCACGATCCGACAGAACCTGCAGATGAATGTTTCGAACAGAAGGAATGCGACACTAACGCCGACTGCGATCCTGGTTATGCCTGCGACGGCTGCTGGTGCTACATCGCAAATCCGGACGACACAGATACAGATTCGGGTTCCGAAAGTCAGAAAGAATGCGATACCAACGCCGACTGCGACCCGGGTTATGGCTGCGAAGACGGTAAGTGTTCAGAGTGTTATGGAGAGAACTGGGACTGCCGTAGTGACAGCGATTGTGACTTCGGTACCCGTTGTATCGGCTGCTGGTGTGAATTCGACAATCTTGGTGATACCGATACGGATAATTCAGGCTCAAACGATACCGCCGACGACAGTTCAACTGATACAGATTCGGGTTCCGAAAGTCAGAAAGAATGCAAAAAACACATTGACTGCGATCAGGGATATTACTGTGAAAACGGCAAATGTTCAGAGTGTTATGAAGGACTCTGGGGCTGCCACAGCGACAGCGACTGCGAGTTCGGTACCCGTTGTACCGACGGCTGCTGGTGCTACTTCGACAATCTCGACGATACCGATACAGATAATTCCGGCTCAAGCGATACCGCCGACGACAGTTCAACTGATTCAAAAAGCTCCGACGGCTGCTCGGCTCTTATGATTTAATCAAATATTTTAAACCTTGCTCAGCACAAATGAGACGTGTCAGGTCACGTCTCTACAAAATTTGTTTTAATCTCTTTTTTCACTACAATATTGCGTTTTGTTTATTTACAATTTGGAGGTTCCAATGAAAAAGTTTTTGACTCTCACACTTATGATTCTTGCGATGTTCGTCTTCGTTTCATGCGTAGAAGACGATGAAGAAATTCCAGACACCGGCGACTCCGGCTATACTCCCGGCAACAACGACGAGACATCCGACGGCGGCAATTCAGGAAACAACGAAACGCCTGATAACAACAACGATTCCGGAAACAATGACAACAACGGTGATTCCGGAAACAATGAAACGCCTGACAACGACAACGGTGATTCCGGAAACAATGAAACTCCAGATCACGACAACGGCGATTCCGGAAACAATGAAACGCCTGACAACGACAATGACACAACTCCTCCTCAGCAGGAATGCACTGGTCTTTCACTTGACTGGAGCACTTTTACAAAAGATGAACAGTACGGCGGTTACTATTATACGACCGGAGACCCGCAGCTTTCCATGGAATTCATTTACGATGACGTAAATGTCAAGGCAGGAACTTTCAACCTCGGCTCAGGAGCCAACACAAACTATTCGACCTGCACCGAATGTCTCAGAATATTAAAAGGCGAAGCAAAGTATTTCCAGATGAGCGGAACTCTGAAAATTGATTCTGTCGATGAAGACGAAAACATAAAAGGATCTCTTTCCGCAAAATTCATAGAGTCCAATATCGGCGGTCAGGACGAAAACTGGGTTTCAACTCCTATCTCCGGCGGCGAATGCCTTGAAATCGAATCAGCATCTTTTGACAGCGAATGTATTCCTGAGTGCGCAGGCAAACAGTGCGGAAGCGACGGCTGCGGCGGTTCATGCGGTTCATGCGACGGTCAGGCTTGCAGCGCAGAAGCTCAGTGTGTACCATTCGATAACTGTGCAAAGCTCTCTTTCGACGAAGTTGAACTCGGTTCTTCCGACACAGATTACGGTACTAAATACTATTATTTTGCTGAAGTAACAGGTGACACGGCAGGAAGCACAACACTTGCAGATTATCTTGAAATCGACTTCTACAGCGGCAATTCCTATGCTACAACTATTACAGAGGGCGAAGTTACACTCACAAACGATATAGAGTCATGCGATAAGTGCGTAATTCTTTACGAAGACGTCAACAGCGAAGGTTATGCAACAAAACTCTACTTCCAGGAAAGCGGAACTCTCAATTTCACCGAAGTAACGTCCGGAATGAAATCCAAAGGCAACGGCTCCTTCAGACTTCAGGAAGTCGACAATCATGTTGTTCCTGTTCCAGGCGGCAAATGCTACGAAGTAGAAAACCTCACCTGGGATACCACGAAATAAATCAAATAAAATAAAAAATCACTCATCATAAATAGACGTTTTGAAGCGTCTCCACAAAAATTGTTTTAATCTCTTTTTTCACTACAATATTCTGTTTTGTTTATTTACAATTTGGAGGTTCCAATGAAAAAGTTTTTGACTCTCACACTTATGATTCTTGCGATGTTCGTCTTCGTTTCATGCGCAGAAGACAATGAAGAAATTCCAGACAATGGCGATTCCGGCTATACTCCGGGCGGCAATGACGAGACATCCGATGGCGGCAATTCAGGTAACAACGAAACGCCTGATAACAACAACGATTCCGGAAACAATGACAACAACGGCGATACTGGCAACAACAACGATCCGGCTGATACCGGCGATACTGGCAACAACAACGATCCGGCTGATACCGGCGACACCGGAAACAACAACGATCCGGCTGATACCGGCGACACCTCTGATACTGGTTCACAGAAAGAATGTACAGGTCTTTCTTTCGATCCGGCGATGGACTATTATGACGACGGAGAATATTATTATCCGAACAACCTTATTTCTCTTGATCTGACAGGAATTCCTGGAAATTATATCGGAATGCTTTCATTCTCCTTCTATCCGGAAAATCAGAACGGAAACTGGAAGGACTATGCAGCAGTAGGAAATTACGATTTGGGCGCAGGCAACAATACTAACTATTCCACCTGTAATCAGTGCGTAGATATGTCTCTCTATGATCCTGACAGCTATGCTTTAGTAAAAAGCTTCTTCCAGCAGAAAGGAACACTTCAGATCACTAAAACTGATTTTTCTGACGACTCCTATCCTTATTATAAGGGTACTATCACCGTTAGACTTGCTGAGGTAACAATCGATGAAAATACCTACGAGTCGACTTTCACTCCTAACGGTGACTGCTATGAAATAGATAGCGCGGCATGGTCAAATTTCCAGGACGATGCTGATTCCGGTGATTCAACTGATTCCGGTGATCCAGCTGATTCCGGCGATCCAGCTGATTCCGGCGACTCAACCGACACTGGTTTGGAGCAGGAATGCACAGGACTCTCGCTTGACTGGGATCAATTTACATTCGGTTCATCTTCTTATACTTGGTACGTAGGTGAAGATCCGCAGCTCTCCATGGAATTCTGGGGTTCCAGGAGAACAGCTCCGACTGTAGGAGACCACGATTTAGGAAGCGGCGACAATAAGAACTACAAGACCTGCACGGAATGCGTTATGATCAGGGCAGATGTTGTTGATGATTCCTACACGAAATTTTATTTCCAGAAAGAAGGAAACTTGAAAATCGATTCTTTCGATGATGATACCAATGCAATCAAAGGCTCGATTTCCGCAAAATTTGCAGAAGTAGAAATAGCTGATGACGCGACATCGACTTTCAAGACAAACGGCGGCTGCTTTGAAATCGAATCAGGTTCATTTGAATGCGTTCCTGAGTGCGGCGACAGAGTCTGCGGTTCGAACGGCTGCGGCGGAACCTGCGGCGAATGTGAAGGCCAGGCTTGCAGCGCTGAAGGACAGTGTGTTGATTATGAATGCAGCGATCTTACTTTCGACAGCCAGTATGTCTCTCTCGAAAAGAACTCTCAAACCAACCAGCAGTACTATTCAGCTATAACTAACGAAGCTGGAAGCACATCGCTTTATGATCTCCTTATTATGGAATTCTACGGACAAAACAGCAGCGGTTACTTCTACCCGACCGATTTCGCAGATGTAGTTGCCATTACGTTTGAATTCTATGAAGACATGTATAATCCGTCAACTGAAGAATATCTTAACAATTATAAGACATTGGTAAACACGACACTCACTGTTGGTAATATAAGCTATCTCCCTGGAACAATGAAATCAGCAGGATCCGCATCTTTCATACTCGAGGAAGTTGACTCGAGATACATTCCTGTTCCCGGCGGCAAATGCTACAATGTAGATGATTTCACCTGGGATCTGACAGCAGAATAAAGTCATCCGAATCACATTAAATCACAGTCATCATAAATAGACGTTTTGAAGCGTCTCCACAAAAATTGTTTTAATCTCTTTTTTCACTACTATTTCTTGTTTTGTTTATCTATTGTTTTTTGGGAGACTAAAAAAATGAAAAAGTTTTTGACAATCATTTCCCTGATTCTCGCAATGTTTCTTTTTGTTTCATGTCTTGAAGATGAGGAAGAGGAAGATACTACAGACACAGTTTCCGGCGACACTGGTAGCGATCCGTCTGACACTGGCTCGACCGATACGGACACTACTCCGTCCGACACAACGGACACATCCGACAGCAACCACAGCGGAGATACAGGCGCAGACACAGGTTCTGCTGACACCGGATCTGCTGATACCGGCAGTGCAGACACAGGCTCGGCTGATACCGGCTCTGCTGACACAGGCTCGGCTGATACCGGCAGCGCAGACACAGGCGATACAGGTTCTGCCGATACAGGCGACACCGACAATACGCCGTCTGATCCGGTAAACTGCACCGGAATTTCAATAGTGCCGGATTCGTTTGATTCCACAAGCACATGGGGGATATACCGCGCCGAAATAAAAGAAGTTCTTGGAAGCGATTCTAAGACGGACGAACTTGAGATCAAGTTCAGGCGCAACGACGATGAAACTCTGAATAGCGGCAGCTACAGTCTGACATACGATCCGGCCAATACAACTGATGCACACAACAACAAACAGCGTAATTACAACAGTTGTCTGGAGTGCGTAAGCGTTTTCCAGGACGGGGAACAGGATCCGAAATTCTTCCAGAAATCGGGAACTTTGAATGTCGAAGAAGTTGACGAATCCAACAGAATCAAAGGCTCTCTCACCGCAAAACTTGAAGAAGTCACAATCGCAGAAAGTGACGGTGCATCTGTACCTGTTCCTAACGGTGCATGCCTTGAAATCGAAACTGCTTTCGACAATCTCTGCAAACCGAGCTGCAAAACAGAGAACGGCAAGGACAAAATCTGCGGAAGCAACGGCTGCGGCGGATCATGCGGAACATGCACAGGCGAAAACGAAGGCTGCAGCGCGGATCAGACCCAGTGTATTCCATACGAATGTACCAAAATAACAGTCAACGACCTCTCCCTTTCCAGCAAACCGAATCAGCTTGAACATGAGGAATTTTTCTATGTATCATCCTTCAAAGAAGGCGACAGTCCGGAAGTAAGACATGATTTCTGGCTCAGACTTCAGGGACTTTCGATGATGAAAGAAACCGATCTTTCCACCATGACATTCCTCGGCAACTGCAAGGGGGAAACATCTCTCGGAGATAAAACAGACGGCTGGCCTGAACAAAACAGCGTATGCATTTACATAAAGGACATCAGCGACAGCAACAAGTTCTATTTCCCTACCCAGGGAACAATAAACATTACGACACTTGACAGCAGCGGAAAACTTGAAGCAGCACTCAGCGGCATCAGACTTGTCAATATAAACACTACTGACGGCATTCCTGTTGCCGGCGGAAAATGTTTTGAAATAACAAATGACTCGTTCCATGGAAATTAACACAATTTAAAGGAGGAATCCTATGAAAAAGTTTCTGACAATCATTTCCCTTATTCTAGCGATGTTTGTTTTTGTTTCATGCGTTGAAGACGACGAGGAAGACACTGTTTCCGGTGACAACACTCCAGCAGGAGACACAACACCGTCGGAAAACGGCGACACTAATCCGTCTGACACCGGTAACACGACTCCTGCCGAAACAGGCGACACAAACCCGGCTGATGATACAGGTGACACAACTTCTGCCGAAACAGGCGACACGACTCCGTCAGATCAGGCAGACACAACTTCTGCCGAAACAGGCGACACGACTCCCGGCGGATGCACTCCACAGTGCGACGGCAAAGAATGCGGTTCTGACGGCTGCGGAGGACAGTGCGGAACCTGCGGAGAAGGAAGAATCTGCGATGCAGGAACTTTCACCTGCAAGTGCACAGGAACATGCGACGGGATTCACTGCGGCGCCGGAACTGATAACGGCTGCGGAGAACCCTGCGGCTGCAAATCAAACGAAACATGCGGCGAAGAAACAGGTCTCTGCGAATGCGCTCCCCAGTGCGAAGGCAAAGAGTGCGGTCCTGACGGCTGCGGCGGATTCTGCGGAGAATACAACGGCGGCTGCAAGGAAGATGAAGTCTGCACCGCTGCCCAGACATGCAAAGGCTGCACTACCATAACTCTTTCTCCAGTCAAAGCATCGAAAAACAACAACGGATACCTGTACTACAGATCCGAAACCGATGCGTATACTCCGAATACCGGGGACCCGTCCAAGGATGACAAATATGTCATCGTTTTCAAATCGTCAACCGTGCCGGAAACCGGAACACCGTTCGATCTTTCAGGCAATATTGACAACTGCGACGTGGATAACTCGACATACAAAACTCTCTGTTTTTATATCATTGAAGACCACAAAAACAATAATCCCAAAACATTCCTGCCGAAAACAGGAACTATTACTGTCAACTCGTATGAAGAAGGCAGCCAGATATCCGGAAACGGTGCAAAGATAAATGCTGATATTTCCGGAATAAAATTCGGTGAAATAATACAAACTGAAGAAGCCGGAACAATACTAGACCCCGGATTGAAAATAACCAGGGAATTTGTTGAGGGCGGCGACTGTCTCATCGTTGAAGACGCTAACCTCAGCTATGAATAGAGGCTCTCATGAAAAAGTTTTTGACACTTATACTGCTGATTTTTTCAATGTTTCTTTTTGTTTCCTGTGTAACTGACGATGACGAAGAAGAGACAAACGAAGCTGCGAACACAGGTTCGTCCGATACAGCTGCCGACAGCGGCAAAGAAGGCGACACCGGTACCGCGGCGGATACAGGCTCTGAAACTCCCTCAGATACGTCAGATACTTCTGATTCCGCTACCCCTTCAGACCCAACAGACACAACTCCGTCAGATACCGACTGCCAGCCGAACTGTGCAGGAAAACAGTGCGGAAGCGACGGCTGCGGAGGTTCATGCGGAAATTGCGGCGAAGGAAAAATCTGCGATCAGGAGACAAAAACCTGCAAGTGCACTCCTAACTGCAAAGCCGAAGACGGCACAGAAAAAGAGTGCGGAGAAGACGGTTGCGGCGGAAAATGCGGAACCTGCGGCGCAGGATTTTTCTGCGACAACGGTAAATGCGCTGAATCAAAATGCGGAGAAAAAATCTGCGGAGAAGACGAATTCGGCAACCCGTGCGGCGGCTGTGACTACAAAGAAAGATGCAGTATCGACCAGACCATGTGCATCGAGTGCTCGTGCGAAGGAAGAGAATGCGGATCAGACGGCTGCGGCGGACTCTGCGGGAACGGCGGTTGCGGAGACGGCCAGGGATGCAATGCGGAAGGCAAATGCGTTCCGTGCACATGCGAAGGAAAAGTCTGCGGCATAAACGAATGCGGCAGCTACTGCGGCAACGCTGAAAGCGGCAAAGACGGCTGCCGCGATCAAATTTGCAGTGCAGATCAGACACAATGTCTGGAAGTTCAGTGCACCGCAATCACACTCAGCGACCTTGTCCTGACATCAGCAGCAGATCCTGCACACAATTTTTTAGACTACGCCGCAGAATACTCTCCGAACGGCGGCAGCAGCAAGAATCATTTCTCTCTGAAAATTTCCAAACCTTCCTCAGCTTCGCTTACTATTGATTTAGCACACTATCCATTCAACACCTGCACACGAGAAAAACCCGACAATGAATACGGTGTATGTGCATTCATCAAAGAATATACCGGGGAAATTGTCACGAAACTCTATTATGCCAAGAGAGGTTTTCTTCACATTCCGTCAATAAACCCGAATGGTTCTTTCATAGCGACAGTGCCTTTCCAGCAGCCGGTTTTTGTGGAAGTCGATATGGTTACAGGTGTCCCTGTCCCTGATGGAAAATGTTACAAAATCACCAACGGTTCCATAAACGCAAAAGGCAAATAATTCTCCGCTTTTCAAAACCTTTCCGGCATAATTGACTAAACAGTTCTTTTTTGTATCATCATCCGCTTTTGATTTTTTTGAGGTCGTTTTAATGAGAAAATCTATTTATTACGCAATTTTTCTGCTCTCTCTTGCCGGTCTTGCACTAGAAAACAGCCTGACCCGCATTTTCAGCATAACAATGTGGTATCATTACGCTTTTATGGCAATTTCAGTAGCTATGCTCGGAATGAGTACCGGTGCAGTCAAAGTTTATTTAGCCGACTTCGCATCAAAAACAGATGACGAACTCGAGGCTCTGATCTCGAAATACAGCCGGCTGTTTTCGTTTTCACTGATAATTTCACTTCTTACACTCCTTTCGATTCCGTTCGTGCCGCGTCCGACCGGTATCGGATACTTCACGACTGCTCTCATCTACGCTGTTGCCGCGGTTCCGTTCTATTTTGAAGGTGTCGCTGTCTCGCTGATTTTAGCCACGAAGTACATAAAACAGGCAAACAAACTCTACGCAGCCGATCTTGCCGGTGCTGCGGCAGGTTCGCTCGCATTTTTCTCGCTTCTTTCCGTAACCGATGCTGTAAGCGCCATAATTTTTATCTCAAGTCTCGGATTTTTCTCAGCTTTTGCAGTTTCCAGGAAAAAATCGGATCTCGTTCTGGCAGTCTGCATCATTATTTTTTCCGTTTTCAACTACACCGGAAGAATTTTCAAAATAGAATGGACAAAAGTTGACGAAGGAGTCCTCGAAGCGACCGTCGAACGCAATATTGAATGGGAAAGCTGGACTCCGTTTTCCCGCATAACGGTAGCGCCGCTTCCCAACGACATCGGCTTCGGATGGGGAATCTCATGGAAATTGAGGGAGCAGTTTCCCGATTACCGCGTTGAGCAGAAAAACCTTAAAATAGATTCAGCCGCAGCGACAGTAATCACGGGGAACACAATGCCGGTTTCGGGCCTCATTCACCTGCGCTACGACATCACGAACTTCGCACACTACCTTTTCCCGCGCTCCAAAGTCGGAATAATCGGAGTCGGCGGCGGCAGGGACATTCTCTCTGCACTCCATTTCAACCAGAAAGAGGTCTGGGGAATTGAAATCAACGGTCGGATTCTGGAAGCACTCACAAAAGTTTATTCCGGCTACACCTACAACATATCGGAACTTCCGAATGTTCATCTTGTTGAGGACGAAGCCAGGAATTTCTTTGAAAAGAACGATATGCAGTTCGACCTTATTCAGGCCAGCCTCATCGACTCGTGGGCTGCGACCGCTTCAGGCGCATTCGTACTCACCGAAAACTCGCTCTACACGCTCGAAGCGTGGAAAACTTTCTTCTCCCGCCTTTCCGACAACGGCGCGATAACAATGAGCCGCTGGTATTACCCGAAACGCCCGGGCGAACTTCTCCGTCTCGTCAATCTTGCATACCAGACACTGCTGGAATCAGGCGTACAAGAGCCTGCAAAACACATAATCCTCGTCGCAATGGACTACATTCCCCCTGAAACCCCCATGGAATTTCACTTTGGTTCAGGAACAATTGTGGTTTCCAAAAAACCGTTTAAACCGGAAATCATCGACAGGGCAAAAAGCATTGCCGATCTTTACCACTTTACGCTTCTTGTCGCAGGCGGCAAAGAGCAGGATTCCGATTTTAAGGACATCATAACTCCGGGAAAACGCGAGCAGTTCATGGCTACTTACCCGCTGGATCTCACTCCGCCGACAGACGACAACCCGTTCTTCTTCAACATGCTAAAACCGTCCGCCGTCATCAAAGGACTGAAAGTAGAATCTGAAGGTGTTCTTTCAACCAACCTTATGGCGATACACAACCTTCTCTGGCTCATCGCGATAGTCATCGTCCTTTCGCTTTTCCTCATCATAATCCCGCTGATTTCGAAGATGAAAACAGATGTTGCAAAAGCCGTTTTCAACCGCTACACAGCTTATTTCACGGCTCTTGGGATCGGCTTCATGCTGATCGAAATCTCACTCATCCAGAAATTCGCCGTATTTCTGGGACATCCGACATACAGCATCCTTGTTGTTCTTTTCACAATGCTTCTTTTCAGCGGTTTGGGTAGTTTTGCAAGCAAGAAGCTGCGTGAAAAAGTCGGTGTCAAAGGACTTTTCATCATGCTTATTCTGGTTGTCGCGACAGTAGGCTCAGCAAATATGTTTGTTCTTCACTACTTCAGTTCGTGGCCGATTGCTCCGCGCATAATCTACAGCTTCGCGACAATGGCCCTTGCCGGATTTTTCATGGGAATGCCCTTCCCGACCGGACTTTCGCTCCTCAACAAAAAAGTCAGCGAATCGGCTCCGTGGTTCTGGGGCGTAAACGGCGCGGCAAGTGTCGTAAGTTCTGTTGTCGCCACGGCAATATCGATTTTCTACGGCATTTCGGCAACGTTCTTCACAGGCCTTCTCTGCTACTTCGCGGCTTTCGCAGCAGGAATCCTTATCGAAAAAGCGGCAGACAAATAGCAAAAACTTCTTTCCTTTAAAAAATTTTCCGATTTTTCATTTTTCTTAAATTTTTTCCTTGACAGTTAGCTGTTGCTAATTATAGTTAGTTACAGCTAACTTGATTTTGCTCTTTTAACAAAATGAGTTTCATAATATTAAGCAGTTTTTAATGGAGAGAGAGTTGATACCATTAGTTTTAGCGGATGCAGGAAACGAACAGGTCATTAAGAAAATCGGCGGAAGCGACGAAGTAAAGCACCATCTTGAAAATTTAGGTTTCACAGTCGGCGCGACTGTCACGGTCGTAAATTCCCTTGCCGGAAACATCATTGTCAAAGTCAAAGAGTCCAGGGTCGCAATCAACGAGGAAATGGCCCGCAAAATCATGGTTTAAAGTCTAATTTTTTGGAGGTATAAAATGAAAACTTTACGCGAAGCAAAAATCGGCGAAACGGTGAAAGTTGTAAAACTTCACGGCGAAGGCGCTGTAAAAAAGCGCATCATGGACATGGGTGTTACCAAAGGCGTTGAAATTTTCGTGCGGAAAGTCGCTCCTTTAGGCGATCCGATCGAGGTCACTGTCAGAAACTACGAGCTTTCTTTGAGAAAAGAAGATGCTGAAATGATCGAAGTTGAGTAGGAGGAAAAAATGGCTGAACAAATCAGGATCGCACTTGCGGGAAACCCAAATTCGGGAAAAACCACCCTTTTCAACGCTCTCACGGGCTCAAACCAGTTCGTCGGAAACTGGCCGGGAGTAACAGTCGAGAAAAAAGAGGGAAAACTCAAAAAACATGAAGGCGTTATCATTACGGACCTTCCCGGAATCTACTCGCTTTCACCTTATACTCTGGAAGAAGTCGTTGCGAGAAACTACCTTATCGGCGAGCGTCCCAATGCAATTTTGAACATCGTCGACGCGACAAACCTTGAAAGAAACCTTTACCTTACGACCCAGCTTGTCGAACTTGGAATTCCGGTCGTAATCGCCCTTAACATGATGGATCTCGTCAAAAAATCGGGTGACAAAATAGATGTTGCCGAACTTTCGAGACAACTCAAATGCAGGATCGTCGAGATTTCAGCACTTAAAGGCGACGGAATCACGGAAGCGGCTGAAGCGGCAATCAAAGCGGCGAAAGAGACAAAAACCCTTCCGCAGCATTCTTTCTCGGGCCCGGTCGAGCACGCAATCGCCCACATCGAAGAAGCAGTCGTCCATGGCATGCCCGAAGAACAGCAGAGATGGTATGCGATCAAAGTTTTCGAGCGTGACGACAAAGTCCTTGAAATGCTCAAAATCGAAAAAGGTCTTCTCGACCACATCGAAGCAGACATCAAGGCTGCCGAAAAAGAGCTTGACGACGATGCGGAAAGCATCATCACGAACGAACGTTACATCTACATCGCAGAAATTCTGAAATCGAGCTACAAAAAGGCGAATGCAGGCGAGCTTTCGAATTCGGATAAAATCGACAAAATCGTGACGAACCGCTGGCTCGGCCTTCCGATTTTCGCGATAGTCATGTTCCTTATCTATTACATTTCAATGGTAACGGTCGGCGCGGACGCTACTGACTGGGCAAACGACGGTCTTTTCGGCGACGGCTGGCACCTCTTCGGAATCGGAACAGGCGACTACGAGGAAGAAGCTGAAAAATACGATGCCGCACACAACGCTTTCGACGCTTACGAAGTCATCGTAACAGCAAAAAATGAAGAAGGCGAAGAAGAAATCAATGCGGAAGAAACGATGAAAGCCGCAAAAGAACTCCAGCCCGAAAAACAGTATATAGCTTACGACGTCGAAGACGAGGAAACTCTTGAACATTCAAATATCAACGTTTTCTACGACGGCGAAGTCAAAGTGGCGGAAGACGACGCGGAAAACGAAGCAAATGGAATGTCTTTCAAAGAGGCTCTCTCCTACTTCGAGGAAAAAGGATTCGACGAACCTGATCCGGCTGATTACGGCGCATGGATCCCGGGCGTTCCCGTTCTCGTTGAAAAAATCCTCGATGCGATCGGATGCGCAGAGTGGCTCAAAGGACTCATCCTTGACGGTATCGTTGCCGGTGTCGGCGCAGTTCTCGGATTTGTTCCGCAGATGCTCGTCCTCTTCTTCCTGCTCGCATTTGTCGAAGCGTGCGGATATATGGCGCGTATCGCATTCGTTCTTGACAGGATCTTCAGAAAATTCGGACTTTCGGGCAAATCGTTCATTCCGATGCTCGTCGGGACCGGCTGCGGCATCCCCGGCGTCATGGCAAGCAGAACTATAGAAAACGAGCGCGACCGCCGTATGACGATCATGACGACGACTTTCATCCCGTGCGGCGCGAAAGTTCCTTTCATCGCAATGGTTGCAGGTGCGATTTTTGACGGCTCGGCATGGGGTCGCTACAAGCGCATACTTTGTCGGAATGGCAGCGATCATCATCTCCGGCATCATGCTCAAAAAGACAAAAATGTTCGCAGGAAACCCTGCTCCTTTCGTAATGGAACTCCCTTCCTACCACATGCCGACACTCGGAAACGTTCTCAGATCAATGTGGGAGCGCGGCTGGTCGTTCATCAAAAAAGCGGGAACGATCATCCTTGTTTCAACGATCCTCGTATGGTTCACCTCATTCTTCGGCTGGACTGACGAAGGTTTCGGAATGCTCACCGAAGACCAGCTCGATTCTTCGATCCTAGCATATATCGGCAAAGGCATTGCATGGATCTTCGCTCCGCTCGGCTGGGGAAGCTGGCAGGCGGCTGTCGCATCGGTCACCGGACTTGTCGCAAAAGAAAACATCGTCGGCACGATGGGCATTCTCTACGGCGCAGGCGATATGACGGCTTGGGAAGCTATGGCTCAGGCATTCACGGGAATCACCGGATATTCGTTCCTGGTCTTCAACCTTCTCTGCGCTCCGTGTTTTGCTGCGATCGGTGCTATCAAGCGTGAAATGAACAACACGAAATGGACATGGTTTGCAATCGGCTACCAGTGCGGTTTCGCTTATGCAGTCGCACTTATGATCAACCAGTTCGGCAACCTGTTCACAGGCAACTTCTCTCTCTTCAATGTAATATTCATGATAGCCGCTTTCGCTTGCCTTGCAGGAATGATCTACATGCTTTTCTTCAAGCAATACAGCGAAGCGACAAAACTTTCAGTTACGGCAGGTAAATAATGGGAACAATCCTTGTGCTGGCAATATTGATGGCGGTGGTTGCCGCCATCATCCTCAATCTTGTAAAAAACAAGAAACAGGGAAAATCCTCATGCGGATGCAACTGCGGCTGCTGCCCGATGTCAGGAAGCTGCTACCCTTCAAAACACCTGACAATCCTTGAAATCGAAGGAATGATGTGCGGCATGTGCGAAAGTCATGTCAACGACGCGATCCGCAACAATTTCAAGGTAAAAGAGGTCAAATCGTCGCACAAAACAGGCCTCACGCAGATAACAAGCGATGAGCCGCTCGATGAGGAAGAATTGAGGAAAGTAATCAAAAGCACAGGATACGGAATAAAGAGCATTGCAAAACGTTGATATTTACAAAACTAACAACCTCCTCCGTGTAATAAAAGGGAAAGAACTTTTCGGACTAATAAACCGCACCGTCCCTCTTGATTCTTTCCCTTCGTTTTTTTGATCTGCTCTTTTAAAATTTTCAATAGAAAAACAAATAAGAGATACCATGAGAGACAGCGACTACAAAGATTTATCAATCAAGGAATTTTCCAAAGCGGCCTCTGTTTACGAGACAGACAAAGCCGGCGTTTACAAACTGTGCCAGAAAGACTATCCGGACGTGCTTGCGGAGCTGGAAAAAGAGGATTTCAACGACTTGCTTGACTGCGGATGCGGAACCGCTCCGATGCTGACACTGCTGAAAGAGAAATATCCTGACAAACATTATGCAGGGATTGATCTGACTCCCAAAATGATCGAAGTCGCAAAGGCAAAAAACATGCAGGGAGTGGAACTTCTTGTCGGTGACTGCGAAAATCCGCCCTACCCTGACAACTCTTTTGATGTTCTTATCTGCTGCCAGAGTATTCACCACTATCCGAATCCGCAGAAATTTTTCGACAGCGCTTACAGGATCCTCCGCCCGAACGGACGTCTGATCCTGCGTGACATGACGTCAAGCAACTCATTGATACGCTGGTATCTAAACCATATCGAGCTTCCGGTTCTCAATCTTATCGGTTTCGGTGATGTCCGTATATACTGGAAAAACGATATAGAAAAACTCTGCAAAAACTCAGGGCTTAAAATGGAATTTTTTGAAAAAAGAGGCTTTATGCGGCTTCACTGCGTGGTAAGAAAACCGGCATAAAAAGGAGACAAAGATGAATTTGCAGTTAGGCGATGTTCAGACAACTGCATTAATTCCGCTGGCGGTAAAAGCAAGCGAAAGCAGGCGTGAAAATCCGCGTGTAATCGACAAAAAAGCCGTGGAAATCGTTGAAGCTCTCGGCATTGACATCTCAAAGTATGACAAATTTATGTCTCACGAAGGAGTTATTGCCCGCACGATCATGCTCGACAGGCAGCTTAAGGAAATCATCAGAAAAACTCCAGAAACTGTGGTCATCAATCTCGGAGCCGGATTCGACGACCGGTTTTCCCGCGTTGACAACGGAAAGATCCTTTGGTTTGACCTGGATCTGCCCGATGTGATCACGGCAAGAAAAAAGGCTTTCCCTGAAAAAGAAAGAGTAACAATGATCGCCGGAGACATATTGGATTCAGACTGGTGCAAGCCCGTTCAGGAAGCCCTTTCCGAGAGAAAAACAAAGCCCCTCTTTCTTGCTGAAGGCCTTTTCATGTATCTAACAATGGAACAGATACGGACTTTTCTGAATGTCCTGAAAGAAAATTTCCCCGGCGGCGGAACACTTATCGCAGAGCAGAACAACAAACTCATGGTAAAAAACGAGAAATTTCACGATACCGTAAAAAATACGAACGCCCATTTTGTCTCAGGCACCGACTCAGGTCAGGAGATAGCCTATCTCGTCGAAGGATTCCGCCTTGCCGAAGAACACAGCTTCAATGAAGAAATGAAAAAACACAGCATACGCGGAAAGCTGTTCGCATTGCTGCTGCCCAAAATGAATGACCGCTGGGCAACATTCGAGTGGTAAGGAATTCCAAAGTTTTATATTAGTAAAATCCAAAGTCTTCACAGTTATCATGCTTATTTTATTGAAGCTTGTCATCGAATTGGGCAATCACTGATTGCCTGATTGGTGCTTGAATTTGGCAGACACTGTTTGCCAAATTACTTTCAGCGAGATCATGTTTTAATTGTGCAGACGCTGTTTGCACAATTTGGCAATCACCGATTGCCAAATTACTTTCAACGAGTTCCTGTTTTGATTGGGCAGACGCTGTCTGCCCAATTGTGCAATCACTGATTGCAGTATTGTCAAGGCTCAACTCTATTGTTGGAATAAGCCTTTCATCTGTTTTGAACTCGTTCAGGACATAGTCAAAAATCGGTTTTTTAAGAGTTCTGAAATCCAGAAAAAATTGACGATAAAGGCGCAAATTCCTGTATGAAAGAGATTTTTTATTCAAATCTTCCGCGAGTTTTTGGAGAGTTCTTTCTCCATATTTAGCCCTGTCTTTGCCGTTCTGCTCGTAGTTTACGATATAAAAGCCGATGAGCCAGTTCCGCGCTGTGACATTTCTGTTTATCGCTTTCGCAGTGTTCTCTTCAAAAACAATGTTGAGAGAATTTATCGAATTTTCAAGTTGATTGAAATCAATATTTTTTGTCATCGCTGACCTCAATCACACAATTTTTCTTCAAATTTTTTATATCAAAAACTATCCCCTCGCAGAAGGGCTCTCCTTCATGAGTCATATAAAAAGTTGTGTGAGGAATATCCGTTTCATAAGACCACGGAATGATTTCCCAATCATCGGTGATTTTGCTTTTTTCATACCATTTTGCCGAGATATTGTTACAGTTGCCGAGTCCTTCTTTAAGAATCCAATGACCGTCTTCTTGTTCCAAATGGAAAACACCTCCGTTAAAGCAGTCTCCTTCCGCAAATATGGCACCATAGAAATCAATCACATCATCAGAATGCCCGCATACAATGACAAGATCGTTCCTCTCCGCGCACTTTCTTTCAAATTCGCAAAAACCATCCTCATCGTCACGATTATTTAGACAAAAAGCCATTGATTTTGCGGTAAATTTTTCTGTTCGCAAAAGAAGCAAATAATCAACAAGCTTTGAATAATTCCTCCCGAATTTTTCCTTTGCTTTTTCTGCAATAAGTTTGTTGTCATCGCAAACACTTGAGGCTCCTTCGATAAAAAGTTCGATCCATTTAACGATTTGATTCAGATTACTCATTTTAGCATTCCAAAAATAAAAACCAATATTATTGCGAATGATCTTAAATTTTCCACATTTAAACAAACAATAATTTTTTACTACAAAATATAAAACACAGCAAAAAAACCACACAATATAATATTGAATTTCAGCATAAAAGTCAAATTATTTTTAGATTTTTGTTATAATACAATTTTAAGATTTTTGTCTGATAATTTGTAGAGGCGTCATACCATGGCGTCTCAAACCTCATCCCTAACCCTTCTCCAGTGTGGCGAATGGAACGGAAACAAACTGTAGAGGCGTTTCCTGAAACGTCTCGCGAAATCAGAAAAAAAAATAGGTCTTCGTCTAATTCGTCATGTTGAGCGAAGCGAAATATCTCTGACCTTGAACGGAAACGGGAATTATTTTGGGGAGTTAGATGCGTCAGGTTTCTATGATTTAGTGTTGTATTCCTTGCTCTTTTCTTCAAGAAGTTTGAACCTAAAAAAAAAGGCTTTCCTAAGAAAGCCTCATTTTGAATCGTCCACTGAGCAGGACCACTCTTTAGTTCGGTAATATACTCAAGAATATTGTTTTGTCAATACTAATTTAGAAAAATTTTAAAAAATTATTTTACAGTGTCTTGTTTTGGCCGAGTGCGGCTTGCCAAAAATCGAGTTGTTCGGAATTTCCGAACAGTTCAAAATTAAGGTGATTGCCTAATTGAGCTAAATCAGAAAAAAATAGGTCTTCGTCTAAGGTCAAAAAATTTGTCGGCATGCAGTCGGCCCGACTGCATTTGTCGGAGCGCGGGCGGCTCGCCCGCAACTCGTCATGTTGAGCAACGCGAAACATCTCAGGTCTTGAACGGAAATGGGAATTATTTTGGGGAGTTATGGGCGAGACTATTATTTCTCGTAGTGTCCGAGACAACTATCTATGATGACCGTTTCACCTTCCACACGGTAAACAAGTCTGTTTGTCTCGTCAATGCGGCGGCTGTACTGACCGCTTTTGGAATATTTGAGAAGTTCAGGCTTTCCTATTCCTTCCAAGGCTCCGTTCCGGGAAATGCTTTCCAAAAGATTGTTGATTTTCTTGAGAGTCTTTTTGTCCTGCTGCTGCCAGTAGAGATAATCCGTCCAAAACAAATACTTCAAAACTACTCCATGGCGCGAAGTTCTTCAAGAGTTTTTGTGACTGTGCGCCCCTGCTTTGTCTCTTCCACCGATCGTTCAAGTTTCGCAAGATAAGCGGATTTACTGAGTTCGTTGTATTCAGCTTCAGAAAGCAGAACTACATTCTGATTTTTCGGGCGGGAAATCAAAATAACTTCACCGCCAAAAGCCTTTGCACAGACATCTTTAAAGTTCGTTTTTACATCGACTGCTCTTAACGCGATCATTTTAGCCTCCAAAAAGATACGTTTTTCAGCATCTATTTTAGTATTAAAAAAAGTATTTGTCAATGCAGCCTCCGATAAAAAAACAATTCAACAACAAGAGTTATCTTAATTGCAATCGTTAAAAAGTCAAATTATTTTTAGATTTTTATTTTAATAAAATTTTAAAATTTTTGTCCGTGAATTTGTAGAGACGTCATATCATGGCGTCTCAGCCCCCTCTGTCTGCGACATCTCCCCTGCATCAGTGAGCCTAAAATCGGTAGAGGCGTTTCCTGAAACGTCTCGCGAAATCAGAAAAAAATAGGTCTTCGATGTCGGAGCGCGGGCAGTCTGCCCGCTTTAAAGACAGCGTAAGAACAGAGGGAAAATTATATTATTAAGAGACTTATCAAATAATCATACAGTTCTTTGACACTTTTACAATAAGAGTCGTAACCGACATGAATATTGCCCGAAATCTCCCCAGTGCTAACAACAAGTATTTCTTCTCCCTTTGTATTCGCCGGATTCATAAGGTTACCCAATAACCCGCCGTTTTCCGGGAGTAAACACTCATCATCATCGGCATAATCATCATTATAATCATCCAGTTCGCCTTTGTTTTTCTTAAAAATCATTCCAGGAATTTTGCAGTTTTCGACTTCATTCAATTCTGAAATCGGAGCTGAAAACTCTGTTTCTATGTCTCCTGCCATTGATATGCAGACTCTATCTTTTTCACCGTAAATAGAAATTCCTTTCTTTGGATCAAAAGCAACAGACTTTACTTTAAAGCAACGGCTTGAGCCGTTTTTGCAATTTACTTCAATAAACATCTTGGCACCTCCAAAAAACAATAAAAAAGCCGTTTTTTATCTATAAGCACGGACGACACCTTTTCAACCATTAAAAACGCTGTTTTTTTTGAATTTAAAAACCCGTATTTATAGACTCTATTTTTTCAGAATTTATCGAGGTCAAAATTTCGACCTTGAACGGAAACGGGAATTATTTTGGTGAGTTATGGGCGCGGTCAAATTGCGTCCGCGGTGAGGACGGTTTTTAATTGTGGCGAATTCGCCATAATTATGCTGGAATATCTTTTTTCATTGTTCGATCATTCTTATCTTTTGTGCTGAATCCAATCTTCTATGACAGTAAGAAACTATTGCGAGTATTTCCAAGGCATCTTGCTCTGTTACATTCCACAACACTTTGGGCTCATGCGATTCTGTGTTTCTGAACATGCTGCACAAACCTTTTAACAAATTACAAAATCCATTATGCTCGTCTTTTTCAGATTGTGATTGAAAATTATTTATAATAACTACAGGGTTATTTTTACTGAAAACATTTTCAATAAGATTGGTTCCATCAAGATGGGAACCTGAAATATCCCGCATTCGTTGCATTAATCCTTTCATTGCTTCAAAAACGGCATGAAAATAATTGTTTTGTAACAATTCGGATTTGCAGTATTGAAAAATCATAGGATGTGCATTGCGTTGCTCCAACTTCATTTTTAGATTCTCTGCTTTTTTCTTAGCATCTGAAATTGTTTCTGCTTTGCTCACTGGCTGTATTTTTCCAGTCTCTAGCAACTCTAATCCCACAAAAGCTAATTGAAGGTTTATTTGTTCTAATAATTTACCAAAATCTTCTTCCTTGTTTACAAATCTGGAAGGAGCACATTCCAAGAGTATAAATTCAATTATTTTATTATTAGACTGGAAAGTGTTTTGGTATAAAACAAAAGCATTATAGATTCTTTTCCATTTAGTTACTTGAGGGCCATTGACATCTCTTATACTCAACTGATTCAAATATGTTGTTATCTGAGAACCTGAAGCATAATCGCCTAAAACTTTACAAATTTCTTCCAGAACAGGTTGCTCGAAAATCATTTTTCACCTCTCTTAATCAATTCTACCACTTTACTAACCTTCAATTCCAATGTGCCACCCTCCAATGGATTAAATTGCGATTAGTTTACATAATATCAAGAAAAAGTCAAGATGTTGTGGAAGAAAATTGATATAAAGGCAATATGTTGTCTTTCTTAGGATTTAGAACTCAATCTTAGGCAGTTTTTCAATAACACCTTTCATTGCCATCTATAATTTTTTACTTTAAGCACAAATCACTTCACTATCCATAATTCTAAGTGCTTGCTTTTTTATAGCACAACAGAAATAACGGTGTCTCTCATTGCATCGAACATTTCATAATCTATAGGATTTTTAATCATGTGATTATAATCTCTATTTAGTCCTTTTTTCTCATAATCCTTTTGATACAATGTCGTAACCGCAGAATATAATTTTATAATTTGCTCTACTTTACCGTTGTCAGATAGAGCATCACATATCTTGTCCTTGTTTCTGTTTTCACATTCATATTTTGCAAATCCGTCTATTAGATAATATGGCACTGGGAATCTGCGCTGAGGACTATCCTTTTTCGTTTTTTCAGCTCTTTTATACAACAAATACAATTCTAATATACGTTCTGTTGTTGTTTCCTTTATAAATTTGACCGCAGTATTGTATTCTGTACTATTGAATTTCAACATATTGTTTTTATGTTTGTATGCAACATACCCACCAGACATAAATGCGTTAATAATCTGCAAGAGTTTTTCCAATGGAATATAAACATCTACAGGTCTCTTCATTTCATCCAATCCAAACTTTTTAAGTCGCTCAGCATTTAATTCTTTTAACACACTAATCTTCCTATTATATTTTTCAAAGAAAGAATTCTTGTCAGATTGTTTAATTAACAACAGAAATCCTTTGCCTTCCAATTCTCGCTGAACACGTGTAAATTCCGTAGCATTTGCCACAAATGTTTTTTCATCTATTGCATTTTGTGAATTGTTATACTTCACAATATTGCGATACAAAATACCTTGATCTGATTTTTCCCTATCTATTTCGAGAATTTTCAGCATAACGAATGAATCCTTGAACTCTTTTTCAAGACTCTCCGGCGGAACATTCTTTAAAACCTCATATATTGAATTTACAGTTTGGCAACCATTGACAATTTGCGGATTATCTATGTTAAAACACGCATTCATGTTATTTGCAGAAGAAGTTCTCGTGTCTATTTTACCTATTTTATCACAGATGATAGTAATTCCGTTGTTATAATAGAAAAAATTCTTTCTCTCATTTTCATCCAAAAGAGTTGCGTAAATATCTTTATTTACGCCCTTGTTTCCAAGATACTCTCGAATATTCATATCGAAAATAGGATATCCTTTTTCAATAGAGTCTCGATATAAACGATATACTGAAACAACAGGTGTAAACACATATTTCGCATCAATTACATTTGCCAATTTATAGTTTTTGGAATTTATATTGAGAATAGTTCCATTATTAACACTCTCAATGGTAACCGTAATATTCTTCTTTATCTGCTTAACTTCACCAAAATATCTTTCCTCAATGTCTTTGAGGTAAAATATTTTTGCATGATATTTAGGATGAGTTAAATTAAACTTTTTCACATATTCTTCGGCTGCTGGCACGTAATTATTGTTTGTTACAAATAATTGCAAGTAAACTGCAAAATCACTTTCTCCCTTATGTTTTGTAAAAAAGGATTGTAATTCATTTGATTTTTTATATGTGCCATTCTCCAAAGCAGTAATTGCACGAAGCAAAAAGTTATTTTGTACATAATCAACCGTTATCTTGCTCGTATCTTCATAATACTTATTCTGGATCAAATATATTTCCTTTGTATCTTCATATATCTCATATGCATCAATACCCATATCGCGATAATCAATGATTTTTTCCTCAATAAGTTCTTCATCTTCATAAAAAAGCTTATCAAGAATCCAATAATTAAAAGCCCACTCATCCTTTAATATATTGGGCATATTTGGATTTTCTTCTTGATATACCTTTATGTCTTCCGCTATTTGTTTTCTGAAACCTTCCATTGATTTTTCCTCCTATATAATTGATCAAAAAAACACTTGGATATTGCCTTGTTTCCCTGAAAAATGCAAGTTAAAGCCCCGCTCCAACACAAATATTTGGCAATCACTGATTGCCAAATTGTGCAAACAGTGTCTGCACAATTAAAATCGACTGCTACCAGTTTGATGCCCGGTTTTCTAAGCTCATCGGCATTTGAACTCGTCCCATGCCGAGAATATGCAGAAAATGCAAGGTTTCTATTCGTCTGATTTTTGCGGATTATTTATTTCCCAATGACCGCCGTTTGATTCACCTTTTCTTTGTATTCTGCCTGTTTCTTTAAGTTTTTTAATAGCTATTTCAGTTTGTTTTTTTGTTATATCCAAAGATGTCATTATCTCTGGGATTGTTATATCATTTTTTGAGGAAATAAGCAGAAGAACAGCGTCCATTCTTTGTAGAATCTCATCATTTTTCTTAAGTCCTTTTTTATCGCCTTTTTTATCGCCTTTTTCAGAAAGGAGATAACTTTCATCTTCTGTCACATCGTCAAAACCCTCTTTTACAAACAGCCTTGTCACAAAATAACTGTGGTCTGCATCAGTAATGAACTCTGGCAAAGGAGATCCGTTCTTTTCCAACGCCCTCAATATTTTTCCAAAACCTGTATTTCTTCCCTCTGTCAAATGAAGTTCTTTCAGGTAGTCGCCTATGCGTCTGTTGCGGTATCTTCTTGCGCAGACAGAAAAAGTTTTCAATGCATCGACTGTCACAGATCTGTCAGGTCCGGGAAAACTCAATATTTCTATTTTTTCTCTGGTAACACGCACTTCTATCGGCTCTCGGATGTCGTAAGCCTTGTGATAAACAGCGTTGGCAAGACTTTCTTCTATCGCCGCGTAAGGAAAATTATAGAATCTGTCTGCTTCGGCACGATCCGGATGTTTCACTATTTTTTCTTTGATAACATTGTTCCGGATATATCTTAGCGCATCCCTCAGCTGCTGATGCAACGGACCTCTGAATATTGTTTCAACGATATCGTCGCCTCCGACACCGTCAGGAAATTCAACTATATCAATCTGGGTGCACGGTATATACTTTTCGGGTTCCATGCTGAAAAAAAGAAGCCCGACATTTTTCGGTTTCATATACTCCGGCATCGAATTGGATATATCCATTTTCATGCACAGCTGATTAAAATCCATTTTATCGACATCGTTGACTAAATCGCTCCCGATCTCTTTAAGATAAGCCTTGATCAAAGTGATATTCAGATCGGTCATGTCGGCTTTGTGGCATATCCGGTCATCGAACGGGATCTGATTCGACAAGGAAAAAAGTTCTGTCGTTTCTTGTTCAGAAGGACGCACCGTGCTTGCCATCTTTCTTATCCAGTAAACCGTTTCCTTTGAGTGCTTTGCCGTTCCTTTGTCATAACTAAAATCCGCCGGAGAGCGGTAAGGTCTCAAAACTCCGCCAGGACACCATATAACGATCAGTTTTGTGTGATCATCATAATCTACAGGTTCAACTATCGGCAGATAATCGGGGCTGATAAGTTTGCACTTGTTGAGCAAATCCTTCATAATATTGTCGATTTCAGACAAATTCAGTCCTTTAACCGGATATTTCGGAATTCCGTTTTCTTCCTCTACACCAAGAATAATGTAGCCGCCGCCCCAGTTATCCAAATCATTGGCAAAAGCGGTAATTGTTTTGAGTGACGCTTCTGGTTTCCATGATTCCTTGAATTCTATTCTTGCCCATTCAACAACATTTCCCGAAAGCAAGGTGTGAATATTTGTCGGCAATGCCATATATTTTCTCCACACTAACAAACCGTCAAATTTAATGCTAAAAATTTTAATTATAAAATCAATAAAAAATTATTATTGCAAAATTTATTGATAATTTCTAAAATTTAATCGCAACAATATTGTCAAAAAACTTGTTTTTAGTTTTTGAAGATGGAAAACGGATAGCAAACAACAGCAGATTTTGAAAAAATCACCGAAAAAAGTATGGTTTTTCTCAACTCAGGCGGTATATGCCTGACTTCGCGAGTATGATAACTCCGATTATTTTGTTTTGGGAGGCGTAAGATGGCAAATCTTGAAAGAGTGGCGTTCATAAACCATGTAATCAAAGTCAAGGGTTTCGTGACGAGGAAAGAGGTAGCGGATCATTTTGAAGTTCATATCGACACGGTTATGCGCGATATCGAATATATGCGGACTTTCCTTTCCGCGCCGCTGAAATACAAAAAAGGCAAAGGCGGATATGTTTACGAAACGCCTTTCGAGATGATTTTTGATTCGTTTGACGATGCAGTTTTCTACTATATTTTCGTCAAGCGTTTTTCCGATTCCTTCAAGCTGAACGGAATTCCTTATGTGCCGATAATTTCAGGAGAAATCTTGTCAAAAATATCGAGTTTCATTCCGGAGGAGTTCGATGCTCTGCTTGACAAGATAACCTATGATTCTTCCGATACCGACATTCTTGAACTCAAGGATTTCAGGAACATTCTCGAATCTTTCATAATGAAAAAGTGCGTTCACATCACCTATCTCGATGCGAAAGGCGATGAAACCACGAGAACGATAGAACCGATAAGGCTCATAAATTATTTCGGAAAGTGGTATCTCCTGGCTTTCTGCCGCAAAAGAAACGAACTGCGCATATTCCTTGTTTCGCGTTTCGTTGAAAGTGAATTGCTCAAGGAAAACTGCGAACAGATATTCACAAAATCGG
This sequence comes from uncultured bacterium, assembly GCA_905233945.1. Taxonomy (GTDB): domain Bacteria; phylum UBP6; class UBA1177; order UBA1177; family UBA1177; genus UBA1177. Next base: position 31,230 of record CAJOFY010000019.1, on the reverse strand, counting down.
AGATCGACAGCTATGTCGAAAGCTGCTTCGGAATGTTCAAGTCGACCAGTTCCGAACTTGCCGTTATCCGCGTTTACGAGCCGGCATACTACCATGTCGTAAAGCAGAAATGGCATAAAAACCAGATCACGAAAGAACTTGTCATCGACGGCAAAAAGTGCCTCGAAATAACGCTGCCGGTGGGAGAACGCCACAATGAGATAATTGCCCGCGTCATGGCCCATTCTCCGGACTGCGAGATCGTTTCTCCAGTTGAACTGCGCGAACAGTGGCTTCAGAACATCAGAAAACTCCACGAAAAATTCTGTAAATAATTTTCATTTTTTTTCATCTTCGGCAGTATGTGCCTGATATGGCGGGTATAATCCTCCATGCTTTAGTTTTTTTACTTTTTGGAGGAGAGAATGAAAAAGTTTTTTGTTTTTGTCGCCGTACTGTTTGCGGCAGTAAGTGTTTTTGCAGAAACTTCCGGAGATGTTCAGGACCAGCAGGCTTGCGAGTATGCAAGAAGGGCCGGAACTACTGAAGTCTGGCAAAAGTATCGTAAAAATTTTCCGGAAGGCAGTTGTATTTTTGAAGCTGAAGCTGAGATCAGAAAATTGAAGAGCTCAGCAAAAAGAAACTTTTATATTATGCCGAAGATCGGATTCGGGGCAGATTTCAGCGGTGCTCCAGGATTGTGGGATCTTTATTATCTTTATGAAGAACAGGAGATGAAAAATCAATTCGGATTATCCATCGGCTTGGATTTTGATTGGGTAATTTATAAAAGTAAAAATATTGACGGTAAACTGCTACTTGGTTTCGGTGTGGGATTTCAATACTGGATGCCGACATCAACATACGACGGCGCAGATTACAGAGATTACTTCTATGATGAAGATGACGAGGACGACTATCACTATGACATAAAAATGAAAATGCACTATATGAGACTGCCGCTGATGGTGAATTTGTCCTATGAATTCAAGACTAAATCGGATCTTATAACAGAAATCGGTCCTAAACTTTCATTAGGGTTCAATAACAATTTTTTTGCATTCGATATCAGTAAAGAAAAAAGGTATGATGACGACCAGCTGGCAACATATAAATGCAGCTTCGCCTGGGGACTTGGACTGAATGTGATTTTTAAAGAAAAGTTTGTTGTCATCACAACTATAGGCGGAGATGCTGGAAGCGGGCACGCTAAAAATGCTATTTTCTTTCCCAATTCAAAATCCAAAAAGGGGTTATACAGTCACCACGAATTTATCACGATGGAATTAGGCTTCAGATTGTAAATGAGACGTGTCAGGTCACGTCTCTACGCCTTGATGCAGGGCAAACCGCCCAGCGTTCCTACAAAGCCGCAAATTCATAACCTGAAAAAATTCTGAAAATTTTTGTTGACAATTAGCTTAATCTAAATATTTTTACAATAGGCTAATTTGATTTTAGTCTGCAAATCGTTTTTTGACGTGCGGAGGCTGCTTTGAAAAGAAGGATCTACATAGTTCTCGGTTTTGTTTTTGTCACTCTGGCTTCGGTGGGAGTTTTTCTGCCGCTGCTTCTTGCGGCGTGGTTTTTCGCCGGTTCTTCCGAAAAATTCCACAAATGGCTGCTCAACCACAGGATCTTCGGCGAATATATCCGCAACTACAAAGAGAAAAAAGGGATGCTTCTGCGTCATAAAATACAGAGTCTCGCCCTTCTTTGGACCGGGATCGGATACACTTTCTTCTTTGCGATGAAAGATATCGATCCGAACAAACTTTTCTACATCAGAATTTTCCTCGCCGTCGTTCTTATCGCTGTCACCACTCACCTTCTCATGCTTAAAACGGTGAAAAATGATAAATAAAAAACTTCTGAAATATGCGGCAAAAGTAAAATCGGAGCTTTGTATCGCCGTTATTCTGAAATATGTTTTTTTCTTCGCGAACCTGCTCTTTGTATTTGCCGCTGCATCACTTCTTGAGTCAGTTCTGAAAGGAAACGCTGACTCTTCTGAAAGGCTTTCATTTTTCATCGCAGCGGCTCTCATTGCGGCTGTAACAAGGTTTCTTGCAAGTTTGTGTACGAGCCGGAACACTTTTGCAATAACAAAAAAAGTGCAGAATGCCATACGCAAGGACATCTACGCGAAAATTCTCGATCTCGGCGCTGGATACCTTGAAAAATCGGGCACTTCGCAGCTTGTTTCGCTTGCAATAGAAGGCGTAGAGATGCTTGAAGTATATTTTGCGCACTATATCCCGCAGTTTCTTTACAGCGTGACAGTGCCTTTCATCCTTTTTGCGATACTTTTTAAAACCAGCATTTCAGCTCCGACAGCGATGCTGCTTTCAGTCTGGCTCATCCCTGTTTCGATAGTTTTCTTTATGAAAAGAGCGAAAAAGACGATGCAGCGTTTCCGTAATACTTACGAAGAGCTTTACGGCAGTTTTCTTGAGAATATTCAAGGACTTGTAACGCTGAAACTCTGCAACCGCGACGGTGATGTCTCAGAAAATATGCGGAAAAATTCGGAAACATTCCGCCAGAGAACGATGAAAGTCCTATCGCTCCAGCTCACTTCTATTTTCATTATGGACTTTTTCTCGCTTGTCGGTGCAGCGACCGGAATTTTTATCGTTATCCACTCTTTCATGAACGGAAATGCCGACTTGAAAGGAACAATCGTCATTCTGATGATCTCAGCCGAGTTCTTCCTTCCGATGCGTATGCTCGGAGCGCTTTTCCACGCAGGAATGAACGGTGTCGCGGCATTTGAAAACATTTCAGCTTTTTTAGACCAAACCTCCTCCTCATACCGTTGTTCCGGAAATGCCAAGCCGGAACGCATTGAGTCGGTCGTCGTCAAAGACCTGACATTCTCCTACGATGGAAAAAGGGATGTTCTCGATGATGTCTCTTTTGAAATCGGAAAAGGTGAATCTGTTGCGCTTATAGGCAGTTCAGGCTCAGGAAAATCGACGATCGGCTCACTGATTTTAAGACTTTTTGACACGCCTGCCGGAAAAATCCTGATCAACGGGCGCGACATTTCAGATTTCGACATTCAGGCACTTCGCAGCAGAATTGCACTCGTTTCGCAGCACACATACATTTTCAATTCGACGATACGCGAAAACCTTCTGATTGCCAAAAGCGATGCCACCGATGAAGAAATGCTCGACGCGCTTGAAATAGCGGGTCTCAGAGATTTCGTGACATCGCTACCTTTGGGGCTCGACTCGAAAACAGGCGAATGGGGCTCACTTTTTTCGGGCGGACAGAAGCAGCGCATAGCCATAGCGAGAGCGGTCCTTAAAGAAAGCTCTCTTTATATTTTTGACGAAGCAACTTCAAATCTCGATGCCGAAAACGAAGAAAAAATATGGAAAAACATTAAGGAAATTTCGCAAAACAAAACTTCTCTCATAATCACTCACAGGCTTTCGATGATCAAAAACTGCAACAAGATAATCGTGCTTGACAAAGGACATATCGCCGAATCGGGAACGCACGAAAAACTTCTCGAAAACAGAGGAATTTACTTCCGGATGTTTACAGAACAGTCGGAACTTGAAACTGAAGGAGTTGAAGCATGAAAAAGAGTTTTTTTAAAATATCGCTGAGACTTCTCAAATTCGTCCGTCCGCTCGTTTTCAAAATGCTTTTTTCGATTTCGGCAGGAATCACAGGACACGCAGCGGCAATCGGAATGATGAGCGCGGCAGCTCTCTTTCTCTGCGGTGCGGCCGGCAAAACGGTCCCTTACGGAACGCGTTTCTGGGGATACCTGATGCTTATTCTTGCGGCTCTGCGCGGGATTCTGCACTATCTTGAGCAGTATAAAGGGCATGAGATAGCTTTCAGACTTTTAGCCAAGATCAGAGCCGAACTCTTTGATTCACTCCGGGCACTTTCTCCTGCCAAACTTGTAGACAAAAAAAGTGCCGACCTTGTCACTTCTCTAATGTCTGACATCGAAATCATTGAAGTTTTCTTCGCCCACACGATAGCTCCGGCAACTATCGCGGCGGCAATGTTCCTGATCCTTTCCGCCTTTTTCACGGGCTTTCATCCGCTTCTCGGCCTGACTGCTTCCCTTGCCTATCTGGCGGAAGGGATCGCTGTTCCATATCTCGGCTTCACCCTTTCCAGAAAGAGCGGCCGCATTTACCGCGGCACGATGTCGCAGCTCAATTCAGGCCTTACCGATTCGCTTCAGGGAATGAAGGAACTCATTCTTTTCGGACGCGAAAAGGAGGCTTTTGAAAAAATTGCACGTGACACCGTTTCTCTCCAGAAAATAAATTCGGATATCAAAAAACAGGAAGGATTTATCACCGGAACAAGTATTCTCATCATAAGCCTGTTTTCTGCGGCATTTCTTGTTCTAGCTTGTTTTCTTTATAAAAATCAATCACTTGCAGAAACAGAACTTTTTGCATCATTCATAACTTTCGTAAGTTCATTCGCCCCTTTCGCAGCACTTTCCTCGCTTTCAAACACTTTGACGGGAACTTTTGCTGCAGCCGAGAGGATTTTCGATGTGACTGACGAAATTCCGGTCATCAAAAACCGCGCCGGTGCAAGGGAAATGAAAGGTTCGGAACCGTCGCTCGAATGCTGCGGAGTCTCTTTCGGCTACAATAAAAAAGCGATCCTTAAAGATCTTTCACTCTTCATAAAACCAGGAACAAAAATCGCGATAACCGGCGAAAGCGGATCGGGCAAAACCACTTTACTCAGGCTTTTCCTGCGTTTCTGGGATGTTGACAAAGGAGCTGTCAAAGTGAAGGGAGAAGACGTGAGAAATGTCACTCTTGAATCTCTGCGCGAAAATACGGCTACTCTTTCTCAGGAGACATATCTTTTCAACACGACGATCGCAGAAAACATCGCTTTAGGGCGGAAAAACGCGACCAAGGAAGGAATAGAAGAAGCTGCGAAAAAAGCCGAGATCCACGATTTCATAATGACTCTGCCTGAGGGTTACGACACGCTTGTCGGCGAACTCGGCGGCAGACTGAGCGGTGGAGAAAGGCAGCGTATCGGCATTGCGAGAACACTTTTAAGCAATTCCGACATAGTTCTGCTTGACGAAATGACTTCAAGCCTTGATGCGCTCAATGAAAGCGCGATCCTGAAAACAATAAGGGAGACAATGAAGGAAAAAACTGTTGTAACGGTGACTCACCGCGAATCGGTTGCTTCAAAAAGCGATATTATTTTTCATATTAAAGGAGGAATAAAATGAAAAAAATTTCTGCACTTTTCGTACTTTTTGCAATGTTTGTATTTGTAACCGCATCTTGCGGCAGTTCTAACGACGACCCGAAACCTGAAAACGGAGACGAGGCTTCAGACGGAGATAATTCCGGCTCTGAAACCGATGCCGACACCGGTGCGACACCGAAAGAAAAGAATTTCACATGTGCCGGAAATTCATGCACAACAGATGCAGACTGCACCTGCGACGCTTCATTCTGTATGCCGGAAGCCATCAGACCGATGCCTGGAACAGGCCCGCTCAACGCAGGACGCTGCACAGCTCTCAACTGCGATGTTTCCGACAATTCGACATGTCCCGACACCGGCATGGAATCTGAATTTTACGAATGCTGGGCTCTCACGATGGCAAAGGAATACTTCCCTGAAGGAACCGAAAGCGTCTGTATGAGAAACGCTGTTCCGGCAGATGACACCGACACCGATTCCAACGACACAGATCCGGATACCGATGTCACGGATAACGATACAACAGACAGTGCCGATGATTCCGATTCAGCTCCTGACGGCAGCGACACAACGCCGGACACAGAAACGCCTGACAACGAAATTCCGGACACTGAAACACCGGATAATGAAACGCCGGATACCGATGAACCGGAAGAATCCAACTGGCCGGCTTGTTACGACAACCACTGTGACAGCTCCGACGAATGCTGCGAAGGGACAAAATGCCTTCCGGCAATGGCGGCGATGAGCCCTGAAATCGATGAAACAAACTACTGCGTAATCACTGTCTGCACTGTCGGTGACAATTCGACCTGCCCGGCTGATCACAGATGCATTTCGGCAATGGGCGGCAATACCTACTGCATAAAGAATTAAGATGAAAATAGTTATATACTTATTTTCAGCTGTTTTTCTTGCTTCCCTGACACTTTCCGCCGAGGAAGGTCAGAAAAAAACAGAGCCGGGACAGACTGTATGGCCCGCATGCTACGACCAGCCCTGCAAAAAGAGCAAAGAGTGCTGTGACGGGACTAAATGTCTGCCGTGGATGGCAAAAATGCATCCTAAAATCAAGGAAACCGGTTACTGCGTTGTTAAAGACTGTAAAGAAGGTGACGATTCGACCTGCCCCAAGGATCACACCTGCTTGAAATCCATGATGGGCAGCTACTGTATAAAGAAAGCGAAATGAAAAAATACAAAATAGTTCTTGCAGCAGTTGCTTTCACGGTGTTTTTTCCGTGTTTTGCCGAAGAAACGACGGAAACAACTGAAGAGGAAGTGATAGAAGTCGAGGAAGAGGAAATCGAAGAACCCGCGAAATCTGAAACTGTCAAAACTGAAGGTGAAGCGGCTCCCGACTCTTCCGAAACTCCCGCGGAAACGCCTGCCGAAGTAACTGCGGACGAGGATGAAATCATCGTCACAGCAGACAAAATCAATGAATCCGAAATTTATCAGCCCGAAAAGAAAACTGTTGTCGGCGAAACCGAAATCAGGGAAAGCGGCGCGAGAAATGTCGGAGAAGCTGTCGGTACACAGCTTGGAGTCCAGGTAAGCAAGCAGGCTTACAGCAAGCGCGGCTCTCCGCAAGGGATCCAGATCCAGGGATGCGAACCGAGCAGAGTTCTGATCCTGGTCGACGGGAAAAAGGTGATCGGCTCTTCCGACGGAATCGTGGACACTTCGCAACTTCCCCTCAACAATGTTGAAAAGATCGAAATCATTAAAGGTTCTTCATCCGCCGAATACGGAAGCGACGCTATCTGCGGAGTTGTCAACATCATCACGAAAAAGAACGAAGGAAAGAACAATTTCAGCGGAAAAGCGGAATACGGCATGTACCACCACCGGGTTTTTGACGCGACTTTGAAGCATGCTCTTGGCAAAAAAGCCGATATCAAACTCGACACCGGATACTTCGGAACGGAAGGATACGACCTCGACAAGTCCGACAAAACGACTGACGGCGAGAAGATCAATTCGGCAAAGGCTGCTCTCGGCTTCACTTTCCGCCCTGAAAAAGGGTGGAATCTGGGGATCGACGGCGATTTTTTCTACGAGAACAAAAGCCGTTTTTCCGCATTCACGAAAGGCGACAACCCGAAAGAATACCTTTCGAAGCTCTCAAACGAGACTTTCCGCGGCGGCGGCGAAATCTGGCTCGGGTACGATTTCAATAAGACTGATTCGATAAAACTCAGGATCTACGACAACTATTTCCGCAAGAATTATACCGAGGACTTGCAGAAAAGTCCTGAAATTACTAAAAAATTTACAGACAACAACTTCGCCGAGGCAAACTTGTCGGGTAAAGTGCTTTTGGGCACATGGAACTACCTCTCGGCCGGATTTTCGTTCAACCACGAATGGCTCGACAATTCCAAAAAATCAGTAGAAATCATCGATGAGCAGACTTCGGAAGACAGCGAAGGAAGCGATATCGACAACAAAACCATCTGGAACACCGCCGTTTTCGCGCAGGACGAAATGACTCCTTTCGAATGGTGGACGATAATTCCCGGAATCAGATTCAGCTACAGCGAGATTTTCAGCTACATGTTCACCCCGAAACTCGCCCTCAAATTCTTCGTTCACGACAGAGTTTCGCTCAACGCATCCTACGGAATGGGTTACAAAACACCTACTTTAAAGCATCTTTACTACACTTTCGAGCACTCTGTTTTCGGCCATATCATCGGCGTGAACGGCAATCCCGACCTTAAACCTGAGACTTCGCACAGCGTTAACGCAGGGATCGAGGCGGTTCCTTACGGCGATCAAAGTCTGATCGCTCTGAACGGCTATTTCAACCAGTATTTCGACTTCATCGACATCGACTACGACAATGCAGAATGGATCGGCGGAAACAGCTACTATACCTACAAAAACATAAGCAAAGCACGGACTTACGGCTTCGAAGGACAGTTCAAATTCCCGTTTGCAGACTACTTTGCAATAAACGGCGGATATGTCCTTCTTTTTGCCGAAAACATGGATTCCGGCAAGAAACTTCCCCACAGACCGATGCATCAGGCCAAGGGTGCATTCCGTTTTTACCACAAAAAATGGGGGGTCACGGCGACAGTTTCGGGAATGTATCAGAGCGATGTCTTCGCCGATGCCGAAAACAATATCAAGTCGTCCCAGTTTTTCCTTCTCAACGCCTACCTTGAAAAGAGCTTCCTCGATGAAACTCTCCGTATCTATATATGCGGCAACAACCTGACAAATGTCAAAAGAAACGCCCGAGATATCAATGACTTGCGTCCTCAACCCGGAATAGAAGTCTTAGGCGGTATCTCTTGGGATTACTCATGGAAAAAAGCGGAAAAAACAAAGGAGTGATACAATGAAAAAAGCATTTTTTATTCTCACCTCTGCCCTATTCTTTCTAGTTTCGTGCGACAGCGGCACGGTGAACAAAGGCGGTATCGACGGTAACGAGGAGATGATGGGAGATCCGGTCTATTCGACGGAACGTGACGATCTCGAAGCAAACGGCGAAATCAGTTTTGACGGAAAAGAGACCGTTTACTTCAGTTTCAACGAAGGCAAAGTCATCGAATGCGAACAGAATTCAAAAGAGTGGGATCTGAAATTCGAGAACTGGTTCATTTTCACAAACGGCGGGATTTCCGGCAAAAACGCAGGCGGCGGAGTCTACATGAAAGCCGACCACTACGACGAAATTTCGGCAGTGAACGTTCCGGGAATGGTCTTCACCGACAACCTCGGAAGCGTTTTCGACAACTGGTACGATGCCGACATGACCGACACCTTCACGATTTCGACAAAAGGATTCGTCTATCTCGTGAAAAAAGGGGAAAAAACCTACAAAGTCTCGGTGGTTTCATACTACGGCGAGGCTCAGGGAAGCCCGGTTTCAGCGGTTTACACCATAAAATTCGCCGATCTTGACACCCCCGAAAAAGTTCAGACTGTAGAAAACATCAACGCGACAGCAGGCGGCACCGAGGCAAAAGGAGACGGCGCATACTTCTCATTTGAAAACGGGATCCTCGACCTCACAGACAAAGCAGCAGGCGATTCAACTGAATGGGACATGAAATTCAAACGCTTCAACATCAATCTCAACAGCGGTGTTTCAGGCAAAGGCGAAGTCAAAGGGGTAAAACTTTCAAGAACCGATTTTGATGCAGTAACAAGCGCGGACATTCCCGATGAAAGCGCCTTCGAAGAAGACAGAATCCGCCCCGTTATCGACAGGTGGGGCGTTTTTGACGGCGAAACCGTAGAGTATCCCGATTTTTACTACATCATCCGCACAGGAAACGGCCGGAACTGGTTCAAATTCTACCCGCTTGAAGTCACAAATCCGTCAGAAAACGGATATTCCTCACTTAAATTCAGATTCGACAAGCTTAAATAAACGAACGTTACAAATTCTTCAGTTCGAACCTTATGACGACTGTTCTTTTGATTTTTATACTTTTGATTTCACTTGGTTTTTTGATTTTTCCGCTACTTTTTTCGACGCTTTCGAGTGCCGCTTTGTCAAGAATCGCTTCGCCTGATGAAAGGGCGACTTTTATATCCTGAAAAACGCCTTCCGAATCGACTGAAAACGATATTTTGACAACTCCTTCAAGGCCGTGCTGCTGCGCGAAACGGGGATAGACCTTGTTTTTCGCGATTTCTTCGTTCACTTTTTTGTTGAACTCCGAAACTATCTTTTTTGTGTCGATTTTAGGTGCTTCGGCAACTTCCGCGTTTCCGGTGCCGCTTCCCTTCCCTTTTTCGTAGGTTCCGGCTTCCGCATCTGTCATTTCGGCCATGCGAAGACCGCTCTCAGGTGCGACAACTTCCTTGATCTCTTCGCGCAGTTCGGCAGGTTTTTCGGGAAGTGCCTCTTTTTTTGCCGGTTTGTGTTTAGGTTTCGGCAGTTCCTTAGGTTTGGGGATTTCAGGCGCAGGAGGTTTCGGAGTTTCCATTTTAAGGAGCATTTTTGTTGTCATAACGACCTGATTTTCCTTAAAAATATCGGTTCTCGAAAGGAAGAAGAGCCCGTGCGCAAAAATCGAAAAAATCACGGCAAAAACAAAAATCGAATCAGTGTTCTTCAACTTCGCTCTCCAGCTTTCTTTCAGCGGCAATAGCAAGATTCTCGAAACCGAGCTTGCGCGCTGTATCCATCACGAAAATGAAAAGTCCGAAATGCGCCTTTTCGTCGGCTTTCAGAGTGATAACATCGTGTTTTTCAGTATCTGGACGCTCCTTTTCAGCCTTGAGCATCTCAAAAACATCCTCTTTTTTCACGACATTTCCGTTGAAAGTTATCAGATTATCAGCCGTGACCGTGATCTCAAGAGTTTTCTGCGGTCTTTTTTCGGCAGTTTCGGCGTTCGGCAGCTTGATGTTGAGCCCTTTCTGCGAAATAACTGCCGTAATAAGGAAAAATATCAGAAGATTGAAGATTATGTCGATCATCGGAGTGAGGTTTACCTCTCTCGATGTCTTTTTCCGCATAGTTTGACCGAACTTTATCATTTGAAATCCCCTGCCTTCATCAAAGCGACAGTTTTCTGCGCGGTCTGCATCATCAGATGAGTGATCTTATCAAGTTTCCTTTCAAGGTAGTTGTGTGCGAAAAGTATCGGGATCGCTACCGCAAGTCCCGCAGCAGTCGTAAGAAGAGCCTCCCAGATTCCCCCTGCAAGAATGCTGATGTCGCTCATCTCGCCGGCAGCAGCGACTCTTGAAAAGACTTTGATCATACCGATTACGGTTCCCAAAAGTCCCATCAGGGGGGTGACGCTTCCGAGCATCGAAAGAAAATCGAGTCTGCGATTAAGATTGAAAAGAATGTCGTCTCCGGCAGAAGAAGCCGCTTTTTCGCACGATTCTTCCGATTTTTCGTTCAGGACCGCCGCAAGAAAATCCTTGAAAGCCCCTTTCCACGATGAAATGAAAGAGATTCCCCCTTTTACACCCTCTTTTTCAAGTGAAGAGAGAAATTCATCAGAGATCTCCTTTTTCGGCAGTTTGACAGAGGCAAAAACAAAAAGTCTTTCGATAAAAACAGCAAGGGCAATTACCGAGGAAAGCATGATGGGATACATCATAAATCCGCCCTTTTCGATAAGTTCCGTCATTTCCAACTCCTAAAATATAACAATAATCAAAACTCAAAAACCAAAAAGCGGCTGATTCTGCCAAATCATTAGAGATATGTCAATTAAATTAGATGATGCTAAAAAAATCTCTATGCAAAAATTTTTTTAGTTATGGTGATTTTTCTGTTGACAAATAAAAAATTCCAACTATGTTAGCTATCGCTAATTTAATTGTTCTTTAAAAACTTAATTTTTTATTATGAAATTAGTTTGAGCTTTTTCTTTTTGGCATGTTTTTTTAATAATTTCAATTTATTGGAGGTTTTTCATGCGTAATTTCTTTTTTGCAGCAATGATTTGCTGCGCAGTATCTTTTTCATTGTTTGCTCAGGAATCTCAGGCAAACGAAGAAACAAAAGAATCAACAGTCGAAGCTGCTGAAGCTCCCGCTGAAGGAGAAGCAGCAGAAGCTGAAGAAGAGGAAGACAAACTCGCTTTCGAGCGTAACCCCTACTTCAATGCGACTGTTTTCGGCGGAGTTTCTGCAGGTATCAACATCGAAGACGGCGATGTAAACAAGGAAGAAAGCTACGAAATCGGTCTTGACAACCTGATCCTTGACTTGCAGGGCGGCGACAGGATGTTCAACGGCCGCGCAGTTGTCGATTTCGGCTCGGTCGATGACGAAGGCAGAATGACGCTCGATGTCATCAAAAACGTTTCTTTCAGGATGCAGCACCCCTCTTTCAGGAACTCAGCCGGAACTTTCGGGCTCGATGTAAACCTTGAAGCGGGTCTTTTCTCGATGCCGTTCGGAATCGAAAACGGTTACGACCATGAAGTCGCTTTCGCAAATTCGGCGATAAAAGAAGACTTTTTCGGCGGAGCCTTCAACGATCTCGGCGTTTCGCTCGGCGTTGACCTCATTTTTTCGAAAGAATCCGACCTAGCAATCACCCTTTTCACATTCAACGGCGCAAACGAAACGATGCTTGACGGAGAAAAAAATCTCTTCCGCGCTCCGGCATTCGGCGTTGACGTCCGCTTCAACAAAACGGGCGATTTCTATGCGACTGCCGCAGCTTCTCTCGTTGTCGGCAAGGCTTACAGAAACTACGGTTTCGATGTTTACAATGTCGAAGATGACGAGATCGTTTCCTACAAAAACGGCGAAGATCTCGACCAGAGCAGAAACAACGTCCTCATGGCGATCGGCGCAGATCTCGGCTACAACGTAAACGACGATATTTCAGTCGGCTTCAAAGGCGAATTCGGCCTCACGCACCGAGCTCTTTACAACCCCGATTTCGAAAACGGCAAACTCATCTCCGACGGCGTTGACAAAGCGGGCTCGTCATACACCTCATGGGGACTTTTCGCAATGCCTTACGCGACACTCTGGGATGTCGACATGATGGCGAGAGTTTCATACTTCAAGGCTCCTTTCTACGAAGAAAACATCGTCAGCAAAGACAATTCGAATCTCGGCGTAAATATCGCAATAATCTACAACTTCTGCGACTACGCAGGAATCGAACTTGACTATGATTTCAACAAAACAACCTTCCACGGATACGGCGAAAAGAATGAAACCGTTTCTGAATCATTGAACACCCACGCAATCGCTCTCGCACTCAGCGGCGCGTTCGATTTCCTCTGGGAAGAAACCAAAGAAGATAAGTAAGAATTTCCCTGCATAATCCCGAATTCAGGAAACCGGCATATAAAAATTCAAAGAAATATATGTAAGAAAACTAACTGGTTGATTTCACAAAGAAATTTTCAGATTTTTATTTCAGAGTCTTCGCCAGTTCCCTTCCGATTTTGACAGCTTCCATGTTGAAATCTTCGGTTCCTTTCGGTGCAGCCTGAAGAACTGCTTTTTCAAGGGAATCTTCGGAAACGAGTTTCGTGACTTCGACAAATGCGGAAAGCGAAACGATGTTGAGGGCGATGAGTTTGCCCTGTTTGTCGTAGGTCGTCGAAGAAATCGGGAGTTTTACGACTTTGTATTTGTCTGTTTCGGGAACATCGACATAGTCGCTGTCAATGAGGACAAGGCCGCCTTCCTTGAGATCCGGAAGGTATTTGTCGGCTGCTTTCTGCGTAAGGCAGAGCATGAAATCGATGTTTCTCGCTTTCGGGTATTTTACTGGTTCGTCGCTGATGATGACGTCAGCTTTTGACGCGCCGCCGCGTGCTTCAGGGCCGTAGGACTGGCTCTGTACCGCGTGTTTGTTCTCGTAAAGAGCTGCTGCGGTTCCCAAAATTACGGATGCAAGGATTACACCCTGACCGCCGCTGCCTGAAAATCTTATCTCTTTTCTCATTTTGCCCCTCCACCGAAAGAATCAATAAGTTTCTGATATTGTTCGGTAAATTCAGGTTTTTCAACATTATGGAGAACACCTGTGATGATCTTGTCCTGAAGTTCTTCCTCGCTCATTCCTGCCGCCTTTTCAACGGAAACAGCGTGGTCTCTCTGCCATTTGAGCATGTCAAGGTTGCTGGGACCGTATTTTTTGCGGTTCTTTCTGCCGTGAGTCGTGAAGCATGCTTCAGCCGCCTCGATTACCGAGAAGCCTTTGTGCATGAGACCCTGGTAGATGTAGTTGTCAAGCTGCGGAACGCCGTAGCTCGTGCCTCTTGCAACGAATGTCGCGCCTGCACCTTTTGCAAGTTCAGCGACGTTGAAGTGCGGCTCAACGTTTCCGAAAGGAGATGTGGCCGTTTTGTCGCCGCTTGCCGTGGTCGGAGAATACTGACCGCCAGTCATGCCGTAAATTCCGTTGTTGAAGCAGATGAGCGTGATGTCGATGTTTCTTCTGCAAGCGTGGATGAAGTGGTTTCCGCCGATTGCAAGGGAGTCGCCGTCACCGGAAACTACGATTACGTGCATTTCGGGTTTCGCGAGCTTGATGCCCGTTGCGAAAGCGAGAGCACGGCCGTGAGCTGTGTGGAGCGTGTTGAAATCAACGTATCCCGGAAGTCTTGAAGCGCAGCCGATACCGCTGACAAGAACGATCTCGTCTTTGTTCCAGCCTGCCTTTGCGACTGCTCTGATGAGCGATTTGAGAACTATTCCGTGACCGCAGCCAGGGCACCAGATGTGCGGAAGTTTTTCGTTTCTTAAATATTGCGAATAATCAAACATTTTCTCCTCCCCTAAATATTAAGGTGATTGACGGCCGAAATAATGGTATCAGGTCCGAGAGGCTCGCCGTTGACAAGGTTTATCGGAATGATTTTCGTGCGTTTCGTGAATCTTTCCGCAACAGTCTTGAGCTGTCCCAGGTTCATTTCGGGAACAACGATGTAGTCAGCGTTTGCCGCATACTTCGCGAACTCGTCCTTCGGGAAAGGCCACAGTGTGATCGGTCTGAAAAGACCTGCTTTTACGCCTCTCTCGCGGAGAACATTGACGACTTCTTCAGCCGCTCTCGCCGCACTGCCGATAGCAAGGAAAAGGACTTTTGCGTCGTCGCAGTGAAGAGCTTCGAACTTGTCGATCAGATTTCTCTGATGATAGATCTTCATGGAAATTCTTTCGTTTTCCCTTGCAACGATCTTCGGATCCATGGTCGGGAAACCGGTGTCGTCGTGATTGAGACCGGTGACGTGGATCCTGCTCTTTCCGAAGTTCGGAAGGCATACCGGCTTGTTGAGATCGGATGCATACGGGGTTTTGCATACGCCGTCGTTGTTCGGAAGGCTTCTGTTGATGACTTCGAGCTCTCCCGGTTCCGGAATTCTGATTTTTTCTCTCATGTGGCCGATGATCTCATCGCCAAGGATTATAACGGGGGTTCTGAAGAATTCAGCGAGGTTGAAAGCTCTGACTGTCTCTGTGAACATCTCTTCGACAGAGTTCGGAACGATCGTGATCGAAGGATGGTCGCCGTGGGTTCCCCATTTTGCCTGGAGAATATCGGACTGAGCCGGAGAAGTCGGAAGACCTGTGGAGGGGCCGCCTCTCATTACGTCAACCACAACTATCGGAACTTCGGCGATGCATGCGTAACCCAGAAGCTCCTGCATAAGCGAGAAACCGGGGCCGCTTGTAGCCGTCATTGCCTTCGCGCCGGTAAGCGATGCGCCGATGATCGAGCCGATTGACGCGATTTCGTCTTCCATCTGGATGAACTTTCCGCCGTGCTGCGGAAGATATTCTGACATGAATTCGGCTATTTCGGTCGACGGAGTGATGGGGTATCCTCCGAAGAACTTGCAGCCGGCATAAGCCGCGCCTTTAGCGCAGGCAAGGTTTCCCTGAATAAATTCGTACTTTGGATTTGCCATAGCTCTCTCCTACTTTTTCTCAATGTAAATAGCGAAATCGGGGCATCTCAGCTCGCACATTCCGCAAGCGATGCAGTTTTCGATGTGGTCGGCAACGACTACCTGCTGTTTTCTTTCAAGCGAAAGAACTTTCTTCGGGCAGAATTCGATGCAGACTTCACAGCCTTTGCAAAGCGCGGGACGAACCGTCAGCACGCACTTTTCACCTTCATACTTCGTTTCCTGAAATTCTCTTTTTCCCATGTCCAAACCTCACAAGTTAAAAAAATATGCCACCATCTGAATCTATTGAAATTATTACCGGAAAATCCGATACCTCAACTTTGTAAACCGCCTCGGGGCCGAACTCTTCGAAAAGCATGAGTTCCATTGACGAGACTTTGCTCCCGTAGTATGCACCGATGCCGCCGAGTGCTTGGAAATAAAAGGCTTTTCCTTCAACAACCACGTTTTTCGCAGCTTCAGGCAGAGCCCCTTTGCCGATAAAATATTTCACACCTTTTTCAATCAGTTTCGGAATAAACGCCGCCATTCTCGCGCTCGTCGTAGGACCTATGCTGGCGCGTCCTTCCTCGAATCCGGGAGTCGGAGCGGCAAAGAAAACAGCGGAATTTTCAAGCGGAAAGTTAGGATTTTCGCCGTTTTCAAGCATTGCGGCGAGTTTTTTTGCGGAATTGTCGCGCAGAGTGAACATTTCTCCGCTTAAATTCACGATGTTTCCCGCTTTAAGTTCCTTATCCGCGCTTATCATAGTTCAACCCTGCCGGTTCTGAAACTGTGACAGTTGAGAGCAACGGCCGCAGGCATCATTGCAATATGCGTCGGAGCCTTTTTCACATAAACTGCTTTTACCGGACAAATTCCTGGAAAGCCGAGGACTCCGAAACCTAAATCTTTTATCTTTTCATTAATCATTTCAAGCAGTTCCTTGTCTTCGCAGACCTGCTCTAAAAGTGCTTTTTTCGCTAAAACTGCTACTGAATCGAATGTTCCGCCGACTCCGACACCGACAAAATAAGGCGGACAGCCCTTTCCGCCGGCGTTTTTCAGCGTTTCAAAAACAAATTCCGCAACACCCTCGCGTCCTACTGCCGGAACAAGCATCTTCTGCGCACTCACGTTCTCGCTGCCGCCGCCTTTTGCGATGCCGCAGATCTCGAAAGTGTCGCCGTCGCAAAGTTCGTAATGGATGAAAGCGGGAAGGTTTTTACCTTCGTTTTTCCGCTCGAACGGGTCGGCGACTGTCGATTTTCTGAGCAGACCTTCGCTGTAAGCCTCCTCTACCCCTTTGTTTATGAGGATCTCAAGCGAGGGAGAATCGCTGAAAGTGACGTTTTTGCCCATTTTCACAAAAACCTGCGCCACACCGCAGTCCTGGCAGAGCGGACGTTTTTCCGTTTTTGCCATTTTGCGGTTTTCATCAATTATTTCTGCAAGTTGCTTTTCGAAAGAATCCATGCCGGAATCGGCAAAAACAACGTTTTCAAGCGAAACAGGCGAATAATTGAGCTTGATAAAAAGCTCTTTCACGGCCTCTTTTATGGCTAAACCTTCTATAATCCGCATTGCGACCTCAAACAACCGCCGCATTATTAGTCCTGAAGTTTTAAAGTCAAATAAAAAACTATTTTTAAGAATTACTTTTTTTAAAATTTGTTAAGAGTTTCGCGCTTTGCCAACTTTCTTGCATTTCGGACGCACTTGACTATAAAACTCCCGTTTTTTTGTGCTATAACAAATGAATTTTTATAATTTTCAGGAGATTTACTATGAAATTATCTTTGAACTGGCTTAACGACTACATAGATCTCAGCGGAATCGCCGCGGAAGAGATCGCTAAACAGCTGACGATGAAATCGGCGGAAGTCGAGGATTACGCGTGGCTTTTCAAGCACTTCGACCAGGTCATCACGGCGAAAGTAATGAAAGTCGAGAACCATCCGAATTCGGATCACCTTCATCTTGCCACCGTTTTTGACGGCAAAAAAGAGCAGACCGTCGTATGCGGCGCGCCGAATATCGCAGAAGGTCAGACTGTCGCATTCGCTCCGCTGGGAACAGTTCTTCCGGGCAATTTCGAGATAAAACCTGCAAAAATCCGCGGAGTCGAAAGCTGCGGTATGATCTGCGCTGAAGACGAACTCGGCCTCGGAACAGACCACTCGGGCATCATGGTTCTCGATCCGGCAACAGAGATCGGCGTTCCCCTCAAAAAAATCTTCAACAGACAGGATTTCGTAATTGAAATCGAAAACAAGACTATAAACCACAGGCCCGATCTCTGGGGTCACTACGGAATAGCGCGTGAAATCAGGGCGATCTTCGAACTTCCGTGGAAGCGTGAGCTCAAATACACTGGCATCAAAGCCGACAGAGTTGACGAAAAATTTGTAATCGAGATCAAAACTCCGCGTTGCCTCCACTATCTCGGTCTCAAAGTCAGCAACCTCAAAACCGCTCCTTCGCCTGACTGGATGAAGGCAAGACTGGAAAATGTCGGGCTCCGTCCGATAAACAACATCGTCGATATTGCAAACTACGTCATGTATGAAGTCGGCCATCCGCTTCACACCTTCGACAGACGCGACATCGCGGGAAACAAAATCGTGATCCGTGATGCATTCGAAGGCGAAAACTTCACGACCCTTGACAACGTTCCGAGAGTTCTCAAATCGACAGACGCAGTCATCGCGGACGAAACGAGAAGCCTTGCGATCGCGGGCGTCATGGGCGGTCTCAACAGCGAGATCAAGGACGATACGACCGAGATCTTCATCGAGTCGGCTCTTTTCTCGCCGGCAAGCGTCCGCAGAACGGCAAACAGGCTCGACCTCAGGACCGACGCGGTCAACAGATACGAAAAATCGCTCTGGGTCGAAAACTGCTACCTTGCAATGGAGCGCATCGTAACTCTCATCAAAGAGATAATTCCGGGCGCAGTCATCACTTCGGAACTTGCAACGGCCGATAACAGCGAGGGTTACGGTTTCAAAGGAAACATCGTCATCACGACCGACAGGATCCGCTCGCTTCTCGGCATTCCGGCAGAAGACCTCGGCGATGAAAAGATCGTTTCGATGCTCACCTACCTCGATTTCGGTGTTAAAAACGAGGGCGGAAAACTCACGATCGAAGTTCCGGCTCACAGAAGAAGCAAGGATGTCTCTATCGCAGAAGACATCGTCGAAGAAGTCGGCAGACTTTACGGCTTCAACAACATCAAGCCGCAGAGTCCATACTTTGAAGTCGAACGTCCGGCACGCAACAAAGATATGGAAAAAACCGAGATTCTGAAGAACCTTCTTGCAAAAGGATTCGGTGCGAACGAAGTTATGAACTACTCGTTCTACGGCGCAAACGACCTCGAGCTCGTTCCGTTCCCGAAAGAAAAAATCGTCGAAACAGTTGACGAAAGAGATACACCTTACCTCAGATACTCACTTTTCCAGGGTCTGGTCAAGAATGTTCACGAAAACCTTAAAAATTTCAAGCAGTTCACTCTCTTTGAATTTGGACGCATCTTCACAGTCGACGACGAGAGAAAGAGAATCGGCATAATCGCAGTCGGAACACCTGAACTCTTTGAATACACGAAGAGGATCATGGTTTCTATCGCGAAAGAGCTCAGAACTCCGCCGCTTCGTTTTGAAAGGATCACGGGCAACGCCCTCTGCGGAACGGAATTCCTTCACCCGAACAAGTCGGCAGTCGTCCTTGCAGGAAAAGATCCGATTGCGATTTTCGGCGAAGTTCATCCGGCGATACTCAAAAAATGCGACATCAACGTTCCCGTCGCATACATCGAGATCGAGCAGACGATGCTTTTTGACCTGCCTGAAAGGAATACAAAATTCGAGCAGCTTCTCAAATTCCCCTCGACGAGTTTCGACGTTTCGGCGATCGTTCCCGAAAGAACTGAAAGTTCGCAGCTTCTGAATGTCGTCAAAAAAGCAGTCGATCCGAAAATTTTCATCGAGACCAAACTTGTTGACAAATTCACAGGTTTCCCGATCCTTCCCAGCTTTGCAAGCATCACGATGAGAGTCGTTCTCAATGCGAAAGAGCGCACTCTCACGATCGATGAGATGAAGGAAACGCAGCAGAAAGTATTTGCAGCTCTCAGAAACGCAGGCTGGAAAATCAGCGGTGACTAACCACAAACGGAGTCCTTTATGAAAACACGCATCATCACGGCGGCATGCCTGATCGTAGCGGCAGTCGGAATGATCTACTATCTGCCGCCCTACATTTTCAACTATGTCATAATCGCGCTGGCGTTTTTCGCTTTTGCCGAATACCTTTCAATGTTCAAAGAGAGGAACCACCCGCTTTTCATCATCGCGGCGATCCTTATGCTTTCGATGGCGAATTCGATCATGCGGATGGACGCAATCTTTCTTCCAGCGTCAGATCCTGCGACTGCAAATATCGCTGAGATGGCTAAAACAGGTGAAATCCTGTGGCGGCTGAATATGCCGCTCAAGCAGTTTCTTGCGGCACTTTTCGGCGGAGTCGCACTTATTCCGATGATCGCTCTCACTGGCAAGGATCCGATCGAAGTGAAATTCAGAAGAATGAACGTCTATTTCTTCGGATTTTTCTATTTCGGTCTCACTCTCGGGCTTTTCCCGCTGATACGCCACTACGGGCCGCACTACCACTGGCTTCTTTTCATGCTCGTAATTCCGTGGGTCTGCGACAGCGCGGCATACTTCGGCGGCAAAGCGCTCGGAAAGCACAAATTTGCTCCGGCCATAAGCCCCAAAAAGACTTGGGAAGGAGCAGTCTCCGGCATGATTTTCTCGGTTATTGCCGGTCTTGTCTTCGCCCTTACGGCTCTTAAAAACGAAAATATGTGGTTCGTCCTTGCAGTCGCGCTTCTTGACGGCATTTTTGCTCAGTTCGGCGACCTTGTCGAATCGCTCATCAAACGCGGCGCGGGAGTCAAGGATTCAAGCAACCTGATTCCTGGCCACGGCGGAATATTCGACCGCATAGACTCACTTCTCGTCTCGGCAGTTGTTGTTTTTGTCTCACTTCTCGTAAAAAGTTATGTCGGATAAAATCGTAATTTTCGGTATCACTGGCTCGATCGGCACGAACACCGAACGCCTCGTCAGAGCTTACAGCGACAAATTTGAAATAATCGGCTGCTCGGCAGGAAAAAACATCACGCTTCTAAACGAAATTATTCTGCGCCACCAATCGTTGAAGGCTGTAGCTGTTTCTGATGCGGCTGATGCGGAAAAAGTAAAATTCAGCGGCGAAATATATTCCGGCGAAGAAGGAATCATACGCCTTCTCGACCTAGCCCCCGATAAGATCGTCATGGCTCTTCCTGGGAAATCGGGCTGGAAAATCACGATCGAAGCGATAAAACGCGGAATTCCAGTATGTCTTGCGAACAAAGAATCTTTAGTTATCGCAGGATACTATCTCGGTCAAAAAGTCACTTCCGACCGCACCAAAATAATCCCTATCGACAGCGAGCACGCGGCCCTCATGCAGCTTCTTGAAAAATGCGACCGCGAAACTTTAGCTAAAGTCTATATCACCGCTTCCGGCGGAGCTCTGCGTGATATGAGCGCGGCTGAAATGGAAAACGCCGACGCGGCTGCAGCACTCAGACATCCGGTCTGGAGCATGGGCCAGAAAGTGACAATCGACAGCGCGACAATGCTGAACAAAGGCCTGGAACTTTTCGAAGCGTTCTGGCTTTTCGACGTTGAACCGGAAAAACTTGATGTCCTTGTCCACCCGAGCGTAAACGTTCACGCGGCGCTCCTTTTCAAAGACGGCTCGGCAATTTCGCAGAATGCCGTAGGAAACATGCTTGTCCCGATCGCGGCGGCACTCTCCTACCCAGAAATGCTTGATGTCGCCGAAAAATTTCCCGAAATGAACTTTGAATTTACTGGCAAAAACATGACTTTTCAAAAGCCCGACCTTATCAAATATCCGCTTTTAAAAACCGCTTTCGAACTCCTGAGAAACCGCGATTTCTCCGGCATGGTCGCATACGCGATCTCGGATGAAACAGCAGTTTCAAAGTTCCTCAAAGGCGAAATCAAAGTAAGGGGAATCCATCAGACAGTTCAAGCCGCAACCGCAAGATTCAGCGGACTCAAGCCGCCTTCATCAATTGAAGAAATATCTGATTTTATTAAAGAAATAGAAGATTTTGCAATTTAATCTTTTTTAATTCTGATATTCCAGAAAAGATATGCCAGATTGGAAAGAACCTTAGGCACTCTTTTTATAAGGTTTATGGAAGGCGCCCGTTTTTCATCGAGTGAAATCGGAACTTCGGCGATTTTTATTCCGGCGCGTTCTGCACGTATTACGAATTCACTTGCAAAAATGTCCTTGCCGACGAGGCACTTGTCCATAACCGGCATCAGAGGCTCTTTGACGAAGGCTTTCACGCCGTGGGTATCCGTTCCTTTGAGCCCGAGAAGGATTTTGAGCAACATATTTAAAATGAATGTCGCGAACCTGCGTCCGAGCGGTCTCTGGTCGTTGGCGCCTTTAGCCCTTTTAGATCCTACAACCATTTCTGCCCCGCCCTCTTTGAAAATTTTAAGAGCGTCTCTGTAAAACTCTGGAAGGCACAAATCTATCTCATCACAGACGACAATTTCACCTTTGGCACGGCGGATTCCTGCCTGAAGCGCAAGCCCGTAATCAGGTTCCGGATGATGAAAAATCGTAACAAACGGATCTTTTTCCGAGAGCTCACCGCCTTTAGCCAGAGTATTGTCTTTGCTTCCGTTTTCCGCCAAAATCAACTCGAAATCAAAATCTTCCGCGAACTCAGCAAGAGTTTTCTTCAGATTTTCGACAGCAGACTCAAGAATTTTCTCTTCATTGTAAACAGGAATTACTATTGAAACCATTTTTTTCGACATGTTCCTACCTCCGGAAAAACATTGCAGCCAAATATATTTTCTATTGTACAAGAGTCAACTTTTATCGCTTTATTTCAACCTGCAATCGAACCCTAATTTATACAAATATTACAAATCATAATTTGAAAAAACGCTAAAAAATCCATCTTTAACCACTTTCTATCTGCATAATCCTGCATTTGTCAAATTAAGAAAAAAATTACTATAGCGAATTTTTGTTTACTTTTTATATTTTTTATATTAGATTCCCGATGTTTGTGGTTGATTTAATTTATTGTTCTTTACAAAAAGAAGTTTTTTATAAAAACGACGTTAAACGGGCTTTATTTTTTTTAACCAAGGAGGAAAAAATGAAAGAAAGCATTAAAAACAAAATCATCGAAAAAGCAAGAGATCTCCTTTTCAGATCCTCGGAAGAAGACATCACGATGAATCTCATCGCCAAAGAACTCGGCATCACGGCTCCGACGCTTTACCATTATTTCAAAGGTAAAGACGAGCTTATTTCCGCTGCACAGGCTCTGGTAACAACCGAAGTAAACGCTATCATCTCCCTTAAATTCCCCCCGTCAATTCCTGCTGAAATGAAAATTCTCACAACGACAGGCCAGATTGCGGAATACTTTATGAAAACCGACGTTCCACCGTTCTATCTTATTGAAGATCCCAAGGACAGACCGATTCTTCTCAAGGAATTCAGGGAAAAATTCGCACAGATGTTCGATGCTTATGTAAAGAGCAGAAAAGGTTTCAAACTTACTTCGCAGCACGCGATGTACCGTTACCTTGCACTCATGGCTGCCGACATCATCAACTGCAAAAGCAAAGGCGAAAAACTTCCCGACGATTTTGCTGAAATAATTTTCGGACTGGTTTTCAACTAAACTTATCTTAGTCCGCCGATTATCTTCCAGTTTTCGTCATCAACTTTTTTCAATGATATGATTTCTTTCTGATTTTCGATTTTTTCAGAGATATTACCTTCTCTTGTTTTGAAAAAAAGGTTGTAATATTGAAGAACTTCGGCATTTTTTCTGTCTTCCGACACGGAAATCAGCCTGCGTCCTTTCAATTCATAGTTTATCTCGGAAAAAGCTGTAAGATTTTTACTGAAATCAGATAAAAGCTCTTCTCTCGCGGCAAAATCGGGATGAACAACACTCTCAAACAGTGCCGCATCTCCGTTTGAAATAGCCGTTTTCCTCGCATTCAGAGGATAAAAAATATCGTGGACAAGCTGCGGTTCTATTTTTCTGCCGCTGTCGCCGATTTCTTCAACTGCAGCTATCTTCCAGCCGATTTTCTCTTTTTCGAGAGTTACTTTTTCCATTCTTCCCAGAAAAACAGTCTCTGCCGGATCTTCCGGAACTTTGAACAAAAGATCGAAATTGACTATAATGGCAGCCTTTTTCGTCACAAAACTGTAAGAAAGAAAATCGACTGAATTTATTGTATATGCGTACTCTGTAAAATAAAAATTCCGGTATGCGAGCTGATCAAGATACTCTTTCCGTTTCGGAAAATTATCGGTCAGCAAAACCGCGAGCTTGTTTATTTTGCCACTGTTCAGAAGTTCTTCCCTTATTTCAAGGATTTTAAGAGCATCCTTTTTTTCGTCTTCCGGCATGGAACAACTTGAAAAAAGAAATGCCAAAGAGAGTGCCGCAAAAAATAAGATGTTGATTTTATTTATCATTTTCATCGCCGGTTTCTTCATCTTCGGTTTCTTTCTTTTCTTCTTCTTTTTCTATTTTGAAATATTCCTCTTTCGATTTCGGAGGACATTTTTTGTTGAGTTCATCTATTCTCTGCCGATTCTTGTCAGTCGTGACCTTAAAATTGCTTTCAATATGCTGCAAACGAAGGAAAACACCGGCGCATTTTTTCTTTTTCGCATAAAATTCAGCGACTCTGAGATCTTTTTCAATCAGAATCAATTCAGCTTCCTCAAGTTTTTTCTCTCCTTCTTCCCGGTTTTTGTCCTCCGGATACTTTTCAAGATAATCCCTGTAAAGCACAACCGCCGTTTCCACTACCGAAATGTCGCGTTCTGCAGGATTCGGCAGAATAAAAAAGTCGGACGGTTTCTGCGCCAGATAGCTGTGAGCCTTGTAAAGAAGCGCCTCCGGAGCCGATTCGTGGTTAGGGTGACGCTTCAGAAAAGTCTCGAAAACTGTTATCGCCGACATATACTCTTCTTTTTTATAGTAGGTTTTGCCGAGCGCAACAGTTGCAAAAGGCTCGTATTTACTGTAACTGAAATCTGAAATGACTTTCATGAAACGGTTTTCTGCATTGGTCAGGTCGCCTTTTTCAAGATAGAACAAACCTTCCTGATAAATTTTGTCGGCGTCGGATTCGGTGCTGCGGATAACCGGAGTTTTGCTGCACGAAAAAAGAACCGCGGAAAGTGCGGTAAGAAGAAGTGTAAAAAATATTTTTTTCATCATAAAGTTCCTCTCTTGACTGCGCGGATAGAGCCGAGTTCGACCCAGCCTTCGACATTGTCCTGAAAACCTTTTACTTTGTACCATGAGCCGCTTGACGAAACGACGTTTATTATTTCGCCCTCTTTGATCTTCCCTATTTCCTTGAGTGACGAGTCGGGGCCGCTTCTGAGAATTTCGCCTTTTACAGCAACAGCCCAGTTTTCTTTAAGATTTTCGTTGTAATTTAGATAATATAGAGTTGCGCTGACACACATGACAAGAAAAACAGGAAGAAGCATTATCTTTAGCCGCCAGTCGCTTTTAAAGCAGAGAATCGAAAGTATCGCGGCAAATGCATAAAGCGAGATAAAGAAAATGACAAGAAGGGCGTCGACTGCGAAAACAGGAGTCGTCAGAGCTTTCGGGATCGAAATTTCCAGATCTTTCGCCACGATGCCGAGGTTGTTTTTCGCCTCTGGAAAATCAGGGGCATTCTGGAGAGCCTGCAAATAAAAATAGAGCGCCTCCCCTTTTCTGCCCAAGGCTTCAGACGTTACTCCGAGATTGTAGGAATAAAGCGGATCGTTGTTGTTAGTGGCAAATTTTGAATAAAAAGCGTTGTATGCGCCGGAATAATCCTTTTTGATATAAAGCGAAAATCCGTCATCGGCAAAAAGAGCGGCAGAAAAAAGAAGGATAATAGTCAAAAATATTCTTTTCATCATTTTTTCATTCCTCTCGGATCCAGAAGTTTGATCGCTTCGTCTTTCAAGGACGAAATATCGATTTCTGACATTCCGGAATATGAAAGCTGCTCGATTTTCCTGATAAAATCAGTTATTTTATCGATTTTTCCTTCATATTTATGCTTCATCATATTTATTCTCTCTCCTTTGATTTTTATGTTGTAGAGTTCGTCGAGCGCATCATAAAAATTGTTCAGAAGTTCGGTGCAGTCTTTGGAATTTCTGATTTTTCCGTTCCATTTTTCCATTCTGGCACTCCTTGAACCGGCACGTTTCGCCATAAGATTTTTCGAAATCCAGATGAAAAACGAGACAAAAACCATAAAAAACGGAATTACAAGAAGAATTCGGAACCATTTTTTTTCAGTAAGAGGACTTATTTCATATTCTTTCACGTTTGCCGGAAGTTCTTTCAAAAGCTCGAAAGAAACGGCTTTCTTTTCCTCTGCGGAGTTATCTTCGACACCGCTTGTTTCTTTGACATTCACTCTTATTTCTGCAAGGTCCGGTTTCTGCCAGCCGTTTTCGCGGCTGAAAAACTCGAATGCTTTCACTTTTATCGAAGTTTCCCCTTTTTTCAGACCTTTGACCATAAATTTGTAGGTTTTTGTTCCGCAGTAGCCTTTCGGAGTTACCGAAACCGAAGAGGTTATTTCGGGTGAGAATATTTTGAGATTCGGATTGCTTTCAAGCGCTATTTCGGCATCCTGGAAGTTTCCGCAGCCTTTGATTGAAAAAGTAAGTGTTTCCAGCATATTGTCTTTATCAAGCGTAAGACTTTTCTTGTCAGTCGAAACAGTAAAATCACCGAAGATTCCGTTTTTATGCATTTCTTTTTCAGGCATCGGCTTGAGCGGAATTTTCACGCCGACAGAGGAAATCGTCGCTTTTCTTGTCGAGAAAAACGAACCTGTGATGACATCCATTATCATCTGGGTTCCTTCTATCGTATCGGTTGTTCCGTCGGGAATCAGAATGTAAGTTTTCAGAGGCGCATATTCATAAACTATACCGTCAATGCTTATTCTGTTGAATTTGAGCCGAGTTTCAGACTTCTCATCCTTCCAGCAGTTTTCAAAAACCGGCAGTTTATAGAAATTGACATCGCTTATCGAATTCGGCTTTACAAAGAGGTAGTAACTGACACTCAGCGGTTCGCCGGCATAAAGGTCGTTAGACGGATTTATGACTGTCCGGATAAAATAATTCGGCGTTTTCTTTTCCCATTCGCTCAGCGGACCCATCAGCGAGCTTGCGCGTTTTTCGTAATAATTTTCATTTATTGCATCGGGTTTTGATTCGTTCTGAGGTGCATTCTGAGCATTGTTTGAATTTGTCTGCGCACTGCCGCCGCCCTGCCCCGTTACGGTAATAGTAACTTTGTTCGATTTTATCGTTTTGCCTTTCGCTTTGAGTGACGCCGGGCCGATTTCAAAAACGCCCGCTTTGTTGGCTCTCAAAACATAAGAATAAGTGATCGAGCTTTTTTTCTCGAATTTTCCGTTGATTATGCTGATCGAATTTGACTGCGACTGCGAGCGGTTTTCTACCGTAAAATTGGCGAAATCAGGTTCTTCAATGGAATCAAAGGAGCCTTCTGCCGTGAGAACGAATCCGAAAAGAGCGTCTGTCTGAACTATTTCGCTGTCGGCAGAAAGAGTTATAGTCTGCGAAAAAGAGAAAAACGGCAACAAAATCAATGCCGTAAAAACCAGTTTTTTTATAATGGAATTACTCAATTTTCCCTCAAAAATCACCAAGTCTGATCACTATCCGACTTTTGCTCCTTCTTTAGCATGAAAGGAGATATTTGCAAATTTTTCCGCTGCTTGAACTGCTTCAGAACAGAGCTTTCCTTAGGTTTATCTTCGTTTTGCTGCTCGTCATCATGTTCTTCGGCTTCTGCGGTTGAACTCTGGTTTTCTTCGTCCTGAGTTTCGTTGTCTTCGTCGTTCATGCCGGAATTCTGCTCGTCGTCGTTTCCTTCGCCGTTATCTTCATCCTGATTTTCAGGCTGCTCTTTCTGCTCGTCGTCAGGCTGCTCTCCATCTTTATTTTCCTGATTTTGCTCCTCTTTTTCCTGATCCTGCTGTTCTTGATCCTGTTCCTGATTCTCCTGGTTCTGCTGATCCTTATCCTGATCTTTATTCTCTTGATCCTGCTGATCCTGATTTTCCTGTTTGTCCTGGTTTTCCTGCTGCTGTTTCTGCTGTTCTTCCTGCTTTTGCTGCTGCTCGATGATCCTGCGCACGATTTCAAGATTTTCGGCAGATTCCTTGCTCGGTTCCTCCTCAAGCGACTTCATATAGAATTTTTCGGCATCCTGATACTTTCCGAGCCCTGCTAATGAGTTTCCCATGTTGTGGAATATTTTCGAGCGGAGATTTTCGGTCGTTTTTCCTGTTTCAAGCGACTTCTGATATGCGCTTAAAGCCTCTTCGAATTTCTGCTGGCTCTGGAGCGCGTTTCCCAGGTCGTAATATGCTTCGGCATTGTTTTCCAGGCGTTTTGATGCCTTATCAAATTCTTTTTCGGCTTCCGCCATTTCTCCTACGGCATACTTTTTTCTCCCTTCACGGCTTTCGGGAGCCTCTTTTTCAAAAAGAGAAAATGCCTGTAAAAACAAGGGCATAAACACTAAAATCAAGAGAAATGAAAACCTATTTTTCATGTTTGCCTCCACGTCCCGCAAAAGAGAGAAGATAGTAGACAAAAAAGACGATTATTCCGAAAAGAAGCGGAATCTGGAACCGTTCCTTGTAGATGTTCACGATTCTGCTTTCGCCGCGAGAACTCTTTTTGAAATTTTTGATGTAAGAGCTCAGAGTGTCCCCTTTTTTGATTTCAACTGCACCCAAAACCGAGATGCACTTATCAAAGAAACCTTTATCGATTTTTGAAATAACCGCCTGATTTCTTTTGTCTTTCAGATAACTGTCACCGATTTTGACCGGAGCACCGTCCTCTGTTCCGAGCGGAAGGAGCGCGAGATGGATATTCTCTTTTTCAACCAGCTCCTTCATTTTGCCGAAATCGAGCGACGGGTCTTCACCGTCAGAAATTATGATTATCATTTTATCCGAAGTTTCGGGCGAAGATTTCAAAGTGTCGGCGGCAAGTTCCATCGCCGTTCCCAAAGCGGTTCCCTGACGCTCTATCATTCCCGGTTCAAGCACCGAAACAACAGTCTGCAGAGTTTCATAGTCATCTGTGAGCGGCAGCTGCAGGAAAGCGGCTCCGGCAAAAGGAATTATCGCAACGCGGTCGCCTCCGAGGGAATTCAGAACATCGATGAGCATCATTTTTCCTTTCTCGAAACGCGGCCCGTTCTCGTCTTCGGCAAACATGCTGAGGCTCACATCGAAAACGACTGCGATATCGATGCCTGTTGAGTTTGTGTTTATCTCTTCGCCTCCTGTCATCGGCCGCGCCGCCGCAACTGTGAAAAGCGAAAGAGCCGTAAACATAAGTATCCGTTTCAGGACAAGGTTCTTACTTCCTGCAACCACAGCTTTCTTCAACTGGGATTTTGCAAAAAACTTCTTGAAATCATTGCGTTTTTTTGTGCAATAGACGATCCAGAAAACAATTAGCGGGATCCATACAACGGCGGAAAGAAGAATTTTCCA
Source organism: uncultured bacterium (assembly GCA_905233945.1). Classification (GTDB taxonomy): domain Bacteria; phylum UBP6; class UBA1177; order UBA1177; family UBA1177; genus UBA1177. The sequence goes on along the minus strand of CAJOFY010000019.1, from coordinate 1,931 downwards.
GTCATAGAACCTCATCTTTCCACCTCCGGATAAATTTTGAATATCATTGAGAAAATTCTGGCAAGAAGAATAAAAATCATTGCAAGGATTATGAAATCGGGGGCATATTCGTTGTAGATTTTAAGTTTTCTTGCCGGGATCGGGCTTTTTTCAAGCTCGTCAATGTCTTTGAACGCTTTTTGAAGCTCTTCGGTTGAAATAGACTGATAGAACTTTCCGCCCGATTTATCCGAAATATTCCTTAAAAGTTCAGGATTTACCTTCATCTGCACTTTCTGGAAAGTGTCACGCCCGAAAATATCCTTGCCGGCAGGAAAAGGAACCAGACCGTTCGTTCCGATAAGGATCGAATAGATTTTTACCCCTTGTTCGGCAGCGAGATTTGCCGCGGTTTCAGGGCTGATGTTGCCCGAATTGTTGTCGCCGTCGGTGAGAAGAATTATCACTTTGCTTTTCGCCTTGCTGCTTTCAAGACGCGAGAGCGCAAGTCCCAGACCGTTTCCGATAGCCGTTCCGTCTTCGATCACGCCGGTCGTAACTCTCGCAAGAAGTTCGTTGAAAATATCATAATCTGTCGTGAGCGGAACCTGCAGGAAGCTCTCTTTCGCAAAGAAAACAAGCCCCAATCTATCGCTTTTTCTCCCTTTGACAAATTCTTCGATTATATTTTTTGCCGCCGTAATCCTGTTTTTCGGCTGGAAGTCGAGAGCTTCCATAGAACCCGAAACATCGAGCGCAATCATTATATCCTTTCCTTCGACAGGCGGAGTCACCGTTTTTTCAAGTGTTACAGGTCTCGCCAAAGCGAAAACAAGGATGAAAAGTGCAAGAAAATCAAAAAACTGCGTCAGAAAATATTTTGCGTTTGCTTTGCTGCGCAGAAAATGAAAATTGGTGAAAGCCACTGAATTTCTTCTGGTCTTTGATTTGATGAGTCCAACCGCAAGAAAAACGAGCGGAATCCACAAAAGGAGAAAAAGAGGCTCAAGCGGAAACATGATCAACCTCAAAAACTGAAAAACTCAGAAAAACTATAACAAAAATCAGCCTCACGCGAAACAGACCAAAAAACCGCGTAAACAACATTAAATAAGACGATTTTATTTCACAAAAATCAAATTTAGTGGCTAAAAATCGAGCAGCTCAGGGCCACCGCCTCCCCTTTCCTTAAATTTTCTTTGAAAAAAAACTGTCCGTTGAAATAATAACTGCCGGATCTGCACTGTTTTTTGGAGAGTAAAATGGCGAATTTAGAAAGAATTGCTTACATAAACCACAGGATCAAGACGCGCGGTTTTGTTACGCGTCAGGAAGTTGCGGAACGCTTTGAAGTCCACATCGATACGGTTCTTAGGGACATCGGATATATGCGGGACTATCTTTCCGCGCCGATAAAATACAGCCGCGAGCTTGGCGGATATGTTTACGAATCGCCTTTCGAGATGCTTTTCGATTCATTTGACGACGCTGTTTTCTACTATATTTTCGTGAAGCAGCTTAGCGATTCGATGAATCTGGACGGAATCCCTTATGTACCTGTTATTTCTAAAGAAATCCTTTCAAAAATCTCAAGTTACATTCCGGCGGAATTTGAGGAACTGCTTGATAAAATTTCTTACGATTCTTCCGATCTGGACACTATGGAGCTGACCAATTTCAGAAATATTCTGGAATCACTGCTCTTGAAAGTGCGGCTTGAAATAAAGTATCTTGACTCAAAAGGCGATATAACTTCCAGAGCGATAGAACCTATAAAGCTCATAAATTATTCTGGAAAATGGTATCTTTTGGCTTACTGTCACAAGCGTCACGGACTTCGCGAGTTCCTTGTTTCGCGCTTTGTAGAAAGCCGCATCACAGAAGAGCCTTTTTCCGAAATCTACACAAAATCGGAGATCGACAAATTCGTCGGAAGCACCTTCGGAATATAC
>CAJOFY010000018.1:99296-102657 GCA_905233945.1 uncultured bacterium | reverse complement strand
GGCTACGGCGGCGCCGGTGCTGAAAACGGAAAGAACGGATTTTCCGGCAAAAGACTCGATATTGAACACGATTAAGATTTCTGTGCAGGAGACTTATCAATGTGGAGACAGGCCACAACAAGTCCGCAAAAACTTGCGGTAATCAACGGACTTCTGCCGCTCACGGCGAGTGAATATTTAAAAGCGGTCATATTTTTCTGCGGCGACGAGGACGAAACTGTCAAAAAAGCGGCTGTCGACAAACTCCGCTTCACACAGTCGAACGAAATAAAGAAAATAATTTCGCCCGAAATTCCTGAAACTTCGGTAAGAACTCTGACCGAGCTCGCCGGCGAAAGAAGGGATTCATCAATCATCATTTCGCTGTTTCAGACCGGAAAACTCCAGCGGAAATGGATTCTCGACTTCCTTGCCACAAACGACGCGACCTTCTGGAACACACTCGTAACACACAAGGATTTCGTCAAGTTCACCCTTCCGCAAAGGTCTGAGTTCAAACAGCTTTTTTCGGCTATCAGCGAAGTTATCGAATCGCTCTACGAAGAGCAGCTCTCCTACTTTCCTGAAGCCGGTGCAGAGACTCCGCAGGAACAGAAAGAAGAAGCTGCGGAAACCGAAGAAGCTGAAGAAGAAGAGGACGTTGTTGAGCTCGAAGACACGATTTTCGACTTTCCCGACTTTCTCACATCCGAAACCGCTTTTGAAGGGCTAAGCGCGGACGACATGCTCGAGCAGCGCAAAACCATTGCCGAAGCGCTCAAGGACATGAATGTCGGTCAGAAAATAAAAGTCGCGATGCTCGGGAACCTCGAAGTCAGAAAAATGCTCATAAAAGATCCGCGCAAACAGATTGTCATGGCAGTTCTGGCAAACGCGAGGATCACCGACAAAGAGGTCGCGGCAATCGCAGGAGATCCGGCATCTTCACTTGACGCGATAAGCTATATCGCCTCAAGCAAGTCGCTCAACAAAAGCTATGCAGTTAAACTTGCACTCGTCAACAATCCGAAAACTCCGATGAAAACGGCGCTCACGCTTCTTGAAACAATAAGGATGAACGATCTCAAAAACATCGCGAAAAGCCGCAGCGTCTCGAATGTAATCAAGCAGAGAGCGGCAAAAAAAATCAAGTAACATCCGGAGAAGATTACGATGAAAAGAACTTTTCTTGTCTTAGTGCTTGTTTTAAGTGTTTTTTCACTGAACGGTGCCGAAATTTTCTACAGCGACGGAACAAGCGTTCCGATCAAAAAATCGGAAGAATTGAGCGCCGTCAAAACAGAAGCTTCAGATGCTTCCGCTCAGAAAGGCGAAGTTTACCGTATGACCACCGGGCGTTATGTCTACTCCTTCGTCAGCGGCAGGAAAGACGCTGATGCTCTTCCAGTCTATTTTTTCGGCGGAACGCCGACCGTTGCCGAAAGAACGGTTTTCTGGCGCGGTGAAAAATCGCTCGAATACATGGAAAAAAAATACGGAATGAAACTTACCGAAATTTTTCCGACTTATCCGCTGTACTCCTTTTCCGTCAAGGGAGACAGCGTCGAAATTGCCGAAAAAATCGTGAAAAACGGCGACGGCTACGCCTTTCCCGACCTGCTCAGCGAAACAGCTCTCCATTCCATTCCTGTAAGCACGCTGAACGATCCTTATTTAGGCGAGCAGTGGCATCTGAACAATACAGGAACCGCCAACTATCATTATTCCAATGCCGATATTAACGGAAATGTTCTTGCAAACGCCGACATAAAATTTACCAAGACACTCCAATTTCTGAATTCCAAAAATATCAATGTCAGTGAATATACAAAAATCGCAATAATGGACACAGGCGTCGATCCGAATCATGAAGATCTGACGAAGCTTGACACCGGTTGGAACGCCATTGATAAAACAGACGGCGGATATCCCGACAGCGAAGTATCCGACACTGTAGATCACGGAACGAAATGCGCAGGCATCAGTGCCGCAGCCGGCAATAACAATACCGGAATGAGCGGAGTGTGCCCGTGGTGCGGAATCTATCCTGTAAAATGGCTTACAGGACACGGCTCGATATCGCATTTGACTTCCGACATGCTCACGGTTTATGAAAAATACGTGGCTGATCCGAACATCACCACGATAAACTGCAGTTTCGGTCCTTCACCTGACAACGGTCCCGTTCCGGCCTATCCGCAAACAGTTGAAGCGATACAGAATTTCATGAAGAACGGCAGAAACGGAAAAGGAGGCGTTGTCGTCTACTCTTCCGGAAACGATGCTGTCAATTCATCTTACAACAAAATTCTTGAATACGATTTCACATTTGAAAGAAACGGTGTCCCGGTTACCGACAGAGTCGTCACGGTAAACGCCTCGACCGCATGGGATACTCTGGCTGAATATTCAAATTACGGTTATGCGTCCACCGTCATAGCTCCCTCTCTTTCAGGCAAACCGTATGTTGGAATCGCGACAACGGCAATTACCGGTTACGGCGATTATCCGTCAGCAGGCGGCGACTACACCCGTCTTTTCAGCGGAACTTCGGCGGCTGCGCCTGTTGTTTCCGGTCTCTTCGGCATGATATTCAGCATAAATCCCAATCTTACCCTTGAACAGGCGATAGAAATTCTCAAACAAAGCGCGGATAAAATTTATCCGGAAACAGGTCTGTGGGAGCATGAGAAGGGTTTCAGCGTAAAATTCGGCTACGGCAGGATAAACCTTGAAAAGGCCGCACGTCTTGCCGCAGGACACCAGATGTGCGCCGAGATAGAAGATGAGGAAATTTGCGGCAACCATCTTGACGACGACTGCGACGGCTATGTCGATGAAGGATGTGTTACAGAAGAACTGACAACAGGAAAACCGTGCGAAACAGATGAAGACTGCCGTCAGCCTGGGTCATCTATTCTTGACAATGTCACGTGCGCTACCGAGCGTCTTTCATGGGTTTTCAAAGGCGGTTACTGTTTATCCAAATCCTACGCCAAGTGGATCCCGCCATACGATCGTCAAGACGGCCAACCGTGTCCAGACGGAACAAGACTTTTCGATAAAGAAGGCACTACCAGTTTCTGCGCTCTTGAATGCAATAAAATCAAAACCTGCAAAAGAACGGGATACTACTGCTCGGATGAAGTTCTCGGAATATGTCTGCCGCGTGTCTGCTCTGAAGATTCCGACTGTGATGAGGGCTATTTCTGCAACGAAGACGATCTCTGTGTTCCTTCGGATTGCGGAAACGGCGAAATCGACGAAGACGAAGAATGCGATAACGGCACTAACAACGGTCAGACAGATTGCGCTTACGGACAGACGGGCTGCAAAGTCTGCACGACAGGATGCAAAGAAAAGGACGGAAACACTTCTTACT
>CAJOFY010000018.1:0-99221 GCA_905233945.1 uncultured bacterium | reverse complement strand
GAGCTTTGCACGAATCAGTGTCTGAAAATCGCAGGAAACACTTCTTACTGCGGTGACAGCAGAATTGACAGGACAAACGGCGAAACCTGCGATAACGGCACCGACAACGGTCAGACAGATTGCGCTTACGGTCAGACAAGCTGCGAGCTTTGCACGAATCAGTGTCTGAAAATCGCTGGAAACACTTCATACTGCGGCGACGGAAACATTGATGCGTCAAACGGTGAAGCGTGCGATAACGGCACCGACAACGGTCAGACAGACTGCGCTTACGGACAGACGGGCTGCAAAGTCTGCACTTTGGCTTGCAGGGAAAAGGACGGAAACACTTCCTACTGCGGTGACGGAAACATTGATGCGTCAAACGGTGAAGCGTGCGATAACGGCACCAATAACGGTCAAACAGATTGCGCTTACGGACAGACGGGCTGCAAAGTCTGCACGACAGGATGCAAAGAAAAGGACGGAAACACTTCTTACTGCGGCGACAGCAGAATTGACGGAACAAACGGCGAAAAATGCGACAACGGCACCGATAACGGTCAGACAGATTGTCCTTACGGTCAGACAAGGAGCTTTGCACGAATCAGTGTCTGAAAATCGCAGGAAACACTTCTTACTGCGGTGACAGCAGAATTGACAGGACAAACGGCGAAACCTGCGATAACGGCTCGGACAACGGCAGAGAAAACTGCGCTTATGGTCAGACGGGCTGCAAAGTCTGCACGACAGGATGCAAAGAAAAGGACGGAAACACCTCTTACTGCGGCGACGGAGTCAAGGAAACTGCCAACGGTGAAAACTGCGATAACGGCACCGACAACGGTCAGACAGATTGCGCTTACGGTCAGACTAGCTGTGAACTTTGCTCTAATCAGTGTCTGAAAATCGCGGGAAACACTTCATACTGCGGTGACGGAGTAAAAGACGCTGCCAACGGTGAAAACTGCGACGACGGCAATACTGAAAACGGAGACTACTGCTCTTCCGACTGCAAGACGGTCACGGGATACTGCGGCGACGGCAAAAAACAGAATAACGAAGCGTGCGACGACGGCACCGGCAACGGTGAAACGAACTGTGCTTACGGTGAAACATCATGCGAGCTCTGCACGACGGAATGCACCAAAATATCCGGCGCGACATCCTACTGCGGTGACGGAACTGTTGATGCAGCAAACAACGAAGCGTGCGACGACGCTTTCAACAACGGCAGAACGGACTGCGCTTACGGCGAATATTCCTGCTTCGTCTGCACAACGGAATGCCTGCAGGAACCCGGTGCGGTTTCTTATTGCGGCGACGGACACGTTGACACCGGAAACGGTGAGATCTGTGATGACGGCGGAGAAAACGGAACGCCCGGTCTCTGCAACACTGCGTGCAGCGGCACCGTAGCCGAAGAAATACCCGATGACAACAATCCGGATGAAGATACGCCGGACAGCGGCAATGATGAGAATCAGGACGAAAATACTCCTGACGGCGAAACAACGGATGACAATCTCGATGACGGCAATCCTGACACTGATGAAACGACCGACAGCGAAGAAATCCCAGACAATGAGGAAAAATCAGACAGCGAAGAACTGCCGGACAGCAGTGAAAAACCGGATGAAGGCGGAACTACTCCGGCTGACAACGGAACTTCACCCGATGAAGACAAAACAGAATCCGACGATGTATCCGGAGAACCCGCTGAAGACACCAGACCCGCAGCTGAAAAGAAAAGCGGCGGATGTTCTGTTATCGCACTTTAGGGAATCTCTTGGGAACTACTTTTCAGAAAGTTTCGTAAGTCTGTATAAATATTGAATTTCTTCTTCAGTCAGTCTTCTGATTTCACCGATTTTAAGCCCGCGGCAGGTAATATTTCCGAAAGCAAACCTTTCAAGTTCGAGAACCCGGCAGCCTACCGCTTTTATAAGCTCTTTGACTTCGCGTTTTTTCCCTTCGTGAAGCGAAACCGTAACCGCCGAAATATTCCCGTGCCTTGTGTTGATTGAAACAGCTTCAGCCTGCATGAATTCCCCTTCAATCGTGATTCCTGCTTTCATCATTTCGGCTTTTTCCTGCGTGAAATCGCCCAAAACTTTGGCACGGTAGATTTTCCGCACGCCGAATGAAGGATGAGTCAGGCGGTAAGTGAGTTCTCCGTCGTTTGTGAGCAGAAGAACGCCTGTCGTGTCGAAATCGAGCCGCCCTACCGGCACTGCGTGAGAACCTTCAGGCAGAAAATCGGTAACGACTTTCCGTCCTCTGTCATCGCTTACGCTTGAAAGGACATTTTTCGGCTTATTCAGAAGAAAATATTCGTAGTTTTCAGGCACTGCCAGCTTTTTCCCGTTGTATTCAACAACATCCTTTTCAGGATCGACTTCGTCCGCAAGAACTGCAAGGCGCCCGTTTATTTTGATTTTTCCGGCAGTTACGAGTTCTTCTGATTTGCGGCGGGACGCGACTTTGCAGAGTGCTAAAAAGCGGTTTATTCTCATTTTTTCGACCAGTGGTAAGTCATTCCACCCATGAAGTAGCCGGCACCGAAAGAAATTGCGCAGCCCCTGATTTTTTCGTCTTTCTGTGACCGGTTTGCGTCTTTAAACCATGTTTCGAGAACAAACATAACGCTCGGAGAACTGAAATTTCCGTATTTTTCGAAAATCGACTTCGAGCGGCTTATCTGTTCGTCGCTGAGCCCCAGGATTTCAGGCTCGGTAAACCGCATGAGAATCGGCATTCCTCCCTGGTGAAGCGACCATTCGCCGATATTCTGCGGTGTAACACCGAGAGGTTTTATGATTTTTTCATGGACAATTTCGGGAACGGTATCTTTCAGATTGTCTTCGAGAACGAGTTTGCCTTCGTGCATCGAAAGTGAGCCGCCCGAAACAAAATCTGTGATGATTTCATCAACTTCCATCAAAGGAAGGTCAAATTTTTCATGCATCGACTCGGGAATCACCAGAATTCCGGCAGCGCCGTCGGCAAAAAGGAGCGTCGTCTTGAGATTTTCCTTAAATTCAGGATCATCGACATCGTAAGTCGGATTCGCGATCCATGAACACTGGTCGAAAAGGAAAGTGATCGCCGCCTTGTCGTGCTCCCGGCAGTATTTTACCGATGATTCAAGCGAAAAAAGGCCGGCAGCACAGCCTAAATAAGCCATTTCCTGCGGCGGATAGTCGAGTTTGAGCCCCGCAGCCGATGCAATTTTGCTCGAAAGACTCGGCAGAACGTCCCTGTCACAGCGGATATTGTATGCGATTGAAAGAAAACCGACATCCTCTTTAGTGATTTTTTCACTTTGCAGAAGTTCTTTGACGGCGCGTTTTCCCCACTCCAGCGGATGATACTCCGGAGTAGCCAGAGCCCTTTCTGGAAAAGCCTCCCGCGCTAAAATTGTCGGTCGGTAAGTTATCCCGACAGCACCTACGGAACGCCTTGCGAAACGGTGCGGACGACCGTTGTCGATACTCTTCGGATAAAGAATTTCAACGACTTCGGAAGAAGCAAAAAGATGCGGCAGAATCGTAGTAATTTCAGCTATATAAACTTTATTTCCCATCAAAAGACCCGCTTTTCAAAAAATCAGCTCAACAAAAACAACGGCGGATAATACCCATAAGATGCTTTCAGTCAATTTAAGTTATTTTTCAAGCAGTTTCAGAACAGCGGCATTGGCAAGAGCGCTGACAGTGCATTTTTTGAGCGTCATTCCCGCTTTTTTCATAGCTTTTTTCTGCTTTTCCGAGGGAAACGAATAAGGATAAAGACCAAACATGAACGGCAGAAACTGATAAACAAAAGCATCGATTTCTGTTTCACTCGGTGCCGGTTTCAGTTTTTTCAGGCAGTTTTCAAGTGTGCCGACCGCCGCTTTATATGCCTTTTTGAACTCGACAAGGTTTTCCAGACGGCTGTTTTCCTCAATCGCATAGAGATTCATGCTGACGAGTTTTAGAAGCTGCACCCTTTTTTCAAGCGAAAGCGACAACTTTCTGGCAAACGACGCCGGAGTAAGACGGCTGAAAGAAGCTATTCCATCCAGATCAGCAACCCACTTCTCGTATTCGCGCTGAAGAAGAGCAAGAAAAATCTCCTCTTTCGTGTGGAAGTAAGTGTAAATCGAAGTCCGCGTAAAACCGCACGCCTTCCCTATTTCGGCAAAAGTTATCTCCCCGAAAGTCCTGCTCTGATAAAGTGTTTCGCAAGCGTCAACAATCTTTTCCCGACGTGCATTCTTGATTTCAGGAACATATTTCGGCATTTTTCCCTCCTGTAAAACAGTTTTCACAATTAATTAAAATGAACTCTTGTCGACGAAGTGTCAAGATAAATAAAAACGACACCGTGTCAATTTTTTATTCTGACAAAATGTCGTTATAAAAAATGCAGTCCTAAAAACTTCAAAACGGCACTTATTTTTGGTATAAGCGGGCGTTTTTTTATCAACTATCGGAGTTCATTATGAAAGTTTTATACGAAATCAGCGAAGTCAGGGAAGCAAGAAAGCAGTGCAAATCTACTCTGGGCCTTGTTCCGACGATGGGTGCGCTGCACGAAGGTCACCTTTCCCTCATCAGGAACAGTGTTGAAAAGTGCGGAGAAACGATTGTTTCGATTTTTGTAAACCCGACGCAGTTCGGTCCTAACGAGGATTACGAAAAGTATCCCCGAACAGTAGAGGAAGACCTTAAAAAATGCGAGGCTGCCGGTGCAGATTACGTTTTTCTCCCGACAAACCAGATGATTTACGGCACGGAAAAACCGCTCGTAACACTTAATGTCGGCAAGAAACTCACCTCGATCCTCTGCGGAAAAAGCAGACCGATCCACTTCAACGGAGTCGCTCAGATTGTCTCGATTCTCTTCAATATCGCGCAGCCCGATGTCGCGTTTTTCGGCGAGAAGGACTACCAGCAGCTCACGGTCATCCGCAAAATGGTTTCCGACCTTCACTTCCCGCTTGAAATCGTCGGAGTTCCTACTGTCAGGGAAACAAGCGGTCTGGCTAAAAGTTCAAGAAACCGCTATCTTTCGGAAAGTGAGCTCGCAGCTGCACCGAATATTTACAAAGTAATGAATATCATTAAGGATAAGGCCAATGCTCTTAGAGTCAGGAATGTCAGTGTTTCTGTGGAATCACTTGAAAACGAGGCGAAAGAACTGATTTCGCAGCTTGTTCCAGGCTCAAAAATCGACTACTTCGAAATCCGCAGCACAAAAGACCTTTCAAGAAGCGAGAATCTTGCGGACGATTCGAGAATCTTCACGGCGGTTTACGTCGGCACGACAAGGCTTATCGACAACCTTTTTATCGGGAAAAAACAGTAAAACGAATGAAATACCTTCTCTCGCTAGGCTCCAACATCGGCGACAGCTTCGACAACCTGAAAAAGGCGATTTTAAAACTGGAGGAAAAATCGATTTTTATCGACGACTGCTCAAGTGTCTACGCCTCGTCTCCTGTCGATTACCTCACACAGTCCGATTTTCTGAACATGTCGCTTATTGCCGACACCGACTATGATCCGGTTCAGCTGCTTGAAAAACTCAAAGAGATCGAGCATGAGATGGGAAGAGTCCAAACTATCGAGAAAGGACCGAGAAACATCGATCTTGACATCATTTTCTGGGAAAACGGGGCTTTCGAATCGGAAAATCTGACAATTCCGCACAAAGCCGCTGCAAACAGGCTTTTCGTGATTTTCCCCACACTTGAAATCATTGACAATTCCGAGCATTTCCGCAACGAAAAAGCGTTTTTTCATTCGATTCTGGAAAACGAACAGAGCCGCTTTGTCGGGCAGAAAATAGAGAAACTGTATCCGTTCAAAATAGAGAGGGAGAATTATGGCTGGAAAAATAGTTGACAAATTTCTCGAAAAAGTGCCGTTTTCAAACGAAATCATCGACGCGGTGAACAAAAATTTCGACCTTACTTTCACAAAGCAGCTGGCTGCCGAAATATCGAACCAGCTTCTTCAACAGGGAAGCAGACTCAAAAACGAAATCACAAGCGCCGTCGCGGAAGAACTCCGCAAAGAAATAAAAGCGCAGTTCGACAAAGCCGACAAAGCGGCACTCATTGCGGAAGTCCTTGAAAATATTGAAGTAAACATATCTTTCAAGCCTAAAAGGCAGCGCAGGAAAAAATGAGCAGAATCATCAACAATGTCAAACCGCTTATCGCGATTGTAGGCCGCCCGAACGTTGGAAAATCGACTCTTTTCAACAAAATTCTGAATAAAAACTCGGCGATTGTCGACGATATGCCGGGCGTAACGCGCGATCTCAACTATCAGGATTTAGTTTACGACGACAAGCCTTTCACAATCATTGATACCGGCGGATTCCACATCGACGAGGACGAGACCGACGCGATAACAAAAGGGATCCGCGACCAGATAAACGAGGTTCTGGACGAAGTCGACGGCGTTCTCATGCTCTGCGACGGCGAGGCTGGACTAACAGGCAGCGACAAGGAAATTTATCACATGATCCGCGTCAAAGGGCTCCGTTCGTGGCTTGCTGTCTCGAAAATCGATTCCGAAAACAAGGAAATCGCGGCTGCTGAATTTTACGAAACAGGCGCCGAAACGGTTTATCCGGTTTCTGGAAAGACAGGTTACGGCGTTTTCGACATGCTTGACGACATCACGAAGGATTTCTGGACTGAAAAAGAGATAAACGAGAAGCTCCCGCCGGCTCCGGAAGAGATAAAAATCGCGATCTTCGGTCGTCCGAACGTAGGGAAATCGACTCTCGTCAACAAAATCATCGGCCAGGACAAAATGCTCGTGAGCCCGATTCCGGGAACAACGATGGATCCGATAGATTCGACCGCGAAATTCATGGGAAAAACGCTGCGCCTCATCGATACTGCAGGCATCAGACGGAAGAAAAAAATCGAGATGCTCATGGAAAAAGCGGCTATCGTCCGTGCTTTCCACTCTGTCGACCGTTCAGACATCGTAATTTTCATGATGGATGCGCAGGAACTGGCAACTGATCAGGATCTCCGCATTTTAGGTCTTGCCCACGACAAAGGAAAAGGAATAATCATCGTCATCAACAAGTGGGATCTCATTGAAAAAGAGACGGGAACCTACGAAAAAATCGTGCAGGATCTCCGCGACAGGATGAAATTTGCCCCCTACGCGCCGATAATCTCGATATCTGCAATGCAGGGGATGCGTGTGCAGAAACTGCTTGAAAAGGTGCTTTCCGTGCACGAGAACTACCACAAGATGATCGATGACGAAACTCTGGAAGAGTGGCTTTCGGCTGTTCTCTCCAAAAATCCGCCGCCTCTCACCAGACGCAACAAAATGATCCACTTCAACGGGATCACTATGGAACAGACTTCGCCGCTTACAGTCGTAATAAAAGTAAGCGCGCCGAACGACATCCATTTTTCCTACGACAGATACCTTCTCAACAAGTTCTACGAAGCTTTTCCGTACGAGGGAGTTCCGGTGAAAATAGTTTACAGACACAGCTTTAAAAAGCCGAAAAAGGGGTAGTCATGAAAAAAATCATACTTACGGTTTTTCTGATCGCGGTTGCAGCCGCGCTTTTCAAATGTTATTCGGTTTACAGCGGATATCAGGCTTTCAAAACGACCGCAGTCAACATTCCTGACGATACGACCGTTCTGGTTGAAAAAGGAAACTCCTGGAACTCCGTAGCGAAAAAACTTGCCGAAGCGAAGGTTATTACAGACGCGAAACAGTTTATGTGGCTCATAAAAGAAAAAGATTTCGGCAAATCCCTGAAAACGGGCGAATTTGAGTTTTCAGGCGAGATGAATCCTGAGGAAGTCGCGAAAAAAATCATGAGCGGCAAAGTCAAACTCTACTCTTTCACAATTCCTGAAGGCTACAACAAATACGATGCAGCAAATGTTTTCAAAGGCCTTGAATGGATGCAGGGAAGCGACAAATTTCTCGGAGTCTGCAGCGACAAAAATTTCCTTGAATCAATCGGAGCGAAGAACAAGAAGAGCTGCGAAGGGCTGCTTTTTCCGTCAACATACAGCTTTCCGAGAGGAAGCGACATCATCGCCGTCATGAAAAAAATGGCCGAGCAGATGCAGAACACTCTAAAAAAATATCAGGCGGATATCGAAAAATCGGGAATGGATCTCTATGATATTATGAAACTCGCCTCAATCGTCGAAAAAGAGACTGGAGTCAAGGAAGAACAGCCGAAAATCGCCTCAGTTTTCCTCAACAGAAAGAAAATCGGCATGAAAATGCAGACCGATCCTTCGGTAATTTACGGCCTTCTCCCCAAATTCAACGGAAACATAACCAAAAAGGATCTTATGACCGACCATCCGTGGAACACGTACACCCGCTACGGTTTTCCGGCGACTCCGCTCTGCTTTCCCGGTGAAGGGGCTATAAAAAGCGTTCTTTATCCTGATCAAACAAATTATCTCTACTTTGTCGCAACAGGAAAAGGCTACCACTATTTTTCAAAAACGCTGAAAGAGCACAACGCGGCTGTCGATCACTATCAGGTCAAAGGCAGAAGAGACAAGTTCGTTTATTAAAAAAATCTGACAGAATTAAGATCTTAGTACAATTCTTCTATGATTCTTTTGGTTTCGCCGGGCTTTAATTCAACCGGGATGGTCTTCTCTATACCGTTTTTGGTTTTGAACTGGACTTTATAGTTTCCTGCCGGTAGTTTGTGCTGTGAAATAGGAGTCGAGCCGATGAGCTTTCCGTCAATATAAATGTTGGCCCACGGACTGCTGTTTACTGTGATGTATGCCGGCTCACCCGATTCCGACACGGTTTTCGATGACGGAGTCTCCTTTTTCCTGTTTTTCTGAGACGCCGAATTTTTCATCGGATTGAGGATTACACTCACTTCTTTATTCGTGTTTGCCGGAACTTTGCCGATATTTTCCTCATACGGGAAATAGCCGTGTTTTTCGACTCTGACAACAATATCGAGACCGACAGGAATATCGTTGACGACTGTCGGAGTCATCTCCTGAACTTTTTTGTCGTTGATATAGAGAACAGCGCCGTCAGGATCGGATTTTACGGTAATCATCGTCTTCTGCTCGCCGACACGGTACATTTTCACGAATTTTTCGAACCGCTCGCCTTTGCTGAGGAAAATGCTCTCCTTAACATCGACAAAACCGGTTTTGGTGAACGAAATCTCGTGCTGTCCGGCAAGAATTCCGTCGATGACGCACGGAGTTTCGCACCGTTTCTGGTACATTGTATTCTCATCCAGGATGACAACCGTCTTCTTTTCGTTTGAATCGATAATCAGCGAAGTCGAATCTTTCTTACTGCCGCCGAAAACAACAAGAAGGGCTATCGCGAACCCCAGAACAACAAGAACAGCAGCCAGAACCAGCGCCAGTTTTTTCGATGACGAGCTTTGATGGATTACGGATTTCTCGTCATCTGACTGGTTTCCGTCGCTGCGTGACGGCTGGGAAGCCTCTCTGAGCGGCATATCGACCGGTTTTTTGATTTTCTGGTATTCCTCAAGTTTCGCGGTTTCTTCCTCAAGCTCGTCGGCAAAGAACTCGCTCATGAAGTTCATCATGTCCTGACGGGTAAAGATTTTTCCGCTCGAATAGCTGAATTTTTTGAGGTCTTCGGCAAATTCGCTCGCCCACTGGTAACGCTCCTCGCGGTCTCTTGCAAGAGCCTTGAGAACTATTCTGTCAAGTTCCGGCGGAACAGCGCTGTTGAACACGCTCGGCGGCAGAACTTCGGCCTTTCTGATTTTTTCCAGAGTTTCAACATCGTTTTTGCCGAGGAAAAGGCGCTTTCCGGTAAGCATCTCGAAGAAAACGACACCGAGCGAGAAAATATCGCTCCGCCTGTCGATCGGCTGGCCGCTTACCTGCTCCGGCGACATATAGCTGAATTTGCCTTTAAGCATTCCGACCTGGGTTTTCGTCGATTTGCTCTTCGCTTTCGCAATGCCGAAATCGATGAGTTTTACCGTGCCTTCGTATGAAACAATCATGTTCTGCGGCGAAATGTCGCGGTGAACGATGTTGAGCGGATTCATTTTCTCGTCGGTTTTGCGGTGCGCGTAGTCCAGACCTTCGCAGACCTGCGAAATGATGTATGCGCTCTGTTCGACAGGCATAAGAAGATCGACTCTTTTCAGTCTTTTACGGATGGTTTTGATGTCTTTTCCGTTGATGAGCTCCATCGCGATGAAGTAAGATCCGTCGATTTTTCCGAGCTCGAAAATCTGAACGACATTCGGATGCTGAAGTTTTACCGCGATTTTTGCCTCGTCGACAAACATTTTGATAAATTCGGCATCTTCCGCTACTTCCGGCAGAATCCTTTTTATCGCGACAATTTTCTCAAAACCTTCGACGCCGAACATCTTGGCTTTGAAAACTTCCGCCATACCGCCGACGTTTATAAGTTCCAGAAGATAGTATTTTCCAAATAATCTCGGTAACTTATAAGTTGAATTATTTTCTTCCATGAAAATACCCGCAAAAAACAAAAAAATTCTGTTCTTATTTTAATTGTTGAATCTGTATAAGTCAAATTATCTTGCAGTGACAGCTTCTATCGGAAACGTGATATGAAAAACCGTGCCGTTGGGCGATGTGTCCCACAGGACAATCGAGCCGCCGGAAAGCCGGACGATTTTCTCGCAGGTGGCAAGTCCGAGTCCGTTTCCGTTCTTTTTCGTCGTGTAGAACGGCTCGAAAATCGAATCTTTGTGCTCCGGCGGAATTCCGGGACCGTTGTCGCTCACTTCGATCAGCAGTTTTTTCCTTTTTTTCGCAACAGTCACCTTTATCCGCCCCACTCTTTCAACTTTTTCAAGCGCCTGAAGACTGTTGTTCACGAGGTTTACGAAAACGTTTTTCAGCACATCCCAGTCGAACATGAACTCGCGTCCGCCCGTCTGGTCGGCAAAGGTGACAGTCTGGTTCGCATAGCTGAAGAACTGCTTCATTTCGGCAAAAAACGACCTGAAATTATACGGATAAGGCGAAAGTTTTATGTTCCTGCCGTACACAAGCATCTTTTCTATCGTATCGTTCAGGCGTTTCAGCTCTTTGAGCGAAATATCAAGATATTCCGTATCGATATCCTTTTTTCTGTCAATCGCATCCTTCACGACCTCGATGTTGAACATTATCGATGTCATAGGCGAGCGGAGTTCATGCGCCACAAACGAGAGCATTTTATCAACTTCCTTGAAATGTTTGAGCATTTCGATCTTTTTTTCTGTTTCGATAACAGTCGTGAAAAGGGATATTTTCTCGAATTTGTTGAGTGTCATCTCGACAAGATTGTTTATACACAGCATGGCGTTATGGGAAATATTTCTCGAATTTATCACAAAAAATCCCGAAAGCTCGTTGTGATAAATCACTGGAATAAAGAAATCGCCGCCCGTTTTTTTAATAAAACCTTCGAGAGTCGGCCCTGAAATCAGCGCGAAATCCTTGGAAATATAGGTTTCATGCAGAAGAAGCTGCTCGCTGAGAAGCGGCTGGAAATCGTCGTTACCCTCGTAAAGTTCGACTGGAAGAACAGTGTTCTGGCAGAAAAGATCCTCCAGGTAAACATACTTTATCTGCTTAACTTCATGGAACCACCCTTTTACACTTTGATAAAATTTGTCGAAAAGCGCGGTTGCTTCGGTGATATCTTCAATTTCAAGACGGAACTTGTTGAGATATGTCTGGTAATAATTCCGGCTTCTGTGGATAAAGCTCTCGACCGAAGACGAAAAATAGGAAATCGAGATTCCGGCTGCCATAAAAATCATAAACAAAGCACAGAGAACAAACAGCGGGAAATAGGCGCTTCCGAAGATGCGCATGGCAAAAAAACGCATAGAAAACAACAACTTAATCAAAAACGATACCGGGATTGCAAACAAAATCACAAGCCATAACGTCATCTGGGTGAGCCCGATCGAAGAGCTTCGGTTCGTGTATACAAAAATTCCCAGACTGACCAGCGAAACAGTAGTCAAAACAAGAAGAGCGATATTGAAATAAAGGGCGTTGTAGAACATCACGGCAAAAGCCGAGGCCGCGGGAACAAGAAGCGAAATCAGAGTTACCGCAGAAATGCTGGCGAGAACGAACTTCTTCACATTATTGTTCAAGTACTTGATTTTCCTTAATATTATCGGGACATCAAGTAAAATTGAAAATACCGGAACGGCAAAATAGACAAGATAGAGAGCCGATGCTTTCGTATAGACAAACAAAACGATCAAAACCGCCACAGAAAGAAGTATCGAAACAGTCCAGATTATGTTCGGAATGACGCCGTGAGGGAACGAATAGGCGTAAAGTATTGAAAATATTGAAAAACAAAGCATCGCAACAAAAAAGTAGACTTTCGAGAAAGGAAAGTATACCGCCGCCGTCGAAGAAAAAATGAACACCTCCGACATCATAATAAAGAACATCCAGAGATTCTGCGGAACTCCTTTGCCCTTTATCATAATGTACCAGCCTATCGACGATACGACTGTTGCAAAAAATATTATGAAATATAAGAAAGAAGCTGACTCAGACATCTTTGCGCAGACCGTACTCCTCTATTCTCTTATCAAGCGTAGGACGTGTGATTCCCAATAATTCCGCAGTCTTACCTTTATGCCAGTTGGTTTGTCTGAGAACAAATTCGATATAGTTTTTCTCAACGTCGCGAAGCGGAATCAAATTTTCTGGCCTGGTGAAATCTTCAACCGAAACAACGGTTTTCGGATCAGAATCATCCCTCTTCTCAGGAATAAGAAACGAAAAGCTGTCGCGGGTAAGAATTTTATCTTTCGCCTTTATCGAAGCCTTGAGGATCGTGTTTTCAAGCTCGCGGATATTGCCGGGCCATGTGTGTGATCTGAGATAGTCGACAGCCTCTTTCGTAATGCTCTGGATAGAAGTGTTCTGGGTGAAATTCGCCTTTTTTATGAAGTGCAGGATGAGCATCTCAAGATCGTTCATGTGATTCCGCAGCGGCGGAACCGAAATGGAAATAACGTTCAAACGGTAGAAAAGATCCTCCCTGAACTGCCCGTTTTCGGCAAGTTCCTTCAGATTCTTGTTTGTCAGAGCCACGATTCTGCCGTTGAAACGCTTTTTTTCGGTTGCTCCGATCGGATAGAAGTCCTTTTCCTGAATTACACGCAGAAGTTTCGTCTGGAACTCATACGGCATTTCCGAAATTTCGTCGAGAACAAGCGTTCCCCCTTTCACAGCCTCGAGTTTGCCCACGCGGTTCGCCGCAGCACCGGTAAAAGCCCCTTTGACATATCCCATGAGCTCGCTTTCAATCAGATTTTCAGGAACTGCGGCACAGTTTATCGCGATAAAAGGCTCGTCTGGCACGGTATTTTCGTGGATTGCACGCGCCACCATCTCCTTTCCGGTACCGCTTTCGCCGGTCACAAGAACAGTAGCCTTGTTTCCCCTCAGTGTGCCGATTGTTTTGTAAATATCGACCATCAGCGGATCTCTGCCGATTATCGAATCCTTGAAAGGAGTGCTGTCGGGCTCGACGAAATGGGCTATCCGCTCCTTCAGAGTAAGCGTTTCAAGCGCCCTTTCGACCGTTGAGCGCAGTTTTTCAAGCGGAACAGGCTTCGACAGAAAATCATAGGCACCGAGACTCGTCGCCTTGACGGCAGGATTGAGATCGCCGTAAGCGGTGAGCATTATAACGAGCGGAATATCCTTTTTATCGAATGTCCTGTTTAAATCTTCAAGGAGCTCAAGCCCGGTTTTCACCGGCATGTTTATGTCAAGAAGCACCAGATCGGGACGCTCCTTTTCGATTGCGATATAGCCGGCCCTTCCGTCATCGGCGGTAAAAACTGTATAACCTTCCGACTCAAGATACTTCTGATAGCTTCTCAAAATCGAAAGATCGTCGTCAACGATGAGAATTTTCCACTTGTTTTTCATTGCCTGACCTCCGGATTTTCAGAATTCACACCTAAATAGCGCTCAATAACAGCGACTTCATCGGGGGTGAGCCTGTAAAGCTGATAGACAAAGCCGTCAAGCATTTCAGTAAGTTCCGCCACCTCTTTTTTCTGCTCATCGCTGCTGCCGTAAAGAGCCATGCTGCTATAAAGCGCGCGGATTTTCAGCACCTGGTTCGTAATAAGTGTCTGGAGACTTTTCCCGCAGAGCAAAAACGGGATTTTATCGAAGTTTTTCTTCAAAAATTTGTTATGGTGCGGAAACTTTATCTTGTAGAAGAACTCGACAAGTTTTGAATTGAGATAACCTTCCGCAAAAAATAGATCTATCTCGGGAGTCCGCGGAACAACAGCCGCGACATCGTTCATGAAGTAAAAACCGTCCTCGTCGTAGGCGAAAACAGGCTTGACCGACAGATACTTCATAATCAGTTTTTTGCTTTCGAAACTGCTTGCCAGCGGGATCTGGGCAAAAACGTCGGGATCGGGATAAATATACTTCTGCATTTTGAACCTGTTGAACGGAACTACCTCCTTCGATATGACAAAAGGCTGGTAGGCTCCGTTTTTTCTAAGAGACGATATAAGATTGTCCACAGGCACGTTTCTGAACATCCCCAGAAAAAATTTGAAGTAATCTCCGCATGTTGCACCGGAGCGTTCCTCTATTTTCGAGACGATCGCAAGCTGTTCCGCGCTCACACCGTCGTTAAAAGTGAAAAGATGATTGGAATCGAGATATTTTCTGTCAAGTTCGAGCGTCTTTCCGCTCCCTGAATCGCGGATCACAACAGTGTTCTGCGGCATATCGATATGATTTTCCTGCTTTTTGACAAGTTTCATGAACAGAAAATCTGGAAAACGGTCGATCTCCTCGGTCTCAAAAAAAGTGTAAAGATTTTTTTTGTCCTTTCTGGTAAGCGGGGACGAAAGAAAAACCTTCTTCGCCATGAGATAAAAAACAGCATTAGGCCTCAGAAGAACCGAAAGAGTATCAAGCAGATTTCCGCTCGGAAACGGGTAATGCACCGAATCGTCCACCACAACATCGAAATTCTGCGGCTTCAGCTGGGTGTTGTCTTCATCCATAAGATCAAACAGCGTCGCCTGAATCGAAATCGAAAGGTTTGCGCTTCTCGAAACAGGGTAATACTCAACATTTTTGAACGGCTGCTCATGCGTTCTCTGCTGAGTGTAGCCGATGAAAAGCTGCACTTTTTTCTCTATTTCGTAAGGCAGAACAACCGTATCGGTGAGAACAAGAACCGACTGTTTCGGCTGGACTTTGATATTCTGCACTTCTATCACCTTTTCCGACGGAAGCGAAAGGATAGCCGTCAGAGAGAGAGAAAGGACAAAATCGTGCCCCAACCTATCCGAAAACTCGTTGTTCAGGAGCGAAAAATCATTTCTGCTTATACAAGCGAGAGCAGCTGCCGCCGGACGTTTATTAAGCAGCGAAAGATGAAATTTGTTCAGCAGAAAAACATAAGGATCGCAATCCAGCGATTTCTGCCTGATAAACTCCTCAATTTCGTAAAAAAGTTTTACAAGTTTTTTTCTTTTATCCATTTTTTCTCACCTTTCAAAGTTCGATGGGCAAGTATAGAAATCGAATTACAAAAATCAAAAAATTTACGGGCAAAAAAAAAGGGCGCCGGAGCGCCCTTTAAAAATCAACTGAAAAACAATTAGATAGCTTGGCAACCAGCTTCGTCATCCCAAGTGTTTTCACCGCAGTTGCAAGTGTCTGTTATCCAACTTCCGCCTGTGCTGTTGCAAAGTTCTTCAGCAGGATTCGGTTCTGGAGTATTCGGTGTGCATTCTGCACCGTTCCAGTCATAATCCGGCTCGTCACATTCGCATTCTTCGGTAGCTTCATTCCAAGTTGCTGCTAAATAAGCGTCGCAAGCTTCTTTCTCAGGATTCGGTTCCGGAGTGTTGTCTTTGCAGCCTTCGGTTGCATCCCACTCTTTATCGGTACCGCAGTCGCAAGCGGTGTCAGCCCAAATTCCGTCTGTGCTTTCGCAAAGAGTTTTGTCAGGATTTACCGGAGCTGATGCTTTGCAGCCTTCGGTTGCATCCCACTCTTTACCGGTGCCGCAGGTGCAAGCGTTGTCAGCCCAAGTTCCTTCTGTGCTTTCGCAAAGAGCTTTGTCAGGATTTACCGGAGTTGCTGCTTTGCATTTTTTCTCGGTTGCATCCCAGGTTTTGTTTGCACCGCAGTCGCAGGTGTTAGCAGCTGTCCATGTTCCGCTTTCTGCTTCGCAAGCTGCTTTGTCAGGATTTGCTACTTCTTTCTGTTCGCATTTGCCTTCTTTAAGCTCATAACCTTCTTTGCAGTCGCATTTGTTGGTTTTTTCGTTGAGAACTTCGTTTTTCTCAGCGTCGCAAACTGCTTTTGCTTCGCATTTGTAACCAGCTTCAGCGGTTGTGTCTGCAACACAGACATCACCAGCGGTCGGGCAGGTTACGTCTTTGCAAGGATCAGTTTCTTCAGCTGCTTTTGCTTCGCATTTGCCTTCTTTTTCTTCATAACCTTCTTTGCATACACATTCGCCGGCAGCATTTTTCTCTGCGTTCGGATCTTCGCAGCCTTCGTCAACCGGTGCTGTTTCGCACTCTACATACTGCTGAATGGTAAGATCTGCGCACTGGCAAGCATCAGCAAGAGTAGCATAGTAGCCTTCGTCGCCTTCTTTCTTGTCGCCGTTGAGAAGCGAAAGAATGTAAGCTTCGCCGCTGTTGATCGATGCATTAAGACCGATGTTCATGATTTTGTTTGCAGCTACGCCGTCCGGAGCGCTGTACTGGAATTCACCGACAGGAGCTTCGCCGTTGTTCTCGACATATTCAGATGCTGCATAGTTGCTGATAGCAAGAAGGCAGGATTTGAAGTAAGTAATGCTGTTGCCGCTGACTTTGAAATCCGACATTTTGCGGATAACAACTTCTGCGCCGAGCGGAGACTCATTAACGCCGTTTGCTTCAAGCCAATCAAATATTCCGGACTGAACAGTTGTTTCGACATCATAGGTCGGGTAACCGCTTGCATCGTAAACATAAGTCGAAATGTTAAGGTAGTCGCCGTACTGTGCGCCGTAAACTGCGCCGTACATGAAGTAGGACTGGCTCTGACCGGTAATTTCTTTTCCGCCGAGAGACAATTTAAATTTTGCAACTTTTGCTGCCGAAGCGCCGTTGTCTTCAGGATCATACATTTTGCTGCCGCCTCTGAATGTGAAATACTCATCATAAGCAGGAGCTACTGTACCGTAAGATTCATCAATAACAACTTCTGTACCCTGATCACCGTCAGGATCTTCTTCATCAGGATTTTCCGGAGTCTCACCGTCATGCTCTTCACCGTCAGGAACTTCAGTGTTGTCACTGTCGTCTTTTTCTTTGTCGTTCGAGCCGCCGCCGCAGCTTACAACAAAGAGGGCGAGAACGATCGCCACAAGGATTGCTGTGAATTTCTTCATTTGAAATCTCCCAAAAAAAAGTTGGTAAAAAAAACCCTTAAAAATCATGTTGTAAAAAAACCGTCAAAAATTTTAAAGCCGAAAACTTTTTTGTCAAGTAAAAAAAACGAACCATACCCTTAAACAAATAAATCAAATAAAATTGGTGTGTTATCAGTTGCCGACAAGCGTTGAAAGCAGGATTATGAAAACTCCGGCAAGCGACTCTCCGGCGATGATTCCGGAAGCCGCCGGAACAATGTATTCCTCGAGCGATTTCTTTTTATGCTCGATGATAAGGACAATCAGAGCTCCGATGAACATTGAAAGCGAATTCCAGAACGGAATGACGAAGGCGAGGCCGATTCCCATCGACGACGGAATGTATTTTGCCGCTTTCGGAGCCCCTTTTTCAAACAGCGGGATAATAATGCCGATCATGACACCGATGAACATTGCAATTTTAGCTGTCGGGTGAAGCGTAGAAAAACCCTGAGCCAATAGATCTGCGACTCTCGACCAGACCTGAGCCGCCGGAGCAGGAAAGTAGTCGCTTCCGAGAACGTCAGGAGTCGGAACAATGAGGTAGAATGCCGGAACTATGACAGCTGTTCCCGCAAAAATGCCGAGGAACTGCGCAAGGAACATCTTTCTCGGGTTAGCGCCGAGAATGTATCCGGTTTTAAGGTCGGTGAGAAGGTCAGCCGACGAGCCTGCAATACCTGAAGTGATCGAAGCGGTCATGAGCGTCGTAACTTTGCTGCCCGGGCGGAGCATTCCGTAGAACGCCTGAGTTACCTGACCGAGCGCACCGACGGGAGTTGTGTCGGTTTCACCGGTTGCGCGGCATGCAACGATCGAAAGGAAGAAGGAAAGAATAACGGCAAGGATCGAAACCCAGACCGGAATGTCGAACGCGAAAAGCATGATGAGGGCGATTCCCGTTCCGCCGACAACTATTCCCCAGAAGAACCAGCTCATCGGAACTTCGACTTTCTCGATTTCGGAGAGCTCGCGTTTTTTTGTCGAGAAAAGGTCTTCGAGCGAAGCAAACGCCTTGAGTGCTACTTTCCACTGCATGAGGAACGAAGTAAACCCGGAAGCAACCATGACCGAAGCGCCGAACCAGAGGCTCCAGCTGCTGATTCCGCGGTATCCGAGTTCGGTTATCGCGCCGATTTTAAACATATAAGGTGCTAAAACTATATAATTAAGTATCGCGCCGAAGAGGATGCTCCACGCCGTTCTCCAGCCCATGATTCCGCCGGCTGCGACCATGATGAGGCTTGTTTCCATCGAAACGGTGTATTCGGCAAGTCTTTCGCCGAAAACCGAGTATGTGTATTTGATCCATTCGAAAAAGTCGCGGATAACCGTGAGGACAGCACCGCCCAATGCGAATCCGAGCAGAGTGCGCGTCTGTTTTTTGCTTTCCTCGCCTGCATAAAGGCTTTTAAGCGTTTCGGCTGTCGCTGTTCCAGACGGAAACGGCAGTTTTTCCATGTTTATCATCTGTTTTTTCATCGGAATAGCCATGACGACGCCAGCAATCCCGAGAAAAACAGTCCACGCCGTGAGCACCCAGAAGTTGAGATGCTGCCCGGTAATCAGAATGTAGGCCGCAATCGCGCTCACCATCGTTCCGCCCGTCGTGTAGCCTGCACTCGAAGCGGTCGATTTCATCGAGTTGTTCTCGAGAAGCGTCATGTCGGTCGTGAAAATTTTCGGGAAAATCACGCGCAGGAGTTTCCAGATACTGAACGAAAGGACACACGCCGTGATCGTGACGCCGAGTCCCCAGCCCGTTTTGAGACCGATGTAAAGGTTTGTAAGGCTCATAAGTCCGCCGATGATCATTCCCATAACGACTGCGCGGACCGTAAGCTGCTTGACATCGCCCTGATAGACGTTTTTCAGCCACTGGCGGTCGTCTTCCTCGTACTGCTCCTCAAGAGTGAGCGGCCTTTTCGGTGTCTCTTCAGCCGAAATGCCGTTTTCGGGAGACAAATTTCCGTTTTTGTTCTCTTCTGTCATTGAAAACCCCTGATTTTAAAAAGTGATGAAAAACAAAAGAAAGTTTCTTATCGATTAGTCCTCTGAATCGCCACCGTCCTTCATATCGTCGATGAGAGCAAGGACTCTGAGATAGTAGGAACTCTTCGGGCTGAGTTCTTTTCTGAGTTTGACAAGAATTTTTCTTGCAGCGGATGTGTCACCGTCCTGAACGCTCGCATAAGCTCTGTCAAACATAACGCCGGCAGTCTTCTCGATCTCTTTGAGGCCGTTCTGGGCCGATTTGCTGTTTGCATCTGTATAAAGCGCCTCGAAGAACATCTTTCTCGCTTCCGCGATCTCCTCGTCTTTGAGTTTTTCCATGCCCTGTGCCGCAAGAGCGTCGGCTTTCGTTGCGTTGAGCTGCTTCGTGTAAGCGCTGTATTCATAGTTTCTGTCGCGCTCTTCCTTGAATTCGCTTCCGCCTGCGAAAGTGATTGATTTTTCTTTGATGAGAGCGTCTATTTTCGCCTTATACTGCTTTTCGAGATTGTTTTTGGACTGCTCGTACTTAGCTTTTGCAGCAATTTCACGCTTTTCGGCAGCCTTGAGGTTTGCCTCGTGCGCAGCTTTTCTCTTTGCAGCATCCTTTTCCCAGCCTTCCTGCATAGTGTCTGTCTTCTTTTCGGCTGCTTCGAGTTCCGCACGGAGTCTTGCCTCCTCTTTTCCGCGCTGTGCGATTAAGGTTTTAGAACTGTTGTCGAGCTGCGTGATTTTTGCGTTTATCGCCTTTTTGTCGGTCTCGGCCTTTTTCTCGTATTTCGCGTAAACAGCCTGTTTTTCCTTCTCTATCGCGTTTTCGTTCGCGTCTTTTCTCTGCTCGTTCGCCGCTTCGAGGTCGTTCACCTTCTTTTCGGCGGCAGCTTTCTTGTTTTCAAGCTGCTGAGCGAGCTGATCTTTAGTTTTATCCGCATTTGCGTTTGCCGCTTCGAACTGTTTTTCGAGAGCTGCAAGCTGTTTTTTCTTCTCTGCGGAAGTTTTGTCGAACTGCGCCTTTCTCTGTTTAGCCTTCGCGTTTCTTTCAGCTTCGCGCTGTGCCGCACGGCCTTCTATCGCCTTTATCTTGTTGTTCTTGTTCGCGTTGATTGTAGCCTGTTTTTTCTTGATGTCTTTTTCAAAAGCGGCCTTTTCCTGCTCAGCTTTCTTCATTTCGGCAGCAAGAGACTTCTTTTCAGCCTCTTTTTTGGTTTTGAAAGCGGCGGTTTCCTTTTTGATTTCGGCATCGCTGCTCTTCTGCTCGGCATCTATCTTTGCAACTTCAGCCTTGTAGTTTTTGGAAGCAGCTGCAGTCTCTTTTTCGATGAACTTGTCGTGTCCGTCCTCGAATTTTGCAAGTTCCTTGGAAGCGGCTGCAGAATCCTTTTTGAGTTTCTGCCACTGAGCGTTTTTCTCGTAATTCTCGACTTTATCCTGAATTTCAAACATCTGGGACTCAAGAGTTTCGACCTTCTTTGCGCGTGCAGCCTGCTCTTTGCCGTAAGCCTGCTCCGCCTTTTCCTCGGCAGCGCTTCTCTCGGACTCGAACTTGCGCTCTGCATCTTCCCTTTTCTTGTCGAACTTTTCCTGATTTTTGCTCAGTTTCTCTTCCTGCTTGTCGTTGAAATCGCTGATTTCGGAATCGATTTTGTCAAATTTTTCGGTGTAAGTTGAAAGTTTCTTGTCGTAATCCTCGAGCTGTTTGTTGAGAGCCTCGGTATCTTCATCAGCCTTTTTCTCGGCTTCTTCGAGGTCTTTCGCGTCTTTCGCCTCGGCAGCGGCTACGCTCTTGTCGTATTTGTCGGCTTCTTTCTGCTCCTGTGCTTCGAACTCGCTGTCAAGATTCTCGACTTCCTTGGAAAGTTTCTGAATCTGTTTCTCGAGATCGGAGTTCTTTTTTTCGAGAGCCTGGAGTTTGTCGTTATACTCTTTTTCGGCAGCTTCGGAATCAGCTTTTGCCTGTCTTTTAGCCTGATTGAGCTGTTTTTTGAGGTCTTTGTTCCCCTGTTTGTACTTGCTCTCGATCGCAGCGATTTCATCCTCGATTTCTTTCTTGTAGATTTCCTCGGCAGGTCTGTCGTCCTCAAGCTGTTTGTTCAGCTTTTCGATCTCTCTGTCTGTCTTTTTAAGCCTGTCGCGGTAAGTCGCGTCAAGATTTTCGATGCTGTCACGGAGAGCCGCGATCTTTTTCTGATGCTCTCTTGCCGCTTTTTTCTCGGCTTTAAGCTGTTTTTCCTCATCTTTTTCAAACTTGTCGTTGAGAACTTTCTGCTCGTCGAGCTTGCCTTCCATCGAGTCGTCAAGTTTCTTCATTTCGCTGTCGCGCCATGCCGTGATGGTTTTCATATCCTTCTTGACGCTTTTGAAAGTACGTTTAGCCTTGTCGTAATCCTCTTTTTTCGGCTCGTTGTATTTGAGCTTTTTATTGGTTTCCTTAACGAACTGAAGTTCTTTGTAACCTTTTTCCCTGAGCTCGAAATCCTTCTTTTCAACTTTGTTTACGGTATCGACAGCTCTCGAAGCATCTCCGCCTTTCGCCAGCGATTTCGCCTCGTCAAGCGCCTGCATAATCTCTTCGACTGTCTCTGCGAAGGAAACGCTTTCTGCCTTTCTGAAAAGAACGACTGCATCTTTGCCTTTTCCCGCTTTGTAGGCTTTGAAAGCGGAACGGAGGACTTCCTTTTTCTCCCTTTCGCTCATCTTAGGAGCTTCATCTTTCTGCGGAACTGCTTCATCTTCCTCATCACCGCCTTCTTCTTCACCGCCTTCGTCAAGTTTTGCGACAGCTTCCATCAGTTTTGCAGCAACTTCGGAAGCGAAATCCTCTGCATCGGTATCGCCGCTGACGCTGACATTCTGCTTTTTCGCGATTTTTCCGTTCTTGTCGAAGATATAAAGAATCGCGGAGTATCCTTCATCTGTCGTTTTAACAATCGGGAAAAGGATAAACTGCGATTTTTTGATTTTTTTCGCCTCGTCACGGGCACATTTCAGCTTGGCGCCGCACTTTTTGAACTTTGCGGAAGCACCAGCCTCGACGTCTGAAAGTTTCACACCCTTAACGGTTTTGTAAAGGATTTTGAACTCTTTTGAAAGGTTTTTGGCCATTTCAGCCGCATCGTCTTCACCTGCCGCCGGAGCTACCGACATTTTCGGCTCGGCTGCGAAAAGAGAAAGCGAAACAAAAAGCGCCAACACAAAAAACAACGATTTTCTTACCATTTTTCTACCCTTTTATTAGTGAACAATTCCAACAAACCTAAAAAAACGCGCGAAAGTTTACGGAAAGAGCTTTTGTTGTCAATTTTTCTAAACATAACACCGGTGAAGGCTGATGTTGTGCACAAGCCCCATTAGCATCATGTTGAAAATAAGCGAGCTTCCGCCGTACGAAAACCACGGCAGCGGAATTCCGACGACAGGCAGAACGCCGGTGACCATGCCGATGTTGACAAGCACCTGAAGCCAGATGTGGGCGCACGAACCCACAAGAATCAGCGCCGAAAACTTGTCCTTCACCTTGCCGATAAGGTTCAGAATCCTCGCAAGCAGCAGGAAGTAGAGACAGAGCAGCGCCATAACGCCGAAAAATCCGAATTCCTCGGCATAAACCGAAAAAATGAAATCGGTATGATGCTCCGGAATGAAACGGAGCATGTTCTGAGTGCCGCGCTTGTAGCCTTTGCCGTGAAGCCTGCCGCTCCCGACCGCGATTATCGACTGTTTTATGTGGTACTGCGAAGTCTGGCTGAGCTCCTGCGACTCCTCTCCCATCAGCATCGAAACAAGCGAAAGGACCCTCGTTTTCTGGTAGTCGTGCAGCCCCCACGTCCACAAAATCGGCGCGGAAACCAAAACAAAAATTACAACACCAAAAAGCCATTTTCTGTTGATTTTCGTCGAAAGAATCATCGCCACGGAAACAGCCGAAACAAGAATCGATGTTCCGAGATCTGGCTCTTTGTAAATCAGAAACACAGGGATAAATATGCCGAAAGCCTCTGGCAGAATGTCAAAAAGATTGTATCCGTCCTCAAGAGTCGGCTTTAAGTTAAACTGGTAAGCTATGAATAATATTAACGAAATTTTCGTAAGCTCACTGACCTGGAAGTTCATGAAACCGATATCGAGCCATCTCTGGGCGCCGCCGATAGTCTTTCCGATTATAAGAACGAGAACAAGAAGAATCACGTTCGCAAAATATATCGGGATCGCCGCCCTTTCAAAAAGACGCAGGTCAGAATACGATGTAAAAACAAAGACCCCCGCAGCGAACACGCCCCATATAAGCTGGATGTAGAACTTTGATATCAGCGCGCTGCTGAGCGACAGAAGCCCGAGAAACAGAATCGCGGCAAGCGGAAAAATCAAAAGAATGTCTATTTTCTTTTTAGGAAGCAAAACAACCCCGCAGAAGCAAAAAACCACTTGGGATATATGTTTTTCACGCAGACTTGCAAGAAAAATGAAATAAATTTAATATGCCGCTTGTTTTTTGAGCGTTTTTTTGCAGGAGGAAACGAATTGAATGAAAAAATCAGAAACCACGCGCTGACAATAAGCGCCCTAAAATCGGAAATTTCAAAGGTTATCGTCGGTCAGGAGGAGATGGTCGAAGCGCTCATAATGGGCATTATCGGCGAAGGACACATCCTTCTGGAAGGTGTTCCCGGTCTTGCCAAAACAACTGCTGTCAAGGCTTTTGCGGATTCTACCGACCTCGATTTCCAGAGAATACAGTTCACGCCAGACCTGCTGCCGGCAGATATAATCGGAAGCAGGATCTTCAACATGAACGAGCACACTTTCGACATCAAGAAAGGTGTAATTTTCTCGAACGTCATCCTTGCCGACGAAATCAACCGTGCGCCGGCGAAAGTCCAGTCGGCTCTGCTTGAAGCAATGCAGGAGCGTCAGGTAACAATCGGCGGAACGACTTTCAAACTGCCGGAACCTTTCATCGTTCTGGCGACACAGAACCCGCTTGAGCAGGAAGGAACGTATCCGCTTCCCGAAGCGCAGGTCGACAGGTTCATGTTCAAAGTTCTCATCGACTACCCTACTCCGGACGAAGAACTCAAAATTATCGAGAAATTCGAGCGCAGGGAACTTACCCAGACTCTCAACAAAATCCTCAACAAAGAGACAATAAAAGAGTGGCAGGAAATCGCGAAACAGATCTACACCGACGACAGAATCAAAAAGTATGTCATTTCAATCGTTTCGGAGACAAGACAGCCTAAAGAAAAGGCCGTCGCCCAGCTCATCGATGTCGGCGCCAGCCCGCGTGCTAGCATTTTCCTGATTCTTGCAGGACGAATCCGCGCATTCATCGAAGGGAGAAACTTCGTCACGCCTGAAGACATCAAGGAAGTCGCCTATCCGGTGCTCCGCCACAGAATAATCCCGTCATTCGAAGCCGAAGCCGAGAAAATCCCGACAGACAAAATCATTTCAGAACTTTTGAACCGCGTCGAAGTGCCGTAATCGGCGCGCCCAACTTTTGTCGATATATCGATATTTCGAAATTTCGAAGGCGCGCAATATCGACGGCGGCGTAACGACGTCACGTCGTAACGTCAAATTAAACGACATCAAAAAGAAATTTGATTTTCTGAAATCCGACATTACAATGTTCCGTTTTTTGGAGGTGACTATGAAAAAAATAAGAGTTGCAATCGACGGTCCGGCGGGAGCGGGCAAAAGCAGCGTGAGCAGACTCACGGCGGAAAGACTGGGTTATTCCTACATCGACACGGGCGCAATTTACCGTGCCCTCGCCTTTTTCATGGGCGATACAGCAGTTGAAGAGCACGATAAAATCAGGGAACTTCTGAAAAATTTCGAGGTTTCGTTCAGAATTTCCGACGGTGTCAACCATGTTTTTCTGAACGGAAACGACATAACAGCCGAAATCCGCACTGAAAACATCAGCAGAAAGGCAAGTTCAATCTCGGCGATTCCGTTTGTCAGGGAAGCGCTCTTTGAAATGCAGCGGAAATATGCAGAAACCGGCGGTGTTGTTATGGAAGGACGCGACATCGGTACAGTCATCATGCCCGATGCGGAACTCAAGATCTTTCTCACAGCTTCACCTGAAAAAAGGGCAAAACGGAGAATGCTGGAACTTGAGGCAAAAGGGCAGAAAGTCGATTTCGACGAACTGGTGAAAGAGATAAAGGAGCGCGATTTCAGAGATTCAAACCGTGCGGTTTCCCCGTTAAAACAGGCTGACGACGCGGTTTTAGTCGACAATTCCGGCATAAATCTCGAGCAGACTGTCGATGTGATTGTAAAATATGCTGAAGAAAGAGGGGCAGAATGAAAATAACAGTTGCAGACAATTCAGGCGTATGCTTCGGTGTCAGACGCGCGCTCTCGCTTCTCGGGGATGCAGTTGCCGAAGCGAAAAAAAACGGAACAAAAGTTGCAATGCTCGGTCCTATAATCCACAATCCGAGAGTGATAGCGCACTACGCCGCGGAAGGTGTCGAAGTCACGGATATCGATTCGATTCAGGAAAAATCGTGCGTAGTGATACGCAGCCACGGCATAACAAAAGCGGAACAGGCGAAACTCGGCTCAATCAGCGGAATCACGCTTGTCGATACGACATGCCCGTATGTCCAGCGGATCCACCAGCTTGTCGAAAAACGCTCTGCTGAAGGTTTTGCCGTGCTTATCATGGGAGACCGCGAACATTCCGAGGTTAAAGGAATAACTTCAAGGATTTCGGGTGATTTCTTCGTTATTCACCCGACGGAATTTGATTCAAAAAGCGGCGAGCTTTCCGATTTCATAAAAAATCACGAAAAAATTTTCGCAGTTGCACAGACGACATCGCGCCCGGCGAATTACGAATATCTTCTTAAAAAATCGCGTAAAACCGCGGCGGAGCTTCCAGGTCACAGATTCCTCGCTGTCGAAACGATATGCACTGCGACACTCAAACGGCAGGATTCGGCGGGCGAACTTGCGAAAAAAGTCGGCTCAATGGTCGTTATCGGCGGAAAAAACTCGTCGAACACATCCAAACTTTTCCAGGTCGTTTCGGAAAAAAACAAAAATTCGTTCTGGGTCGAATCGCCTGCGGATTTCACGGAATCAGACATTGAAACACTGAAAAATTCGGAAAGCGTGGGAATAACTGCCGGTGCCTCGACTCCCGACGACCAGATAGCTGAAATGAAACTTTTTCTGGAATCCCTGAATGACTAAAATAAACAGCGGCGCCGCAAACCATCCCGACAAAATTTTAGGACTCGATCCGCAGATCGGACTTCCGCTCGATGCAGAAGGTTCGATTCTGCCGTGCGACAAAGGTGGAATCGCTGTCGTAGGAAGCCGCAAACCGACGCTTTACGGCATAAGACTTGCCGGAAAAGTCGCCGAAACCGCGGTAAAAAACGGAAAAACCGTCATCAGCGGCCTCGCGAGAGGAATAGATTCCGAGGCGCACAGAGCGGCTCTCAAGCACGGCGGCAGAACGATAGCCGTCCTTGGAACGGGGATAAACGTTATCTATCCGGAAGAAAATATCGGACTTGCAGAGGAAATAAAACAGAATGGCGCCCTTGTTTCGCAGTTTCCGCCCGATACTCCGCCGATCGGAAGAAATTTTCCGATAAGAAACGAAACTGTCGCGAAAATGTGCAGCTCGCTTGTTCTCGTCCAGGCTGCTGAAAAAAGCGGAAGCCTCATAACGGCGCGTCTCGCTCTCGAATACGGCAAAAAAGTCTTTGTCTGCCCCGGCGAAATCGGAGATCCGCTTTTTGAAGGGAACTATAACTTTCTGAAAAAGTACAGGAAGTGTAAAAACCTGAAAATTCTTTATGATTTTGACCTGCTGGCCGATTTATGCAGCAGCATGCCTTCAAACCTTGAGCTTTTCCCTTCTGAACATGCCGGAAAAAGCCCTTCGGAAGATAAAAAAGAACTTCAACTTGATGGATCGGAAAAAATTGTTTATAACATTATAAAGTCAAAACCTTCGGGGATTGATTTTGACACGCTTACCGTTCTTTCAGGAATCGGCGCGGCAAAGCTTCCGGCTGTCCTGCTTTCGCTGGTTCTGAGAGGCGCGGTGAGCGAGCTTAGCGGCAAAATTTATAAACCAAGTGAGGCGTAATTATGAAACTTCTTATCGTTGAATCACCGACAAAAGCAAAAACTCTGACAAAATACCTGCCCGATTTCAAAGTCGTGGCATCGATGGGTCACATCATAGACCTTCCGTCAAAAACGCTCGGCATCGACATTGACGACAACTTCAAGCCGAATTATGAGGTCATCGCCGGAAAGGAAGGGACAATCGCGATGCTGAAAAAAGAGGCAGAGGCTGCCGATGAAATCTATATCGGATCCGACCCTGACCGCGAAGGTGAGGCGATAGCGTTCCACATCGCGTCGCTTTTCAAAAACAAGGTCATCCACCGCGTTCTTTTCCACGAAATAACAAAAAGCGGGATCGAGAAGGCTCTTTCGACTTCGTCGGAACTCAACGAAGACCTCTACAACTCGCAGCAGGCCCGCAGAATCCTGGACAGGCTTGTAGGATACAAACTTTCACCTTTTCTCTGGAGAAGCGTCAAGAAAGGGCTCAGCGCAGGCAGAGTACAATCGGTCGCACTCGAAATGATTGTTGACAGAGAAAAAGAAATCCGCGCTTTCGTTCCCGAGGAATACTGGTCTTTCAAAGCCGATTTCGCAGGAAAAAGTGGCAAATTCGACGCAGTTCTCGAAAAAATCAAAGGCGATAAAGTCGCCGTTTCAAACGAAGCCGATGCCCTCAGAATCAAGGCTGACATCGAAAAAAGCGGTCCGTTTTCTATAGTCTCGATCGAAAAGAAAGAGAAAAAAGAGGCGCCTCTTCCACCGCTCAACACCAGCAACCTTCAGCAGGAAGGCTCGCGGCTGCACAACTACACCGGCGAACAGACGATGAGAATAGCCCAGTCGCTCTACGAAGGTAAGGATCTCGGCGAAAACGGCTTCACAGGTCTTATAACCTATATGAGAACCGACTCCTTCAGAATTTCCGAAGAGGCGAATGCGGCTCTCAGAGAATACATCGCAGAGAATATCGGCAGGGAATTCCTTGCGCCAAAAACAAAATACTATGCCAACAAAAAAGGAAAAACTCAGGATGCGCACGAGGCTATCAGACCGACGAATGTCGCTCTCACGCCTGAAAAAATCGCGTCAAAGCTCACCAGGGACGAGCTCAACATCTACACTCTGATCTGGAAAAGGTTCGTCGCGACTCAGATGAAGGACGCCGTCTACGAAACAACGGCGATAACGATTGAAGACGCAAAAAAAGACTACACTTTCAAAAAAACAGGGAGCGTCATCCAGTTCGAAGGCTACCGTAAGATATACAAAAAAACCGGGAAGGACGATCTGATCCCGAAAGTCACCGAGAACGAAACAGTCGCTCTCGAGAATCCGGTATGCGAACAGCACTTCACGAAACCGACGCCGCGCTTTACAGAGGGCAGCCTCGTAAAAGAACTTGAAGAGAAAGGAGTCGGCAGACCTTCTACCTACGCGACTGTTATCAAGCAGATCGTTCAGCGCAACTACATTGAACGTATGAAGGAACCGCGCGGCGCGCTCATGGCGACCGACCTCGGAATCCTGGTCAGCGACACGCTTGTCTCCTTCTTCCCTGAAATCATCAACGTCAACTTCACTGCTGAAATGGAATCCGACCTTGACACCGTCGAAACCGGCGAAAAAGACTGGCTTGACGTTCTCCGCATATTCTACGCGACTTTCTCGAAAGTCCTCGACAAAAGCATAACCGAAGTCAAGAAAGAGGGGAAAAAGAAAATTTACGCCGAAGAACCGTGCCCGAAATGCGGAAAGAAACTCGTTCTCAGATGGTCCAAAAAAGGAAATCTTCCTTTCCTTTCGTGCGAAGGATACCCGGAATGTGACTTTGCAGGCTCATTTGAAAAGGACGGCGACGTTTACCACCTCAAGAACGAAACAGAAGAAGAAAAGAGCCCCGAACTTGACGAAGTCTGCCCCAACTGCGGCAGCAAGCTCGTAATCAAAAAAGGACGTTTCGGCGAATTCAAGGCCTGCAGCGCTTATCCGAAATGCAAAACGATAATCAAAGAGGACAAAAATATCTGCAAATGCCCGAAATGCGACGGCTACATCACAGTGAAACGCTCCAAAAAAGGACGTGTTTTCTACGGTTGCTCGAACTATCCGAAATGCGATTTCGTCAGCTGGTACAAGCCTGTCGAGGGCGAAGTCTGCCCCGAATGCGGCGCTGCATATATCGTTGAAAAGAAAAGAAGCGGCAAAGTCTGCCAGATCTGCGGCCACAAAATAGAAAATTAACTTATTTTTCCAAGACAACAAACGCCACGGCGAATTTACGTTCGTGGCTTATCGAAAGATGAAGTTTTCCCTCGATTTCAATTCCGTCGAACTCAAAAAACGGTTTTCCGTTCTCATCGTGCGCCACAGTAACCGACGAAAAGTTGAAATCCTTTCTGTTGAGCGCTTTCACAAGAGCCTCCTTCGCCGCCCAGAATCCGGCGATATGCTCCTCTTTCACTCTGAATTTATTGATATAGCTGAGCTCTTTTTGAGAAAGAAAACGGTTCCAGAGTTCAGGTTTATCCCGGAATCTTTCAACTTCGACAATGTCTGTTCCGATGCCTGTAATCATTTTCAAACTCAATTTAGTTAAAGATTTATCTCGATCTCGGCCTTTACACCTTTAAAATCCGGGAGATAGCGGCATGTTCCGCCGTCGCAGGTAAATCCGCCGCGTTCAAGACCGCCGAAAACGTAAGTTCTCAGGAATTTGTATTTGTAGCCAATCGAGCCACCGGTGTAAAAATCGGGCGAATAGCTCCCGCTGCCGTCTTTTTCGATCCACGTCGTGTTTTTGACAGCGGCGAAAAGCTCGTGTGTCCGCTTGTATTTCCACGAAACTTCGGCAACGGTCTTGAGTTCGTGGACATTGTCCATTTCCGGATTGCCGTTGACCCAGTAGTCCTTGTGATAGTAGTCGTTCGTGAGTTTCATCGAGAAATCGGAGACAAAACCGCCGATGTGAAGATATGAAATTATCCAGTCGCGGCTGTTTCTGCTGTTTGAATTGCCGTCGACCGTATGCCACCCGACTCCAGCCGAAAGCGAAACATGGCTCCAGTCCTTCTCCGCACCGAACGCACTGTACCAGAAATCTTCATCCAGATAATTGAGAGTTGCACCTGTCTTTGCCTTACTTGAAGGAAGTGCGCTCCTGTTGCCGAGAGAATCGCCCTTCACAAGATCCGCGTGGAACTTTATCCCCGAATGGTTTTCGTTGAAACTTATCCTGCCGCCTACCGCCCACGTGTCAAACTCGTTATCGATCTGAAGTTCTTTCGGAAGCAGCGTAGGAGGATTGAAATAACGGCGTTTCTGGTAGTTGATGTCCTCCATCCTGTTGTAGTTGAGAAAAAATTTATTGTAGACTTTGCCTTCGAGCTTGAACGTCAGGCGGCTTTTCTTCGCGCCGAAATCGAAGTAGTAAAGAGCTGAAGAATAAAACGCTGCGGCATTCTGAAGGTCTGTTTTCTCTTTTTCGATTCTGGGATCGTTTTCCTTGTACTGCTGGCTTTCTGTGGTGGTTTCGTTTCCGTAAGGCACATAGACCGCACCGGAGTAAAATGAAAAACCGGGGAACGGATTTTTCAGAGAGAAATAACTTCCGATAAAATGAAATTCCTTTTCAGAATCGAGCTGTGTTTTGTTTGAAGCTCCCTTTACCGGCGCGACCAGATTGTATTTTCCGTAATTTCCGTAACCGTACTGCACGGCAGCCTCGGCAATTTTCCACTTGTAGCCCGTTTCCATGCCTGCAAGCCAGTCGTCGGCCTCGTTCATTCTTTTGAAAGTCGCACTGTCACGGAGCTGCGGATTCGCCCTTCCGCCGAACGCCTTGATGAAAAAGCCGTTGTAATTCGCCGCAATGTTGCCGCCGCGTATTGAATTGTCGCCGTAAACCTGGTCGTTTTTCATGGAAAACGCCATTCCGCGGTTCATGCTTTCGTAAAAATCACCCGCAGTAAACTGGAAATTCTTCCACTTTCCGCGGGCATAAAGCCTGTCCAGATACTGTTCCCAGCAGTGGTTGAAATGTTCGTCGCTGTAAACATAGTCAAAATTCTTGACTGAATCGTCATGCCCCTTATCGGCAAAGAAAAGGAGCGTCTTTCTGATTCCGAAAGTGTAGTTTTTGTAGGAAATCTCGCCGAAATCCTCAGTCTGAAGCACAGCGTAGTTATCTTTTCTTGTACCGCTCTGGGTTTTTGCATCAATGATTTTTTCATCAATAAAGACATGTGCCTTGTTTTTCGAATAGAATTTCCATTTTATTTCGTCTTTTTTCGTTTTCTGTTCCGCTGGTTTGTCAACAGTTTCATTCTGAGGCGTTTCCTGCGGAGACGTTTCATGTGGAGACGTTTCAGGAAACGTCTCTACGTTTTGTCCGGTATGTTGGGTATTTTCCGCAGGTTTTTCCTCTGTTTCGGCAAAAAGAAATGAAAAGGCGAAAACAAGTGTAAAAAAGAGAAGTGTTTTTTTCATTTCGGCTCCCTAATTGTTTCGCACACAAATGGCGGAGAGTTTTTTATTTTTAATGTAGTTTGTTGTCTCTCCCCAGCCGAAAATTACGATATAAGCGTAAGATGTACTCTTGTGCATGGAAGTCGAAGTCCAGAAACTTTCAGCAATCGGCATTTCGGGAAAATCTGAAATAGGTTTTTCAATCCTGTCGTAGTTTATTAAAGATGTCAGCTCGTTTCTGTTCGGCAATCTCCAGTCGGAATATTCTGCATAGTTTGAATTTTCGCAATATTTTAAGGCATCCAGCCAAGTCAAACCGGTTGTGTAGTTTTTTTGCCACATCAGACCGGTTCTTGAATCACTGACTGTCACATCGCCGTTGTCACCGGTCGAAGATGACAGGGTGGCATTCGGGATTTCGTTTCCGCGGACGCATAAAACTTTGTAATTATTGAATTTTGATCCTCTGTAACTTGGGTAAAAAGCATTAAAATAATAAGCTTCATTAGCTGTATCGTATGTTTTGGAAGTCCAGAATTTTTTGCTGTAAAGCGGTTCTACTGGCATAGAGTCGCCGCTGTTATCAACGATAGTTAAAAGCTCCAGCGGATTAGGCAGTCTCCAGTCGTCAAAACCGCCGTAATTCAGGGTATCGCAGTAAATATAAGCATTTTTCCAGAACATAGTTTCTTCAGACGGCGTCTGCTGCCACTGCAGTTTTGTGTTGTTGTCAAGAACAATATTTTCGTTTTCGATTCCGGTGTCAACAATCGTAAAATTCTGCGGAGTACATTTGTCAAAAGCGGCGAACTGCGCATCCTGACCGAAGAAATCCTCTCCCGCGGAGGAGCATGGCAAAACCTCGGAATTGTTATAGCAGTTTGTTTGCCCGGTGCAGATGTTTCCGAGTGTCATCGCGCTTGAAAACTCTTTGCAGGAACCTCCGTTCCAGCTGCTGACGCTGTTGCAGCCGCAGTAGTAAACTTCACTGTTGAAAGCGGTACACACACCGTCGGAATTCGGATCACCGGCACACGGATTCGGGTCGCACGGACTGACGCAGGCAAAACCATTCCAGAAATAGCCGTATTCACAGCTGCACGAATACGCTGATTCGTTTTCCGGTTGACAGATTCCCGCATGCGGCAGCGAGCAGCTGTCCGGACGGCACGGATCTTGCAGACACTCGAAACCGTTCCAGAATTTGTTTTCGCCGCATAGATCCGAGCGGACACAGATAACGCTGCCGTTCGTGGTTTTATAGAGATTTTCCGCGTTGCCGCTGTTAAAATTAACTGACAATGCGGCATAATCGTCGTTTGTCACATAGGTTGAAGATGAGAAAAAAACGCCGTTCAAACCGTCAAATTCAGAGTATGGAGAATCAGATTTATTGTGATTCAACAGAGATATAAGCTCATTTTCATTCGGCAATCTCCAATCCGAATGATTCGCATAAGCTGAATTTGCGCAGTATTCCAGTGCCTCGTACCAGGTCTTGCCTGTCGCAAACTCTTTCTGCCACATCAGACCGGTCGATAAATCTGAAATCACAGTGTCATCATTCACCGTGGACGAGGCGAAACGGGCATTCGGAAGCGTCTCTCCTCTTACACACAAAACATAACCAGGAGTGGATTTTGATTTGTGCTTGATGCTTCCGTAAATAATCGAGACAGACCATGCATCCTGGGAATCCGCAATATAATTTTTGGATGTCCACAAAGCGCCGGAATCCTCAACTGATTGCCTTATTTTCGGAAAATAAAGTGTGTTTATCGATGAAAAATATTTGCTGCGTTCTAAAATTGTCATGATTTCCAAAGGACTCGGCAGTCTCCAGTCATCATGTCCTGCATACTCAAGATTGTCGCAGTAGAGATATGCGTTTGCCCAAGTGTAGCTTCCATCTGCTTTATCCTGCTGCCATTCAAGCCCGGTGTTATTGTCAATAACAGTTTTTTCATTTTCGATCTCCCCGTTGATTGTGAAATTCTGCGGAGTGCAGCTGCCGGAGGCGGAATATTGCGCGTCCTGACCGAAAAAATCTTCTCCCAATGCAGGACAGGCCACTGATTCTACGTTGTTATAGCATATGGTTTGCCCAGTGCAGATGCTGCCGATATTCAAATTTTCCGAGTTTTTCATACATTTGCCGTTGTTCCAGCCGTATCCGTTTTTACAGCCGCAGTAATAGAGTTCAGAATTTATAACCGTGCATGTTCCGTTTGAATTCGGGTCGCTTCCGCAAGAGTTCGTATCGCACGGATTTATGCAGGCTGAACCGTTCCAAAAATACCCGCTTTCACAATCGCAGGAGTAGACGGAATCTGTTCTCGGCTGACAGTTTCCCAAAGAGTGAGGCTTATCGCAACTCTCTGAACTGCATGGATCTGCAACGCATTCCGAACCGTTCCAGAATTTGTTTTCGCCGCAGATTTCCGAGCGGACACAGCGGACTTTGTTGGTGGCTGTTTTTTCATAGAAAGAACCGACACCTCCGTTTTCCGAGTAGATAAACAGGTCATCGTGGACCATTCCCGACAAGAAGTTTATACGCCATGCGAAACTCCGCACCGTGCTGCTTGAAGATGTCCAGAATGTTTTTGACGGCATATCGGGAAAATCCGACGCAGGGTTGTAAATCTCATAGTTGACAAGCGAGCTCAATTCATTTTTGTTCGGAAGCCGCCAGTCGCGGTAGCCAGCATAAGTCAGGCTTTCGCAGTATTGCAGTGCCTGCTGCCAGTTTTTTTCGACATATGTTTTTTGCCAGATCAAGCCTGTTACAGAATCAGTAACGACCTCATCTCCGTTTTTTGACGAAACTGAAAATATTGCCGTAGACAGTTTTCTGCCTCTGACGCACAGAACATTGAGCTTTTCCTCTTTTGAATCAAAATAAGAATAAGCGGAATTGATGCTTGCATACCACGCCTTATTCTCGTCTTTGATGTATTCCGTTGACCAGAGTTTGCCGCGCTCCGGCATATCGGTAAAAATCGTCCTGTCCAAAGCGGGAGTGACTTTACCGTTGACAAAAATCGTCAGCAGCTCGTTCGGCATCGGCACTCTCCAGTCGTCATATCCGCCGTAAACCAAGGTGCTGCAGTAATTTTGAGCATCTTCCCAATTATAAGTCTCCTCTGGAATTTTCGGCAGCCATTCGAGATTTGTATTGTTGTCAAGAATGATTTTTTCATTTTCAATTTCAGTCTCGACAATCGAAAAATCCTGCGGAGTACAGCTGCCTGAAGCCGCATACTGCACATCCTGCCCGAAAAAATCTCCGCCTGGATTCTGACACTCTATTTGAGCTAAATTATTGTAACATTTGTCGAGAGCTGTGCATATTCTGCCGAGATTAAGATTTTTTGTGCAGCCTGTCTCAGCTCCCCACCAGAAATATCCGCTGCTGCATTCGCATAAATATTCCGTCGGACTGATTGTTGTGCAGTTTCCCGTTGAATTTGCAAATCCGGTACAGGGATTTTCCGGCATGCACAAGTTTATGCACTCGGAACCGTTCCATTTATAATCTTCAGAAACACATTTAAATGCGCAGATTTCAGCCGATTCGCTGTAAGTTGAAGCAGAAATTTCAGGTTTCCAGCCTGAAGAACTCCATGTCTGCGAGAATAAGCCGCCTGCTTCGGAATCGCTCCAAACTGTGTTTTCCGGCTTCGGCGGACATTCCGCGCTTCTTGTGTCGGCTTCGCATTTTAAAGTTGACGGATTCCATGTATAGTTTGTTTGACATTTACAAAAATATCCGTCGTTTTCTTCCAATGCGCATATCCCCGTAGAATTTGCAACCCACACGCAGGGATTAGGTTCACATGGAGTTTGAATATGATCGTCATCACCGGAATCGTCATCTTCCGGCTCATCTTCAACAAAATCGTTGTCGTCGCCGCCGGAGTCCTCCCGTTCCGAATCTTCTTCAAAAAAATCCTCGTCTGGAAAATCCTGTTCCGGAATATCATCGTCGGTATCGCTTTCTCCGACTTTTTCCTTGCAGATATTGAGCTTTATGTCGCAGACCAGTCCGTTGTGACAGATCCGGTTCTGACAGCATTCAGCATCCAAAGTGCCGCATTTTGTTACATTTTCCTCATCATCTGAAAAAGAATCGTAGATTGATTCTTTTTTACTGCAGCCTTCAAGCAGAAACAACAAACAAAATCCCGAAAAACATAGCAAGATTCTTTTCATAAATCCCTTAAATCCCTCGTTTTTTTCAATATAAATTCAATTTGTTTTATGATTATTTTTCAATTATTCCACCGCAAATTTCTCACACATTCTGATTAGAATCAGCACAAAAACAATGAAAATTTTCTTCATTCCGACCCTAAAAAACAAATACGCGCAATGTTACGGGTAACAGGGAAAAAGGCAAGGTTATTCCGAACGGACGCAGCGGACATGATAAGTTGTCGATGATCCCTCAGTCTTCCACCACGAACTTTCCAAAACACCGTGCGGCAGAGAAAGCTGGAATGAGGCATAGGTCTTTTCAGGTATCGTGGTAGAAGTCAGCAGATCATTGACATTCGCTATGTCGGGGAAAGATGATGCCGGATTGTATCTGCCGTAATCGGCAATTGTCGCGAGTTCCTCCTTGTTGGGAAGTCTCCAGTCAGAGAATCCCGCATAAGTCAGGTTTTCGCAGTATTCAATAGCTTTACGCCAGAAAGAGTCTATGTCGCTGATGGCCAAATCGTTATACTGCCACTGAAGTCCGGTCAGCGTATCTAAAACTATCTTTTCTTCGGCTTCCGCGTAGATGTCCGGAATCGTAAACGAACTTTCGGGCATTGTATCGCCGCGGACGCAGCGCACATAAATATTCGAGGTGTTCGCAATACGCTTCAGCTCTCCGGAATCAAAATCAACAGCCCAGTACATCGTGTCGTTGGGGTTGGCCTGTTTGGCGGATGTCCATAGATAGTCGTTTGAATAATCAAAATAGTTCATGTCAAGCGAAGGATTTTTTTTGTCGTTGTCAACGATAGTCAGAAACTCTTTCGGAGTGGGTGCTCTCCAGTCATCGTAACCGCCGTAACTAAGGTCGTTGCAGTGTGACTTGGAATCGTTCCACCTCCAGCTTCCGCTATCGGGACGTTTCATCCACTCAAGCCTTGTATTGTTGTCGCGAACGATTTTTTCATCCTCGATTCCGGTATCCACAATAGTGAAACTCTTAGGAGCGCACAGACCTTCACGCGCCTTGTTCGCATCCTGACCGTAAAAAGGTTCGCCCGGCGCCGGACACGGAATTTCTCTGTTTTCGTCGTAGCATTTAAGCTGTGAAGTGCAGATTCTGCCGAATACCGGCTGTTCAGCGGTGCATCCTTTCACCGTTCCCCACCAGTAGAAGCCTTCCTCGCAGCCGCAGACATAGAAATCAGATGCCTTCGCCGTGCAGGAAGTCGCATGTTCGAATGCCGCGCACGGACTTGAATCGCACGGGCTTACGCACTTCTTTGTCGAGCCCTCCCATGCATAGAGCTCTTCGCAGGTGCAGACATATTCGGTTCCCGTTTCCGGAACGCATCCAGTTGTATGAGGAACACTGCCGCACGGATCTGCCAGACACGGGTTGTCACACTTCTTTGCCGAGCCATCCCAGTAGTAGTTTTCCGCGCAGCCGCATTCGTATTCGTCATCCGGTTTCGGATAACATATTCCGGTCGAGTGCTGGACTGTCGAACACGGATCACTTGCGCAGCTACTTGAACACTTCGAGCCGTCCCATGCATACGGAGCAACACAGCCGCAGGCATAAGTTTTCGCGCCGTCAACCGCTTTAACACTGCATACGCCGTCGGAATGGACGATATCTTCGCACGGATCGTCCGCACAAGGGTCGGGTCCTGCCGGTTCGGTATCGGTGTCACTTGGTTCAGGAATGTCGCTGTCGGGTTCCGTCGTGTCTGTGTCGGCGTCATCGTCAACGACTTCAATATCATTTATGTCATCATCTATATCATCATCAATGTCGTCGATTTCATCATCATCAATATCCGCATCAATGTCATCGGCATCTTCAGACTCGTCGTTATCATTGATTACAGGAGTATCTTCTTCCGGTTTGACCGGCTCTGTGTCAGCGTCGCTATCGTCATTATCGATGATTTCTTCATCTGCCGTGTCGGAATCATCGGAATCATCTGTTTTTTCCTGCTTGACAACGACGAATGTATAGGATGTGAAGTGACCAGTCGTCATCATTATCGGATCGCCGGAGGCCGAATTCATTATTGGATCTCCCGAAGCTGTAACCATAATCGGATCGCCCGATGCGCTCAGCATGATGGGATCACCTGAAGCGCTTGTCATTATCGGATCACCCGATGCGTTCAGCATGATGGGGTCGCCCGAAGCGCTTGTCATTATCGGGTCGCCCGATTCGGTGCGTCCGGTCATTTTTACCGCTGCACCGGTTTCGCTGTAACTCCATTCCCCTTTCGATTCGCGGTAAACTGCAGCAGATATTATTTTGTTCGTTACATCCTTGAGAGCTTTCATTGTGATTATTACGGGCTTTTTGAAAACAATGCCGCTCGGCTCGAATTCGACTACTTTGCTGATTACATCAAGCCCATCCGTCCCTTTGTAACCTTTGGCATCGAAAATTTTCATCGTGATTTTCACGTCTTCGTCAAGAGCTCCTGCCGGAATCTCGATCGAAACGGCCTCGTCCTTGGTTTCGGCCTCGATTTTTCCCCCTTCTTCAGCCGTAATCTCCTGCGAAACCTCTGCAACTGGTTTCGCTTCTTCGCTGCTGCCGCCGTTATTTGTTTTTTTGTCTCCGCCGCACGAAACAGCAAAAACCGCGACAAAAACAAGAACCGGAATCAAAAACCTTCTCATGAAAACCCTCCCTTATATTCTGCTCCCCTAATTAGGGGAGCTGTCAGTTTACTGACTGTGGAGTGTGTCACACACGCCCCCGCCGCTTCCGCGGCACCCCCTCTAACTTAGCGGGGGAATAAACCGAGACGTGTCAGGTCACGTCTCTACAAATTTACCTAAACTCCCTGCTAATTCGACGGTAAAATATGCTGTTCCTTCCTAACACAGCGGACATAGTAGGGGCTCTCCTCATCTTTGGAGTACAAACTCCCGGAGATAAAATCTACAAGCCAATAATAGTATGTTTTGTCAGACCGAGCAGAGGAAGACCAGAGGGAAACGGTGTCATCATCACCTAATTTGCTGTAATGACCCTCGTTGTTCTCTATGT
Organism: uncultured bacterium; assembly: GCA_905233945.1. GTDB lineage: Bacteria > UBP6 > UBA1177 > UBA1177 > UBA1177 > UBA1177. The sequence goes on along the minus strand of CAJOFY010000018.1, from coordinate 59,930 downwards.
CTTCGCAGGCACAATCACCAGCAATATAGTCAACATCGGACAAATGATCCTCCAGATCAGATATCGCACATTCTCCGTCTGCCTGTGAGCCGGCGCAGTTTTGTATCAGCGTTCTCAGTTCATCGATGGTCGGCAGTCTCCAGTCGGTAAATCCGCCTTCGTCGATGCCTTCGCAATGGGAAGCGGCAGCGTTATCTTCCATCCCAATTTCTTCATCCGACCGCGAAGACCATATCAGCATGGTTTCAGTATCTATGCACGGGAATTTGTTGCCGGAACCGCATTCCGGGAGACATTTTTCGCTTTCCCAGAAATAGCCCTCACTGCATTTGAAGCGGCATTCGTTTTCGACCTCTTCGTAGCTGTAAATTGCTTCGCCTGTTATTTCAGGCAGCCACGCGTTTCCACTCCATGTCTGGGTTATGCTTGCACTCCACCACTCCGCATTTTCCGGCAGTTCAGCGTTGCAGTTCTCGGTTTTGGTACTTGCCTTGCATACCTTTTCTCCGCCGTCCCAGGTGTAATTTTCCACGCATCCGCAGTGATATACCTCGGAAGAATCAGGGAAACATCCGGTCGCGAGCGGATCAGCTGCACACGGATCGTTGTTGCACGGGTTCGGCCCGTCGGAAACGCAGCGGGTGTATGAACCATAATGCCCCTTCCAAACTGAGGCATCTTCAAAATAGACAATGTAATGATCGTTTCCGACCTCTTCTGACGACCATAAACCTTCGTTATCGCGGAAAACGGAGTATTTTCCGTTCAGATCCATCGGGCACGGAGCCTCATCTTCGCTGCAGTTTACAACAAGCGTCAGGAGTTCATCCACAGTCGGAAGTCTCCAGTAGCGATCCGTCCCTTCCATAAGACTGGAACAGTAGTCTTCCGCTTCTTCGAAATACAAATAATCTGATGAAATATCGGACCAGAGAAGTCCAGTTTCAGGATCAAGATACGGCGTTTCCTTATAGTCGAGAGTTTCGTCGAGAACACACCTCTGGGCAAGTTCCGAAAGGGGGATCTCTCCGGAAATAGCCGCAAGTGCGCCCTCCTCTACGCTCACACCCCAAAATTCAAGAATACTGATTTCACCATCGTCAAAGTACGTTGTTCCTGAAAGCATAAATCCGTAATCAAAAAGAATTGTTTCCGAGGAATCGTCGCCGGTGCAGTCATCTTCACTGAAACAGGATTCTTCAGAACATGCTGCCGTAACACCGCAGCTTCCGCCGGTTTTGATTTTATCGGTCGTAACAAGCGAGCGGATCTCGTCTATCGTCGGAAGTCTCCACTTGTGCGAGCCGCTTTCGTAAAGATCACGGCACACATCAATTATAGAATAAGAATAGAGAGAACTTACCGATTTGTCAGAGCCTCTGCATTCGCCTCCGCAACCTCCGCCTCCGCTTTCATGGATCAGCTCTTTGTCGAAACCGGCAAAAAATTTAGGATATATGACTGATGACCAGACTGTTCCGTTTGCGTCTTTGCAGGGCGCGATGCCTGTTTCGCCGCATGCCGGGATATCAGTTTTCTCATCAAGAAGACTTCTTACGCAGCGCACTGCCGGTCGAGGCTCGTATTCCTCTTCTCCATCTTCGATCTCGTCTCTTTTGATGCTCCTCGTATAGGCGTTATCGACGACGACAACACCTCCGCCTTCTCCTCCGCTTACATTTAAAGTTCCGTCGTTCATATATGCGACCCACGCTCCGTGGTTCGAACCTGTCGAACTCCAGAAAATGTCAGGTGTCATGCCGGGAAACGATGAAAAAACTTCCGCTTCCGTGCCTGCTTTTGAATAGTCGATAAGGCTCAGAAGCTCGTTTTTGTTGGGAAGTCTCCAGTCGTCATACCCTGCATATTCAAGGTTTTCGCAGTATGAAAGAGCCTCTTTCCATGAGTTGATCAGGGCAGAATCTTTCTGCCAGTAAAGATTTGTTCCGGCATCAAGGATCACCTTTCCTTCGCTTTCAGCAACAGGAACATAGTTCGCCGCCTTGACTTTTCCGTATTCCTTGCCGCTTACGCAGGCAAGAAGACCGTCAGTGAAATAAGATGAGTTATTCGCATAGTATTCCAGAGGCAGGAGCCCTCCGTTTTCAAACGAATAAAGATAACCTTCGATCGAGCTCCATGCGTAAATTCCGAAATAGCCGCTGTCTTCGCCGCTTTCAACGATCTTTCCGAAATAAAACGGATCAACTGCCGCGATACCGCGGAAAAGCATCTCGTTGTGAGAAAGCGTGAAAAATTCTTTAGGAGTCGGCAGTCTCCAGTCCTCTTTTCCGCCGTAAGAGATGTCGCAGCCGTTTTTAAGGTCTTCGTAAGCTCCTTTTGCTCCGGTGAAAAGCCATGTAAGGCCGGTGAAATCGTCCTTGACCTCTACAAAATCGTTTTCAATGATCTCAGGTTTCGGGACTTTTGCAAAGGAGCGATGCGGCACACACGATTTTCTTACCGCATACTGCGCATCCTGACCGTAAAAATCCGTATCTTCCGCCTGGCAGACAATCTGCTCACCTTTATCGTTCGTGCAGATCGTCATATTCGTGCAGAGAACATTGGAATACTGCGGTTCTGGCTCCGGAATTACCGTATCGGTGTCATCTGCCGGTTCGTCATCCTCTTCCGGTTCGTTGTCAGGATCATCAATATCCTCAATTTCATCGTCATCATCGATGACTGTTGTATCGTTATCCGTTGTATCGTCATCCGTTATATCGTCATCAGACGTGTCTGCGTCGTCAACCGGTCCGTCATCATCTGTTTCGCCTATCTCATCGTTATCATTGATATCCGGCATTTCGGTATCCGATGTGTCTGTGTCATCAGCAGGTTCATTATCAGGTTTGACAGCTTCTGACGAATCAAGAGCGAGGAAGGTGTAGGATGAGAAATGGCCTGTCGTCATCATTATCGGATCACCGGAAGCCGAGTTCATTATCGGATCACCGGAAGCTGTAACCATTATCGGATCACCGGATGCACTCAGCATGATGGGATCGCCGGAAGCGATCGTCATTACAGGATCTCCAGATGCATTCAGAATGATCGGATCGCCGGAAGCGCTTGTCATTATCGGATCGCCCGTTTCGGTACGTCCGGCTATTTTTACTGCTGCGCCTGTTTCGCTGTAGCTCCATTTTCCCTCTTTTTCATGTAAAACTGCCGCAGCAATTATCCTGTTTCCGGTATCCTTGAGGCTTGGCATCGAAATTATGACCGGTTTTTTGAAAATTATGCCGCTCGGCTCGAACTCGACAACTTTGCTCACAGTATCAATTTCTTCAGTTCCCGCATAACCTTCGGCATCGTAAATCGTCATTGTGATCACAGTATCACTGTCAAGCGCGCCGCCCGGAATCTCGACCGAAGTCTTTCCGTCGGAACTTTCGACCGTTCCGCCTGCCAAGGCAGAAATCTCTTTCGACACTTGTTCCACGTACGCGTTCTCATCATGCGATTTCTTCTTGCCGCTGCACGAAACAGCTAACAACGCGGCAAAAACAAGAACCAAGCTCAAAAACCTTCTCATGGAAACCTCCCTATTTTTTTGAGACGTGTCAGGTCGCGTCTCTACAAATTTATCGTTTCGGCAATTTTTTCAGCTACATCCTTAACTGAAAAAATTTCACCTGTCTCTTTTTTCACGGAAGTGATTATACAATTCGGCATTCCGCAGGGAACAATTTTCGAGAAATAGGATAAATCATTGGAAATATTTACAGAAAACCCGTGAATCGGGACAAATTTCTTGAAGTGCATTCCAGTAAACGCGATTTTGCGGTCTTCGACCCAGAGTCCAGCCTTCTCATCGTGCCACTCAAGGTTTTTTACACCGCAGAAACCACTCAGAACGCTTTTTATCGAGTTTGCGAAGAAAAGAACGAACTCTTTTATCGAGGCAAAACCGTAGTTTCTGAAGTCGATTACAGGATAAATCACAAGCTGCCCGGGCCCGTGGAAAGTGAGCTCGCCGCCCCTGCGCACATTAAAAACCGGAATGTTTCCGACCGGTTTTATGAAATCATCTTCTTTGCCGCGAAGACCGGAAGTATAGACCGGATTATGCTCAAGAAGAAGGACTTTGCCTTCGCTTTTTCTGAAAATCACATCGCTGCGCAGATTTTCCTGGAATTCAAGCATTTCTCCGTAATCGCAAGGCTTTTCAAAAATCCGGAAAGGAATGTCAGCAGCCATTTCTGAGCCTCTCCCCGAACGAGGCCGGAAGACGAAGTGATTTGATTTTGCTGATTGTCAGCTCAAAATTGTATTCGACCCTGTGATATTTAAGAATTTTTTTATCAGTGTCGTATGAAACGAAACTCGATCTCGGATCTCCGTCGCGCGGCTGCCCGACCGAACCGCAGACGCAGACAACGGGGTTCGGCAGCGTCGAAATATCGACTTCGCCGCTTGAAATATTGAGCTCGACCGACTGATTGTTGCCCGTCAGCAGAAAAAGATTGGTGTAGTGACTGTGCCCGACAAAATTCACCCTCTGAAGAAACGGCGCGACATCATAAAGACGGTTCACCCCTTTGCAGCTGAAAATGTAGTCATATCTTTCGGGCATTCGCGGCGATCCGTGCGAAAGAAGGCAGTGCGTTGCTTCATCGGCATGAATGTATTTCAGGCGGTCCAGAAACGCGAACTGCTCGTTTGTGAGCACGTCCGTCGTCCAGTTTATAACATACCTCACAGCATCGTAGTAGTCATTGATATCCGTTTTTCCGACGATTCCTGCATCGTGGTTCCCAAGAACGCCGAAATTAACGTTTTCTTTAAGAATATCAATAGTTTCGCCTGGCCACGGACCGTAACCGACAGCATCTCCTGCAAAAAAAATCACATCAGGTCTGATATTCTCTCTGATCTCTTTCATAACCGCTTCGAGAGCGGGAAGATTGGAGTGGACATCGCCTAGAACTACGATTTTCATAAGTCTACAAAAGCTCCGCTGCAGCGTTAGCCAAAGCAGAACGCTCGCCTTTTTCAAGAGTTATATGACCCGCAATGGCAAGGTCTTTGAAACGGTCGACAATATAGCTCAGACCGTTGTTCGACTCGTTCATGTACGGATTGTCGATCTGGAAAGGATCTCCCGTGAGAACCATTTTCGTGTTTTCGCCGACTCGGGAAACGATCGTCTTGACTTCGTGCGGAGTCAGATTCTGCGCCTCGTCGACAATGATGAACTGCTCGGGAATGCTTCTTCCGCGGATGTAGGTCAAAGCCTCGACTTCAATAACCTTGCTCGCCAGAAGTTCGTTCATTTTTCCCATGCTTCCCATGTCGTGACCGGCAAGAAGATATTCAAGATTATCAAAAACGGGCTGCATCCACGGTTTCAGCTTCTCGTCAATCGTTCCCGGAAGGAAACCGATGTCCTTTCCCATCGGATAAATAGGTCTTGCGACAAGCATTTTCGTATATCTCCCCTCCTCTATGCACTTCTGCAGACCGCTGGCGATTGCGAGAAGAGTTTTTCCCGTTCCGGCAGTTCCGATAAGGCTCACAAGTTTGACCCTGTCGTCCATCAGCAGATCTAAAGCGAGTCCCTGAGCGAAATTTCTCGCCTTGAGCCCCCAGACATCCTTGAAACGCTTGAGTGGAATGAGAGCATTGTCGAAAGGATCGATCCTAACTGTCACCGTATGCTGCTCGCCGGCTTCCAGATCCACGAGTTTGAAGAACTGGTTGGCGAGGGCAGTTGCGAAAGGAGTATCCTCCAAAGTCGAAAGCGGGATCTTTTTTTCCTCGAAAATGCGGTCGATGAAAGCCCCTTCGACACTCAAAGTCTCGTATCCGGTCGGAAGTTTGTTGAAATTGACAGTATCGTTTCTGTAATTTTCAGCTTTGATGCCGTAAACATCGGCTTTGATGCGGAGATTGACATCCTTGCTGACAAGAACGACTTCTCGTTCCGGATTGTCCTTCGTGATTTTGTAAGCCGCGCACAGAATGACGTTGTCGGCATAACCCGATGCAAGTTTCGCGCCGGGAAGCTCAATTTCACCCGTGATGTCGATTTTTATTGATCCGCCGTTCGGAAGCTGGACACCGTCAAGAAGACTGCCCTGCTGGCGGAGTTCCTCGATGTGACGCGCAAAAGCCCTTGCCGCAAGACCAACCTGATTCATATCTTTCTTGAACTTGTCGAGCTCTTCTATAACAACAATCGGAATTACAATATCGTGCTCGTCAAAATTGAAAATCGCCTTAGGGTCGGAAATCAGAACATTCGTGTCAAGAACGAAAATTTTTTTAGCCATTATCTGCCTCCTGTTTAAGGTTCAAGTTGACCGTCATATCCTTGTCAAGCGTGACAGCCATCGGTTTTATTGAATAATCTTCGTATTCAAAGCCTAAAATAATAACCCCGGCCTCTTTTCTCGGGAGCTTTTTAGTGCACGGAGTCTTGCAGATGGTTTTTCCGGTTTCGTTGTTGAAAACGCGGACGCCGGGAATATTGGAATTTACCGTAAGTTTCATCATCGGGACGCTTTTCTTGCCGTTTACCGGCGCTTTTTTTACCGTTTCAGCTCCTTTTCTGTCTGCTACGATCTCTTTTTTATTCGGCTGTTCCTCTTTTACCGCGGCATTTTTGTCGTCATACTTCGAAAGCTCGGTCCTTTCAGCAACCATCGGCGGATTCTGCCTTTTGACAAAAGTGTAGGCCGCAATTCCGGCCACAGCCAGAAGAATGACCACAACCAGTATCTTGAGAACGGTTCCGGCTTTCCTGCTTTCAATCGAAACATGGCGGACCTCCTCATCCGGCGACGAATTGAGCATTCTGATTATATCCTGGCTTGAAATCATTTCAGCCGCAGGGTTCATGCTCCGCACCGTTCCCGAGTTGTAAAGAAACGCAAGGCTAAGTTTTTCCTCAAGATTGTATTTAAGATAGATGTTTTTCAGATCGCCGAGAAGAAGCATCATCGTGCCGTAACGGTTGAAAGGCTTCTTTTCGAGGCATTTCATTATCACAGAATTCATTTCAGGCACGATATCCGGGTTTACATTGCTCGGAAGCTCTGGGAACTCATACTGGTGCTTATGCAGGATTTTCATGTAGTTGTCATCAAAGAACGGAAGCCTTCCGGTAAGCATTTCGTACATTATGACGCCTAAAGAATAGATGTCGGAAGCAGGTTCCACGCTGTTTCCGGCAGCCTGTTCAGGCGACATATACTCCGGCGTTCCGAAAATCGCGCCGGACTTCGTGAGCGTGCGGAGACGTTCGTCAGGCTTGACATCGTCCTGCAGAATCTTCGAAATGCCGAAATCAACGATTTTCACAAAAGGATAAATGCCGTCCTTGGTCGTGAGAAGAATATTTTCGGGCTTCAGATCACGGTGGATTATCCCCTTTCCGTGTGCAGAATAAAGCGCCACGGCAATCTGGGAAGCGACCGCAACCGCAAATTCAAGAGGAAGAACGCGCTGTTCCTTCATGACATCGGCAAGAGAGCGTCCTTCGACATACTCCATAACGAAATATGCGTTTCCCTCTTCGGTGTAGCCGAAATCGGTGACATCGACAATGTTGTCCTGTCCGACATTCGACGCCGCAATAGCTTCCCGCTTGAACCTTTCGACAGTGTCCTTGCGCTTGCTCTGCTCGTAATGCAGGATTTTTATGGCGACTTTCTTGCGCAGGATCTCATGTTCCGCGAGATAAACGCTTCCCATGCCGCCGGTTCCCACGAGTTTGATTATTTTGTAGCGGTCGTTTATGAGCGAACCGATGTACTTTTCTTCAAAATCAGCAGTAGTTTTCGGTATCACAACAGCCTCTCATGCATATTATTTGAATCAATGGGCGATCTCGATGTCATCGAGGAAAAATCCCTCTCCTTCATCGGAATCGTCGCTTGTGAAACGGAATCCAAGTTCAATGGTCTGCCCTTTATAAGTCGAAAGATCGCCGGTGAATTTATAATATTTTGTTCCGAGCACCTTGGTGATCTTCGTCCTCGAATTGTCAAGAGCCGAAAGAAGCGACGGGGTATCAGCTGAAAGATAAAGCCCTGTCGTCTCCTCCCACATCTTGCCTTCCTGTTTGATAAGAACTTCCACATAATCGGTCGGCACATAGCCGCTTCCGTTCAGATCGACCCATGCATAGAAAGAAATTTCAGGGTTTCCCGTCGAAGGAATTGAAACCGCAGTATTGTATTGAAGAAGGTCATTGCAGTTCTGCGCATAGCTGCCGGCCAGCATCGGCGAAGCGACATTCGAACCGCCGTGAGCCTCTTCCGGACCGCCTGACGGAGCACCGATTTCCCAGCACGGAGCTTCGGAATTTTTCGGAACTATGGTCCATGCAGGTTCCTCACTTTCAAAACCGTCACTCATGATGACCTCGCCTACACTGGGAGTCGAAGAGTCCTCATCGTCGGTATCGGTATCCTTGTCGTTATCGTTATCGTTCTGTTCAGGCGTCGAGCTGTTATCCTCGTCCGGCTTCCCGCTGTCGCTGTCCTCCGGTTCGGAATCGTTTGTGCCCGGATCGGAATCTTCGTCTTCCACACTGTCCGGAAGTTCGGATTCTCCGCCCTGACCGCCGCCGTCTGGCGTTTCGCATTCACCCGTTGCCAGATTGCATACCGGGAAAGCCGGATCCTGACAGTCATCGTTGGATTTGCACAGAATACCGTCCGCTTCCTTGGTGGTTATGCAGAAACCTTCGCTGACTTTGCACTTCCAGTTAATCGGACAATCGGCCTGAGTCGCGCAGAGCTGTCTTTTTTTGCAGTAATATACAAGCATTCCGAGATCAGCATCCTGCTTGGGATTTTCCAGATCGCAGTATGAATCCCTGCCGCAGTCCATATTTGAGTTGCATTTTACGTTTGCCTGTCCGGTATCCTCCGATTCTTCGTCTGAACATGAAACTGCAAGAACAACGGAAATAACCGAAACAAGCAACAAAAACAATAACTTTTCCTTCATTTTTCACTCCTAAAAAACTTAGACCTGATATTTTATTAAAACAAGGAAAAATTTCAACTATTCGGGGAAAAATTTCGACACCGCCGTAGTCGTGATGTCGGCATATCTGAATATCGGGATACCGTTCAAAAAATGCGGCGGCAGATGAACTAATTTTCGTGTTTGAACTCAGCTCTTCTGTTTTTGAACCACGCTTCTTCGTTTGAAGCAGGATCTACCGGACGTTCCTCGCCGTAGGATACGATTTTGATCCTCGCAGAATCGATGCCTGCCTGGATAAGTTTGTTTTTTACTTCCGCAGCCCTCTTCTCGCCGAGTGAAAGGTTGTAGTCGTTGCTGCCGCGTTCATCGGCATGACCTTCGATTCTGACAACTCTCTCGGGGAAATTCATCATCCACTGGGCCATAATGTCTATTTTCGGGAGATCTTCTTCAAGAACTGCATACTGGTTATATTCGAAGTGAACGACCTGGAAATCCATGTCCGGATTTTTTGGATCCGCCGCCGGATCGACCGCTTCGGAAGAAGTGACGTCAGACTCCTTAATATCACCGTCTTCCCCGTTGCCTCCGTTTTCACCGGTTTCGTCATTTTTCTTCTTCATGCACTCGTCCGGATGCTCGCGGTAGTATTTGGCAATCGCGTCGCTCTTCTCCTTGACCATATTGAAAAGTTCCTTGGCTTTGTCGTAATTTTTATTGTTGATCTCTTCGCGGGCCTGATTCAGAAGCTCTTCTGCCGCAAGATAGTCCTCCCTGGCACAGTCTTTGGCCGCCTCGACATCTTTAAAAGCACTTTCAGCAGCTTCTCTTTCATCTTTCGGCGGATTACCGGCGCAGGAACAAACCATCGTGAAAACAAAAACCGCGACTGCGCAAAAATTGAAAATCTGTTTCATATCTCTCACCTCTCTTAATTAGTTTCAGCCGGAGACCATGAAGGCATCATAACTTCGCCTTCACCCGAATAAACAGCAATCTGTTTCGTGCCGCTGACATTGGAAAGGAAAAGTTTTCCTTTGCCGCTTCTGTTCGACGAAAAACCGATAACCTTGCTGTCGGGAGAAAAAGTCGGAGACTCGTTCTTGCCCTGGTTCTGGGTTATTCTCTCAATGCTTCTTGTAGCCAGATCGATAATAAAAAGATCGAACTGATACTTCTCGTCGCGGCCGCTGAAAGCGACTTTCTTGCCGTCGGGGCTGTATTCCGGATCCTGGTTGTAGTTTCCCTGCTCGGTAAGTCTTTCGACTTTACTCAGATCTGCCAGAGACATTCTGTAGATCTGCGGATTTCCAGATCTGTTCGAAACAAAGACAATCTCCTTGCCGTCCGGACTTACACTGGGAGCGGTGTCCGTTTCGGCATTGGTTGTCAGTCTTCTCAGCTCGTTTGTCGTCGTATCAAGCGAATAAAGTTCCGAATTTCCGTCCTTGGAAAGACAGAGCGCTATCGTTTTGTTGTCCGGATACGCACTCGGCGATACATTGAGACCGTCGTAAGCCGAAACAGTTTTGATCCTCGTCGTCTTCAGGTCTATCGAGTAGAGATTCGGATTGTTCTTTTCGTGGCTTGTGTAATAGATCTTGCTTCCGTCAGCCGACCACTCGGGAAGAAGAACCGTCGCCGTCGTCGAAACAAGAACCTTTTTGTTGCTTCCGTCAAAATTCGTAACTACAAGATTGTATTTGTCACCTGTTTTTTCAATGAAGGCGATTTTAGAGAACATGAAGTTCATCTCTTCTCCGGTAAGAATTTTGATGACTTCCGCCACAAAGCGGTATGCAGCCTTTTTCGCCATACCGGCCTTTGTCGAATATTTTTTGTGAAGGCGCTCCTTTCCGCCAGCGACCTCGTAGAACACAAGTTCCAGTTCGACATCATCCTTGCCTTTGATCGATCCCTTGATAAGGCCGTTCGCACCGACATTGAGCCATGACTTGAAATCGACTTTGTTGAACGCGACTTCAGGTTTCTCGAGGAACGAGTCTTTGTCCAGAACCTTAAAATAACCTGTGATATCAAGAACTTTCTCAATAGAACCGGTTATTTCGGAAGAGAGTCCGGCATCGGCTCCGCCAAGAACGGCAAGCGGGGAAACCGCCATTTTGTAGTCAGCTACAGCACCGTCTTTTACCTCGACCTGAAGCTGGGCAAAAAGATTAAAAAAAGCGAAAATCACCGTCAGAGCGGCGATCAATCTGAAGTGAACGGACATTCAAACCCCTCCTTTAAAACAAGTTTCTTCAAATTCTTATCTTCGGGCAAAGGAAGCTTTGCAGTTTTTCTTACCGCTTCGATTACCGAACTGTCATAAACGGACTTTCCTGATGAATTTCTGATTTTTATATCGTAAACTTCACCTCCGAAAGTTATTTTAAAATAAATTTTTGTCATCAGCTTTTTGCGCTCGTCAGCAGAGATTATGCTCGGAATATTCCAGTTTTCCTTGATTTTCCTGCTGATCTGACGGGCATACATATTCGCTTTCAGAGCGAGAGCCGGATCAGTGACATCACCGTCCTCGACACCGTCCTTCGCCCCTTCCTTGCTCTCTTCGGCACGGGCATCGCGTTTGATTTTCTCCATAACATCGCCGGCAATAAGCTCGTCAAGAGAGGAAGGCTTTTTCTTTTCTTCCTTCGGCTTTTCATCTTTCTTAGGCTTCTCGGCTTTTTTCGGCTCTTCCTTTGGCTTCAGCGAGTTAGCCTTGCCGTCAGGTTTTTGTTTAGGCTTTTCGACGACTTTCTCCTCTTTTTTAGGCTCAGGCTTTGGGTCTTTTTTCTCTGATTTCGGTGCCGGTTTCGGCTGCGTTATGCGCGGAAGCAGTTTCTTGTCACGCTCTTCGCCCAGCTTCACGAGCTTCGCCTGGACACTCTCGAATTCGATTCTGCGGCTTTGCGTGAACCACAGACCGCTTGCAAAGAAAATCAGCACGAGAATATGGATGACCAGCGAACCGAAAGAGCATCCTAAGAAAAATTTCCGGCTCACTCCCCCCGAATTTTTTCCGAAAATAAATGAACCGTTACGTACATTACTAGCCATTCCCTTCTACTCCTTCTCCAAAGGTTCAGTCACAAGGTTTATATTGTTCACGCCGGCTTTTTTCATTATCGCCATTATTCTGACAATATAACCGTACGAAAGATCGCGGCTGGCATGAAGGTATATCTCCTTTTTCTCCTGAAGAAGCGCGTTTGTTTTGAGCTTGACTTCAAGATCTTTGATAGGAACTTCTGTTTTGTCGATAAAAATCTGGTTGTCGGTCTCTTTTTTTCCGCTGAAAACACGGACAATGAACTTGTCTTTCGGGCTTTCTATCGGAACAGTCTCGGTCTGCGGCAGATCGAGGTCAACTCCCTGTTCAATGAGCGGTGCCGCAACCATAAAAATTATCAAAAGAGTAAAAACAATGTCAACCATCGGAGTGATGTTCATCTCGGCGCGGACGTTCCTTTTCCGCGGTTCCTCCATTCCGTAATTTGCCATCAGACGTTGCTCCTCTTGATCTGATTGATGAAATCGGCGGCAATATTCATCGATTCGTTCTCAAACTTCTGAAGACGTGCGTTGAAGTAGTTGAAAGCGACCGATGCCGGAATTGCCGCGATAAGGCCGAATGCAGTCGTAACAAGGGCGTCGGAAAGATGCGGCGCGATCGAACCGAGTGTCGCACTGCCCGTTTTTCCGATTTCCTGGAATGCGTTCATAATACCGTAAACCGTTCCGAAAAGGCCGATGAAAGGCGAAGCGGTCGCGGTTGTCGCCAGAAAAGAAAGACCGTTTTCAAGGAGCTGGGTTCTGACATGGATTTCACGGCGCATCGCCCTTTCGACATTCGCAGCGAGATCATCGACTTTACTGCCGATAACGACAATGCCCTTGTCCTCCCATGATTCCTTAGTATCTTTAAATTCAACGAAACCTGCCGCAAACACAGCGGAGACAGGTGATTTTGTCAAAGTAGCCGTCTTTGCGGCGACATCCTGCGCCTCCTTGTTTTTCCAGAAAATATCTACAAACTGGGCTGTTTCTATGGCCGCCTGCCTGTATTGGACAAACTTTACGGCGATTATCGCAAGCGAAATGACACTTGCAAGAATAAGGGCAAAAAGCATAATATTTACAAGCAGGGAAGAGTTTTTCACCGTTTCGGCAAGCTGAAGCCCCGCCGTCAAAGAATTTGCCGCAACACTAAGATTGATAATCATCAAAAACCTCCAAAAACAAATCAGCCATGGTTAAAAATCTTCGGAATATATCTCATAAAATCGTTGAAAACCGCAAAAACCATCAACCCGCAGAGCAGAAACAAGCCGGCCATAAGCGCCTTCTCCTTGATTTTAGCCGGAATTGTGCGCCCGATCACTCCTTCGAGCGTATAAATCACGACATATCCGCCGTCAAGAACGGGAATCGGAAACAGATTGATAAGGCCTAAATTTATGCTTATCATAGCCATTATCGCCAGAAAATAGCGGATACCGGCGTCGGCGGCACGCTTCGAGATATCGAAAATCATAATCGGCCCGCCGAGCCCTTTTGACGAAAGTTTTCCGCTGATCATGTAGGCAAGCCCTTTGAAAGTCGAGACAACAATGTCAGACATCTCTTTCGCTGCGTATCTCACGGGGAAAGTCAGCAGGTTGTTCCGACGGGCGTAAATTTCAGGAATTTCGCTGTCATAATCAAAATACGCTCCCCAGTTCAGTCTTTTGTCTCTAAGCCCCGTCATCTCGTTTTCACTTTCGTCGAAAGAAACCGTAAACTCTATGTTCTGACGGACTCCACCGCGGACAAAGGTCAGTTTCACACTGTCTCCTTCCTTGAGTTTCCCGATAACCGAATAAAACTGGAAAGGAGCGGTAATTACGGAATCGTTCAGTTCCATTATGAAATCGCCTTCTTTCACGCCGACTTTTTCGGAATAACTGCCGTTTTCAACCGATTTAACCAGAAGACCGCCGTATGCAATCTCAAGTTTTTCCGGCATATCCTGCGGAAAATTGACAGAGACTTCATTCCCGCCGCGCAAAACAACCATTTTTCCGAACGGTTTTCTGATTCTTTCGGCAAGCTCGTAGTATCTTGAAATCTTCTCTCCGTCCACAGAAAGAACAACGTCACCGTTTTCAAGTCCGGGAAAATCCCCGAGCAGGAATATTTTCGGTCCGCGCGGAAATCTGACCACGCCGAGCTCGCAGCGCCGCTTTTCATCACCGAACATATCGGTGTAGGAACCTGTTTTCGGGTGAACAGTGTAAGTCTTAACCTCTTTTGTTAGCGCTTTTTCGACTTTAACGCTTACTTCGCCGCATCCTGCGGTATCGGAAACCGGGGCAAGGACCGACGGGATATCATCCCACACCGCGACCGGCTCGCCGTTCATCTCAACTATTCTGTCACCATCCGAAATCCCCGCAGCGTAAGCAGCACCGTCGGGAGAGACAAACTCAAGAACGGAAGAAGGGGCTTCGAACATGAAAAATGCGACAAAAATGAGGACTATAAACGCAAAAATCAGGTTGAAAACCGGCCCTGCGCAGACTATAAGCACCTTCTGCCACCACTTTTTGGCGCTGAAAGAGTATTGGATCTCGTTTTCAGCGACCTCGGACTCTTCGGAAGTAGATTCTCCGAGCATTTTGACATATCCGCCGAGCGGAACAAGCGAAATCCTGTATTCAGTATCACCGTGTTTTTTCTTAAAAATAGGATGACCGAAACCGATTGAAAAGACTTCGACCCTGACTCCGCAGAGACGTGCTACAATAAAGTGACCGAATTCATGAACCAGAACAACTATTCCGAGAAGCAGAACACCGAACAAATACTTATACATCGCAAGTCCGTAAAAAACAACCGAAACATAGGATTATAAACATAAAAACGAATAAGAAAAGATTTAAATGCATATATTTTTATATTTTTTATCCATCTTTATCGCACAACAAGCAAACAAAACACAATTATACAAACAAATCAACGCTGTAAAAATTTCAGGATTCAGACAAAAATTTTGAAAAAATAAGAAAAAATGTGACGCGCTTATTTCGATGCCGGTTTTTCAGGTCTCGGCCAGCCGACGAATTTATCGGTTTCCTCGTCCATAAGTTCCGGATATTTCGTGGTGAAAGTGTCCTGCCACTCTTTAAGCGGGAATCTTCCTTCCTTTACGAACATCGTGATATACATGAGCCTGTCGTTCATCGTTATAACCTGATAACGCTGAACAAGCTGGTCCAGAAGTGCGAGAAGCATTCCGTCGTTAAGGCTTTTTGCACCTGCATCGACACATTTTTCAGCAGCTTTTTTGATCCAGCCGTTTACCATTTCCTTATTGATGTTCTCGACTTTCTTGATTCTGATCATGGCTTCGATCCAAGCCTTGTGATCACCTTTCTGCTCAGCTTCATCCCAGTATTTCTGATAAAAACTCTCGGCGATTTTCTCATCGACCTGTCTGTTGAGTTCCGTCAGTTCCTGATCATTCGGATACTGTCCTCTCAGTGTTACGAGTTTCGCCTTTGCCTGCTGGTATTCGCCTTTTTCGACAAGCTCTTTGACCAGAGCTCTTTCGTCTACTGTTTTTTTCTCACCGCACGAAACTGCGGAAAAAGCAAAAAGCATTGCGAAAACAATCATAATAAGAACCGATTTTTTCATAAAATCCTCCATTTTTCCATACCGGAAAAGTAAAAAATAAAAAAAACGGGGGCTCAAGCCCCCTTAAAAACACAAATCTTAGAACTCAGCACCGGCCTGAAGAACGAGTGTCGTGAAGCCGTAATCGTACTTTTTGCCGTCATATGTTCCGCTTTTATCAACTTTGCTTTTCGGCTGCATAAGGAACGTAAGACCAGCCATGCCGCGGACTCCTGCAAGCTCTTTTGTGAAGAAGTTCGCAGTAACACCGATCCTCATGATCATGGAATTGCTTTTGAAGTTGTTCCAGTTGAGGTAGTGCTCAGCGCCATTAAGGTAAACACCCTGAACAAGGTCGTATCTCAATGCAAGACCGACTTTGTCAATCCATTCGTGGTTGAAGTGGTATGCGTAGCCGGGAGCCGCAGAAATAAGAAGAGAAGTCGTGCTCTTTCTTATTGCATTTTCACCCTTGAGCATCTTCATCATGTTGTAATCAAAAGTGAACGGCATTTCGAAGCCTTTAGCTGAAACATTAAGATGAACGCCGATACCGACAGCGTCAAGGTCTTTAGCCATATGGTGATCTTTTCTGTACTGGAAAGCGAAAGCAGCTTTTACATAATCTTTAAAGCCGTAACCGACTCTTCCGTAAAGTCCCATGGTTCTGTCTGAATCCCAGAATTCGCTGTTGTTTGCGCCGGTTCCGAGTGAAAGACCGAGGAAAACGTTGTGGTCATTCTTGATTATGCCGTTGTAGCCGAGAGCAAGACCTGCGTCTGTCTCAGGAAGGAAACCTTCAACTACGACAAGGCTTCTGGTAAGATACGGAGTCGTGAAACCCATTCCGAGGTTCTGCCATGAATCAACAAGGCCGTATTCAGGCATCAGTTTACCTGCTTTAATGAAAACATCAAAGAACTTAATGCCGCCGTAAACTTCATAAAGAGCATTTGCAGCACCGTTCTGAATCGAATGATAGTTGACTCTTGCAAGCGGATTAGCGCCATTTTCCATGAAAGCATAGTTGGTTCTGATATTGAGCGTTCCCTTTGCAATGACATGTTTGCCCTGATATTCAAGACCGACGATTCCTTCGTCAAGGCTGCCGAACATCGAGCTCATGCTTGAAGTTTTTTTCGTGGATTCACTCCCGTTCCATCTCTTATAAGAACCGAAAACCGTGAAACCGCCTTTTACGAGAAGGATCGGTTTAACGCCTTTGAAAGATTTGCCAGCAGCAGCTTTTCCTTCTTCAGCAGGTGCAGCTTCAACCGCGCCGTCTTCGCTATTTTTTTCAGACGCTTCCTCTTTTTCCTCATCTGGATCACCCATAAGGTCTTTCATTGCAGCGTCACTTTCGGACTGCTCTTTGGATTTTTTCTTTGCCGGAGCTTCTTCTTCCTCTTCTTCGGACTCGGAATCCTCTCCTTCATCCTCGAAACCGCCGAAATCATCATCAAAATCGTCTGCCGCTGCCATAAAAGGAACGACAAAAAGAACTGCGATAAGCAGTGTAAGCATTTTCTTGAACATCAAATCCTCCTAAAAAGTCAAAATACTTGAGAAACAATCAAAAAAATCAGCAAGAGAGTAGTAAAAGAACATATAAATTCAAGTTTTTTCGTCATTTCGCGAACAAAAAACAAAAACAACAAAAAAATCAACGGGATAAAAGCTCTTCAAGTTCTTTCCTGAGAGCATTTTCATCTCCGGGATTGTATCCGCTGTGACGCGAAACAATCACTCCGTTCTTGTCAACGACAACCATGTAAGGAACGGAATCGCCGCCTGGAATTATCGAACTGACGGTGTTTCCGCTCGGATCAATGAGAACCGGGAACGGCAGCGCCGCCTCGGCAGCGAACTCATTCACTTTGTCAATCATATCCTCGGCGTCAGTCGAAATTCCGACAAACTCAACCGAAGCCGAAAAATCGGGGTAAATCTCGGCGAGTTTCTTGAGCTCCTGTTTGCACGGCTCGCACCATGTAGCCCAGAAAGCGGCGACAAGATGCTTTTTGCCGCGGATCTCTTCGAACGAGAAACTTCCGCCGTCAACTTTTTCAAGGTTTATCGAAAAACCGGCCTGTTCTCCGGAAGCTGATGCCGGCTCATCCGTTTTCGACGGTGCGCTACCGCATGAAACGGCAAAGAAGACGACACAAATAAAAAAGACAATATTCTTCATGATTTAAAGCATATAAAGAAAATATTCTATTCCTTCTTTCATTTCATTGACAAGACTTTCGCTGTCTTCGCCCCAGCCTGCCATGTAATCAAGAATTTCCATTGTCGAAGCATCTATAAGCATATGCGTCGGATAGCCGCCGTTAAGTCCCATAAATTTTCCAAGAACTTTCTGTTCTTCCATTTTAAGATAGCCGTAAAGCTCGAAACGTCCGCGGTCCGGATACATAGAAAGGAAAACCTCCTTGTATTCGAGAAGGCTCGCCGGTTCTTCTTCAGGTTTCGGTCCTTCGTAAAGATAGCCGTTGAAAACAAGAATGATCTTAAATCCCTGCTCGCGGTATTCCGGCAGGTTGATCTCAAGCAGATCCTGCTCGAGAATCTGGCAGTAAGGGCAGTCGTAAGTCGTGAAAATAAGCCATATCAGCTTGCTTTCCTGGTTGTTCGGCTTATACCACTCGGCAAGTTTATGCTCGACGTCCTGATCATCAAAAATAGTGATGTTCTGGGCAATCTCACCGACTTCAGTGGATGTCTTCGTAACTTCCGGATAAGGAAGTTCGGTCTGCTCATCTGGAACTTCCTCGGTATCTGGTTCGTCAACTGCGTCCGCGTCCTGAGTTTCCTCGTTCTGGGAATCGCTTCCGCCGCATGCTGCAAAGAAAAACATTGAGCAAATCAATGCGATTGAAATCATGAATTTTTTCATAAAAATCTCCATTATTAAGGTTCAACTTTTACCAAAATAACCGTGATATTATCCTTGCCGCCGTTGGCATTTGCCATGTCGACGAGCTGTTTGGTCATCTGTTCAAGAGAAATATCTCCGGCAAGCACACCAGCCATATCCTCGTCTGAAACCATGTCCGAAAGGCCGTCAGAGCAGAGAAGATAGATTTCGCCGGCCCTCGCCGTCCTTTTCTGGATGTCAACAAGAACATTGTCTTTCATGCCGAGAGCACGCATAATGACGTTTTTGTGCGGAAAAGTCTTCGCCTGTTCTTTCGTGATCTGCCCGGCTTTGATGTATTCGTTGACAAGCGAGTGGTCTTCCGAAACCTGAACCAGTTCGCCCTCGTAAAAACAGTAGCAGCGGCTGTCGCCGACATGAGCGACATAAAGATCTTCTCCTCCGTCCTTGGCGATAATCGAAACAACCGTCGTTCCCATTCCGCTGCACGCAGCATCCTCGGAAGACTGCTTGAAGATGCGCTTGTTTGCGAATTTTATCCCGACCATGAGCTTGTTTGCGTCGAGAGCGAGGGTAGGATCGAGTTTATACGGCCATGTCATGTCATCATCTTCTTCTGAAGCGTGGAAAAACTCGGCAATCGTGTCGATCGCGATTTTCGATGCGACTTCACCGGCATTGTGTCCGCCCATACCGTCGGCGACGACAAAAACACCTTCGTTTCCAAGAATCACATAACTGTCCTCGTTAAGCTCCCTTTTCATGCCGGGATGCGTCAGTGCAGCACTTTTATAATGCATTTTTCACTCCGTAACTAAATCCAACAACGGCCCTGTTTCGACCACAAGTTTTCCTGACGACGAATACATATCGCCGTCCAAAGTGTATCTGAACGATTTGTCTCCGTTTATAAAAAATTTTGATCCGACGGTATCATCGACGACATCCGGCGGAACAGCGCGTCCGAGCCAGACGCGAAGCACCTGCGGCACAATTCTCGCCTTGTCGCGGAAAGCTATCATCTGTGCCTTTTTCGGATCGATTTTTGCCCTGAAAGTAAGATCCATTCCGAGCCCGACAGAAGGAAGGGTCGTAATGAGGAAAGCCAGATAAGGCGCCCTGCCGAAAGAAAAACCGTCGGCGTTGAGTTCCTGCCATGTCGGCCTGAAGAACTCAGCAGCCAGTTTTCCGTGAACCATCATCGAACCCGCCATCGCAAGAACCGATTTTGCCGCAACAAGCGGGGACGGATTGCTGCTTCTGTGGTAAAGATCCATGAAAGTGCAGACAGCGCCGCTTCCGAAAATGAAGCCGTAACGCTCGTTCACTTTAAGAAGCGAAATCTGCCTGAAGTTGAGGTCACCTTTCTCTTTCCATGCCTTGACAACGCGCTTGAAAATATCGACCGGAGTACCTCTGAGCTTGAGATTCGTGGCGGTCATGTTCATCGTTCCGCCTTTTAAAATCGCGATCTTCGGCAGCTGCTCGCCGCGGTAGATCTTCATCATCGAAGTAAGAGCTACATGAACCGTGCCGTCACCGCCGTTTATCGCGATGGCATCGACTTTCGAGTTTTTGAAATGCTCCATCGCGGCATCCATTTTCTCGAATGAATCGGGCAGCCTGACCAGATCCTTGTCCGGAGCGCATTCAATAAGTTTTTTAAACATGTCAGGATGCTTTCTATTTTTCTTTGAATACGGATTTGAGACAAGACCGATTCCCGGCATGAAGACACCTCTAAAAAAACAAACGAAAGATTATAATATCAAAGATTCTTTTGTCAAAATTGTCGTTCTTGTCGATCAAATTCGACGCCGCCAGATTTTGTCGTTAAGGATCGACGCGCCGAGAATCAGGATCGTTATACCGTTATTCCGTTATAACGTTATTCCGACGGCGCGAATCGTAATAACGATAATAACGTTCTTATCGATCAATAAATTTTGGCTTTCTCAACACCGTCGACAACTCTGAAGGCGCCTTCGGCAAGTGCCGCGAGCTCGTCTTCGCCAGGATAAACGAAGAATTCACCCATCCAGCCGGTGTATTCTTTGAGATCTTCGACGAATTTCTTGAAGTAAGCGCAGCCGCCGGTGACGATGATCCCGTCGATCTTTCCTTTCAGAGCAGCTGCATACGCGCCGATTTCCTTCGCGACCTGATATTCGAAAGCGTCGAAAACTTTGAGAGTTTCGGGGTCTCCGGCTTTGACGCGGTCTTCGATGTCGCGGAAATCTTCGGTCCCGATGTATGCCTTGAAACCGCTTTCACGCGAGAAAATGCGGATGACTTCCTCTTTCGGCATTGAGTAACACATGTTGATTATTCCGATGAGCGGCATTGCACCTGCACGGTTCATGCTGAAAGGTCCCATTCCGAGAAGTCCGTCGTTTACGTCAACGACTTTTCCGCCTTCGAGGGCAGCGATCGAGATTCCTCCGCCCAAGTGAGCTACGACGTAGTTCGCTTTGTAGAAATCCTTACCCTGCTTTTCAGCGATTTTTCTGGCAACAGCCTTGATGTTGAGCGCATGGACGCGGCAGATCCTCGTGATTCCGGGAAGTCCACTGAGACGCGCCTTATCCCACATATTGTCGGTCGTTACCGGGTCAACGATGTAGCTTTCCTTGAGTCCGAAATCCTTTGCCAGCTGGTCTGCGATTATTCCGCCGAGATTCGACGCGTGGTTGGCAAATTTGCAGCTGTTAAGATCATCCAGAAGCGCCTGATTGACAAGGTAAGTACCGCCTTCAAGCGGTTTGACCGGGCCGCCTCTGCCGACAGACGCCACAACCTGAAATCCTTTTTCGGCAACGACTTTGTCAACCGCCTGTTTTATCATCGTGTATCTGAAATCGAACTGTTCCGAAACAAGTTTGAACTTCGCAAGTTCTTCCTGCGGATGTCTCACGGTTTCCTCGTAAAGCGAGCCCTCGCGGCTGAATACCGCGAATTTTGTCGATGTCGAGCCTGGGTTTACAACGATTGCGACTTCTGTTTTTGTCATTTTTCTCTCCATATTAAATTGCGAATTTTACGTCGGGATGGGCTTTCAAAGCCTCGTAAAGGGCATACATTTTCTCTTTGTTTTCCACGTAGACCGGAACTGTGTAGGAAGTGTATTTTCCGGCGGAACTTTTGTTTTCCGATACCGCGCCGCGCAGTGGAATTCCGATATTTTTGAGGATTTCCATGAGATCGGAAACGTTTTTTCCGGCTTCATCTTTTGAGTGCATGACCACTTTCAAAGCGATCGTGACGGGATATTTGACTTCGTGCTTTTCAGTCATGGCCTAGCTGTGAGCGTTTACCGTGATTCCGAGAACGAGCGAATTGATTTTCGCCCTTGCGTCATCGGCACGCGAGCTCAGAAGAACGGGAACCTTAGCTCCGACGATTACGTGACCTGTCTGAGCACCGCCCCAGTAGTGGACGAGTTTTCCGAGAACGGCTTTCGATGTTCGGGAAAATAAGAATATCAGCGCATCCTGCCATGACGGAGTTGATCCCTTTTACCTTTGCGGCGTATTCAGAAATTACGTTGTCGATAGCATATGGTCCTTCAAGGTAAGCGTTGATGTCGTCAAGCTCGCCTTCCGCCTTCATTCTCTGGATCTCTGCCGCATCAACTGTCGACTGGATCCTCGGAGAAACCGTTTCGATCGCCGAAATGTAAGCGACTCTCGGTTTTTCAAAGCCCAGTTTATGGAAAACCTGAACCGCACCGCGCGTCATCTCGATCTTCTGTTCAAGCGTGGGAAGCGGGATTATGCCGCCGTCCATAATGCCGACGAGACGCTTGTTCTCGCCTTTTGAAAGCGGATCTTCGTACATCAGGATGTCACTGACGACCGCAGCCGCCTTGAGCCGTTCTCTTTTCTGAAAACGGCTTTCATGATCTGTGCGGTTTCGACGCTTCCTTTGAGAAGGATGTTGACTCTGCCGTCAGCCGCGTAATCGGCAGCTTTCGAGCAGCTTTCAATGTTGTCTGCGCACGGAACTATCTCGACTTTGCCATCAAGAACAGTGCCTTCTATCAAGTGTTTTATCTTTTCCTCGTTTCCGAAAAGGACAGGGATCGCCAGACCATATCGATCGCCGCTTCAACTGCGACAGGCTTGTCGGCACCGACAACAGCAACGACCTGCTTCTTTTCCATTTTCTTAACAAAATCAATCATTTCGTCAAAACTTCTGAACATACTTTCCTCCTTTGGAATTGAAATAACAATCACAAAAATCGGGCAATAGTTGCATTTTAAAAGAGTTAAATCAAGAAAATTGCTGTTGGGGAAACAAAAAAGATGGCGCGGTCGACGGGACTCGAACCCGTGGCCTCCGGCGTGACAGGCCGGCGTTATAACCGACTTAACTACGACCGCGTCTCGATTGTGAAAGAATGGTAGGCGCTGCAGGGTTCGAACCTGCGACCACCGGCTTGTAAGGCCGATGCTCTCCCAGCTGAGCTAAGCGCCCATCAGCGGCAGGTAATATAGCCGGAATTGTTTTAAAGTCAAATAAAAAATGATTTTTTTTGGAATAAGATGGTAATTAGCTGATTTTATTTAAAGAAATCGGACAAATCAAGCGGAGGAAGTTCTCCTTTCTTTTCGACCAGATAAGCTCTCGTCTTTTCCAGAGCCTCTTTTACATCTTCAGGAAGACCCGATGCGCAGAAAGCTTCAATCTCGTCACGCAGAGCGTTGTATTTTTTCGCCAGCAGCTCCCACTCGAACGCACTTTTGCACAGCATTATCCTTACATCGATGTCGCTGAGCGATTTCATCAGAATCTTAATATCTTGAAGCATCTTTGACTCCGCCTAACCTTTTGACTTCTTCCAGTTTTCGAATGTCGGAATATCGAACGCGGAGATATAGTAGTTCGTCAGGTATTCCTTGAACTTATCGGAATCGGAAAGTACTTTGAAGCCGTATTTTTTGTCGATGTATTTTACCGCTTCCATGTAGATTTTGTCGAAATTCGCCCTTCCGACGCGCATTTTAGCTTTGTCGATCTCGAGACTTACAAAAGTTTTGTAGGACTTGTACATCTCGTCGTTTTCCATTCCTTCGACAGGTTTTCCCGGAATGTCTTCAGCGCGCTGCGTTTCCTCCTCAGGTTCAGGCTCGTTCTTTTTAGGAGCGGGTTTCGGAGGCTGTTTTTTTACCGGTTTTTCCTGTTTTGCCGGCTGTTTTGCCGTGCTGAGTTTTACCATATTATCCTCGTCGAAAGGGACGTAAAGAACAAAAGTCTTCTGGTTTTCTGTCAGCTTTTCAAGCAGCATAAGGCCGTATGCTGCCAGATTATTGCCGAGTTCCTCAAATTCAGCCGTCGAAAGCGCGTCGAGTCCGATTTTGCGTTTTAAAGTGCCGCCCCAGTAACCGTAATTTTTTTTCTGATCGGCAACAAAACAGTAAAGTTTCATGTAGCACGCATACTCCTCAAGAGGGAGCATTTTGATAAGTTCCGAAAGCTCCTGCGGAATTGTGATGACATCTTGATTCTTTTTATATGAAAATCTCACGAATTCGAGATCGTTTGCAATCGGACAAATCTCTTTCTTAGCTGGTTTTTCGCGGATTTCCTCAACTTTTTCCATTTTTGCAGGCTCGGTTTTTTCCTCTTTTACAACAGGTGTTTCCTCTACTTCCTGAGATGGCTGCTCAACATTCACCTCAATATTTTTCTGCTCTTTTTCAGATACCGGCTGCTCAGTTTTTTTCTCGGTTTCCTTTTCGGATTCGACCAACTGAAGAACGTAATCCTTGACTTCTTTTTTTACAGCATCTCTGATGTTTCTGATTAAACCCATTTTTTCCTCCGCTATTTTATATCCAATTTAATGTTTTTGACTGTGCATTTTTCTGCGAGTCCCGTTTTTTCGTTGTAAAGGCAGACCGGAAGTGTGATTTTTGTAAAAGATTCACCGAATTCCGAGGTGTAAGATGCTTTTCCCTCTTTGTTTTTGACAAAAAAACTTTTGTCGATTTTGCCGAGTTCCTTTTTTTCTTTATCCATAAAAACAAATTTATAAGGAGCCGCTTCGTTGTCGTTGAATTTCGTGTTTTTTCCGTAAGTTATCGTATAGACAACATTGTTTTTTGATTTTTTGAACGTGACATCGACTGTAGGATTTTCCCCTTCGGCTGCCAAAACAATGCATGAAAAGAAAAAAACCACTAAAAATATCAATGAATTTAATGTCTTACTCGTTAAAAGCGGTTTTAAAAAAACATTCATCCTCTACTCCTTCAAAAAAAGAACCGCAGGATTTTAAATTTCAAACGAAAAAAGTCAATTTACGGACGTTATCAATAAAACTCATAGCAAAAATCTTGCCGCCGTATTTTTTGGCATTATAATTCCGCGTTTTTTTGAAGGGTGGTCATGAGTTCTTCTTTAAAAATGCAGCAGCAGCAGGGGCTGACGCTCTCACATGAGCTGAAAATGACTCTCCAGATGCGTCAGAGCATCGAAATGCTGCTGAAAAACCAGTTTGAGTTGCGTGAAATGATTCTCGAAGAAGTTTCGGAAAATCCGTTTCTTGAAATCGAGGACTGGGGCGGCGAAATCGAAGAACAGGCTCCAGTCAGCACCGAAGATGCTGCCGAAACCGAAAACGCAAATCAGGATGTCACGGAACCATTGAAAATAAACGATGATGCGACAGACATGAGCTCGATTTTAGCCGAGTTCGACTGGGAGCTTCTCAGTGAGACTTCTTCAAACAATTTCGGTGAAACCAACCTTAGAAAATCAAACGATCTGCCTGACGATTTCAATTTTGAAAACACAGTTCCGTCGGAAGAGAGTTTTTCGCAGTCGCTTGACTTCCAGATTTCTGTATCGAATTATTCGGACGAGCTTAAAGATGTGCTGATTTACATGGCTTATAATCTCGATGCTAAAGGATTTCTGCCCGACAGTGATGAAGATATTGCCGTCCAGATTGCATCTGACAGCGAAACTGTGGCAAAAGCCCGAAAAATTCTCAAAAATTTTGAGCCTTTGGGTTGCGGATGCCGCAATTTCCCAGAGTATTTGAGATTTGTTTTCATTGAACACGGTTCGCTTGAAATTCCAGATGAATTCAAAGATTCGGTTGAACGCCTTTTCAGTGATGAGGCGATGCAGGAACTGCTTGTAAAAAAGAATTTTGATGCCCTTTGTGCAAGCCTGAATATTTCAAAGGAAAAACTTTCGGAGCTTCTTCTTTTTTTCAGAAGCGGCGTCGTCTTGCCGTATCCAGCTTACGGCTATGAGCAGGAAAGAACCGAGTATGTCAAGGCCGATCTCATGGTTTTTGTCCGCGACGGCGAACCGGTGATCTATATTGACGACAAAATGCTGCCGACGGTCGTTCTCAAGACCGATCTGTTCGAAGAAAATCTGAAAAATGTCAAAAACCGCGACGAAAAGCACTTCATGAGGGAAAAATACAAAAATGCGGAGTGGATAATCAAGTCGGTAAGTGACCGAAATCGCACGCTCTATCAGGTTGCATCGAGTATTTTCTCTCACCAGAAAGCGTTTCTGGAACACGGCGACAAATTCTTGAAGCCGCTCACTCTGAAGGATGTTTCGGATGACATCGGACGTCACATCGCCACGGTTTCAAGGCTCACTAACGGCAAATACGCTCAGACTCCGCACGGGATTTTCGAACTAAAATACTTCTTCGTCAAGCAGGTTAACGATAATCTGACGACAAACAAGCGCCTTGAGCAGAAAATCGCTGAAATAATCGAAAGCGAGAGTCGCGAAAATCCTTACAGCGATGACGATATCGCCCATATTTTAAGCAAGGAAGGAATCGAAGTCGCCCGTAGAACAGTTGCGAAATACCGCTCAAAAATGAATATTCCGCTCGCAAGGGAGCGCAAGAGAAACTATCAGTTCGAGGTAGGAAACTGAAATGTGCAAGATAGCGAATTTTTTGAAAAAAGAATTTATCGCATGCCGCGCTGACATAAGAACGAAAGAGGAACTTTTCGGATATATCGCCGGAAACGCCGGAAAATATGCCGGAATACCGGAAGATTCGGTGCTTAAAAGCCTGACAGAGCGCGAAACTTACGGCTCGACCGGGATCGGAAAGGGTGTCGCGGTGCCGCACTGCCGGATCAAGGATTCGAAAAATGTCGTGATCCAGGTTATTTCGCTGAAAGATCCGATGCCTTACGGAAGCAGCGACGGCATTGACGTGAGCCTTGTTTTTTCTCTTATCGTGCCTGAGGGGAACAACCTGCTTTACCTCAAGCTGATAAGCCGCATTTCGATGCTCTGCAACGACGAAAAGATGCGGAAAAGTCTTGTCGAGGCTGAAAGTCCTGAAAAAATAATAGGTTTGATCAATTTATAGGAGGAAGTCATGGTTTTCAGAGTCGAAGTCGGTTTGAACGAAGATGTTAAGGACGCTCAGGGTCTGACGTGGAAAAGACGTATCGAGACTGATCTCGGAATCAGAACGGTCGACGATGTAAAGATGCTCAAAGTCTATCTCATCGACTGCGAAGATGTGACCCAGCAGCAGGTCGCGGCGTTCGCGGCGGAAGTGCTGGCCGATCCGGTCACCGAGGTTTTCGAAACACGCGAAGTTCTGGCAGATAACTACTCTTTTGACTGGATTGTCGAGACGGGATATCTCCCTGGTGTTACCGACAATGAAGGAAAAACGGCACTTTGGGGACTCAAGACTTTTCTCGGACACATCGGCGAGAACGACATGGTTTTCTCCGGCAGAAAATATCTGATCAGCGGAAAGATCAGCGAGGAAGAAATCAAAAAAATCGCGTCTGACCTCCTTGCTAACGGCGTGATCCAGCGTTATTCGATCCTCAGCGCGCAACAGTGGAAGAAAGGGCAGAGGATCGGCGACGCAGTCCCGAGAGTCGTTGACAAAACGCAGCCCGTTGTCGAAAAAATGGCTCTTGACGTTTCGGACGAAGAGCTGATGAAAATTTCGAAATCGCGTGTCCTCGCGCTCAATATCGACGAGATGAAGGCGATCCGCGACTACTTCAGACGCGAGGATGTCATCAAGGAAAGAGTCGCGCACGGAATGTCGGCGGAAGCTACCGACTGCGAGGTCGAAGTTTTCGCGCAGACCTGGAGCGAACACTGCAAGCACAAAATTTTTGCCGCCGACATCAAATATGTGGACAAAGTCAGCGATAAAAACGAGGAGATCCAATCCCTCTACAAATCGTGCATCAAAAAGACCACGACCGACATGCTTGAAAGCAAACCGTGGATAAAATCGGTTTTCGATGACAACGCGGGGATCGTCCAGATCGATGACGACACACTTTTCGCGATGAAAGTCGAGACACACAATTCTCCGAGCGCACTTGATCCCTACGGCGGCGCACTCACCGGGATCGTCGGCGTAAACCGCGACATCATCGGCTGCGGAATGGGTGCGAAACCTATTCTCAACACAGATGTTTTCTGCTTTGCAAGCCCGTTCTTCCGCGGTGAGATCCCTGAAAAACTGCTTCATCCGGGAAGAATTTTCAGAGGAGTCCACAGAGGCGTAAAAGACGGCGGCAACGAAAGCGGGATTCCGGTCGTAAACGGTTCTATTTACTTCGACAACCGTTATCTCGGCAAACCGCTCGTCTTCTGCGGAACAGGCGGACTCATGCCGATGGAGCTCAACGGCAAACCTTCTTGGAAAAAAGAGGCGAAGGCAGGCGACCTTATCATCATGTCGGGCGGAAGAGTCGGCAAGGACGGAATCCATGGCGCGACATTCAGCAGCGAGGAACTTCACGAAGGAAGCCCCGTCACGGCAGTCCAGATCGGTGACGCTATCGTTCAGAAGAGAATGCTCGACTTCATTCTTGAAGCGCGTGACAAAGACCTTTTCAACGCAATAACGGACAACGGCGCGGGCGGACTCAGCTCAAGTGTCGGCGAAATGGCGCAGGATACAGGCGGCGCGAAAGTTTATCTCGAGAAAGTTCCGCTTAAATATCAGGGCCTTCAGCCGTGGGAAATCTTTATTTCCGAGGCTCAGGAGCGCATGACCCTTTCGGTTCCGAAAGAAAAATACGACGAACTCAAGAAAATCGCCGATATCCACGAAGTCGAAATCACGATTGTCGGCGAATACACTAACACCGGATATCTTGAAATCTACTACAACGACATCAAAGCTGCTTACCTTGAAATGGAATTCCTCCACAAAGGAAACCCGAAATATCATCTTGACGCCCTTTGGAATTTCCGCGAAAGACAGCCTGAAAAAGAGTTTATTCCGGCTGAAAAAAGCAACCTTAACCATATTCTGCTTGACATGATAGGACGCGTCAACATCGCTTCGAAAGAGGACTGGGTAAGACAATACGACCACGAAGTCCAGGGAAGAAGCGCGGGCAAGCCTTTCTGCGGCGCGGAACACGACGGACCGAGCGATGCCGGTGTTCTCAGAGTTTCTCCGTTCAAGAAAAACGCGATCGTCGTTTCCCACGGAATCAAGCCTTCTTTCAGCGACCTTGACTGCTATCACATGACGGCAAGCGTTATCGACGAAGCTGTCAGAAATGCTGTATGCGTTGGCGCAGACCCCGATTTCATGAGCGGTCTCGACAACTTCTGCTGGCCTGATCCGATTTATGACGAAGAAAAAAATCCCGACGGAAAAGAGAAACTCGCCCAGCTTGTCCGCTCCAACAAAGCGCTTTACAAATACTGCACAGAGTATGCGATCCCGCTCATCAGCGGTAAGGACAGCATGCACAACGACTACGGCAGCGGCAAAAACAAGATCTCCATTCCGCCGACACTTCTTTTCACATTGATTTCGAAGATGGACGATGTCGAAAAGATGGTCACGATGGATTTCAAACACGAAAACGACAAAATTTTCCTCATTGGTGAGACAAAAGACGAACTCGGCGGCAGTGAATATTACCTCTATCACGGCATAAAACACGAAGGATTTGTCCCGAAAGTCGATTCCGCGAAATTCATGAAGAGTTACCGCGCTCTCCACGAAGCAATGAAGCAGGGGCTTGTCGCAAGCGCTCACGACCTTTCTGACGGCGGTTTCGCTATTGCAGTTGCCGAATCGGCATTTGCAGGTAATTTCGGAGCGAAAATCGACCTTAAAAAGATGATAAAATCAAACGATGTCACAAGAAACGACACCCTTCTTTTTAGTGAGTCGAACGGCAGGATCCTTGTTTCGGTAAAACCGGAGAATGTTGAATTATTCAAACAGGTTATGAAAGACTGCGACTGTGCTGAAATCGGCGAAGTAACTTCAGGAACATTCCTCAAGATCAACGGTCTCAAGGACGAAAGCGTCGCAGATCTTGATGTTGCCGAGCTCAAAAAGAGTTGGAAAGGGTTGATGAACAAAATGAAATAGTTGAAAAGAAAAATGAAAATCATCTTTATGGGAAGTCCCGAAATTTCCGTTCCTTTTCTAAATTTTTGTGCAGAAAAAACGGATGAAATCATAGTTTTTACCCAGAAGGACAAAATCCGCGGGCGCGGCAAGAAACTTGAACCGACTCCTGTAAAAAAACGGGCGCTCGAACTCGGTCTTGAGGTTCATACGCTCTGGTCGAAGTCGGAAAAGGCGTTCGAAATAATGAAAAATTTTGCTTCGGACCTGCTTTTTGTTGTAGCTTACGGGCAGATTCTGCCGAAACGGATTCTTGATATTCCCAAACTTTATCCGCTCAATGTCCATTTCTCGCTTCTGCCGAAGTACCGCGGCTCGACTCCGGTAAATACCGCTTTGCTGAACGGTGATGCGGTGAGCGGAACTTCGGTCATGGTGATGGATGAAGAACTCGACAGCGGAGACGTGGTTCTTTCAGCCGATTGTGCCGTCTCAGAAAACGACAATGCGACATCGCTTTTTGAAAAACTGACAAATCTTTCGCTTGAACTGCTTGAAAAAAACTGGGAAAAAATCGAAAAAGGAACTCTAGAGCGGGTTCCGCAGCAGGGAGAGCCTGTTTTCACGAATATGATCCAAAAATCGGACATGTGGCTTGATTTCAGGTGCGATGCAAGAGTTCTATTCAACAAAATCAGGGCATTAACTTATGAACCGGGAGTCCGTGCAATTTTCCGCGGAAACATCATCGGCATTGAAAAAGCCGAATTCGTTAAAAACTGCGGCGGCAATCCGGGAGAAATTGTTGAAGTTTCCAAAAGCGGAATCGTTGTTGCGTGCAAAAACGGCGGGATAAAGATTACAGAACTTAAACCTGCCGGAAAAAATTCGATGAAAGCGGCCGAATTTATCAACGGATATAAACCGGTTCAAGGAGAAATTTTTTCTTCAAATAATGAAAATTGCTGAATTTTTTAAGCGCACCGTCGCAAAAATAAACACACTCCCGCTTCTTGCGGCATTTTTCTGCTATCAAATCCTGATTTTGATCCGTATCACCGTCGAAATGGGAGAATCGATGGTTGCAATTTACACAATGCAGCTTTCGTGGTTCAACTGTGTCATGATGTTTTTCGTAATAAATTTCAAGTACTTGCTGAAGGTAAAGAACAAGGATCTGCCTGTTTTGGCACTCGGAGGATTTTTGACCTACATTCCCCTTCTCTATTCTGTTTTCGTCGGACACAAGTGGCATCTGAACTTCATAAACCCGGTTTCCCCGATGCAGGTTCTGGGCAACATGGCGACTCTCCTCGCTTCGCACGAATACAACTGGCCGATGTTTCCGGAGCTTCTGATGCTTCTTATCGGATCGTTTGCTCTGGCTCTGATCCTCTCCGGGAATCTGATCAAATCTGCTCTGACAGCCGCTCTTTCGCTCTATTCTTCGTTTTTCTGCCTCGGTTTTTCGTGGTTTGCGGTAAATCCGGATCATCCGTCGTTTTCGCATTTACCCTCAGGATTTGCCGATCACATCGCCTACAGCCTTTACTATATTTCGCTTTTCGCACTTCTCACCGCGATTGCCTTTGCCGGAGAAATAACCGGTTTCATCAAACAAAGTGACAAAAAGACACGGTTTTTCCTTTTTGTCCCGTCAGCTGCCGCAATTGTTCTGGCAGAAATTTTTCTTTCCCGTTCAAACAATTTCTTTGCTCTGGACTACATTCTGATCTCTATTCCGGCAGCGGCGGCGGCTCTTTCCGTTTTTTTCGCAGCCGAAAGAGAGTGGAAATTCCTTTTTATTCCGCTCTGGACAGCGGTTCTTTCGCTTGTTGTCATTTTAAAATGATCCGTAAATTTGCAGTTTTTTTGAACTCAGCCGGTTTTCGCGTATAATCGCCCGCCTTTTGGGAACTTTTAGGGAGAAAAAAATGTCATCCAACAAACAGGAAAAACTCAAAATTCCGTTGAAACAGTCTCTGATGATGCTGCTCGGCTTCTGCAAGGACAAGCTCAAAGAACAGCTCGTCTCGGTTCTTCCGGTAGTTATCTACCTCATCCTTTTCCAGTCAATGATCCTCGGTATGCCGATTTATGAAGCCGGCGTCATTTCGGTCGGTATCGGACTTGTCATCTTAGGTCTGGCTTTCTTCCTTGAAGGTCTTTTCCTCGGGATCATGCCGCTCGGCGAAATTCTGGGTATCAAACTGCCGCTAAAAAGCGGACTTTTCACGATCATCGCGTTCAGTTTCATCCTCGGTTTCGGAGCGACTTACGCTGAGCCTTCGATCGCGATCTTAAAGGCGAACGGCTCTTTCGTAAAGCCGTGGGAAGCGCCTTTACTTTTCGTGATGCTGAACCAGAAAGCCGAATATCTTGTAGCTTTTGTCGGAATAGGCGTCGGCATCGCGGTTATCGCCGGTATGCTCAGATTCATGAAGTCGATCTCGCTCAAACCCTTTATTTTAATAGTCATTCCGCTCCTTCTTCTCTTCACGGTCTGGGGCGTTTTTGACCAGAACCTGCTTTACATAACAGGTTTGGCGTGGGACTGCGGCGCTGTAACGACAGGCCCGGTAACGGTTCCTCTTGTTCTTGCTCTCGGTATCGGTATCTGCAGGACTGTGGGCGGCGAAGACAGCGATTCGATGGGTTTCGGTGTCGTAACTCTTGCCAGTGCGTTCCCGATTTTGGCAGTCTACATTTTCGGAGCGGCGCTCAACATGAGCCTCCCCGAACCTATGTCGCAGACCGATTTCTTCAGCGACGCGAACCATGCGAAAGCGCTTCAGATAGTCGGAACAGAAGAGAGATTCGAAGCCGTCAAGCAGCAGTTCACTGAAGCGGCTCTTTCGGCAAGCGACAAAGTCGAAGAGGCAATAAACCTCGTCAATGTCGCAAGTGACAAATTCTTCGAAGCTGCAAAGGCGATCCTTCCGCTCACGATATTCATTCTTCTCGTTTTCGTCGTTCTTCTCCGCGAAAAACTCCCGAAAAAGGACGAGATCTTCCTCGGTATCTTCATTTCGATCCTCGGAATGGGACTTTTCGGGATCGGCATGGAATACGGCCTTTCCAAGATCGGAACACAGGTAGGATCAAGACTTCCGGCATCTTTCAGCGCGATAGAACTGAGTGACAGTCAGGAGACGATGCACAACTTCGACAAGGCTATCGTTCAGAAGTCGATCACTCCTGAAGGCGAAGTCAACGAGTTCTTCTTCAAAAAAGAGGGTGAAAACAAATATTCGCAGATCCCGTTTGTTGAGAAAAACTACGACGAACCTAAGAAAATCTACCGCTACATCCCGCAGATAGGCCCCATTTTCGGCAAGAACGGAGGCAGCGGCGGATACCTGATAGTTATCCTTTTCGCCTTCATAATGGGCTTCGGAGCAACACTCGCCGAACCTGCTCTCAACGCGCTCGGTATGAAAGTCGAGGAACTTTCTGTCGGTACTTTCAAAAAGACGACACTCATCTACGCAGTTGCATTCGGAGTCGGTCTCGGGATCGCACTCGGAGCGGTAAAGATCATCTGGAACATTCAGATTTTCTGGATGCTCGTTCCGTCCTACCTGATTCTCCTTGTTCTTACAGCGATCTCGGATGAGCAGTATGTCAACATCGGCTGGGACAGCGCGGGCGTTACCACCGGTCCTGTCACGGTCCCGCTCGTTCTTGCAATGGGTCTCGGACTCGGCGCGAGAGTTGAAGGCGTTGTCGAAGGTTTCGGCATCCTCAGCATGGCTTCTGCCTGCCCGATCCTCGCCGTTCTTCTCATGGGGATCAGCGCGAGCCGCAAGGCGAAGAAAATGCATAACGCAACCAATGGAGGCAGATAATGAAATTCACGAATATAGCGAAATTCACTTGCAGCGTTTACAAGAACATCTCGCCGAAAATCGTCGAAGCCCTGAAAGAATGCGGCATTGACGACTACATTGCACAGCGCAGCAGCTCTATTGTTTCCACAGACAAGCACTGGTTCTTCAACCGCAAGGGCATTGCCGAAAATATGCTCGAAACATACCATTTCTATGTTCCGGTCGAGAAAGAAAAAGAAGTTTTCGACAAAATAGTCTACGCTGCCGACCTCTCGCAGGAAGGACGAGGCTCGATATTCACAGAACCGGCAGTTCTCATCGAAAGCAGCGAAAACAACGAGAATTTCGACGGATTCAACTTCTCGCTTGAAAGCAAACAGTCGAATTATATGGGGATCTGCGCCATCACTCAGCGCGGAAGAGGCCTTGCCCTTGCCAAAACCGCGATCGACAAAGGCTCGAGCGTTCCGATGATCTCCTACGGCATCGGCGGCGGGATCCGCGACAGAATGGGACTCATCAGGATCACGATCCCCGCTGAAAAAGAGACGATAAACATCGTTGTCGCGAACCACGACACAGAAGGAATGATGGATCTTCTCATCGAAGGCGGACACCTTGACCGTCCCGGCATGGGATTCATCTTCTCATACCCGGTCAGCATGGCTACTTTAGACACGAAGACCTTCTTCGGAGCGAACCGTGCAGCTGCAAGCATGGGCCAGATAATAAGCGTGATCGACTCGATCCAGGGCGGCACAGAGTGGAGAAAAAGAACTCTCAACGCCAAAAACGCGGTCGAGCGCACCTATATGACCGACCTCGAGAACATCATGCTCGTCTGCAACGACACACAGTCCAAGGAAATGCTTGACGCGGCGATGTCGGCGGGTGCAAGCGGCGCAACGATCTCGAACTGCCGCGAGATGACAAAAACCAAAGACGGTTTCGCGAAGAAAACGATGGAGATTTCCGACATGGTCATCGGTACGAAACAGCGTTCAGGGATCCTGACCGCGCTCGTCAAAGCGGGATTTTTCTCAGACAAAACCGACGGAAAAATCATCGTCAAGAAGAGCGGAACAGCTTTTTCCTACACAGACAAAAAGAAAAAATAAGAGGTAAAAAATGAAACTTTCACTCATTCCTATTCTTTCAGTTGTATTTTTGTTCATTTCATGCAGTTCCGGGCAGAATTTCGAAGGCTTCGAAGACAAGGTCTTTATCAACTGCATCAAGAAACTTGACAAAAAGTTTGAGGAAATCCAGGAACTTAACTGTTCAAACACCGAAGAGACGCTTAAAGCGAACCCGTTCGGCGAATCACTCATAAACAGCATCAAAGGCATCGAAAAACTCCCGAATCTTGAGAAACTCACCCTCAAAAAAAATAAGATCGAAGATATTTCGATGCTTTCGCAGCTCACGAAACTTAAATACCTCGACCTCAGCGAAAACGAGATCAAAACCATGTATCCGCTCGAGAATCTGACGAACCTCACCTATCTCAACCTTGACAAAAACTACATAGGCGACATACGTCCGGTCAAAAGTCTCGTCAATCTGGAAGAACTCGACATCAGCCGCAACGGAATTCAGGGCCTCGCCGATTTCTCGCAGCTCAAAAAGCTCAAAAAACTTTCGCTCAACAGCAACAGGATCAGCGATGTCGCGCAGATCGCAGACCTCACAGAGCTCGAATATCTTTCGCTCAACGACAACGCCGTTATCGAGATTTTCCCGCTCAAACCATTGCAGAAACTCAAAGTCCTCAGCCTCAACATCAACCGGATCGACATAATTCTCGTTCTCGGCAAACTCATGGCTCTCGAAGAACTTTACATGCAGGACAACCAGCTCCGCGACCTCGCGCCGATAAACGACCACCCGAAACTCAAACTCGTCGATGTCGAAATGAACTCGATTTATTCATTCGACAGCGTCGCAGACCTCGAAGCTAGAGGCTGCAAAATTCTTGGCAAAAAAGTCCAGACGAAATAATTTTCAAGATTCCATTTTTTATTTTTGACTTTTGAACGCTTATTCCTATAATTGCGCGAAGTTTGGTTTATGTGATTCTTGGAATATTTATTGGAGGTTCTAAAAAATGAAGAGATTACTGGTAGTTATGCTGTTGTTGCTCGGAGTTTCAGCTTTCGTTTCATGCAACAGCTACGATGTTGAAGGAAAACCTGAGATCGCGTCTAACCCGGCAAAAATGGTTTTCGCTTACTATCCGTGGGATGACGGAAGTGATGCCGATACCGGAAAACCGGAAGACACCGACACTGAACCGGCTGACACCGGTGACACAGAGCCGGCTGACAACGACACAGCTGATACCGCAGACACCGAAAACGACAACGAACCGGCAGAAACAGATGCTGACAATGAACCGGCTGAAACGGATGCCGACAACGAGCCTGCTGAAGACGCCGACGAAACAGAAACAACCGACGCTGACGCAGACGAAGACGAAAGCGCTGTTATAGAAGAAACGGCTCCTGTTTACGCCGTAAGAACCGTAAAAGCTGCTGTTGCAGACGTTATCACCGAAGAATTCGAGATTTACAACCGCGGTGTTACCGGCGAGCTCAAGATCAGAAAGATCAACATGATTGACCCGAACGGTCAGCTTATCGCTTCTCTTGAGAACGAAACATACAAAAAGCTCTTCCAGATCGAAGTTCAGAAAATGGAAAACGGCATCGCAGCTGAAGGTTACACACCGAAAGGACTTACTTTCGACTTCATGGGCGAAAACAAAGGCGACGCTATCGCTTCCCTCTGCCCGCTTCAGCTTGACTCCGCCGATAAAGTCTGCAAGAAAGGTTTTGATCCGAAAAAATACAACTCAAAATTCAAAGTCCGTCTGAACTACGACAAGGCTGCGGCAACTTCACTCAAGGACAACCCGCCGTCAGAAAGACTTGACAACGATGTTCTCAAATACAGACAGAACGGCGATTTCTCGATTGAAATCTGCACAAACGACCCGACAAAAGGAAAAACCGATACATGCGGCGAGAGCTCGACAAGCTACAGAATTCAGGTAACAAGACAGCCCAACAAACCGCCAAAACCGATAATCCACGTTGATTTTGAATATCCGGTAACCCCGCCGATGTCATACAAAAACATCTACGACAAAGTCCAGATGAACCTTAAAGACACATGCGTTTCTGATCCTGATGCTCCGGAACAGTGCCTCGAAAACTGGCAGTCGAGATACTACATTAAATATAAATGGGAAATGAAAGAGTCTCCGACGCCTCTTCTTGAGGAATCAAAACTCAAACTTACCGATATGGATGCTTCGGCAGGTCAGTGGCTTGCTGACACCGGAACAAGAGATAATCCAAAGAGAGCTGCTTTCACCGGCCTCATGATTACTCCTGTAAGATATGATGAAACAAACGAATCCTACAATGCGTCGAAATGTTCTTCCGAATGCGGTACTGAACCTTCTTATGACGCACAGAATCCGGACAAATATTTCTTCATGAAACTTTCAGAATATCTTCTCTGCCACCAGAAATACTGTGAAGAAACACGTACGAAATACTACAAAATCAACATTCAGGCTGAAACAGTTGACAAAGAGACTGATCTTGTCAGCGACACAACCGATATAACTGTCATTCCCAAGATTATTCCTCAGGCTCGTGTAGTTACGCAGCTTTCATGGAAACAGGGTTTCAAAACAAAAGCTGAAACCGATTCAAAAGACGGTGTTGCAATCGACCTTGATATCCACCTTGTAAAGAAAACAAGCCTCGAGGCAGCAACTCTCGGCTTCAATATAAAGGACGGTCTTCTTGGCACAAAACAGAGAAATCTTGACTGCCCGGTTGATGATCCTGACTGCGAAGCTTACTGGCGTCACGACGACTGCTCATTCGGTGACCAGGGAAAAACCGATGACAAAATCAAAAGCGATGCGACCATCCAGTGGCATGCTTCACTCGACTACGATATCACCTGGGGCGGTGATAACTACCAGAACCCTGAAACAATAGGTCTTGGCCCGATTGACGACAAAAAGAATAACGCAACAGGTGAAGACGGTGCTGACGGACAACCTGATGTGGATGTTCCTGACGATCAATACCTGCTTGTTGTAGGTTACGTTACCTGCACATCACAATACAGCGACAAGATTGACCGCTGCGATCCTGGTTACAGCGGTGAAGACAGCGCTTATGAAGTAGATGCAAAAGTCGATATTCTTATCGACGGTGATGCTGCTCCGAGAAAAGGAACTACTGACAGCTACGGCACAGAAGATCCGGAAACAGGAAAGAAAACCACAAAATTCAAAATCAAATATCAGGAATGGAAAGTTATTGCTGTTGTAAAATGGGATAACTCTCTTAAAGGTCCTGACAGCAACCCGACATGGAAAGGCAACGCGATTGTTACAGACAAAGCTATGCCTGATGAAAATATAACTGCGGATCCTGTCAGCTATCCGATATGCGCTTACGAAAACTCAGATGCAGTTCTTATTCCGATTTGGGATGCTGAGCAATACGAGAACTACATCACTACTCCGGATCCAGAGACAAATACCCGTATCGGTATAGGTTCGGAACCTTGCCATCACTAGGAAAATGATTTTCATTTTTTAACCGGGCTTCGGCCCGGTTTTTTTTGCGCAAAAATCCTATGCTAATTTCATTGGGAGATTAAATCCGGCGGCAGAAAACCTTTTCAGCAAATTTGATTACTTGTTGTCGCGGAAGACATTTTCCGGCAGCGGCATCTTCATGTCAGACCACATAAAAGCCTTTTCCATGCACATGTAAAGCGGCGGCTTGCCTTTGAAATACGATGAAACGCGCGAATTGAAAGCCGTATAAAATTTTCTTCTTTGAAAAGCGAGATACCTGAGTTTGTTGTCGCTGTCGGAGGGAAACATCTCTCCGCGCAGAAGCAGACTACCGGGGTTTCTACTGACAATTGTTTCAGTCAAAGCAAGCGTGTGTCGGAACCCTCCAATGCTTATCCACGCGATTTTTTCAGGGTCAAGACGAGAAAAAATAAAATCTATGAGTTTCATATAGTCATCAAAAAGTTCGTCCAGCATAAGCACCGGGTCAAAGTGTATCGCTACATTGACCCCAGCCGACTGAAGGTCTCTTGCCGCGTTCATACGCTCTTCGATAGCGGCTGTTCCCGGCTCTTCATGAGCGCTGAAGCGCGGAACATTTACAGAAAATCCGGCAACGATATTTGCTTCAGGGTACAGTTTTTTCACTTCGAGCAGGCGTTCGACTTCGGCCGATTTCGTTTTGAACTCGAACTGAACTCTGTCAAAAAGCGAACGGCGGCTCAATTCTCCGATGAAAAATCCGCTTTCGTCAAGCAGATGGTCAAGCGCCAGAGAATCGGCAAGTTCCCCTGTTCCCACGCGAAGGAAGCGGTTTTCGGAAAGGAAATCAACTATTTCTTCTATCGCTTTTTCCTTATTCAAAAAGACCGTAATGAAAGGATTGTTGCCAATGTAGTGCTGAAGAATGCAGTAGG
Organism: uncultured bacterium; assembly: GCA_905233945.1. GTDB lineage: Bacteria > UBP6 > UBA1177 > UBA1177 > UBA1177 > UBA1177. Next base: position 20,717 of record CAJOFY010000018.1, on the reverse strand, counting down.
AGCAATCGTAAGGACAGCCTGTGACGCTGTTTATCGTGTAATAGTTGCAGCAGACAACGCCTTTGCTGCCGGGACACTTTTTGAGGAAACGCCCTTTGTTTTTGGTGAAAAAAAGGACCTTTTTGGCGGTTTTGAACAAATCCTCGCCGGGATTTTCCCGGATTTCGTCAAGAAGCTCCTCTTTTGTCATAAATTCAGGCTTCAAACACAGTTTTTCCGCGATTTTATGCGGAAGTTCCGCGTTTCTGAACTCGGGATCTATGACTATTTTTTTTATTTCAGGACGCATTTTTCACACAAATTATGGTTTTGGAACAGACGAAACTACACTTTTGAGGTCATCGTCGTCAAATCTGAGGCCAAGACCAAAGTAAAGGTCCCGCTCGCCGTTTATCAGATCCTCGCCGCCCGCCGTGATGTAAAGCCAGCTGAAAGGCTCCATTGTCCAGAGCAGAGGCCGTGCAAGACCCTGAACGCGCAGCTGGGGCGCGCCTCCGCTTCCGAAATCGAAGATTTCTGCCGAAAGCGAAACATATTTCCACGGATTGTAATCAACTCCGAAGCCAGCTTTGTTCTGGAAAATACCGCCCCTGAGCGCGACCGGCCCGAAGATCCTCCCTATCTGCAGATTGAATTTCAGTTTGTCGGAAACGACCGTTTTGTCGTCTTCGACTATGTATGTCGTGCCGTCGACATCAGTCGTGTGCGTAGTAACCGTGTGCGATACGTTGCCGCGCGGATCATCGACGACGCCGAGCAGATAAAAGCGGTCCTGACGCGGCTGAAGAGTGATGTCGAAGTATGTTTTGAACGAGTTGCTGAAAACCATGTAATTCGAGTGAGCGTCGACATAAACCTTCATTCCGAGCAGTGTGTCGGCATAGTCTGTGAGCTTGTCGGAAACTTTTACAATATCGTTATAAAGTTTCTCGTCGGTGAGAAGTTTGCCGACCGTTCCTTCGCCGTTAGCCACTTTTTCTGTAATCTGATTCATATTTGAAGTAATTTCGCGGACATCCTGCATCGCTCCACGGGAAGCGGCAAGCTCGTCGGCGATAAGTTTCAGGCTGCTTCTGAGATCGTCAAGAGTCTGGTTGAGTTTTTCATCCTTTCCGTCCGAAATTTCGGCGATCCTATCAGTGACTTTGAGAGTATTTTCCAGTATTTTCGATAGTTTTTCCATTTCGGAATCGCTTTTTGCGTTCACTTTCTGCATAACTTCCGACATATCCCTGAGAACAGAAGATAGCATCTTCATGCTCCCTTCGACATTCTGGGTCGTGTTTTCAGTTGTTCTGACAAGCATATCTATGATTTTATTGAGTTTTTCCTGATTTTCGCGCTCTAACACCTTTTCCATCAGAGCGTCAGTTTTTTCCATAATTTCAGTAACTTTGCTCATTGCAGCTGACATTCCGGAATCGGTTTTGACATTTTTTATATAGTCGTTTTCATTCAAAAGCGGCACTGAACTGTCACCTGGCTCAAGGACGAGCACATTCGTTCCGAGCATGCTTTCCATCACTTTTTCGAGTTTCGCGTTCTCGTAAAGCGGCAGATCTTTAGAAATTTTGAGCGTGAACTTCGCCTTGCCGTTCTCAAGTCCGATTTTGTCAAGTTTTCCGACAACGACTCCGGCAACCAGAACATCGCTGTCGCGCAGAAGACCCATCGCATCGTCGGCAAGCGCATAGTAAGTTTTTGTGTCGCCTTCAAACAAATCAGCCGATTTATAGATGTAAACTCCGGCGCAGCACGAACACAAAACGAAGAAAATCACTATTTTAACGGCTCTGTTCATCTCGTCTCAGCCCCGAATCCTCTGAAAGAATTGGAAATAAAGTGCCTTAAAACCTCGTGGTCCGAAGCATAAGCCTCGTCAGGCTTTCCGCAGAACTGAATCACGCCGTCGTAAAGGAGCGCGATTTTGTCAGCGTGCCTGAAAACTGAAGCGATGTCGTGGCTTATCACGACGCAGGTCATATTCAATTCTTTATTCACCATATCTATCAATTCATCAATACTTTCCGCCAGAATCGGGTCAAGCCCTGTCGTCGGCTCGTCAAAGAGGACGATCTTCGGCTTTACGGCTATAGCACGCGCAAGCCCTACCCTCTTTCTCATTCCGCCCGAAAGCTCGGAAGGAAACTTCTTTTCCGTCCCGGGAAGCCCGACAAGCTCAAGCAGCTCAGCGACTCTGCCGGAAAGTTCCTTGCCTTCCTTCATCCCCAGCTGCTCGACCAGCGGAAACTTAATATTATCCTCAACCGACATAAAATCAAAAAGCGCGGCATCCTGGAAAAGATAACCTATATTTTTTCTTATTTCCAGAAGTTCTTCTTTATTCATTTTAACGATGTCCTTGTCGCGGAAAAAAATCTCCCCTTTATCGGGCTTCATGATCCCGATTATGTTCTTCAGAAGGACACTTTTGCCGGTTCCGCTCTTGCCGATAACGGCCGTGATGCGCCCTTCCTCGATATCGAGACCTACTCCGTTCAGGATCTTGTGTTCCCCGAACGATTTAAAAACATTTCTGACTTTGACTATCGTTTCCGCCATCACATTCCCAAAAGTCTGATGAACAAAAAAGTCATTATATAATCGGCGACAAGAATGGCAACCGTCGAAAGGACAACCGCCGCCGTCGTCCGCCTGCCGACACCTTTCGCGCCTCCGCTCGTCCTAAGGCCGTGGTAACAGCATATAACCGTGACGATAAAGCCGAAAACCGCCGCTTTTATGAGCCCGGTCCAGATATCGTCGGGGTCAACGAAGAAGAACATCGTCTGGTTGTAGGCGACTTTGTTTACGCTCATGACATAGGCCGCGACAAAGTATCCGCCGTAGACTCCGACAGCATTCGCTATCGCCGTGAGTGCAGGGAAAGCGAGAATAGAAGCGAAAATTCTCGGCACGACAAGGTATCTGAGCGGGCTTACCGCCATCGTCTCCATCGCCGCGATCTGCTCCGTGACCTGCATGCTTCCGATTTCAGCCGTCATCGCAGAGCCGTTTTTCGCAATCAGGACTATTGCCGTGACAACAGGCGCAAGTTCGCGGCTCATCGCGATAGCAACAGCCGCTCCGGCGAAAGTCTCGGCACGGAAAATATACATGATGTTGATGAGCTGCAGTGCCAGAATCATACCGGTCGTAAATACTGAAAGCGCGACAATAGGAATCGACTGCAGGCCGATTCTTTCGATATGCTCCGCAATCTGCCCGATACGGTAAGGCGGCACGAAAAGCCAGCGGCAGCACTCTCCCGAAAACCGCAGAAAATCGACTGAATTGCGGATAAATTTATTAAAAAACTTCAGCAATTTTAAACCTTCTCAAAAAAAAGCCGGCTAAAATAACAGTCAAAGCACGTTCCGTCAAGTAAAAGTGCTCTAAACTAAAAAAATCATTGACTATTCAAAAACTTTCCGTATATTGCCGCCGCTTTTGATTTTTTGTTTTTTTAATGGAGAAAAATTATGTCTCTTTTGTCAAAAGAACGCTTCTTTACCGACAAACTTTACTCGGCAAGATGGTTCAAATCCTACTTTCTTATAATTTTGGGTTCGATGATAATGGCGTCCGGATATTCATTTTTTGCAGACCCGCACAAAATCGTTCCAGGCGGCGTTTACGGCACGGCGATCGTCATCCACCACGTTTTCGGATTTCCTACAGGAACGGTAGGTCTCATATTCAACATCCCGCTTTTTGCGCTCGGAATCTACATTTTAGGCCCGCGATTCGGCGTGAAGACGTTTGTCGGAACAATCGCAACATCGTTTTTCATCGATTTTCAGTCCAAACTGATTGAAAATTTTGGCTGGTTCCGCCCGAAAGATCTTGCCGAAGGAACAGAATTTATCCCATCTCCGGTTCAGGATCCGTTTCTCGCAAGCCTGGTTGCAGGCGTTCTCATCGGTGTCGGCCTTGCGCTTATTTTCAGGGCGAAAGCATCGACCGGCGGCAGCGACATCATCGCGCAGATAATCAACAAATACACCAAGATTTCGGTCGGTCAGCTTCTTATCTTCATCGACTCCGCAATCGTTTCGGTAGGTGTAATCGCGTTCAAAGACTTTTCGCTCGCCCTTTACGCCATCATCACAATCTACCTCACAGGCAAGGTTCTTGACGCGGTAATGCTCGGCGGCAGCAACAGAAAAGCTGTTTTCGTCGTATCCTCGAAACACGATGAAATCAGCGATTTCATTCTCCACAAACTGAGAAGAGGCGGTACATTCTTCTTCGCTCAGGGAATGTACGGACACGACGACAAAAAAGTCATCTACACCGCACTCAGCCGCCGCGAACTTTCTGCTTTGCAGGATTTTGTCAGAGACACCGACAAGGACGCATTCCTTTCCGTTTTTGACACAAACCAGATCTACGGACGCGGATTCCTGCCTCTTTCAGAAGAAAAATAGCGCCGGATTTTCAGATTTTATCAGCAAATTCAAGGTTTTCAGGATAAAAAAAACCGCCCTTCCGGGCGGCGACTAAAAAGAGATTAACCTCTTTTTTTCTTCATGTTTTTTCTGCGTCTTCTCTCCGCTTCTTCCTTTTTCAGGCGGTTACGGACTGACGGCGGCTCGTAATGACGGCGTTTTTTGATTTCTTTGTAAAGACCTTCGAGAGCCATTTTTTTCTTGAGGATCTTTATCGCCTTTTCGAGATCGTCGGAAACATAAACCTCCAAAGGAGCGATGATTTTCTGTCTACGCATTGGTTTTCACCACCTTTCATACTTCTGATTTGTTAATAACAACATGAAGCGGCGGAAATTGTAGGCAGAAAAGTGCTTTTGTCAAGGGGAAACCTCACCCCTTTACTTCCCCTCTCCAGTGTGGCGAGGGGAAAATGCCGGAGAGCGAACGGCCAGCAGGTCACTGAGCTTGTCGAAGTGAGCTTGTCGAAGTGTAAATGTCATTCTGAGCGGAGCGAAGAATCTTGAGAAAACTCAAAAAATTGCAAATTTTTGAAATTTCTCCCTAAAAATTTACGATAAAACTCAAAAATTCATTGATTCTTAAAATTTCTTAGCTAAAATCAATCGAAAAACTCAAGGAGGAGTGATGGAAAACAGAGCAGGAAAAACAGTTAAGAATTTCAGCGGCGAAAGTGCGTATTTTTCGTTTTATCCGAATCCGCTGCCGCCGGTTCCGGCGATTGAAATTGATACCGAAATGCTGAATCTTCTCACTGATGCCCATGAAAAACTGGCGGTTCTGAACAGTGTCGCCGGCAGAGTTCCAAACAAAAACCTTTTTATTTCGATGTATGTGAGGAAAGAGGCACTTCTCTCTTCGCAGATTGAAGGGACGCAGTGCACACTTGACGACGTGCTCAATCCCGAAGCGGATGAAAACGCAAACGCCGATGTTTCGGATGTCGTGAACTATGTCCGCGCAATAAATTTTTCGACTCAAAGGCTTGACGCTCTTCCGCTTTGCAACAGGCTTATCCGCGAAACCCACGCAGTGCTCATGAAAAGTGTCCGCGGATGCGACAAAACTCCGGGAGAATTCCGTGTTTCGCAGAACTGGATCGGCGGAGCCGGCAGCACATTGAAAAATGCGAGATATATTCCGCCGAATCCGCATGACATGACGGAATGCCTCTCCGATTTTGAAAAATTCATGAACGCAGACGACGGAATGGATCTGCTTGTCAAAGCGGCGCTTCTGCACTACCAGTTTGAGACGATTCACCCGTTTCTCGACGGCAACGGCAGGATCGGAAGGCTTCTCATAAGCATTTTTCTCATGCAGAATCAGGCAATATCATCTCCGGTTCTTTATCTTTCATACTTTCTGAAATCGAACCGCATCGAATATTACGACAGAATGGCTGAAGTAAGAAAAGCGGGCAATTACGAGCAGTGGATCAAGTTCTTTCTCCGCGGAATCGCCGAAACAGCCGAAGACGCTACCGAAACCATCGACCGCTTAACGGCATTGAGGCATAGAAACGAGGAAATCCTTGTTTCACCGAAATTGCTCGAATTTCTGCGTTATCTTGAGCAGAATCCGATTATCGAAACGAAAAAAACAGCTGCCGCCCTGCACCTTTCATACAACACCGTCGCAAACTATATCTCAGCTTTCTGCGAAAAAGGAATCCTTAAACAAACCGCGAAATCGGGAAAATCAAGGATTTATTCCTACGAAAATTATCTGGAAATCCTGCGGAAAGGGATTTAATACTCATCATTCATCCCGTTGACATCAAAAAAGTTGCAACTATACTTTTTCGTTCTTTTTTAATTGGTTTTAAACAGGGAGGTCAAAATGCTGCTTGGCGAACTTAGAAAAATGATGATGAAGGCGAAACTTGAGAAAGATACAGTCAAAGGAAATCTCCTTTCGACTTTAGTCGCAGAGGCTGTAATGGTCGGCAAAAACGACGGGAACCGCGAAACGACAGATGCCGAAACTATCGCGATGATCAAGAAATTCCTCAAAAACGTGAACGAGACTCTCGCGCTGATGGACGAAATGGGCAAGGACAAAACAGAAACTCTCCGCGAAAAAGAGATACTTGAATCACTTCTTCCGAAACAGCTTTCCGAAGAAGAACTTGCTAAAGTAATTGAAGAAATCGTAGCAACTCTTCCCGACAAGTCTCCGCGTCAGATGGGCGCTGTCATGGCTGAACTCAAGAAAAAATACGACGGCCAGTTTGACGGAAAAACGGCAAGCGGACTCGTCAAAAAGGCACTTTCATAACTTTTCGGACAAAAATATGCAGAAGAACCACTTCCATGTGAACCGCCTCGCGAGAGAGCGTTTCGGACTTTCAAAAGAACTTTTTTCGATTACCGGGAATGTTGTTTTCGCCGATTTTGCGGCTGCGAAAAATTTCGCTTACAAACTCAATTCGAAGTATGCCGCCGAAAAAAGCAAAAAACACATAACCCCGGGAAACCTTTATGCGATGGGGCTTATCGACGAAATCAGCCACTTCGTTTTTCACCTTTACAGAACAGAAATTTTTCCGCAGTTTCCGGAAAAACTTTTTGAAACTGCTGAGGGTGAGATCGGAGGGGACGCTTTCAAAAAACTCCTTCTTGATTTTGTCCGGGAATTCCCGACAAGCGCAGTCGCATCGGGCGGAATGTCGGAGGCCGAATTCTTAGCTGCTTCGACAGACGGCGTTCCCAATAAACTTGCGGAACTTGAAGAAGTTCTTCTGCTTAAAATCGCAAACGAAAACCCCGCTTTTTCCGAATTTGACGAACTTTTTGGCGATGCAAAACTTGCTGAAAATCCGGCTTACGGCAGATTTTTTGATATAGCGGAAAGATTTTTTGCCGGAAATCCCAAAATAGATTCCGGAGGCGAAAAAGTTTCTGTTCTCGACCTTCTGCGCGCTCCGTTCAAGGCTTCTCCTGATTCACTTGCGGGACAGCTTGAATTTATCCGCAAAAACTGGGGAGTTAAGATCTCGGCACGTTTTTCAAAAATGCTCCTTCTTTCGGCAGACATCATAAAAGAGGAGACGAAACCTGTTTTCGGGCCGGGCGGAGGCGGTAATTTTCCTGCGCTCACAAAAGAAACGCTTTACGGCTGGGGTGACGGCGACCCCGAGAACGAAAATTTCTCGAAAGATTCGCTCTGGATGCCGCGAGTCGTAATGATCGCAAAAAACATTTTTGTCTGGCTCGACCAGCTTTCGAAGCAGTATTCAGCAGATATCCACACTCTCGACAGGATCCCTGACGAAGAACTTGAAACCCTCTCCAGACGCGGCTTTACGGCACTCTGGCTGATCGGTTTGTGGGAACGCAGCAAAGCTTCAAAAAGGATAAAGCAGATAATGGGAAATCCCGAAGCTGCGGCAAGTGCGTATTCGCTTTACGACTACGAAATAGCCTCTGAACTCGGCGGCGAAGCGGCGATGCAGAATCTCCGTGAAAGGGCGTGGAGACACGGGATCAGACTTGCGAGCGACATGGTCCCCAACCACACGGCGATAGATTCGAAGTGGATCTCGGAGCATCCCGAATGGTTCATTTCATCTGACGAACCGCCTTTTCCTGCCTACTCTTACAACGGCGAAAACCTTTCGAACGACCCGAATATCGGGATCTATATCGAAGACCACTACTATTCGAAAAGCGATGCGGCAGTGACTTTCAAACGGGTCGATTTCAGGACAGGCAGAACCGACTACATCTACCACGGAAACGACGGGACCTGCATGCCGTGGAACGATACGGCGCAACTCAACTATATGCGTGCCGACGTCAGGGAACAGGTGATCCAGACGATCATAAAAATCGCGAAAAACTTCCCCGTAATCAGGTTTGATGCGGCGATGACGCTTGCAAAAAGGCACTATCACAGACTCTGGTTCCCTGAACCGGGAAGCGGCGGAGACATCGCATCACGCGCTGAACACGGACTTACGACTGAAGAATTCAACAAACTTTTCCCGAAGGAATTCTGGCGCGAAGTTGTCGACAGAGTCGCTGTCGAAGCACCAGACACGCTGCTTTTGGCCGAGGCTTTCTGGCTTATGGAAGGCTATTTTGTCCGCACTTTGGGAATGCACCGCGTCTACAACAGCGCGTTTATGAACTTCATGAAAAACGAGGAAAACGCGAAATACAGGCAGTCTGTAAAAAGCGTTCTCGAATTCGATCCGCACATTCTCGAAAGATACGTCAACTTTCTCAACAACCCCGATGAAGAAACGGCGGTCGCGCAGTTCGGAGATAACGACAAATACTTCGGAGTCACCCTTCTTATGATCACGATGCCGGGACTTCCGATGTTCGGACACGGCCAGATCGAGGGATTTTCAGAAAAATACGGCATGGAATACCGCCGCGCCTACAAAAACGAGTCTGTCAATCAGGCGCTTGTTGAGCGGCACGAGCGCGAGATCTTCCCGTTACTGCATCTGCGCCACCTTTTTGCACACGTCAACGATTTCCACTTCTACGATTTCTATAAGTCGGACGGCACGGTAGACGAGAACGTTTTCGCATATTCCAACGGCTGGGGGGAAAGCAAAGTCCTTGTTTTCTACCACAACAGATTCGCGGAGACCTCAGGCTGGATCAAGCAGAGCTGCGCTTGGCTCGATAAAGGAAGCGGCGAACTCAGGCGGATCAACCTCGATTTTGCCCTCGGTCTCAGAAGGGAAAAAGGAACTTTCGTCCGATTCAAAGAACTCATTTCCGGGCACGTTTACACTTTAAGCACCGAAGATATTTTCGAACACGGTTTCTATATTCACCTCAAGGCTTACGAATACCGTGTTTTTACCGATTTCAAAGTAGTCACTAACATAAACGAAGACAATGAGGAAGAGATGGATTTCCAGCTTTACATCGACGCTTTCAACAGTGAAGTAGTGCCGGCACTCGGCTGCACAGAACCAATAGCTGTGGCGCTTGCCGCGGCAACTTCCGCAAAACTTTTGGGGAGACCGGTAGAAAGAGCCGAGATAGCCCTCAGCGGCAACATCATGAAAAACGGCCTCGGAGTCGGAATTCCGGGAACAGGCATGGTCGGGCTTCCTATCGCGGCTGCGCTCGGGATCAAAGGCGGAGATCCTTCGAAAGAGCTTGAAGTGCTGAGCGGAGTTACAAAAGAGCACATCGCCCAGGCGAAAGAGATGGTAAAAAAAGGTGAGATCGCCGTTTCGATGAAGGAAAAAGTAGATAAACTCTACATCGAAGCAATATGTTTCAGCGGCAAAGAGTGCGCAAGAACAGTTATCTGCGGAAGCCACACGAATATCGTTCTCACAGAACTCAACGGCAAAATAATCTCGCAGAAATCGTGCAACGCCTTCTCGTTCGACTGGAACGAAAACAGCCAGAAAACGCAGGAATACCACATGACGGTCGAAGGGATCTGGAATTTCATCAACAAAGTTCCGCTTGAAAAGATCCGTTACGTTCTTGAAGGTGCCGAAATGAACAAAAAGATCGCACTCGAAGGCCTGAGCGGCGACTACGGTCTGCGTGTCGGAAAAACTCTGCGCCTCAACGTCCAGAAAGGTCTGCTTGCAGACGACCTTGCAAACTACGCAATGGCTCTGACCGCTGCGGCAAGCGACGCGAGAATGGCGGGCTGCACCCTTTCAGTTATGAGTAATTCAGGGAGCGGAAATCAGGGGATCACAGTTATGATGCCGATAGTCGCGACTGCAGAAAGACTCGGTTCAAGCGAGGAAAAACTCATCCGCGCACTTTACCTTGGCAACCTGATAGCGATCCATCTGAAAGAATTCATGTCGAAACTTTCAGCTCTCTGCGGCACAGTCACCGCATCAACAGGAGCCGCATGCGGGATCACATACCTTCTGGGCGGAAACTTAACGCAGATAAACTACGCGATCAAAAACATGATAGGAAACATTTCCGGCATGATCTGCGACGGCGCGAAGGCTGGATGCGCACTTAAAGTCTCGACGACGATCAACGCCGCACTTCAGAGCGCCCTTCTTGCGATCGAAAACATCGAGATCTCCGAAACCGACGGAATAATCGAGCGCGACATCGAAAAGACAATCAAAAATCTTGCGACAGTTGCTTCTGAAGGAATGGAAAAAACCGACGAAGTGATCCTTGATATTATGACGTGCAAATAAAAAAGAGAGGTCATTATGAAAAAATTCTTAATGGTTTTCGTATTTTTAATCCCGACGTTATTATCTGCCGCAATCGGCGATACCGGAATCTCTGTTGCTCCCGATGGAACCGAGCTCAAATGGGAAGAAGGCAACTGGGACTTCTTCATCATGCACAAAACAGCTCTTGAAAGAAGCCCTGAGAACAAGGCAGCCGCTATAGATCCGAGTACCGGAGAAGAAATGCCGAATAATCCTCAAGCCGACACACTTATCAACCAGAATATCGGTTCAACCTACACCCTCACATCAAAACACATTCCTGAAGACGCCGAAATTGACCGAGCATTTCTCATCTGGCTTGCAGATCAGGATCCCGACAACATGGAAGGAAACACAGATAATTCGGTAACACTTTCCTTCACGAACGCAAGCGACCCTTCGATAACTTTAACAAAAACTGTAACAGCTTCGATCGAAGGAAATCTTGCATCAATACAAAAAGGCGATTTTGAATATGAGGCTGTCCGTGACACAGCACACAGCGACCTTAAGACTGAAAAATACTGTCCTGGAGCAACCGCTAATTATTTCGGAGTCTACACTTACAGAGTTGATGTTTCGGCCTTTATGAAAGAAATTATCGCTAAAGGAAAAGCTAAAGGTATGAATTCCGGCACTGCACTTTACGGAAACTATACTGTCAAAGGCATCGAATCATCCGATCACTGCTATTATCTGAAACAAAGTGCGATGACAGGCGGCTGGGCACTTCCGCTGATTTACAAATCATCACATGTTTTTGCAAAAAAGATTTATTTTTATCATGGTCTCGAAAATTACAGATTTCAGGAAAGTTCCATTAAGGTCAGCGGTTTTGAACTTCCCGAAGAAGCATACATCAAACTAGGGCTCGTCGCTTTTGAAGGTGATCCCGGCATGGCCAATTCAATGGGAAGCGGTGTATCACTTGGTATTTTCGGGGAAGGTCTCTCAATCAGTGGTCAGCAGGATCCTGAAAACTATCAGCTTCTTTTCAACAAGTGCAATCCCCAAAAAAATAAAGACAGCTACAATCAGGATTACAATTACACCGAAATATTCAACTCGATTTCTTCTATTTACGGCTGGAAAGACCATATGGAAACATGTATCGGAAACCCGGACAATCCGCTTGATCCGACTAACCCGATCGAATACGCAATTGACAACGATACATTCCTTGTCAACACAAAAATTTCTCCTTTCGACACAATGTTCTTTCCGGGAGATACCGAATTTAACCTCAAAATCGGCGCAAATCAGGATGCAGTCTACACAAATTTCCTCATTGTGAGCGTCGATACATACAGACCGGAATACGGCAGCGACATCCAGCCAGGTGAATTAACCGGTCCATGCTATGATGACGGAACCTGCGATGCAGGCCTTGTCTGCGAGAACTACGAATGTGTAAAAGGCTCTGATACGAATCCAGGCGATAATAACGACACAGATTCGTCCGATACCGACTCTGATTCCGGAGATACCGATACCGCAAACACTGATACTGCAACAGATACTGATACCGCAGATACTGACATCGCAGATACTGACATCGCAGATACAGATTCTGCGGATACCGACATCGCAAATACAGATACTGCAATAGATACAGAGTCTGCTGATTCCGATACCACTAATACAGATTCTACCGATTCCGGAGAAGAATACGGCAGCGATATCCAGCCAGGTGAATTAACCGGTCCGTGCTATGATGACGGCACCTGCGATGCTGGCCTTGTCTGCAAGAACTACCACTGTGTAGAAGGAGATTCCGGCTGCTCAGCTTTAATGATTGATTAACGGATAACAGAGATATTATGACGTGTAAATAACGCGATATCTTTGATTCAGTTGAAATGCGTTACTGATTCTTCACGCAGCGGGCATAAGCACGTTCAGTATCTGTTTTGGCAAAAGTTCCGATTGACGCGATTTTAAAATTGATACCCCATGCGCGGCTGGCATCATCAGACTGCTCGGAAGATGAGCAGAGGAATTCCGTGTCGCCGAATTTGCTGTGTGAACCGTCCGTTTTGGTCGGACAGTTTTTGCTGATACAGTCATCCGTTGTGTAGCATGACGAAGTATTGCTCAAGCATCCTTCTTTGACGTTGCAGGCTCCGTTCGGTGCGGTTTCGTCGCAGCCGAGAACAAGCGTTCTGAGTTCGTCAATTGTCGGCAGATGCCAGCCGTTCCCCATCGTCAGGCAGTAGTTTTTGAGGTCACTCCAGTTGTACGTTGCCGTTGTTTTTGCCGACCAAAGCAGATGTGTCGAAGAATCCTCGCAAGGGAAAGCACTGTTTTTGCTGCATTCCGGCAGACCGGTGAGAGGTTCACCGTCATTGTCACTCGTTTCACTGTTTTCTATATCGGATGCGCCTTCATTGTTTTCGTCTGGTGCGGAATCGCCGCTGTCCGACGACGGATTGTCGGTATCGTCGGACTGCTGGCTGCCGTCATCAGGAGCAAAATCCGGATTATCGGCGTCGTTTATTGTCTCATTATCCGTTACAGAGTTATCCGAAGTATCAGAATCGCCGTATTCTGACACCGTGTCAGTTTTATCCGAATCATTTTCGTCCGCTGCCGGAACCGTGTCCGCGCCGGAATCGGCCTCCTCTCCGGTTGATCCGCCGGGAGTCGTGTCTGTCCCGTTGCCGCCATTCATTTCCTCTTCGTCATCATCGGAAGCGCACGAAAAAGCAAATAAAGCAGCGAAAATCAAAAGCGAAATCATTAAAAACTTCTTCATAAAAAACCTCCTATTTTTTAGGTTCAGGATAAATTACCGAAAGTGTTTTTATAAACTCCATGCAGAGAAGCAGAATCAGCGCGCTGTAATAAATCCAGAGGACGCTTGTGATTATCCATGCCGCAGAGCCGTAGAGAAATGAAAAACTTGAGATTTCGTTGATATAAAAATTGTATAATAATTTCGCCAGGTTCCAAAGTACACTAAAAAGCAGCGCACCGCAGACGATAATGCTTTTTTTCAGTTTTATACCGTAAACGAAGTAGGAAATCAGGATGCGGAAAAGTACGATTATTACGATTGTCGAAATGGCTAAACTGTAAGTCTGACCAGTCGAAATCACGCTGATTATCTTTTGCAGATACGGGATTTTCTGCGCGACATTTCCGGCAAACGAGAGAAAAATGCCCGAAAAATACTGAACGAAAAAGAGAATTATAGTGAGTGTAAGCAGAAAAACGACTCCCATCAGCCTTGAAAGGATGAAATTTATCGATTTCCCGCCGAAAATCCTGAAAAAAGAGTAATGCAGAGTCGAAAAAAGAAGCGTCGCAGAAACGAGAAGCGAAAGAAGACCGACAGTCGTGAGCCCCGCTTTGTAGTTGGCGATGTCAACCAGACTTGAAACATATTTTTCGCTCAAAAAAGGTATCGCGATATGAAGTGAATTCATTATGTAGGATGTAAGCTCTTCGGAAGTAAAATTCTGAATATCCTTAATATAATCAACTATATAGCCGAGCGATGCGCCCAGCAGGATCAGGAACGGAAGAAAACTCAGCATGAAGTAGAAACTTATTGCCGCAGTGAAGGTAAAACCGTCGTCGTTGTAGAAATTATAGCCTGTTTCCCAGATGATTTTCAGGATTTTGTGCTTTTCCATAAAATTCTGAAACTTTTTTCCGATACCTTCCAAAGCCGCCTCCAAAAACGGGCGATTTTAAGGAAAAAAAGAAAAGAAAACAAATTTTGTCGGCGTGCGCCGCAAATCGTGTCGATATACCGTTATACCGTTATAACGTTATACCGAGCGGCGCATCGGTGCAAAAAGTTGCGGCATAAAACAACAACACTATAATCCCATGTTTTTGATTTTTTGCGGGGGAAAAATGAACGCGAACGGTTCAAGAATGAAAAAACTTTTGGGAGAAACGGCGGTTTACGGGCTTTCAAGCATCGTCGGGCGGTTTCTCAACTGGATGCTGGTGCCTGTCTACACCCGTGTTCTGGTGCGGACAAGCGATTACGGCATTGTCACAAATCTTTACGGATGGACGGCTCTCATGCTCGTCATTCTTACTTACGGAATGGAGACCGGTTTCTTCCGTTTCATCAACAAGGAGCCTGATCCGAAACGGGTTTACGGCACGATTCTGACTTCGCTCGCCGCGACTTCATCGCTTTTCATCCTTGCGGTCGCCCTTTTCCTGAAGCCGGTTTCAGCCGCGATGGGGTACTCGGAATACAAGGAATTCGTGATGATGCTTGCCGTTATTGTCGCAATAGACGCTTTCTGCGCTGTTCCTTTCGCCAACTTGAGACACAAACAGAAGGCTGTGCGCTTTGCCGTTATAAAACTCCTTTCGATTGCGATAAACATCGGGCTCAACCTCTTTTTCCTCATTGCAGCTCCGTGGCTTTCCAAAAACGGTTTTTCGGCTGTCAGCCTGATCTGGTCATCCGGTCTTGAGATTCGCTACGTCTTCGTTTCGAATGTGGTTTCTTCGGCTTTCACGCTGCTTGCACTTTCGCCCGACTTCCTTTTCAAATGGTCTTTCGATGCAAAACTTATGAAGCGGATTTTCGCATATTCTTTCCCGATCCTTCTTTTCGGAATCGCCGGAATTTTCAACCAGACTGCCGACAAAATCCTCTTTCCCTACCTTTTTTCCGACCCGGCTGAGGCAAATTCGCAGCTTGGAATTTACGGCGCGTGCTTTAAAATCACGGTTATCATGGTCATGTCGCTTCAGGCGTTCAGATATGCCTACGAACCTTTTGTTTTCCGCTACAAAAAAGGGGACGACACCTCGATTTATGTTGATGTAATGCACTATTTCGTCCTGTTTTCGCTCTTTGTTTTTCTCGGGATCACATTCTATCTCGATATTTTCAAGCATCTGATCGGAAGCGCATATTTCGCAGGTCTCGCGGTCGTACCGATAGTCATGCTCGGCGAATTCTTTTTCGGAGTTTATTCCAACCTTTCGATCTGGTACAAACTCACCGACAGAACGAAATGGGGAAGCTATTTCTCGCTCGCCGCCTGCATCATCACAGTGCTTATCATTGTCATTTTCGTGCCGAAATTCGGTTTCATGGCATGTGCATGGGCTTCATTTGCATCAAATTTCGTCGTCATGGCGGCTTCCTATTTCATCGGTCAAAAGTATTTCCCGATTGCCTACCGCGTAAAAAGCGGAATTTTTTATTTCGCTTTAGCTATGATTCTCTGGGGTGCGGCAGTTTATGTTCCGCTTGAAAGAAAAATAGTCTCTCTTGCCTTCAAAACAGCGCTTCTTCTCGTTTTTGCTGCGGTCGTTGTCGTCAGAGAACCGCTTATCAGAAACGCTGTCTCAACCATGAAAAGAAAAATTTCGGGCAGGAACCAGCTTTAATCTGTAAAAAATGAAGGAATTTCGCGGTTTATAACGCCCCTGATGTTCAGAGCGTCTTCTGCAGCCAGCTTTTTCGTGAAAACTGTCAGCAGCGCTTCAAGTTTTCCGGTAGAAAAAACAATTTCAAGTTCATAGTTTCCGCTTTTTGAAACAACCGGCGCTTTCTGCTGCAAACCTGGATAAAACAATGAAATTCTGTACGTTCCGTGATCGCTTTCCCTGTCTGAAATGTATTCGGTTTTCGGAATGCGTATTCCTTTAAGCCCATTTCCTTTCAAAGAAACGCTGCTCGGAGCAAAAAAAGGCGTTTCAGCTTTTTCTGCCTTGAGGCCTAACAGCTCGAAAAGCTCCTTTTTTTCGTAAGGGAGCTGGTTTTCGGTGATTATTTTCACCTCAAAAGTTTTGTCTTCAGCAACATTGAGATAGAAAAGTTCGCGCAGCGGATAAACTTTCTCCCAGTTCCCGTTTGTGTAAATAAACTCGGGATGCACCGGTTTGCCGAGATGGTCGGTGAAAACTCCCTCTCCGCTTTTTGTCAGAATCTGGCCGAAAATGTCGCTGTTTTCCTCAAATTCCGCTGCCGAATCATAGAAAAGCAGCGTTTCGGGTGTTTCAATGTAGCGCCAGTTTCCGGGAAGAGAGACTTTTCCGCCCTTCTTTTTCAGCGCGAAAACTTTTTTTGAAGGGAAAAAAGTTACTGAACGCGAGCACAGTTTTTTGTCCCTGAAGAAAAATTCGCCCCCTTCAAGCGGGTTTTCACAATCGAGTTCTTCAACAATTGCAACATTTCTTTCTTCAATGATTTTAATACCTTCTTCAGTTATACACTGACCGAACTTTTTAAGATAGCTTCGTCTTACGGAAATGTCGTCGGAGTGAAGTGCGGCAGATTTATATAAATTTTCTTCGTTATCGAATCTTGACTGACAAACAGGATTTTCTGCTGAAACTGCGAGGAATAACGCGAATAAAAGCGAGAACACTACCAGACGTTTTTCGGTTTAATTCTAGCTGCGTTGCCCTTACGAAGTCTCTGATAGTAAAGTTTGCTTCTGCGGACGAGACCTCTGTTTACGAGCTCTATCTTTTCAATCATCGGGGAGTGAAGCGGGAAAATTTTCTCAACGCCGTAACCGCCCGAGAACTTTCTGACTGTTATTGTCGTTCTGTTGTTGTCTCTGCCGTTTTTAATAGCGATGACATCGCCTTTGAAGATCTGGATACGAACTTTTTCACCTTCGATGATACGGGTGTGAACTTCGATTTTATCTCCCGGTTTTACAAAATAATGATCGATTCTTCTCTGCTGATTTTCAATTTTTTGAATAATGTTGGTTGTCATTTTCATCTCCTCCAAAAATAACGCGGCGGTATATTAGTCAGTTCTGCTCAATCTGTCAATAAAAATCGACACCGCGCTTCTTACACTAAGATGGTTATAGCCTGTTTTTATATCTATGGGTTCAAGCAGAAAGTCTAATGAATTTAGGAAGTTATCTTCCATTCCGCCAGCCGTGCCGAAGAGTATCAGAACGGGTTTATTTTTTTCTTCTTTAAGTTGGTTAATCGTAATGAATTTTTCTTTTTTCCTCGCAGTCGTTCCGACAGTCACCGGTTTTTCGCCGCAGCGGTTTTCGATTTCTTTTTTTGCCTCGTCCAAAGATGAAACGATTTTCAGAACCTGCAGCGCTTTGAAGCGGTCGGGATTGTATTCTTTTCCTTCCCCATGAGTCCAGTGCGAGGCAAGCTGGGTCGCGATCGCGCGCATTTTTTCGTCGGGGTGGATCACGAAATATCCGCCCAGTCCGTAAGTTGCGCAGACTCTCGCGATATCATGCAGGTCAAGGTTTGTGATAGATGAAGTTATGGTCGCGCCGTTGCGGAGAACGGGACTGTGGATAAGTCCGATATAAAAATTTTTCATTTCATTTTTTCCCAGAATTCAGGTGGAATTTGCGAAAGGAGTTCAGGCCTGTTTTCGGCGGTTTTCGCAAGAGCGCTGCGGAGTCTCCACGCTTCGATTTTAGCATGGTTGCCGCCGGTGAGCACTTTCGGAATCGCCAAGCCCCTGAAAACTCGCGGCATTGTGTACTGGTCGTGTTCAAGCAGAGGAAGCGAAAAGGATTCGTTTTTGAACGATTCCTCGTTGCCCAGAACTCCCGGAATAAGTCTTGTCACAGCGTCGATCACCGAAAGAGCCGCAGTTTCTCCGCCGGTGAGAACGTAGTCACCGACAGAAAGTTCAACTGCTCCCGAAATTTCGATGAAACGCTGGTCGATTCCTTCGTAGTGGCCGCATACAATGATTAAATGTTCCGCGGTTTCGGCGAATTCGACCGCTTTTTTCTGGTTGAAAAGCTTTCCGCGCGGCGACATCACGATCGTCTGAGTTTTTTCGGTTTTCGGAAGCGCTTCCCATGCCGCGGTTATCACTTCGGGTTTCATCACGAGCCCTGCGCCGCCGCCGTAAGGGGAATCATCGACCTGACGCCTGTTGCCGAGCCCGAATTCGCGTATCTGATGCAGATTAAGTTCGATAATGTTGTTGTCAACCGCCCTTTTCATCATGCTGACGGAAAAAGGCGACTCGAAAAATTCGGGGAAAAGTGTCAGAACATCAATTTTCAGCTGCTTCATTTTCCTGCTCATCCTGCTGCGGTTTTCCCTCTTTCAGCTTTTCCTCGGCTTTGCGTTTAAGCTCTTCCTCGATTGCCGCAGGAGTCATAAAAGGCTCCTTGTTTCTGCCGATAAGTATTTCGCTGCTTCCGTTCATGCGGTTGAGTTCATCGAATTTGACTGTTTTTCCCGAAAGAAGAGAGGTGAAAGAGGCTGATTTCAGCGTATCAACAAAGCTGCCGATGTCGCTTTTCTGCGATGCGGCGTGCGCTGAAAGCACAGTATCGGCAACTTCGGCCGCGATCGTTTCGGCAAAATAAATCGGACGGTTGTTTCCTGCTTTGAAAGCAGATATTATTTTTGCGTATTTTTCATTCTTTTCCGAAACGTCGGTTGTAGGCGCGAAGACAACCATTCCGTCAACCAGCTTGCCGAGCTGCTCTATAGTTTTCGGAATGTTTATTATTTCCGACGGAGCAAGAACCAGGATCTGCTGGATATCCCAGTCGAATCCTTCTTTCCGAAGTTCCTGCTTTTTTACTGATACAGCACGGTTCATATATTTCTGATAGTATGCAAACTCGACATTGAGATACGGGAAAGCCGGGAGCAGCATCGCTGTCTGCACCGGCGGAGTGAGAACAACAAGCGTGTCGAATGCGCATTTTCCGGGAATCATTTTGGTAAATCTTTCGACTGCGCGTCTCAGCATCGTTTCGTTCGGGAATTTCTCCTTGTTGCGCCATTTGAACGTGCGGATCGCCTCGTCGTAGTTGTCCTGTTTTCCGACGACTTCGGCGACATCGTCCATATAAGCGTTGTCAGCTGCCGAAACATTGATCAAATCGACAACTTCCCCACCGCCTGCTTCTATCGCACGCCAATAGATGTCTCTCAAATATCTTCCGTTCGCATCATCAAGATAAGCTATTGCGAATTTTTTTCTTTCTCTTTCGGAAACTGCGTATTTCACAAGATTCTCGGCCTCGGAATCCTTGGACGGCATGATGTTGAAAAAAAGCGAATCAGTCGTCGCGGAAAAAGGAACATAGGAAATTACCGGAACCGAATATTCGGTCGATTTGGCAATGAAACTTTCGGCGAACTCCGGCGCGAAAAACGGGCCTACGACAGCAAAGCACTTGATTTTTTTTGCTTTTTTCATTGCTTCATCTATTGATTTCTCACTGTCGTATTCAATAAATTCAGGCTTTATTCCGTTTTTGTCGAACTTTGTGAAGTGCCAGTTTATATATCCTTTTATAACATCGTTGTACTTAGCCCACCTGTCGTTTGCCGAAAGAACGACACAGACTTTTTTCCAGTCCGGAACATAACTCCTGTCAAATTCGAAAACCGATGGCTGTTCATCAGAGTTGTCCAGATTTTCTTCAACAATTTCGGCATCTTTCTGTTCTTTATCCACTTGAGAGGCACTTTCACCGCGTTCGGCCCGCCTGATTATCTCGTCAATGGTCATCGAAGCCTCTGAATCAGGCTTAATCTCCGCAGCGCCGATTTTATTCAGCGCGATGTTGAGTTTCCGGCGGTTTTCCTCATCCGCATTGAGCCATTTATTCAGTTCCGGCTGAAGATTAGCCTTTTTTGTATCGTCGAGTTCATTGTACCATTTTGCAGCAGAATCGAACTTTTCCAAGTAAAGATATGCAAAAAACACCGTTTTGGAGGCAGCCAGCTTGGTTTTTGCGTCAAGTTTGAGATAAACTGAAAAAAGCGATTTCAGCGCTTCACTGTATTTCCCATCACCGAAAAAGGCCGAGGCAAGCTTAAATTTTGCTTCAATTTCCTCAGACTCGTGATTTTCCGGCGCTGCATTGTTCCCGGCGGCAAAACAGCTTAACGGAAAGGAAATCAAAAAAACGGCAAAAACAAATATAAATACCTTGATTCTCATAAGTCACCCCACATTTAAACGCGGCATTTTACGAAAAAAAGGCAAATAATCAAGTGATTTTGCACTGAAATGAAGCCGAAATCCACTTGAAAGAGAAAAAAAAGCTGGTAAAATAACAGCCTTAGCTTTTTGGGGAGGCGAAAAATGATTCAAAACAAGATCCTCTTGGCGGTTTCGATCG
>CAJOFY010000017.1:68761-73888 GCA_905233945.1 uncultured bacterium | reverse complement strand
GATGTGCCCTTGAGATGTATGTATGTGATTTTGTCCGCATTTTCTCTCGGGTCGCTGTTGTCTGCATCGTCGGAAGAATCTGAACTTCCGGGATTGTCGTTTCCTGTATCGGAATTGTCTCCGGTATCGGTTCCATCTTCAGTGTCGCCGGTGTCAGGATTTGTCGGAGTTCCCTGACAGTTTGATTTGTCCCAGCCACTGCATGTGGGGTTGCAGACAGCAAAACCGCTTGTATAGCCGTGATCAATCTCGCTGCATTCCTTAGCTTCGCCGTCGCATACTTCGCCTGTTTCAAGGCTCCTGTTGCCGCAGACAGCGTCAGAAACTTCGCTGTTGCCGTTGTCGTTTCCGTTACCGCCGTTGCTGCCTGAATCGTCACCGGAATTATTTCCGGAATTGTCGCCTGTGTTGTCACCCGTGCCGTTGTTGTCACCGCTGCCGTCAGAGTTGTCGTTGTCGGAACCGCCGCATGAAACAATGATCAGAGCCAAAAACAGAAGTGAGAAAATCCAAAATCTTTTCTTCATAAGTTCCTCCAGTTAATAATGAGCAAACGAATAATTTTAAGAGTTTTTTGGGAAAAAACAAGAAGTTTTTTTGAGCGCGCGCGCCTTCAAGTCACGGCGTCACATCGTTACGTCGTCACGACGACACGGCGCGCCAAAAAGAAGAGAAATAGCGCGCTACTTTTCGGTCTTAATGCAGAGTTCCTTGAGCTGTTTTTCGGTGACCGGGGCAGGAGCCTGCGTCATGAGGCAGGTTGCGCTTGTCGTCTTCGGGAACGCAATGACATCGCGGATCGCGTCGGTGTTGTTGAGAAGCATCATCAGCCTGTCAAAGCCGAGTGCCAGGCCGCCGTGTGGCGGAGCACCGAATTCAAGCGCTTCGACGAGGTATCCGAAATTCTCCTTCGCCTCTTCGTCGCTGATGCCGAGGAACTTGAAGACCTCTTTCTGCTTGTCAGTGTTGTGGATCCTTATGCTGCCGCCGCCGGCTTCGTAGCCGTTGATGACGATATCGTAAGCACGGGAATTTATCGTTCCGAGGTCGTCACCGCGTTTTGCCGCCTCGAAATCGAAATCGGTGAAAGCGTGGTGTTTTGCGACCCATTCACCCGTCTCTTCGTCAACTTCGAAAGCGGGGAAATTGGTGATCCATACGAATTCGTAGGAGTTTTTGTCGTAAAGATTGTATTCCGCGGCGAGTCTTTTTCTCAAATTTCCGAGCGCCGTGAGAGCGACTCCCGTTTTATCGGCAACGATGAACATGATTCCGTTTTCAGGAATAATTTCAGCAAGTTTTGCTTTTTCTTCATCGTTGAAGAATTTCATAAGCGGTGAATCGAGAGCGCCTTCTTCCTTCTTTATCCATGCCAAAGCCTTTGCACCGTCGCCCTGAACGTCCTTCTCGATTTTTTTGATCTGGTTTTTGGAAAGTTCTTTCACATGGCCTTCGAGAACGACACCTTTCACAACCGTTTTCGGGTCGTTTGCGGCGTTTTTGAAAGCTGCGAATTCAGAATTTGCGAATATTGCGTCAAGAGTCTTGAGTTCCATGCCGAATCTGAGGTCTGGCTTGTCGCTTCCGTACTTGTCCATCGCCTCGTTGAACGACATTTTTCTGAAAGGACGCTTGATATCGAGATTTTTGACTGCCTTGAAGATTTTACAGAGGAGTCCTTCGGTAACGCCCATGACATCTTCCTCTTCGACAAAGCTCATCTCGAAGTCGATCTGGGTGAATTCGGGCTGTCTGTCGGCGCGGAGAGCCTCGTCACGGAAGCACTTCGCGACCTGATAGTATTTGTCCATTCCCGCAACCATGAGTATCTGCTTGAAAACCTGCGGAGACTGCGGCAGAGCGTAGAAAGAACCCGGCCAGAGCCTGCTCGGAACAAGGAAATCTCTTGCGCCGCCCGGGCTGCTTTTGATGAGGAAAGGAGTTTCGACTTCGACAAAATCGAGCGAATCGAAGTATTCGTGAACAAGAGCGCTAACTTTGGAACGCGAAATCAGGTTCTTCCGAATGTCCGATTTACGGATGTCGATATAGCGGTATTTCAGCTTGATCGTGTCGGCTGCATCCTTTCTGAAATCGAAAGGAAGCGGCTTCGACGGGTTCATGAGCGTGATTTTATCAGCTTCGACTTCGATCGCGCCTGTCGAATATTTGTCAGTTCTGTTCTCTTTGCGGTCGATGACCGTTCCGCTTACCGAAACGACCGATTCGAGCGTCAGTTTTTTTGCCGATTCCGCAAGGACGGGGTCGCTTACGAAAACCTGAGTCATGCCGTAACGGTCTGAAAGTATTAAGAAAACCATGGGTCCCATTTCTCTTTTCTGGGTAAGCCATCCCGAAATGACGACTTTCTGACCCAGATTGTCGAGATTGAGCTCTCCGCAAGTGTGAGTGCGCAGCATTTTAACCTCCGAAAAATACAATAAAACCAAAAAGCGGCTAATTATTCTCCTTAATTTTTTTAAATCAAGAAAGAGATTTGTGAAAATTGCAACTTTGCGGCAAGAAAGTAATATGCCGCCGGAAAAGTTCTGTTTTGACGGAGAGTTTTTTGGCTGAAATAAACGAAAATATAATTTCCGCGATGATGAAAAGGGCTGTCGAGCTTTCAAAAAAGGCGACGGTGAAGACCTATCCCAATCCGAAAGTCGGGGCCGTGGTTTTTGATGATTCGGGAAATGTGATTTCGGAAGGTTTCACTCAGGAATATGGTCGTGACCACGCCGAAGCCGACGCACTCAGAAAAATCGGTTTCAAAGCACCCGGACTCAACATGGCAGTTACTCTTGAACCCTGCAACCACTACGGAAAGACTCCGCCTTGCGCGAAAGCTATACTGGAAGCGGGTATTAAGGCAGTTTTTGTCGCAAAAAAGGAAGAAAACGCAAAAGCTCAAGGCGGACTTGATTTTTTGATCCAAAACGGCGTGAAAGGTGCATTGGTAAAGGGTTTCGCGCCATATGTCGAAGAGATAAACCGCTTCTTTTTCAAAGGGATCAGAACGAATTTGCCATGGATAACGGTAAAAATTGCCGCAAGCAAGGATGGTTTTATAACTCAAAAAGTAGGCGAAAGGTGCATCATTAGCGGCTCCGAGGCACAAATCTATGTTCATAAACTCAGAAGCGAGCACTCCGCGATCGCAGTCGGCGCGAACACCGTAAATATCGATGATCCAATGCTGACAGTAAGGCTGGTAGAGGGTTTTGACCCTCAGCCGGTAATTTTCAGCAGGAATTTCTCGCTTAATTTGAATTCAAAGGTGATGGAAAGAGAACCGATAATCTTCACAAGTGCCAGGGAAGCGCATGAAATCAAGGCGAAAATCGAAATTTTACCCGAAAATTTTGAACTCAAAGATGCCCTTTCGATTCTTTACACAAAATACAAGATCAATTCCGTTCTCGTTGAAGGCGGCGCAAACCTCGTGAAAGCCTTTATGAAAGCAGGTTCGGCGGATGAATTTCAGCTGATCGAATCGGAAAAAATTTTCGGAAGCGGACTAAAACTTTTTGATGAAGAAACCAAAAAACTTTTTGAAAATTCCTTCGATCTCACTCACTCGGAAAAACTCGGCGGAGATTTATTGAAAATATACCGAGACAGCAGATCCGGCGGCTGTTCAAAGCTGTTTGCCTGAATCTGATTTTTTAAATGTTATATAAAAATTTCTTTCTTAAATTTAAAATAAAACTTGATTTTTTATCAAAGTTGTTGTTTTGTGCTTTGTGAAAAATTTCTTTAAGGTTTTAAACTTAAGGTGAAATGCTGTTGCCAAAGAAAAAAATATGTTGACTTTAGTAATGTTTGATATTAAATTGCAACCAAGAAAACCCTGCACGCCTCTTAGCAATGCGCACCCAGCGGGGTTCTCTCTCTTTTTTTATCCTGAGACAGATTTGGATTCATATGAACAAAAAAATTTATGACAAACCTCCTTTATCTTTGGAAGACCAAGCTGTTTTGCTGCTCAAACGAGGCTTGAAAGGTGTTTCAAAAGAAGAACTGGTCGAAAAATTGAGCCGTATCAATTATTACAGACTCAGAGGATACACTTATCCGTATCAGGACAACTCTTTAGCGGGCTCGCCGTTTCTGCAAAATTCAAAATGGGTCTGCATCTGGAATGATTATGTGTTTGATTCGAAGCTGGTAAACCTTGTAACCGGGGCTTTAGGCCACATTGAAGTTGCGATAAGGAGCCAGTTGGCGTTGGAAATGTCTCTGGAATACGGTTCGAGGTGGTATCTCGATCCGAAACTGTGCCACAACAATCAGTGTTTTAAAGAAAATTTGAAAGAGTTGCGGGAACATTGGGGACGTTCTCGGGAAGTTTTCAAAAAACACTATGAAGAAGATTACGACAATTCTTATCTTCCTCCTGCATGGATGATATTTGAAACGACAACTTTCGGGATAGTTTCAAAAATATACTCTAATATAAGCAACAACATTCCTGCAAAAATCAGAATAGCCGAATATTTCGGCTTCAAAAAGGCCTCTGTCAAAGTGCTGGTAAGCTGGTTGCAGCATCTTAATCTGGTGAGGAATATCTGCGCCCATTATTCAAGGCTGTTCAGCCGGAGTTTCATCGTCCGTCCGATGATTCCTACTACAAAACCTAAAAAATGGGTCTCTTCGATTCCTGCACAGGACAGAATTTATGTTTCTATCTGCATTATCACACATTTTCTCGATATCTGTGCTCCAGAATTTGATTTCAGAAGAAAACTTCGTGATGTGATGAGTATGGCAAGAAAAGCTCAGCTTCCTTCCATGGGATTTCCTGTGAATTGGGAAGAAGAAATGTTGTTCAAGGAAAAAGACAGGTAACGGAGATTCCGCCCCCGCAACCGATTCAGAAGTTCCGGCAGAAAAAGAAGAAAGCAAGTCCGACGGCTGTTCGTTGCTGTTTGTCTAAGAATTTTGTTTTTTAGACAAAAACCTGTAAAAATTTGTGTGAAAATTTCCAAATAAAATCAGCCAGTTGTCGAATTTTTCGGGGGGTAATTTTTTTCAATAAAAATCGGATTTTTCGTAACTAAATATATGTGTTTTTTGGCGAGTGCCGTATGTTTTTTTACTTTTGATGGAGGAAATCATGAAAAG
>CAJOFY010000017.1:0-68750 GCA_905233945.1 uncultured bacterium | reverse complement strand
TGCCGTAAGTTGCGGTTCGGGTAGTGACAGCGAAGAAAAGAAAAACGATCCTTCTGACACTGAAACTAGCGACGAAGAAAAAAACGATGAAGAAAAGTCAGATAAAGAGGTAACGGACGCGGAAGTTTCTGACACGGAAATTACCGATGTCGAAGTTACAGACGATGATGTCCCGACACAGTGTGAAGACAGCGAAGGAAGGAAGTACAACGAAGGCGATAAAATTCCTGATGAATGCTTAGTTGCGACTTGTATGGGCGGCGATTGGGCTAAAGACGCTGTCGAATGTTCTCCGTGCGGTACCGAAATCGGAACAAAAATGGAATGGACTTGCGCTGACGGAGTTACGAAAGTCGACTGGTGCGAATGTGTCGAAGATGAAGAATCGGGATCAAAATGGAATTGTGTGGAAAGGGCTGATTTGAACTGCCCGAATGAATAACTATTTATGGAGGAAATCATGAAAAAGTTTTTAGCTTTTGCTGCAATGCTTGCTGTGTCACCGCTTGTTTTTGCTGGAACAGATGTTGTTTCATGCGAATCGGATCTTGGAAAATGCACTTATACGCTTTCTGATGAGTTTTTCAGTCAGGAATGCACATGCCGTGATGGTATGGGTGAGGGGGAAGATTCAACAATTGATGGCACCCAAACTCTGCCGACAGACGAAGAATGTGATGCGGAACTTGAGAAAGTATGCAAAAACGCAGGAATCAAATGCGAAAACGAAGCCGGAACATGCATTATTAAGCCGGACGGCGAATATCAGTGTACCTGTAGCGGTGTTGAGGAATTGAGTAGCGGAACCGGTATTTTCGGCGAAAACGGATGCAAGGATATTCTTGAAGAAAATTGCGGAACAGAAGCTGCCACATTAAGAACAATCTGCACCGATTCTGAAATTTTCAATGCATGTGTTTCATACGAAAAAACTTTCGCAAACACCTGTTTTGAACCGCTTAGCGATGAAGAAATCGACGCTCTTCTTGATGTTCCGGTTGAAAGCGATGTAACAGCAAGAGAAATCTCATGGTGCTGTCAGGATGAGAGTATGAGAAACGAGAAAAAGGCTTCTTTTGAGTGTATTGAAGCGGCTGAAAGTTGTAAAAACAAAGAATGCTGCAGCACTTGCATTGTCGGCGGCGAAGATTCAGCAGAAGAGGACAAAGAAGACGCTGCAAACACTGGAGCTCCGACAACCGGTACAACACCTGAAGACACTGCTGACGGTGATTCCGCACCCGCAACCGGTTCAGAAGCTCCTGCTGAAAACAAAGAAGAAAGCAAGTCCGACGGCTGTTCGTTGCTGTTTGTCTAAGCCGTGCTCCGGCTACCCCTTGCAATTCTGCTTTTGATGTGTATAACACCGCGGATCGTTCCGGCGGAGAGGGAGCTGCGGGTGAAAAAAATATCCTTTTTTAAATTCAGAAATTTTCTTGAAAAGGCAAAACTCAAAGAGGGAACCTTCCTGATTTTCGCGGCTGTGCTTATCGGCATTTTAGCCGGATGCGCCTTTTTGTGCTTCAACTGGATGATAGATTACCTGTCGAAACTTTTTATAGGTGCACCCACGATCGCCGCAGTCGAGGCTTTCAAGAAACTCCCGATGTGGTACAAGTTCGTTCTTCCTCTGACAGGTGTTTTCATCAGCGGTTTCATAATCAGATATCTCTGCAAGGAAAGCGGTGGAGCTGGTTTCGGATTTCTTCTTAAAACTTTGAAACTGAAAAACGGGATCATGCCGCCGAAACTTGCGATCTTCAAAATGATAACTTCGTCTCTTTCGATAGCTACCGGCGTTCCGCTCGGCAACGAAGGTCCGATAATCATGATCGGCTCGTCTCTGGGCTCGACTTTAGGGCAGTTCTTAAGTATGCCGATATCGCGTATCAAACTTTTTGTCGGATGCGGCGCCGCTGCAGGTCTTGCGGTCGCTTTTGACGCACCGATCGCGGGAACTATTTTTGCAGTCGAAACGATTCTGGGAAACTATGCGATAGGCACTTTGACTCCGATCGTCGTTTCGGCGGCGACTGCAAGTTTCTTCGGTTCGTATTTCATGCCGGGACATACCGCTCTTCCGGCTGCGGCACTCGGTTTCAGCTCCGAGATCAGCTCTGGAACGGAGATTTTCCTTTTCACGACTTTCGGCCTAATCAACGCGCTTCTGGGAGTAGGGCTCATCAAACTCACATACTTCAATTCCAACATTTTTGACAGAGTGAAGGCGAAACTTCCTGAATTTATCCACATTCCGCTCCTTCTTCTTCCGTTCGCGCTGACTGTTCCGTTTGTTCCCGAAATTTTCGGCCTCGGCAAGGACATGATGCTTGCCGGAAACGGTTTCACGCCGTCGTTCCTCATAGGGATCGCCCTGCTCAAGCTTGTTTTCCTTTCGATAGCATTTGCAAGCGGCGCTTCGGGCGGAATCTTCCTGCCGATACTTTTTGTGGGCTACATTTTCGGTCTTGGTTTCGGCAAAATAATCCCGATATTTTATCCCGAATTCGGCCCTTCGATAGGGATCAGTTTCGCTTCTGTCGGAATCGGCGCGCTTCTTGGTGCCGCGACTCAGGAACCGGTTTCATCGCTTCTTCTCGTTTTCGAAATCACGCGTGACTACAACATGCTGCCGTCACTTATGCTTGCGACAGTAGTTGCTACGATGATTTCAAAGCGGATGAGCGTTTTTTCGATCTACAACTACCAGCTTTACAAAGAAGGCATAGCGATCGACGACAGCGAAGAGGCTTCGATTATGAACGAAAACCATGTCCAGCTCTGTCTCCGTCCTGAGTGCGTCGTTGTCCACAAAGACGAGCAGTTGCCGCAGATCCTCGACAAAATGAGGGACAAGGAGCGTTTTGAATCGTATGTCGTCGATGATTCAGGCAAATATCTGGGCGCGATAAATGGCGTTTTCAGCTCGAACAACAAAGTCGATTACGACGCGATCGGCACGATGGTACTCGCAAGCGACCTTTTGGATACGACTTTCCCAACAGTGAAACTCGACACTCCGCTTTCCCAGGCGATGAGGTTCATGATCAAGCGCGAAGTCATCGAACTGCCTGTCCTTTCTGACGACGGTAAAGTTGTCGGCTGCATCCACGAGCACGATCTGATTGATTTCTACCACCGCGAGATCCTTTCGAAAGCGAATATGCTCAAAACTGTTCAGCACGGCGAAGGAACCGAGTCATGCAGCATCGAATTCGAGGACGAATACCGGATAGAGGCTCTCTCTACGAATAAAAAAATGTGGGGACACAACCTTATCAATCTCAGACTCCGCGAGAATTTCAATGCCGTCCGCGAAAAATCGACAGGGAAGGGGACAATGTCTCCCACCAAAACGCTTGAAGCAGGTGATGTCCTTATTGCAGCCGGAACAAAAGAGGATCTTGAGCGCCTTAAAGCCGCATTCAAATAAAAATCCCTTAAATATGTACTTTGCCTTGACTGAAAGCGCGTTGCGTTGTAAAAATCAATGATTTTTATGACTAATGGAGGTCTTATGAAAAGGTTTTTTGCTTTAATTTCGCTTATGTTTCTGGCAGTTTCGTGCCAGCAGCTCGACAAATTTTTAGGAATTGAAATCAACAAAAAGGTTGAAAAGCCTGTCAACAAAATCGTCAATGTCGAAGTGGCGGATGATTCAGCCGCTGTGCAGGAAAACGGGAATCTGCTGGGCTGGATGCGCTATCCAGCGGTTTCTCCCGACGGAAACGAGATCGCTTTCGCATTTATGGGGGATATCTACATCGTTCCGGCAAAAGGCGGTTTCGCCCGCGCTCTGACTTCGGCTCCTTCCTACGAATCGAGGCCTGTCTGGGCGAACAGCGGAAAAACGCTCGCTTTTGTAAGCAGCCGCTTCGGGAATCTTGATATTTTCACGATCTCAAAAAACGGCGGCAACGCGAAAAGACTCACATTCCACTCTGCCAACGACATTCCGATGGCTTTCTCTCCAGATGATTCGCTCGTTTACTTCAATTCGCCGAGAGTCGGCACGAAGGAAAGCTCTCTTTTCCCCTCAAGAAGTCTGCCTCAGCTTTACTCTGTTCCGGCTGAAGGCGGCGCCGAAAAGCTTGAGATCCCGTTCCCTGTCATTGATCTCAACATCAGCGCTGACGGCAGGAAATTTATCTACCACGACAAAAAAGGGTACGAGAGCGACTGGCGCAAACACCACGTTTCAAGCAACGCAAGAGACCTTTGGGAATACGATACGGAAGTCAAAAAATTCGATAAACTCACCGATTTCGCAGGCGAGGACAGAAATCCTGTTTTCGGCGAAAACGGAGATATCTACTATCTGAGCGAAGAGAGCGGCTCGCTCAATGTCTGGAAACGCTCGTCTGCAGGCGCTAAAACGCAGCTCACGAAATTTGACACCAACCCTGTCAGGTTCCTTTCGAGAAGTAAAAACGGGCTTCTCTGCTTCTCATTCGACGGTCAGATCTACACGATGAAAGAGGGCGAAGAACCCGTAAAACTCGAAGTTTTCTCAAGCGTGGAAATGAAGGCTAACGAGATCCGCGCTATGCTTTCGGCTGCCGACGAAGTTGCTCCGAATGCTGATGGAAGCGAGGCTGCGCTAGTGCTTCGCGGTGAAATCTATGTCGTAAACACCGAAAGCGGCGCGACAAAAAGGATCACCGACACTCCGAACGAAGAAAGATGGGTAAATTTCCATCCCGAAAACAGGAAACTGCTTTACTCATCCTTCCGTGACGGCACTTGGAAAATTTACGAAACATCGATGGATGACGAGGACGAGCCATATTTCTCGTCTTCGACAAAAATCAGCGAGAAAGAAGTGATTTCTGGCGATTTCAACGCATTCCAGGCTTACTATTCTCCTGACGGAAAGAAGATCGCATACCTCAAAAACAGGACTGAACTCGTTGTTTTCGACACCGAAAAGAACACTCACACGACTGTTATGGCTGGCGAGAAAAACGTCTCCTACATCGACGGCGACCAGCAGTATTCATGGTCTCCAGACAGCACCCGTCTTGCGGTCGTATTCAACGACAGAGACCGCTGGAGCGGCGAGATCGGCATAGTTGAGGCAAAAGGCGGCGAACTTACAAACATCTCGAACTCGGGAACTTTCGACGCTCTGCCGAGGTGGAGCGGGAACGGCGAATTCATTTCGTGGATAGGGAAAGACGAGCTTTACCTTTTCTTCCTCAACAAAAAAGGATTCGACAACTTCCAGAAGACGAAAGATGAGATCGACATAGAGAAAAAGGCCGAGGCTAACAAGAAAGCGGCTTCCGCGAAAAACGTTCCGCCGACACAGCCTAACCCGGCAGCGGCAAAACCCGAGGAGAAAAAAGAGGCTGTCGCTTTCGACAAAACGGATATTGAAGACAGGATCGTGAAAGTTTCCCTCAATCCGGCGAAATATGTCGAAAACGCTGTTTCAAAAGACGGCGAGACGCTTTACTACATGAGTTACGAACCTGCCGAAATCAGGATCGTCGCTCTCAATCTGCGCGAAAAAACAGAAAAGCAGCTTTCTTCGATCCCGCATCCGAGAAATCTCGCTTTCTGGGATGATCCGCAGTTTTCCATTGTTCCCGATAGTGCAGGAACTTCGCTTTTCATTCTTGCTTTGAGAAAGGCATCGAAACTCGGTCTTGCAGACGGAAAAATGAAATCTGTAGCACCTGCGGCGGAATTTTCGGTCAACAAAAATTCTGAATACGCATACCTTTTCGAATATGTCTGGAAGACGATGAACGATAAGTTCTACGACACCGGTCTCCACGGCGTCGACTGGGCGAAATACAAGGATGAATACGCAAAATTCATCCCCTTCATCAACAACAACTACGATTTCAGCGAGCTTCTTTCCGAAATGCTGGGAGAGCTTAACGTTTCCCACACAGGAAGCGGATATATGCCGTATATGCCTATGGGCGACGCATCGGGAAGGCTTGGGATATTCTACTCCTTTGACAAAAACGGCGTGAAAATCGACGAGATCATGAAGGGCGGCCCGTTAGATAAGGCTGAAAGCAAGATCAAAGCAGGTGCTGTGATCGAGAAGATCAACGGTCTCGCCGTAACTGCTGAAAGTTTCGACAAACTGCTCAACCGCACCGCTGATACGAAAGTGAGACTCTCTCTCTGGAATCCGGCAACTTCGGAACGCTGGGATGAAGTCGTTAAACCTATCGGCTACCGTGCTGAATTCGAACTTCTCTACAACAGATGGGTAAAGAAAAACCGCGAAAGAGTCGAAAAACTTTCGGAAGGAAAATTCGGCTATGTCCATATCAGAGGCATGGACGGCGAAAGCTTCAAGACGATATTTGACGAGATCATGGGCAGATACAGCGACGCCGAAGGAATCGTCATCGATACGCGTTTCAACGGCGGCGGATGGCTCCACGACGAGCTTTCAGTTCTTTTCGGCGGCAAAAAATACACGCAGTACAGCCACCGCGGAGTCAAGAATTTCGGCGGCGATCCTCAGGACCGCTGGACGAAAAAGACAGTTCTTCTCGTAAACGAAGGCAACTACAGCGACGCCCACATGTTCCCTTACGCTTACCGCGAACTCAAACTCGGAAAAATCGTCGGAATGCCCGTCGCGGGAACGGCTACGGCAGTATGGTGGCCGCTTCTTCTCGATGAATCGCTCTACTTCGGCATCCCGCAGATAGGAATTATCGGAAACGACGGAAAATATCTTGAGAACAACGAACTCGTTCCCGATTTTGTAGTCCCGATGCTCCCGAACAACATCATCGAAGGACGTGATCCGCAGGTCGAAAAGGCGGTACAAGTCCTTCTTGAGGAGAAGTAAATGGATCTTGAAAGACTTAAAAAACTCCGCAGAACTCTGCACGAGTCGCCGGAACCTTCGTTCAACGAGTTCAAAACGGCTGAGATCATCCTTGGTTTCTTTGACGAAGTCGCAAAAGGCTCGCCGCTTTTCACGGTCAAACGTCCGTTCCTTACTTCGATAGTTATCGATTACCACAACGGCGGAGACGCTCCTTACAAACTTTTCCGTGCCGATATGGATGCGATCAGGGTCGATGAAAGCCCAGATCACGAAATAGTTTCCAAAAATCCGGGAGTCATGCACGCATGCGGCCACGATATCCACATGACTGTCCTCTGCGGAATTCTTATGGAAGTTGCGGAAAAACTGCCGAAAAAAAATATCCTTTTTGTCTTCCAGCCTGGCGAAGAAGGGGCAGGGGGAGCGAGAAAGATGATCGAAAGCGGCGTTTTTGAGAGTTACAATATCGAAGCTGCTCACGCAATACATGTGAACGACGACTTTCTTGTCGGCGAGATAGCTTCTAACGACAACATTCTTTTTGCGATTCCGCGTGAAGTCGATGTCGTTTTCGAAGGTAAAACGGCGCACGCGGCCTTTCCTGAACGCGGTCACGACGCTCTCGCTGCAGCGGCTGAATTTCTCACGGTCGTAGAGCACAATATCCGAAAAACCATAAATCCGACCGACACTTTCCACGCCCACTTCGGAAAACTCGTTTCGGGAACGGCGAGAAACGTCGTTTCGGGATACTCCAAAATCGAAGGAACTTTGCGCTCGTTCACTTCCGAAATGATGAGCTTGGGCACTAAAATAGTCGAAGATACCGCGAAAAGATGCGCTGAAACATACGGCTGCAGCGCTAAACTCACGATTTTAGGCGAATATATCGAAGTCCGCAACACACCTGAACTTTTCGCAAAACTCAAAACCGCCGCGGAAAAGCACGGAATAAAGTGCATCTACAAAAAAGGTGACCTTGTAGGCGAGGATTTCGGCTATTTCTCGAAAAAATGGAGCGGAATAATGTTCTGGGTAGGGTGCCGCAAAAATCCCGCTTCTGAACCGATTTCCCTTCACTCAAACCTTTTCTTTCCCGATTTCGGCGCAGTCGAAGTTGCCCTCAGACTCATGCTGGAAATGCTGAACAACTGATCGGTTTGTGGTAATTTTTGGTCGAAAAAATTTGGGGGAAACCGGGTATTTAGCCGGAAAAAAACGTAAGTTGTTATCTTATTCCTAAACCATCAAATGTATCATTATCAAGCACGATCCATTCTGAGTTTTCATTAGTTGTTCCTGCAGAAGCGTCCCAGTCGATTGTTCCTTGAATGACTGTTGTTTTTCTTCTCAGAGTGTGGTTTGCGGTTGCATTTGAAACACCGGCTACGCTCCAAGGTGCAGTATCTCCCTGAATCCCTATCTGATCAACTTTTAAAGTACCTTCAAATAAAGCCATGCCGTCGTCTCCGTTGAACTTTAAAGTCAAGCCTGTTGACGGTTTGTCGTCGCAGTGTGACAAAAGAGAGTCCTCGGCAGAATCATTGCAGACAACATAAGTTGCTCCGGGTGCGAGCAGGGAAGATGCAGGAAAATTGTAAATGTAATTTGCATCAGAACCGAAACTACTGCCGTTTTTTGCCTGTTGAATAGTGAAATTGCTTAAATTTACTGATGATTTTGAACCGTTGTAGATCTCGATCGCCTTGTTTTCGCTGCTTCCTTCGACGTATTCCGTTATAAAAACTGCGTTTGCAATACATTCTGACGTTGTGATAGAACAGTATGGAGTAGCACCGGAGCAGTCGGAGTTTGAATTGCAGGAGTTTTCAGGTATTGGATCATGATCTTGATCGGGCATTTCGGTGCTGGTGTCCGCATCCACATCAGGAGTATCATAATCAGAATCATCTGAGGTGTTGTCGGTGTCTTTTATACAGATATTGTTTTCAACATCGCAGATCAGACCTGCATTGCATGTGTCGTTCGGGTAACATTCTCCGTAAAGTTCACCTTGTTTTCTGCCTTGATCCGTGTCCGAATCGTTATCCGGAGTCGAATCCGAGGTGTCTGTATTGTCATCTGTTTCTGTATCATCATCACCGTTATTTGGTGCAGATGTGTTGGCGTCATCAGTGGTGGTCTCTTCTTGCTCGGGATCGCCGTCGTCAGGAGTCGTATCAGGATTGTCTGTGTCAGGTTTGCTAGTGTCTGAATCGTCATCCTGAGTATCTGTCGTGTCGGTATTATCGATATCGTTATCAGTTATATCGCTGCTCGAAGTGTCTGTGTCGGGCTCTATTGTATCGCCGGTATCATTATCCGACGTCTCCTGATCTCTGTCACCCTGATATGCATCAGAGTTTTTGTCATTCGGGTTGTCAAACTTGATTCCTGAATCGCAGGAAACTGCGAAAAACAGAGTGGAAATTGCGAAAACAAGGCTGAAATTCTTCATTCTAAACCTCCGTTTTGTGGTGGCGCAGCCTAGAAACCGCCTTTTGTCGGAGCTACAGAGAGGTGGCTGATTTCCACATTCTGGCTGGGCATAGGTTTTCTTATGCCGATAAGAACTGCGCCCGTGATCCAAAGCGGAACTCCGACGATGCTTGTGATAAGTCCACCGAGCATCATTTTGGAATCATCTTTGAACCAGCCGGTGTAATAGGTTATTCCGCCTGCGACATCTGCTGCAAGTCCGACTACAAGCAGTGATATTCCGGCTGTTTTGTATGGACGGTAGTACAGAACCGGCTCTGAGGTCAGAACGATGTAGGTCGGTTCCGGCGCTGGTTCGTATTTTTCTTCTTCAGCAGGTTGATTATCGTTTTTCAGTTTTTCGATTTCGCTTTCAGCCTCGAAAGCGCACTTTCCTTCCGGAAATTTTTCAAGATACTTCTGCCAGACTTCGATGCTTTTCGATTGTCTTGCATAATCGCATGCATTTTCGTCCTGTGAGATTTCTTCTTCAGCAAAAAGGCTGAAAATTGAGAGCAGCAAAGTCACAAATACCCAGAATCTTTTCATTTTTACCTCCGTTTATTCCGAAAAAATTATAGCTCCTGAAATTTCGTCCTTTCCTTTTTCGATTGCGTAGAAATAATGCCCGAACTGCGGATTTATGAGGTTGTAAAGGTGCGACGGGCTTGAAACCAGCATTTTCCACGCCTCGGCCTCGTTTTTCGCGGCGAAAAGGTTTTCGCCAAGGATCTTTTTGCGTACTCCGCTGTGACGGACGCTTCCCTCTTTTGAAGAATAGTGTTTCAAACCTTCTTTTTTCACTTTTTCAAGTGATAAAAGAGCCGTTTCCTGCAAAGATTGATCTATTGCAATCGCTTTTGCTTTAAATAATTTCCTTAATAAATTCAATGAATTGTTGAAATTTTTTGAAAATTCGGTGAGTTTTGCATCCTTGAATTTCCGGCTCCAGAGAATTTCGGGGCCGCCTGAGCCGGTTCCAGTAATCTGAAGGCGCACGATGTTTCCGGCATTTTCTTCAAGAACCAGTTCCTTTTTCGTGATTTTGACTTTGTGGACAGTTTTTTCTGTCTGTATGTAAAGAAAGTATGAGATGTAGTCGTTGTCGGGATTTATGGTGAGGTGCAGCGATTTATCTGAAATTTTCGTTTCGGCGCTGAATGTTCCGCGCCTTTTGACGGAATATTTTATGCCGTTATGCTCGATGCAAAGCGTATTTTCGTTTGTTTTACAGTCTGAAGACTCTGAAATCTCTGCGTTTTTATAGAAAAATCCTACATTTTCCGCTTTTTCAAGAATTGAATCCTTTTCTAAAAGATAAGAAAAGAGACAAACCCAAAAAAACGACATTCAAAATCCAAAATATTGAAAAAATAAAAGATGGTGCAGAAGGGGGGACTCGAACCCCCACACCAACAATAGGCATAAGATCCTTAGTCTTACGTGTCTACCAATTCCACCACTCCTGCACCGGAGGGAAAAAACTCAAATAAAAAGGAACAAATCGGCTTCTGCCGAAGCTGCCAGCTGTGTTATTCAGCTGGAGCTTCTTTCTGCTCTTCAGCAGGTTTCTGTTCTTCGACAGGAGCTTCTTGCTGATCGTTTTTCTGCTCAACCGCTTCCGGTTTCTTTTCTTCCGCGGGCTGTGCCGCAACCGGAGCAGGAGCCGTCTTTTCAGCCTGCTCAACTTTTACGACAGACTTGTCACTGCTTGAAATGTAGGACATCCAAACTGAGTTGAGCATGAAGAGGATTGCAAGAACGGAAGTGATTTTGGTGAGGATATTTCCGGCACCTCTTGCACCGAAAACAGAACTACTCGAACCACCGAAAATAGCTCCCATTCCTTTTTTACCTTCCTGAAGAAGGATGATGATGACAAGCAGCACGCAGATAACAACCTGAACGACTGCAAAAGCCTCGAACATTGCAAACCTCATAGTCAAAAAAACATCAGCGGCGGAATTTATAGTCAGGAAAAAATTAAAGTCAACTTTTTTTTCGTTTTTCGGCGAAAAATTTTTTGTGCCCGAAATATTGCCTGAAAATCAATATCTTATAAAATAATGCGCTTTTGTTTTTTTGATGTTCTAAGGAGGCAAAGATGCTTAGCGGAAAGAAAGTTTTGATGATCATTGCGCATGAAAATTTCAGGGATGAGGAATTTGTCGTTTCTTACAAGCAGTTTCTGGGTGAAGGAATCGACGTCACTGTCGCAAGCACGGAAAAAGGCACTGCAACAGGAATGTTCGGCGCGGCTTTCGATGTCAGATACTCGCTTGACGAGGTGAACGAAGCCGATTTTGACGGCGTTGTTTTTGTCGGCGGAATGGGAACTCCTTCTGTCAGAGCCAGCGTCAGAGCGGTCGAAATTGCTAAAAATTCGGTAAACCACAAGGTTCTTTCGGCAATCTGCTGGGCTCCGACGATTCTTGCCAAAGCTGATGTCGTCCGCGGCAGAAAAGTTACCGTCTGGCTGGGCGACGATCCTGAATACGGCATGAAAACAAGCAAGGTCATGGAAAACGCCGGCGCTACTTTCGTAAATAAAGATGTCGTATCTGACGGCAATATTGTTACAGGCAACGGCCCGAACGCAGCCGAGAAATTTGCTGCGGCTGTTATGGAAAAACTTTCTGATTAGGTGCGGCTATGCAGCATTATTTCGTTTTTTTGAGTTTTGAAGTTCTTGCCTCAATGAATTACGACAGGGATTTTATCCACGACGAGCTTGAAGAACTCGGGCTTTACGCGCAGATCAGGCTCGGAAACACTCTTCAGCCGCTTCCCGAAGGGACTTTCATCGGCGAATACAAGTTCGAGGACAAGGAAGACCTTAAAAACACGATCTACACCGAAGTTTCGGAGCTTTTCAACAAGCACGGTGTTAAGGCGCGTCTTTTCATCGCCGTTTCGGAAAAGGCGACAATCGGTGTCGAGGATATAACAGCCAAAAAATCTTAACGGTCGAGAATTGAACAATTTTTCCGGAATTTATTTTCACATCCCCTTTTGCCCGAAAAAATGCCTTTACTGCGATTTTTTCAGTGTAGCGAAGTTCTCAAAAAGCGCGCCTGACGAATACGGCGAAGCCCTTCTTGACGAGCTTGAATCAAGGTTCGGCGAGCTTTCGGGAACAAAAGTCGTTTCGGTTTATTTCGGCGGCGGAAGCCCTTCGGTGATGAGTGAGGAATTTTTTCAGAAATTCGCAAAAACTGCTTCAAAACTGGGGATAAATCTCGCGGAAACCGAATTTACGGTCGAAATCAATCCGGCAGACATCGGAGAATCGTGGATAAAAAATCTGAAAAACTGCGGCGTGAACAGGATAAGCCTTGGTGTCCAGGCGTTTGACGACGCAGTCCTTGCCGAAACGGGACGCAGGACAACGGTCGCCGACATGAAAAAAAACATCCCTCTTTTCGCAAAATATTTTGACAACATCTCCTTCGATTTTATTTACGGTCTCGGCAAAAACCGTGAAATAAATCAGGAACTTACGCGAGTTTTTGAACTTGCTCCGTTTAAACATGTTTCTGCTTACAGCTATTCAAAACCTGAACGGAAAAACGCGCCGGAACTTCTGGGCGAGGATGAAACTCTGCTTCAGGAAAAAGCGATTCGCAGTTTTCTGCAGAAAAAAGGTTTTTCGCGCTACGAAATAAGCAACTATTCGCTTAAAGGCTTTGAATCAAAGCATAACATGCTTTACTGGACTTACGCTTCCTGGCTCGGGATCGGCGCCGGAGCGGCTTCGTTCATCAGAAAAACCGGTGTTTCATCGCGTTACGCCGATGACATAAAGGCTTTCACGGAAGGCGACGGACTGAGTTCATGGGAACTAACGCTGCGCGAGAAAATCGAAGAGTTCCTTCTTATGGGCTTGCGTGTTAAAATCGGAATAAATATCAATGATTTCAAAGAATTATTCGGCAAAAACTTTTTTGAGCTTGTCTCTGAAAAAGTTGTTTTAGGCCTTGTTTCCGACGGTTTTCTTGAAATTGATGAAAAAAACGGCATTTTGAAGTGTACGGAGAAGGGAAGCGACTTCCTGAATCACGTTCTTATAAAACTTTTTGATGCGATAACGTGCTGAAATGATAGGCGAAATCGATAAAATTTATAAAGGACGCGGATTTCTTGTAATCGGTGCGGACGAAGCGGGAAGAGGCCCATTGTGTGGCCCTGTCGTGACTGCGGCTGTATCGCTTTTCAGCGAAATTCCGGGCGTGAACGACTCAAAAAAACTCTCCGAAAAAAAGAGAGAGGAGCTTGTTCCGCAGATAATTCAAAACAGTTACTGGGCGGTTTATTCGGTTCTGCCGGAAGTTATCGACGAAATGAACATACTTCGTGCCTCGCTTTACGGAATGGGCCTGTGCGCAAAAAGAATAATGCGGAAAACTGAACAAAACTGCATGGTTTTGGTCGACGGGAACAAAAAAACCGGACAGTTTGAAAACGAAATGGCGGTCGTAAAAGGCGACGCCAAAAGCATAAATATCGCTGCAGCTTCGATTCTGGCGAAAACTTACCGCGACCGGATCATGATGAAGTGGGATAAAATCTATCCTGAATATCATCTTGCTTCGCACAAAGGCTATCCGACGGCGGAACACTATGAAATTCTGAGAAAAATCGGTCCCTGTGAAATTTACAGGAAAAGTTTCAGACTTATAAAAGAAAAAGAAGCGGAACAGCTTGATTTGTTTTAATAATTTAAGGAGGTTGAAATGTTTAAAACTGTTGTCGGCGTTGAAGGAATGGCCTGCGGGCATTGCGAAAAACATCTCTGCGACGCGGTCAGGGAAAAATTTAGTGTCAAAAATGTCACAGCTTCGCACGAAAAGAAAGAGTGTGAAATTATCAGTGAAAACGAGCCTGACGAAACGAAAGTACGTGAAGCTGTTGAATCCTGCGGGTTTAAATTCTTGTCAATGAAATCGGAACCTTATGAAAAGAAAGGGCTCTTTTCGTCATTGTTCGGAAAATAAAGCAGCAGCATGAAAAAACTATTTTTTGCAGCGTTTTTACTGATATTTTCGACAGTTTTTGCCGAAGATACAGTTTTTGTGCAGTTGAAAGACAGTGCGCGGAAGTTTCTGAAAAGCGATTTTGAAAAGTGCGGGATAACTTATTTTTACAAGATAAAAAGAACGGATTTTTATGCCGTACATACCGAAAACAAAGAAATTTCTTTGGATTGCTTTGCGAAATCACCTCTTGTGAAGAGGGCGGTTCCAGACAAAAAAATGAATATCCAGTATAAAAGCAAAGACCCTTTTTTTGAAAACCAGTGGCATCTTCTGAACACTGGGCAGCGCGGAATCGAGGGAAACGACGCCAAGGTTGCGGCTGCATGGGATTATCTTGAAAGTCTCGGAATCAATCCGGGGAAAGGAGTTAAAATCGGAGTTATCGATGACGCTTTCGATCTGCATCACCCCGATATGGCGGGAAAATATCTGAAAGGGCTCGATCTGGTTGACGGCGACGATTATCCGTATGCAGACGACAACGAGCCGCACGGAACTTGCGTAACAGGCGTTATCGCGGCGGTGAAAGACAACGATCTCGGGGTTGCCGGTGCGTGTCCGGAATGCAAAATCGTTCCGGTCCGCTCAGGATCGGCTTTGGGCGAGGGCGAGAATATGGCAAACGCCTTCAACTTTGTGCTTGATCAAGGCGTACAGATAATTTCAAACAGCTGGGGGCCGGCTGACAACGGCGGCGCCGAAGATATGCCGGAAGTCGTCAGGGAAATCGTGAAATATGCCAGGGAGAACGAGCGCGGAGGGCTCGGTACCGTAATATTTTTTGCGGCAGGAAACGGAAACGAGGATATCAGTGCCGTGGATACTTTCGACGGATATGCCGCAAACGACGATGTGATCGCGGTCGGTGCGCTGAATGCCTACGGAAAGCGCTCGAATTACAGCGATTTCGGAAAAGATCTTGATGTTATGGCTCCTTCTTCCGATGTGGACGGTGACTATGTCTGGAATCCGTTTGCGGCAGACACGATAAAAGACGGGATCTGGACGATCGACGCCCGGAGCTGGTACGGCTACTCGCAGAGTGACTACACATCATCTTTCGGCGGAACGAGCAGCGCGTGTCCTCTTGCCGCATCGGTTGCCGGACTTATGATTTCGGCTTATCCAGAGCTCAGCCGCGACGAACTTTATGAAATAATCACAAAAACTGCCGACAAAGTTTCGCCCGGCGATGCAGATTATGACGAAAACGGTTTCAGCGAAAAATACGGCTACGGCAGAATAAACGCACTTGCCGCGCTTCAAATGCTCTGCGAAAGACACGAATGCAAAGGGGGACTTCCGGAAATAAAGGAAGAAACCTATGAACCTGAAGATCTTGAGATGGGAAGCGACATCGACGAATTTCCTGATGATTCGATGCTTCCTGTGAAAACTACCGAAAAAGGGTGTTCTGTGAGCTTTATTTAAGAAAACAAAGTGGCAGTAGCTTTTGATTATTTCAGCATCTCGTCACCGGAGAAGTCACGGTAAAGGGTGAGCTGGTCAAGGATGAAGTCGTATTCGTGCGAATTGTCAACGATGATTTCGGACAAAATTTTGCCGAGACCGCTGCCGATCATATAGCCCTGTCCGCACATACCGGTTGCAAGGAACATATTTTCGACTTCTTTTGTTCTGCCGACGATCGGGAAACCGTCCGGAGTCATCGGGTAAAGGCCGCGCCACGTCCTTCTGATGCGGATGTTGCGGAGTCTCGGGTAGAGCGAAAGCATTCTTCCGACGACCTGCGGCATGAAGTTGCTCGTGTTGTCGATATCTGTCCCTTTGATCGAAGGTTTCGGGGTGATGCAGAAAACGAACTGACCTTCGTAGTTCTGGTAGAAGTAGTAGTTGAGCGAAATCGCGTCGGGTCTGATGTCAACGACCATCGGACGGAGGAAATATTCGACCGGCTCGGTGATTCCGCCTTCGTGACAGTCGGGATAAACCGGGATATCGACTCCGCACATTGCACCGATCTCGCGGCTGAAAGGACCTGCAGCGTTGATGATGAGGTCAGCGCAGTAGGTCTCTTTGTCGGTTTTGACAGAAACGATTTTTCCGCCTTTTACTTCCATTGAAACGACTTTTTCGTGGAAGTTGAATTCAGCTCCGCACTCTCTTGCAAGCTTGTAGAAAGCGCCTGTCGTCTTGAGCGGGGAAGCGCTTCCGTCGTTCGGCGAGAATGTTCCGCCTCTAAGTCCTTCGGGGCGTATTCCGGGAACTCTTTCCTTGATTTCTTCAGCCGAAACCCAGTCGATATTGAGCCCCATGCTCTTCTGGAGCTTGAGGAGCTCTTTCAAATTTTTCTCGGTCTGTTCTTCGAAGATCGGGTAGATGTATCCGCCTTCGACCCAGTCTACATCGATTCCGTGATTTTCTTTCATGTGGCTGATTTCATTGATGGAAACAGCACAGATCTTGATTTTCGCGGGATCGC
The DNA here is from genome assembly GCA_905233945.1 of uncultured bacterium. Taxonomy (GTDB): domain Bacteria; phylum UBP6; class UBA1177; order UBA1177; family UBA1177; genus UBA1177. Next base: position 51,985 of record CAJOFY010000017.1, on the reverse strand, counting down.
TGAATGTTGCTCTGAGTCCGCCGATAGCAGCTCTGTTCTGGCCTCTTCCGGTGGATGCGTTCATTTCGATGACACAGACTTTTTTTCCTTTTTTGGCAAGGTTGTATGCAAGCGGTGTACCGATGCTGCCTGCGCCGATTATGAGAATATCGTAACTTTTCATCTAATTTTCCTCCTCGTTTACAATTGCGTACATTGGAGTTTCGACAGTCAGCGGTCTCTTCCTTCCGGGAGTTACTTCTTTCCAGTCTACGCCCGCCATTCTGAAGATCATCGGCATAAGAACGCTGCAGGTCTTGCTGCCGCAAGCGCCCATTCCGACTCTGATCTGTTTGAGCTGGTTGACGTCTCTGACTTTGTTTTCCTTGATGAAATCGACTATCTGCTTGACTGTTACTCTCTCGCAGCGGCAGACTATGCTGTTTTCCGGAGCGTAGGTGAAATCAGGTTTCGCAAGCGGTTTCGTGACTTCTTCGCTCTGGTATCTGATCCCCGCGATGTCAGCGACATTAGCAGCCGTTACACTAAGGGTGACGAGAGTTGTTTTATACTTCTTGTTGTAAGCGGTTTTGATGACCGTTCCTTCTTCGATGAATTTGCCGTCGATATCGGTGAGCGGAAGTTTGTCGCCCTCTTTGAAATCGCAGTTGAATTCATACGGAAGAACGATCTCAGCCTTCGTGTCATCGACTGTTTTCGCAAGTGCGATAGCAAGTCCGGGGCAGGCCGCTACGCACATTCCGCAGCCGATGCATTCGCCGTCAAAGTAAGGTGTATCCATGATCGTGCCGGTTTCGCTTTTGAGTTTGATCGCCTTTTTAGCGCAGACTGTGGTGCAGGGGTTGCACGGAATTTCCTGGAGGCAGGAGAATTTCGGCTGGAATTTCGCCGTGATGACCGGTTTTTCTATCTCTTTCGTGTTTCCAGGTCTCGATTTGAGGACCGCCGCCTTTTTCAGCCAGCTTTCATCGATCGCCGCATCGGTCTTTCCGAGAGCAGCAGCCATCTTTCTGCCGGTGATCTTGCCGCCGAACATAGCCGAAGAAGCTTCCGCGATCTCGTCGCAGTCTCCGGTTTTCATAACGTTGAAATTATACTGGTCAGCCAGCGTGAAAAGTTCGTCAGCCGAGCTCAGACCTACAGCGACAAGGAGTGTATCGACTTCGTAGGTTCTCGCCGTTTCAAGGATCGGATTCCATTTTTCATCGACTTGTGCAACTGTAACTCTTTCGACTTTGCCGTTGCCTTCAGCCGCGATGACTGTCGTGCTGAGGTAGATCGGAACGCCCATTCTTCTGATTTTGTCGGCATGAACTTTGTAACCGTTGATTTTCGGAGCGATTTCGACGATCGCAGCGACTTCGATCCCTGCCTGAAGAGCGTGGTAAGCGCCGATGAGACCGACGTTTCCGCTTCCGATGATGAGGATCTTCTTAGCCGCTTTGACTAAGTCGCGGTTGACAAGCGTCTGGAAAGCGCCTGCGCCGTAAACGCCGGGAAGGTCGTTGCCTTTGAAAAGAACTGACTTTTCCCTTGCGCCGCTCGAAAGGATGAGCCCTTTGAAATCGACTGTGACATAATTTTTATTTTTGACGAAAAGACCAGCCTTTTTGTCCTTGAAAACGCCGATAACGCTTGTTTCGGTGTAGATTTTGACGTTTTTGAAACTTCTGACTTTCTCTTCGAGGATGTGGGCGATGTCGACACCGCGTGTTCCGGCGAAGCAGTCTTCCTCGCTTCCGAAGAATTTATGGGTCTGAAGCAGCAGTTTGCCGCCGAGGCGCGCCTTGTCGTCAACCAGAATAACGCTGAAACCGAGCTGGGCAAGTTCGATCGTCGCGTTGAGACCGCTTGGTCCGCCGCCGACAACGAGAACGTCGCAGGACTCGTTTCTTCTTTCGGTGTGTTCTACCGGTCTGTCGTCTTCAGCAAGTTTCGGAACGCCGTTAAGAGTCTCGATCTTCATTCCTGCTTTGAGCGGAGTGATGCACGACTTCTGCGGAAGTCCGTCGATGATCACCGTGCACTGGCTGCACTGGCCGTTAGCGCAGAAGATACCCTGCGGAGCTTTGCCGTTTCTGTGGAGCGAAAACTGTCTGACACCGTTTGCGAAAAGAGCAGAACTTACCGCCTCTCCTTCGTAACCTGTCATTTTTCTGCCGTCGAAAGTAAATTCGACTTCTTTCTGGCCCTGAGGAATCTCAAGGACAGGATGTTTTTCAATTCTTGTCATAATTTCACCATTATTCAGTAGTTAAAGAAACAAAATCAGTGGGGCAAGATAATTCTGCGGCTTTTAAAGTCAATAAAATTTAATTTAGGGAGTATAGGGAATTTAGGGAGTCTAGGGTGTCTAAGGAATTTAGGGAAGAAAGAATCTTGTTTTTCCGCAGTTTTTCTTTAAAATAGCGGGCTTTTTGTTTTTGCGGAGGTGAAAAAATGTGTGAAGAAATTATTATCAAAACTCCTGAACAGATAGAAAAAATCAAGGCGGCAGGCCATGTTCTCGCGGAACTTTACCACGAGTTGAAAAGTTACATCAAGCCCGGTGTTTCGACACTTCAGATCGATGCTTTTGCCGACAAATTCATAAAAAAGCACGGCGGTCATCCGACATTCAAATCAGTTGATGACTACACTCACGCGACCTGTATCGCCGTAAATAACGAAGTCGTTCACGGAATTCCGAGAAAGGCGAAAATAATCCAGCGCGGAGACATTCTTTCGGTTGACTGCGGCGTAACGCTGAACGGATATATCGGCGACAGCACGATGACATACGTTATGCCGGGAGCGAGCGATAAAGCGAAAAAACTTGTCGAAGTTACCAGAAGATGCCTTGAGCTCGGAATCGAACAGTGCGTTCCGGGCAATCACATCGGCGATATCGGCGCTGTGATCCAGGAATATGCCGAAAGCCACGGATTTTCTGTTGTCACAGAGTATGTCGGCCACGGAACAGGCGTTCACCTTCACGAAGATCCGGCGATCCCGCACTACGGCAAGCGCGGCGACGGACTTAAACTTCAGGAGGGAATGGTTGTCGCGATCGAACCGATGATAAACGAAGGAACCTACAAAACACGCACACTCAGCGACGGCTGGACAGTCGTCACGATGGACGGCAAGCTCAGCTGCCAGTTCGAGCACACTGTCGCAATCACCGCAAACGGTCCGGTTGTTCTTACGAGTCTCTGATTATTCTTTGATTTCTGCTAGAAATTTTTTCTCGTCCTCGTCGCTTATCGGAGCGAATTTCGCGACAAGGATTTTAGCCATGAGAATGAGCATCGCCGATTCGCGCGAACCGATTATCGGAACGTTTTCAGTCCAGTAAAGGCGGACAATGCGCGATCTTCTCGCCGAAATGTCGAAAAAGTTGATTTTGTCCTTTTCACCGGTTGAAAAGAGCAGCTTTCCTTTCACATCAATGATGTCGAAGCCTTTTATCGGGAGTTCCGAGAAAAAATTTGTATCGGGATCAAGCGAAACTCTGTCGATAAAGAAGTTTTCAAGGTGTTTTTCAAGAGAATTTTCCTTTTTTACGCGGAATTTGCCGTAAATCATCTCGACATATCCCAGTTTCGTGATCATAACGAAAACGATTATCGCAAAGACAAGGACTATCAGGAATGTATCGACATTCTTGTTGAATATCATAATCATCGAAAGAATCGTGAAGAGAATCGAAATCGCATAGAGGATGAGTACTGTTTTGCGCTGGTTGAAGCCGAGCGAAAGCAGAAAATGGTGTATGTGCTGCTTGTCGGCGGCGAAAATCGACTGGTGTCTCAGGATTCGTCTCAGAAAGGCGAGAGTGGTGTCGAGAATCGGCAGGCCCATCGCTATGATAGGAACCATTATCGAGACTACGGCGTGTGCCTTCGACTGGCTTTTGAGCGACAGAATGGCCAGAATGTATCCGATGAACATCGAGCCTGAGTCACCCATGAAAATTTTAGCCGGGTTGAAGTTGAAAATAAGAAAACCGGTGACTGCTCCGGCCAGAGCAAGTCCTACGAGAGCAACAGGAAGATGCCCGTTCACAATAGCGAGCATCGCAAGCGTCAGGGAAGAAAACAGGGTTATTCCCGATGAAAGGCCGTCCATTCCGTCAATCAGATTGAACGCGTTGATAATGCCGATTATCCAGAAAACTGTCAGAACATAGCCGAAAATACCGAGTTCGAGCCTTCCCCACGGCATTGGAAGCGACTGGATCAAAGCACCGTGCATGGTTGCCATGACCGCAATCGCAATCTGGCAGAGGAACTTGATTTTGGCATTGATCCCTTTGATGTCGTCAAAAAGACCGACGAGGCTTATTCCGAGGCCGCCCGCAAAAAAGATGATAATGTTGTCGGTTGTCTCGATATGAACTCCGCCGCTGATATAGAAAAGAAGGAAAATAGGAAGGAGAGTTCCCAGCGAAATGCCGATACCGCCTATTCTCGGGATTGCGCCGCGGTGGATTTTACGCTGGTTCACCTGGTCGACAAAGCCGAACTTGATGCCGACTTTTATCAGAATTGGCGTAACGGCGCATACAAAAAGAAACGAAACTATGAAAGATGTCAAATATGATGTCATTTCAACCTCCGAATGAACGCGGTCGATAAGAATAGTGATTTTCGATTAAAAAGCAAAAAACTGAACAGAACGGTATCGAAATAAATATTACTGCAAATTTTTTAATTGTGAGTATAATCACCCGTTTTATTGTCTTTGTCAGGAGAAAAAGATGGCTTCAATAGCAAAAATTCTGTTAGTTTTGTTTTTAGTGCCGCTTGTTTCGTGCGGAAGCGGCTCGTCAGATGAACCCGCGAACGAAACCGGCGATGACGGCGTTGACACGGAAATCCGTGACGACGATGATCCTGCGCGGGACGGTGATTCTGCGGAGGACAACGACGAATCCGATAGCGGAGCGCATGCTGACGAAGAACAGAATTATAATGACAGTGACAATGGCAATGAAATTTCCGACGAAGACGCAGGTTTTGAAGAACTTCAGACAGGCGGGATCTACATTTTTTCCGGTTTTGACGAATCGGGAAACGCAGAGTCGAGAGAGATTCTGGGAAACGGCGGATTTTTCGGATTTTCGATTCTTTCGCTTAGCGATAAATACTGGGCTGTAAGTGCAATCCATGAGTCGATTCCCGCTTTCGACTGGGATAAGGCGACCGGAAAACTCTATATTTTCGAAAAAGAGAAAAGGGTTGAAAAACTTGAGGATGCCGCTTTTGTACTCGGGCATCCGGAAAAATCACTCAATGTCGGCTTCGGCTATGCTGCAACGGAGCTCTGCGACATAAACGGCGACGGTTTTGACGATCTTGCGGTTTCATCGCACCTCGCAACCTTCAACAATCTTAGCGCTGCGGGCGAAATCGTTGTTTTTTACGGCGGCGGATCGGGCTGGAACGAAAACAACGCCTCAATTTCGCGCCTTTCTTCCGAATATATGCAGAAGGCAGACAGTATGAGCCAGTCGCTCGCATGTCTTGACTACGACAACGACGGTTTTGCAGATGTTTTTGCCGGCGGTCAGAACGCTGGTCCTGAGCTTGAAGGCGGCGGAAGTCAGGGAATGGTTGCACTTTTTAAAGGAAGCGCTGCAGGTCTTTCCGAGCATGAAAATTCGGTTCTTCTTCCCGAAGTTGAGGAAAAAGCGCAGTATTTCGGCAGCGGAATGATCACCGATGATTTTAACGGCGACACTCTGCCCGATCTGGCTGTTGCCGGCTGGGGTTTGAAAAAGGATGAGTCTTCGGCAAATTCAGGCGGCGTTTACATCTATTCCGGCGGAAACGACTGGAAGAACGGAGCTGCAGAAAAGATTTTCGGGCTGCAGGATTCGCAGTTCGGAAGCATGGTCAAAGTTGTTGATATCGCCGAGAAAAAACATCTTGGAGTTCTTGCTCCGAAAGAGGAAAAATACGGCGCGGTTTATATTTTCGATGCCGGAAATTTCAGTTCGACAGCAGTGCTGAATGTTCCTGAGATGCCGGAACTGGGCGAGGGGACGCTCAGTGATTTCGATATAATAAAGATTTCGGAAACCTCGGATCTTCTTATTGCCGGCGGGAAGACTTTCGGCAGCGGCGGAATGATTCTCTGCGCGAAAATCGAGAACGGAATGCCGGCCACGGCTTTCGAGAAATGCCCGTTCCAGCCCGCATCGCCCGAAGGAGGTTTCGGATATTCGGTCAAAAACATCGGAAACGGTGAAATTGTTGTCGGAAAACCTGAGTATATTCACAGATTTTAGGGTTTTATGGAAAGCGGAAGATTCTTTTACTCGCGAAATTTCGTAAGTTCGTTCGCAAACTGGATTCACAAAAGGATATACCGCTATTTTTTCAGAAAATTCGACGTTGAAATTCCTGATAAAGAGGGTTTTGAGCTGCTTAAAAAAAGTGCCGGAAACGACGGAAAACAGCCGCTTACAATCTATATTTCGGGGCGGAACAGCAAAATAGAGCAGTTTCTTCTGAACGGATTCATGATCGAGAACGGAATTGTTCCGCCGACTCATTCTTTCGGGCCGAAAACGCGCTTTTTCAGACCTTTGAACGAAATGTGGACGATGTTCGCAGCACTGTTCAAACCTTCTGTGATAAAGGAAAAATTCATTGAATCACTCTACATTCCGGTCGATTCGCCCGAAGAACTCTCGATTGACCCTGTTTTTGCCGAAGTCTTCAGAAAAATAAAGCACCAGGAGGCGAAAATCATCCCAGTAATCACGCTCTGGGACAAAAATCTCGACAAAAAAATCCGCTGGGACTGGATAAACCAGTTCATCGGGCGCTACAACTTCTGGTCAACATCGTGGGAACTCCTCATGTTCATGCTGAAACGGCGTAAACTTACGCTGCGGATAGGGATTCAGACAACTTTGAAAATAGAGGAAAACGAGGAAAGTTTCGTCAAAAAACTCTATACCCTGATGAATATCTCAAAATCAAATGTCTCCGGCGCGGTGCTTAAAAACTGGCTCGACCTCAAAAACGAAACTCTTTTCAGAATGGAGCTTGAGACTAAGGAGGAAAAGCGCACCGCCATAAGAACGATGCGCTCGATGTCGTCTGCGTACAGCCCGCTTTATGCCGAAGTGATTTCGTATTTTCTGGGAAAAATCCTGAACGCACGGTTTTCGCGTTTTGAATATTCACGCGATGAAATCAGCGACTTGTGCAAAATCTGCGCGCTTCCTGCGGCAAACACCGTTTTTGTCCCGACACACAAAAGCTATTTCGATTACCTGATACTGAACTATATACTTTACAAAGAAAAAGTTACCGTTCCTCTTGTTGCGGCTGGTGACAACCTCGATTTTTTCCCGCTTTCTCCGATCCTTAGAAAAATGGGAGCGTTTTTCATCAGAAGAAAAATCAAGGACGACAATTTTTACAGAAAAATCCTTACAACATATCTTGAACAGATCGTGACTGCCGGCTACAACATCGAATTTTTTATCGAAGGAGGGCGCTCGAGAAGCGGAATGGTGCGTTCTCCGCGGACAGGAATGCTGAAAATGTTTTCCGATATCGCAAAATCCGCCGACAGAAAGCTCTATGTCGTTCCGGTTTCGATAACTTATGAAAAACTCAAGGAAATTGAAGACTACAACAAGGAAAAACAGGGAGCGAAACAGCCCGAGTCGGAGCACTTCCTTAAAAAAGTCTTCGCACTTTTCAGGGCAGACTACGGCCCTGTTTATATCAAATTTTCACAGCCGATTTACCTGAACACGAAATTTACGGAGGAAACCGCCCTGAAAATCGCCGAAGTGCAGGAAAAATCGTCGGTCATCAGCTTTTCCGCGGTATTTTCGGCTCTTTTTATCTGCTTTGATTCGCTTTCGATAAACGAACTTGTGGACAGGATGGAAAAAACTGTCGAAATTCTGCACACGCTCCCGTATATTCAGACTGCTTACGCATTGAACAACCTTGATGTGAACTGCTCGAAACTTACCGGAACCCTGCTGAAAAAAGGCGATCTCGTGCCTGCTGACAAAAATTCGGGTGAAAACCGGAAGTTTTCGATTTCCAAAGATTCGGCATCCGAGTTTTCGTTCTACAAAAATTCGGCGGCATTCGCTTTCGCGCCGTTTTTCTGCGAACTTTTCAGGAAAACAGACCTTTATCAGTTTGTGAGTGAATTTCTCGAAAACACAATCATGGGCTACTACGAATCGATAAATTCCGAAAACCCGATTGATGTTTCTTCTCTTCCGGAGTGGTTCAGAACGATGCTTTACAGATTTTTCGCCGATAAATTTACGATTTTCGGAAAAATTCTGGAAATTATTCCGAAACACGGTTTCTTTGGTACAGGAAAGGTGACACACTCTGAAATTGTGGCAAAACTGCTGCCGGAAGTTTCTGCCGAAACAGCCGCAGCCACGGCTGATGACATCTTTGAAATGCTTTTTTTCCTCGAAAAGAAAGGGGCCATTGCAGAAAATCTTTCATCTTTCGACGCAGTTTCCGCACAGGAACTTGCTGATAAAGTCAAAATTCTGCAGATTAAATAAAAAATGGTGGAGATGGCGGGAATCGAACCCGCGTCCAAAAAGGGGGAAAGTCGGGCGTCTACGTGCGTAGCTGTCTGTTTTAATTAGTGTTCAAGCTCCCAGCAGCAGGATCTCTCGCACTTTTTCGCAATTGATTTCGCTTCCTTTGCCCTGCGAAAAAGGCTTAGGTCGCTATTCCGCTGTTTGGCGTCCTATCTGAAGCCGCGGACAAGCCGCAGTAGGACGGGCAGGCTTAAGCTGCCAATGCAAAATTATTATTTGCGTTTCTTGTTTTGCCGCTTTTTACGAGGCCAGCGGCGCCTCGGCATGCAGCCGGAAAATCCAGCCTCCCTGTCGAAACCAAGTCATCCCCAATTTTCAAAGAAGCGTTTCTGAAAAAACGGCGGATATTATAGTAAAACCGCCTGAAAAGTCAAGGGAAAAATTGGCAGACGGAGATGAATTGTGCTAAAAGGCGGCAGATGTTTTGAAAGACGGTTGAGGGAAATCATGCAGGTAAAATCGGTCATTTTCGATATGGACGGAACACTTCTCGATACTTTGGACATTATTTCGCGGACTAACAACAGGGTCCTTGAAAGTCACGGTTTTCCGTCGCATTCCATTGAAAAATACAAGAGCTTTGTCGGGGACGGAATGAGGATGCTGCTCAGGCGCGCCCTGCCTGAAGGGACAGGAGATGATGTGATAAGCGCGCTTCTGCCTGAAGTTCTCGATCTTTACCACGAAGAAGGGGTCGGGACTATTCCGCCGTTTCCGGGAATCAGGAAAATGCTTTCAGAGCTTGTCAGACGCGGTGTGAAAATCTCGATACTTACAAACAAGGAGCACAAATACGCGCTTCTCAACGCCGAGACGATTTTAGGAGAGTTCCGTTTCGACGCCGTTTTGGGCGAAAGGGCGGGGAAGCCGCTCAAACCCGCTCCGGACGGAATATTTGAAATATCAGAAATTACAAAAATCCCGCTTTCACAGACTCTCTATGCCGGTGATATGAAAGCCGATATTCTGACTGCGAAAAATGCAGGCGTAACTTCTATCGGATGTCTGTGGGGTTTCGGCAGAAAAGAAGATCTGGCCGCTCTTGGAGCCGATGTCCTTATTTCAAAACCGAATGAGCTGGTTGAGTTCGTCGACGGAAATCGGCGGTAGTTTTTAAGAAGCTGCCAGTTCCTCAAGTATTTTTTTCTGTTTTCTGGCTTCTGCAAGAAGTGCGGAATAGTCAGTATCGGTGCGGCTGCGGAGGAGTTCAGTCATTTCGCTGAGAGGTTTGTAAATCGGGGTGAGTGAAATGTTTCCGTACATTCCTTTGAGTGCGTGCGCGATTTCGAACGCGGTGTCGAGATCCTTTTTTGCAAGTGCCGCTTCAAGCGCATCCAGCTGCTCATCGGGAACCGCCATGTTCACGAGTTTCAGGTAAAAATCGCCGAGTCCCATGCATCTTGCTACGCCTTCTTCGACATTTGCGCCGAAATCCTTGAGTTTTTCAATTGTCAGCATCTTTTTTCCCCCTCTTTTGCTATCATTTCCGCAAACTGTTCAACATAAACCGGTTTCGAGAAATAGTATCCCTGGATTATGTCGCAGCCGTTTTCCTTTAAAAGCCTGTACTGTTCTTCTGTCTCGACCCCTTCGGCTATGACCGGAACGTTCAGGAATGCAGCAATTTCGATCATGAGCTGTACCATTCTCAGATCCTTAGCGTTCTCGCAGATGTTGCGGACGAATTTCATGTCGAGTTTCAGCGCGTCTATAGGAAGAGCCGCAAGCATGTTGAGAGATGAATAACCTGAGCCGAAGTCGTCCATTTCGAGTTTGAAACCGCGGTTTCTCAGCGAGTTTGCTATCTCGATTATGCGGTCGGAATTTTCGGTGTATGCCGATTCTGTGATTTCAAGCAGCATGTCACCCGGCTGAAGCGAGTTCTTATGCACGATCCACAGCATATTTTCCTCGTATCCAGGGGAGAGCAGATCGACTCTCGAGACATTGACCGAGACAGGAATCGTTACGCCGAATTCATCTTTCCAGAGCTTTATCTGGCGGGCTACATCGCTCCATATGTAGTTGTCAAGCCTGTTGATCAGACCGTTCTCTTCGAAAAGCGGGATGAAAACGCACGGGCTTATCATTCCGAGTTCCGGATGATGCCATCTGACGAGAGCCTCGGCGCTGCAAAGGCGGGGTTCGTCTCCTTTTATGTTGAATTTCGGCTGATATACTACCTTGAACTGCTTTTCTGCAAGCGCTCTGTCAATCTCGTGAATGAGTTTTTCTGCGAAAAGTTCCTTGTCATGCAGTTCCGAATCGTAAACGGCATAGTGTTCGGAAACACTTTTGCGGAGCGAGTTGCAGGCGATGTTTGCCCTGTCGAAACGTTCTTCTATGCCGAGGGAGAAATCGACATTCTGATAAACACCCATCCGCAGATTGATTCTTACCGCTCCGTCGATTTCGGCTACGGCGTCTTCTATGCTCTCAAGAAAATCTTTGTGGGATTTGTCGTGGGGAAGATAGACGAAAAAAAGATCCGAACCGCCGCGGCAAGCAAGCCCTTCACACTGGAAAGCATGATATTTTATTTCATCAGCGAGAGCACAGATGACTTTATCGCCGAAGGTTCTTCCTTTAAGCTCGTTCACAAGGTGAAAGCGTGAAATATTGATTACAATGGCGTCCATCGGTTTTTCCGGTGCGTAAAGATCGCTTTTGGTGCAGTATTGAAAGAAAAAATCCTTGTTGTAAAGCCGTGTCAGGTGATCTGTTTCGGTCGCGAGGATTATGTCGTTGTCCTCGGCAAGCTCTATGGAACGACGGACCCGTGCCATAATAACTTCCGGCATATTGTAAGGTTTCGGAATGAAGTCCGCCGCCCCGAGCTGGAGGCTTTCGACTTCCGCACTTTTCTCGGATGTGAGAACGATTACAGGAATTTTTCTGAGTTTTGCATCAGCCTTGATGGCTTTCAGGACTTCGTATCCGTTGACTTCCGGCATCATAAGATCAAGCAGAACAAGCGATATTCTGTCCGGTATTCTTTTGACAATATCAAGCGCGACGCGTCCGTTTGCGGCATAGAGCACATTGTATTCCTGTTGAAGTATCACTCCGAGAAGTTCCCGGTTTATAAGCTCGTCGTCAACAACAAGAACCGTCCGCTTCAGCTTGTGTATTCCTTCTTTTATCTGCTGTTCGTCCATCTCTCCCTCTCGGAAAATCAAAGAAAAAACAAGTGGAAAATAGTGTTTTGCCGGGATTTTGTCAAAATTTTGTCAAAATCAACAGTCGTTATTGTCGATCAAGTCCGACGCGCCGAGATCAAGATTGTTATCCCGTTATTACGTTATAACGTTATACCGACGGCGCGAACCGAATAATAACGGGATAACGGCACAGGGCGTCGCATCGACAAAAACAAGAGAATCGAAAACTTGAATTAACCCGGGTTCTATTTAAAATCATTCGTTTTTTTTGAAAGGAGGATAAAATGGACGAAAAAATCAAAAAACTGCGTGAATTTATCGAAGAATCGGAAAACATTGTATTTTTCGGAGGTGCCGGAGTCTCGACCGAAAGCGGCGTTCCCGATTTCAGAAGCAAGGACGGACTTTACAACCAGCACGATGTCCAGTTCGAAAAATACAGGCCCGAATACTTGCTGAGTCACAGCTGCTTAGTTGACCATCCCGAAGTATTCTTCGAGTTTTACAGGCAGAAAATGGATGCGCGGAATGTTCAGCCGAACGCGGCGCACTTCTTTCTAGCCGAACTCGAAAAGCGCGGCAAGCTCAAAGCTGTCGTCACGCAGAATATCGACGGACTTCACCAGAAGGCCGGGAGCACGAATGTTTACGAAATCCACGGCACGACAACGCGCAACTACTGCTCGAAATGCAGAAAAGAGTATCCGGCGGACTATATTTTTGAATCGAAAGAGCAGATTCCCCGCTGTGACTGCGGCGGAATCGTCCGCTGTGATGTCACTCTCTACGAGGAACAGCTTCCGGCTGAGGCTGTCACAAAGGCGATTGCTGCAATTTCATCGGCAGACATGCTGATTATCGGCGGAACTTCGCTTTCTGTCTATCCGGCGGCATCATATGTCGGCTATTTCCGCGGAAAACACCTCGTCATAATCAACAAAGAGCATCTGGTTTACAAACTTGATCCGGTAAACGACCTTGAAATCAACGGGCCGATCGGGAAAATTTTCTCGGAGATAAGCGGCAGCGGAAAGTGACGGTGCCGTAAAACAGATTTCAAAGGGGGAACATAAGTTCTCCGTTTCCCGCAAAAGAGTAAAACTGGTTCCCCTTTGAAAAAATGATGTGGTCAAGAAGTTCGATTCCCATTAAAAGTCCTGCGTCCTGAATCTGTCTGGTTATGACTCTGTCGCTGTCGGAGGGGAGCAGATCGTTTGAAGGATGGTTGTGCGCAATCATTACGAACGCAGCTCTGTCGGTACAGGCAAACGCAAAAACTTCGCGCGGATGGAGGATCGAGTAGTTTAACGTTCCTATGAAAGTGAGATGGATGTCTATCAGCCTTTTTGAACCGTCTAAAGTTACTGTCAACAGATGTTCCTGTCTCTTTTCAGAGTATGGTTTGAGCAGAGGCAGAAGATCGTTCGGAGTCCTTATCAGCGGTTTGTCGCTTTCGGTATAAAACCTTTTTGCAAGTTCGAATGCCGCTAAAATCTGGCATGCTTTAGATGTTCCTACCCCTGCTATTGCGGAAAGTTTGTCGATGTCGAGGGCAGCCAGCTTTTTTTCATCCAGAAGGGTTTCTATCGATTTCGATACACTCATAAGCGGATGATCTTTCCCGCCGCTTCCTAAAATCAGGGCGACAAGTTCCGTATTTGTCAGCGCTGAAGCTCCTCTTGAGAGCAGCTTTTCACGCGGTTTGTCTTTTTTGTATAAGTCTTTTATCTGTTTCATAACAACCTCGCACACATATTTTTGCATTTAAAATATATAAAGTCAAATAAAAAATGTAATAAAACGAATGTTTTGCTTTTTATAGTCGAATATTGTATTTGAAGACGCCTCCCTGCATGATTTAAGCGGCCAGTGTTTCAAACAATCTTGCAACTTTCTTTTTTAGTAGTATATTTCGCCGTTAAAAACCTGTTTTGGAGGAAAAAATGCTCAATAATTTCGACATTTCGAATGCAATGACGATCAAACTTGATCCGGTTCTTCCCGAATATCCGAAATTCGTGGAAGGGATCAGACGCGCTCCGAAAAGAGAGCTCACACTCACGAAAAACGAGATCGAACTTTCGCTCAGGAACGCTCTCCGCTATGTTCCTGAAGAGCTTCACGAGGCGCTTGCCCCCGAATTTTTGGAAGAACTTCTCACCCGCGGCAGAATTTACGGCTACCGCTTCCGTCCGGAAGGCAAGATCTGGGGCAAACCGATCGATTCATACAAAGGAAACTGCATCGAAGGCAAGGCTTTCCAGGTAATGATCGACAACAACCTCGACTTCGCGACCGCGCTTTATCCTTATGAACTCGTAACTTACGGCGAAACGGGACAAGTCTGCCAGAACTGGATGCAGTACCGCCTCATCAAAAAATATTTGGAAGTTATGACCGACGAACAGACGCTCGTTCTCCACAGCGGTCATCCGCTCGGCCTTTTCAAATCGCACAAAAGAGCACCTCGTGTCATCACGACGAACGGACTCATGGTCGGACTTTTCGACGATATGCAGAACTTCAACCGCGCAGCGGCTCTCGGTGTAGCGAACTACGGCTGGATGTATATCGGACCGCAGGGGATCGTTCACGGCACATACAACACGATCCTAATCGCAGGAAGAATGAAACTCGGTGTTCCGTGGGACGGTGACCTTCGCGGCAAACTCTTCGTTTCGAGCGGTCTCGGCGGCATGAGCGGCGCACAGCCGAAAGCAGTTGAAATCGCGAAAGGTGTCGGCATTTTCGCCGAAGTCGACGCTTCCAGAATCGAGACAAGACATTCCCAGGGCTGGGTCTCGCTTGTTACCGACAGTGCTGAAGAGGCTTTCAAAAAAGCGTTCGAATACATCGAAAAGAAAGAGCCCGTCAGTATCGCTTACCACGGCAACATCGTCGATCTGCTTGAATACGCCGACTCCAAAAACATCCACATCGACCTTCTCAGTGACCAGACAAGCTGCCACGCGGTTTACGAAGGCGGCTACTGCCCGGCAGGGATCACGTTCGAAGAAAGAACGGCACTCCTTGCAAACGACAAACCGAAATTCCGTCAGCTTGTAGACGCAACGCTGCGCAGACACTTCGAAGTCATCAAAAAGCTCGTCGCGAAGGGAACATACTTCTTCGATTACGGCAACTCCTTCATGAGAGCTATCTTTGACGCAGGTGTCAAAGAGATCTCCAAAAACGGAAAAGATACTTTCGAAGGCTTCATCTGGCCGAGCTATGTCGAGGATATTCTTGGACCTGAACTTTTCGATTACGGTTACGGCCCCTTCCGCTGGGTATGCCTCAGCGGCAAAGAGAGCGACCTTGCGAAAACCGACGAAGCGGCTGCAGAAGTCATCGCGCACTGCCGCCCGGTCCTCCGTTATCAGGACAAGGACAACTACCACTGGGTAAAAGACGCGATGAAAAACAAACTCGTCGTCGGAACTCAGGCAAGAATTCTTTATCAGGATGCGGCGGGAAGAACACAGATCGCAAAGAAATTCAACGAAATGGTCCGCGAAGGTATTGTCGGTCCCATCATGCTCGGACGTGACCACCACGACACAGGCGGAACAGACAGCCCGTACCGCGAAACATCGAACATCAAGGACGGTTCCAACATCATGGCCGATATGGCGACCAACATTTTCGCCGGCAACTGCGCAAGAGGCATGAGCCTTGTAGCACTTCACAACGGCGGCGGCGTAGGGATCGGCAAATCGATCAACGGCGGCTTCGGCATGGTTCTTGACGGCTCAGAAAGAGTTGACGCGATACTTGACATCGCATTCCCGTGGGACGTCATGGGCGGCGTTTCAAGAAGAGCGTGGGCAAGAAACGAACACTCGATCGAAACAGTTGTCGAATACAACAAAAACAACGAGCACAAAGACCACCTCACCCTTCCCTACATCGTCAAGGACGAACTCATCGCGAAAGTGATGAAAGCGGTCAAATAATGCGCGAACTCAAAAATCTTCTTGAATCTCTCTACAAAAAGCTCAATAAAAGGGGTCTTGTAGATCCTGACCCGCTGAAATTCCTGTATGATTATCCTGAGACAAAAGACCGTGAGATCATTGCACTTTTAGCTTCTTCCATCGCTTACGGCAGAGTCGCTCAGATCCTTAAATCGATCGACAGGATCCTCCTTCCGATCGATGGAAAACCGTTCGATTTCGTCACTTCCCACAGCGAAAAGGATTTTCTCAAAATATACAAAGGTTTTGTCCACCGCTTCACGACTGACGAGGATCTGGCAAAACTTTTCCGCGGAATGAAGCACGTTCTCAGGGAATACGGGAATTTCGAAAATTTATATCTTTGCGGAGTCGAAAAATTCGTTGACGAGATGAATCTTTCGCAGAAATCGTATCTTATCCCTTCTCCTGCCGACGGTTCGGCATGCAAGAGGCTCAATCTATTTTTCCGCTGGATGGTGAGAAACGACGAGGTCGACCCCGGCGGCTGGACAAAGGCAAATCCAGCCGATTTGGTAGTTCCGCTCGATACACATGCCTTCAAAGCGGCGAAGATCCTCGGTTTTACCGAAAAAAAGGCGCCGAATTACAAAGCCGCGCTCGAAATAACCTCTCATTACGCCGAAATCGCACCGGAAGATCCGGTCAAATACGATTTTGCGCTCACCCGTTTCGGAATCCGCGACGACATGACTTTCGACGATTTCAGGCGCGAAGTTAAGGAAAAGTTAGGATAGTACCGGCAAAAAAATTATTTCTGCTGTAACTTCATTATTTGAAAAACATCAAATTATCGTTATATTTCGCAGGTTGTTTTTTTTATCACTTTGGAGGGAAAAATGATAGTTATCACGGGCGCAAGCGGTCATGTCGGCAACAATCTTGTCCGCGAACTTAACAAACGCGGCATCAGACCGAGAATTCTTATCCACGAGGCGACAACGGTCAGAAAGGCGATCGAAGGGCTCGATTTCGAGGAAGTAAAAGGTGACACGAGGGATCTTGAATCGCTGAAAAAGGCTTTTGAAGGAGCCGATCTGGTTTACAACTGCGCTGCGGCGATTTCTATAAAGTGCGGTGTTTATGACAAAATCAAGACTGTCAATGTTGACGGTGTGCAGAATGTTATTGATGCCTGCATTGCAAACAATGTGAAAAGGCTTGTCCATGTCAGCTCGATCGAAGCTCTCGGCGATCCCGGCGAAGGCGTTGTTGCAACTGAAGAAATGGGATTCAATCCCGACAGAGCGATGCTCGAATACGGAATCACCAAGGCAGAAGGTTCTCTTCTTGTCCAGAAAGCTGTCAAGGAAGGCAAAATCGACGCTGTCACAGTGTGTCCCGTCGGAATTCTCGGGCCGAACGACTTCCGTCCGTCGCAGATGGGAACGATGGAAATGAATTTCCGCAAAGGAAAACTTCCCGCTTACCCTGCTTACGGCGGATTCGACTGGGTCGATGTCCGTGATGTCGTCGATGGAATAATTCTTGCGGGCGAAAAAGGAAAAACCGGCGAATTTTACCTCCTTACCGGCGGACACGTCACAAACGACGAAATGATGGGAATCCTTGAAAAACTTTCCGGCAGAAAACGCCCGAGTGTTTCGCTTCCGTACTGGCTCATGTACACAATGGGATTTTTGGCAGAAAACTGTTTTTACCGCTTTTTCAAGAGCGTTGAACCTGTTATCACGCGCGGCAGTGCAAGAATCCTGAAAAGCGACCTCCACGCTTCATCCGAAAAAGCTCAGAAAGAGCTCGGAATGAAGTTCAGAAATGTCGAAGAAATTTTCCGCGACCACTACAACTGGATGGTGGAATACACCGAAGGCAAAAAATAAATCGTTATTATCGTTCAGAACGATTCGCGCCGTCGTAATAACGTTATAACGGTATCACGGTATAACGATCCTGATCTTCGGCGCGTCGAATCCAATCGATAAAATCGACACCAAATTTTGACTTTTTCATTAAAAAAAGTATAATAATGCGCTTTTTTTCGGGGAGTTTTTATGAAGCGCGTTTCCCTTGTTTTTATAATTCTCTTTTCTTTTTTCACCCTTTTTCCGGAAAGCGCCGAACAAACGCTTCTGACCTTGAAATATCAGGCGGCGGCAATCGGTGAGATTTCGCTCGCATACAGGCTTCAGGCCCTGACGATGAGCCTCGCTGCTGCAAATGCTGCCGGTAGCGAATACATTGAGGCGATTCTTGACGAGACCGATGCGACAATCAAGAACGGAAAATCGATAATTCTTGCAAAAAATGCAAATCCCGACGCTTTGACCAAAGAAATTGTTTCGGCTTTCGACCAGCTTCTGAAGTGCTCGGAAAATATAAAAAAATATTCATTGTCGAAAGAAAGAAACAACCGTGGCGAAGTTGAGAAATGCCTTGAAATTTCAAAGAAAAACATAGATAAACTGACAGACGCTCACTATAAAATTCAGAATAAAAACAAAAGTGACGGAGTAAAAAAATGAACAAAGTAATGATTATCATGGGAAGCGATTCCGACTGGAAAGTCATGCAGAAAGCTGTCACGGTTCTCAAGGAATTCGGCGTTGACTTCGAGGTTCATGTAAGTTCGGCGCACAGAACGCCTGAAAAAACGGTCGCTCTGGTCGAGAATTTTGACGGCGCGTGCTTTATAGCCGGTGCCGGTGCGGCGGCACATCTTGCAGGAGTGGTTGCGGCTCACACAACAAAACCCGTTATCGCTGTTCCTTTGGATTCCGGAGCGCTTCACGGTCTTGATGCGCTTTATGCCACAGTCCAGATGCCTTCAGGTGTTCCGGTTGCGACAATGGCGATAGACGGGGCAAAGAACGCGGGACTTTTTGCAGTCCAGATTCTTGCTCTTAACGATGCCGTACTTGCTGCAAAACTTACGGCATACAAGCAGAAAATGAAGGAAGAAGTTGAAATAAAAGATAATAAAATCAATGAATTAGCTAAAGAGGTGTAGTATGGAGATCCTTTCTATCGAAGAAGCTGCGTGGAAGGTCAGAAACGGCCAGGTAATCGCATATCCGACAGAAACAGTTTACGGTCTCGGCTCAATAATTTTTGAGGAAGAACCGGTAATGAGAATCAAACAGATCAAAGGAACAGCGCCCAATAAACCGCTCTCGGTTCTCATTTCAAACAACAAGAAAGATGAGATGCTTGCCGAACTGATCGACGGTTTTCTTCCTGTTGCCCAGAGACTTGCAAAATTTTTCTGGCCGGGACCGCTCACGATCATTCACGAGTGCAGAAAAGAGCTTCCCGATTTCATAACCGGCGGAACCGGATTTGTCGGAATAAGATGTTCGCCGTATTCTTTTGTAAATAAACTTATCGACCTCGTAGGGCATCCGATAGTCAGTACGAGCGCGAATCTGACGGGACAGAAACCGGCGACGAACTATACCGATGTTTTTTCTTATTTCGACGGAATGATAGACGGTGTCCTTATCTGCGACGATTCGATTTCGATCGAGCATCACGCTAGTCCGACGAACATTCCTTCGACAATTGTCAGAGTCGAGCACCACAATTTCGAGATTCTTCGCGAAGGGGCGATAAAGAAAGATGACATTTTGAGAAAAATTCTTTGATTTATGCCTGAAACAGAACTTACTCTCAATAAAATCTATAATAAATCCACGGAGTTGTACCAATCGAAGAACGGTTACCGTTTCAATTCAGATTCGATGATTCTTTCATGGTTCGTAAATAGAATCTGCCAGAATTCGGGCTCTGAAAACTCTGCGCTTGAAATAGGTGCGGGGAGCGGGATTGTCTCGATTGTTCTGAAACGGCGCGGATTTCTGCCGAAAATCGAGTGCGTCGAAATTCAGGAAACAATGTTCAGGATTCTTGAAAAAAATATCTGGCATAACGGCCTGAACGGTGAAATTGTCCCGGTTTTTGCCGATTTTATCTCTTTCGCCGCTGAAAAAAGGAAAAAATACGATATTATTTTTGTTAATCCGCCTTATTTCGCTAACGAAAGCGGACACATAAATTCTGATTCCGAAAAAGCTCTTGCCAAGCACGAAGTCGCGGGAAGCCTCGCCGATTTTTTTGCCGCATCGAAAAATATTTTGAGAAAAGGGGGAAAATTTCTGGTCGTTTTTCCGGCATCCCGCCTTCAGTTTGCCCTTTTTTCAGCTGCCGAGCACGGTTTTACCCTTAAAAACATTGCATTTTTCCGCGAAAACAGCTTCACAAAACCGGCGACATTCGCGGCTTCATTTGTTTTTGGCAGCGAAACCGCCCTTTTTCCTCTTTCCGATGCCGAAATTTTCGAGCTCCGTGATTCAAACGGCGGATATTCCGGAACCGGAATGGAAATCATGTATGAAAATCGCCAAAATAATTAAAAAATCCCGTTGACTTTCCGGAATATTGCATTAAAAAAAGAGCCGTAACTTAGACGGAGGTTTTTATGTACGAAGGCAAGGAAAAAGAAGCAGCACAGGAAGTTATCGACAACAAGGAAAAGTACTCCGAATATTTCAGCGAGGATTCATTTTTCGATAAAATCAGGAATTATGGAAAGATTGCCGGAACAAGGGTTGTCTTTACGGCGCTTCTTCTTTTCTATGCAATGCAGAGCGAAAAAGTGCCTTTGATATACAAAGCACTTGTTGTTGCTGCTCTCGGATACCTTATCTGTCCTGTAGATCTTATTCCGGACTGGATTCCCGTTATAGGTTACGCCGATGATCTTGGAGCACTTCTGGGCACGCTCAAAAGCGTCCTGGCCTATGTTGACAACGATACGATCATGCAGGCGAGAAACAAACTGACCGACTGGTTCGGCGAAGTTGACGAAAAAGACATCCAGAGTGTTTTGAATATTTTGCTTTAGCCATGAAAAACTATCCCCCTTCTATAAAAGATTTCATAGATTTTGACAAAAGCGGCGGGATTTTTTTTATACACTGTCCTGAGCGTTATGTTTTGAAGAGTATGAAATCCGAAATCGCTTCTCAGGCAGATGCTGGAAACGGTGTCGAGGTCTGTTTTTTCGATGCCGGAGAAAACAAAAACGCTGTTTCTGAGGCAATAGGCACGGCGAGAGAGATAACTCTTTTTGCAAGATGCAGACTTGTCGTTCTGGAAATTCCGGAAAAACTTGCAGATACGGAGCAGCGGCTTTTGGAAAGCTACATCGATTCATGCGAAATGGCCAACTTCCTGATTGTGATGCTCTGTGAAGTTGATAAACGGCTCAAGTTCTTCAAAACATTGCAGAAAATGACGAAAATCTATTTTCCTGTGCAGCTTCCTACAGCGCCTGAACTCAAAAATTTTATAAAAAATGAGTTCAAACCCTTTACTCCTGATGAAAATTTGACTGTTTTTTTCCAGAACGGCGCGAATCAGGATATGTTTTTTATTCACAACGAGATTGAAAAGCTGAAACTTTACGCTGAGGCAAAAGGGATTAAGGAGATGACTTACGACAGGATGAGTCTTGTTCTCAACGATCTCAGCGAGCAGATAATCTTCAGAATAATGGATATGCTTGTTTCCGGGAAAAAAGCAGCTGCGATAGCACTTTACCGGGAGACTTTGGTTGTCGAAGCGGAGCAGAAGGTCAATCCGGTGATGATTTCGATGTTTTTTAAGCATTTCAAAGCGATTATGCAGATAAAGATAATGGTTCACGAGGGCAGGGGCGGCGAAATATCGTCGTATCTGGCTTCCATGAAGGTTTTTTATATGCGCGGGAACGCCTCGTCAATAGCCGCAAAATATAAAAATTCGGTTGTTCTTCAGGCATTGCGGCGTATTTCCGCGATAGAGTTCGGCATGAAAGGTGCGGCTGAAACCGGAACTGCCGAGACAAATATAGAAATCGAGCGTTTTATGACTGAATTTTTTCTATAATTCAGGAATCTATCTTTTTTTTAACTCAAAAAATTGTCAGAGAAAAACAACTTTCGGTTTAGAGTTTACTTCGTCCAACTGTTGAAAAGAAGTGTTCCTGTGTAAAGGAGCGAGAATGTCGGAGCAATCTGCTGGATTATGCGGTTGTAGCTGACTAAAGCCATCGTGGCGACATAAACTCTGTCTCCCGGCATAAGACGCACCTGGCCGGCTTTTCCGGTCATAATATCATCAAAATGAAACTGAACCAGCAGGTGTTTTCCTCCGGTCTGACGCACCATATAGATTCTTCCGTCAGCGGCGTTGGGCTGGATAAGGCCGCCGGCATCTGCAACAAGGTCGATCATTGTGTAGCTGCCGGAGTTCATTTCAAAAGCACCAGGATTTTTGACTTCACCAAGAATATAGACTCTGTTTGATGACGGAGCGGGAACGTAGAACGTGTCGCCGTCGTGAAGGTAATACTTTGAAAAATCACGTGCTCCGGTTGCGATTTCGCTTACGCTTATCGGAAGAACAGTTTCTCCGCGCTTGAGATAGACAAACTCCACCGCGCCTCTTTCCGAAGTCGATGTCGGAACCATTCCGGTTACAGCCTCGAGCATATTCGTGTTGACTTTTATCGGGTTTTTGCCGGCGTTTTTCACGTTTCCCACAACATAATAGAATTTGCTCTCGTATTTTACGATATCGAACATTATGTGCGGGTCTTTTATGAATTTCGAGTAGCCTTCCTCGAGCTTTTTGACAATCTCCTTTCTTGTGAGGCCGGCGATTTTCACCTGTTTCAGAAGCGGAATGTTGATTTCGCCGTTTTCATCGACAGCATAGCCGAAAATCTCTCCCAGAGCGGTTGCCTGCGTACTGTCCTGCGGGTTTCCGTAAATAGTGATTTTGATTTCGTCGCCGATTCCGACAGTGTAATTCATCGTTTCTTCGGCAAATTCCTTGAATTCCTCGTCGAAAGTCATCTCCTCGACTTTGAAATCCTCTTCAGGCACATCTGCGAATTTTGTGAATCCTGAGTAAGCACAGGAACTTACGGAAAGAAGCACCATTAAAATCAATGAATATTTATAAGCCATATTCCCCCTATTATCATAAAAAGACCGCCGAACTGAACGGCGCTGAGTTTTTCGTGAAATACAAAAAGCGACCAGAGTGTCACGATTATGAGCCCGCATGAAGTCATCATCGGGTAAGCTATTGAAAGATTGAATTTTTCCAAAGCCTTTGTGTAGAAAACGAGTGCGATTCCGAAACAGGCAATGCCGGACATGAGCTTGAGATTCGTGATGTAGCTAAGCACAAATGGGATTATTCCGTCGCTCAGTTTCACTGGATCAGTCATCACTCCGGCTTTCATCAGAATGTTTGCTCCGGCGTTGAAAACTATTGCCAGAATAAGAAAAATCACGCTTGTACTCATAATGCTTTTATTCTTTCAATTAGATCAGGCCAGCATTCGCCGGGGATTTTGGCCCCGATTTTTTCTATGACGCACGCTGCAAGAATTGTTCCTGCCATCGCGCTTTTTTCAAGCGGAAGCCCGTTTGCGAAGCCGTAGAGGAAACCCGATGCGTAAAGGTCTCCGGCGCCGGTTGTGTCAACACGTTTCGCATCAACAGGCGGAATTTCCAGCAGTCTGCCGTCTGAAGCTACAAGCGAACCTTTCGGCCCGGTTTTTACAACGGCGATTCTGCACATTTCCGCTATTTTCAGAGCGCTTTCCTCAGCCGGAAGACCGGTGAAGGAGCGGGCCTCCTCCTCGTTTGCAAAAACGATATCGACATATCTTTCGACTATCGACTGCAGAAATCCCAGATTTTCGACGACGACATTGAAACTTGCAAGGTCGAGTGAAGTCGTAAGTCCCGCTTCTTTTGCCAGAACAAGCGATCTTTCAATCAGATTGTGATCCTGGACAAGGTAACCTTCGACGTGAAAAATGTCGTAACCTTTGAATAGATCAGCTGTCAGCTCATCCGCGGCAAGTTTTACCGCCGAACCGAGATATGTCGCGAAAGTACGCTCCGAATCCGGCGAAATCAGCGCTATAGCCCTGCCTGTCTGCGGCTCGTCCTTGAAAAGAAGAGGCGTAATGCCGGAGTTCAGCATATCTTTTTTGAAAATGCTGCCGAATTCGTCTTCGCTCACTTTGCCGATAAAAGCGGTTTCGACTCCGAGTTTTGCCAACCCGTGGATCGTGTTTGACGCGCTGCCGCCGCTCACAAGCGAAAAATCGAGGTTTTCGACCGTTTTCAGAACTCTTTCGCTGAAAGCAAGGTCTACAAGCTGCATGCTGCCTTTCGCGAGACCAAGTTCCGCAAGAACCGAATCACCTGGCAAAGCCACAAGAATATCAAGAAGGGCATTTCCCATGCCGAGGATTTTTTTCATGACTGATACCTTTGAAACTGGTGAAAGAATTACTTGTTAATAATTTTTATGCGGCCGACATTCGTTTTTGCGAAAGTTCCTTTTGCCTTCATGTAATCTACAAGAATCGACGAAAGAAGATAAGCGGTGTCCTTCTTTGATTTGATCTCTTTGAGCATCGCGTATCCGTCTCCGCCGTTTGCGATAAAGGAATTAAGCGCAACAGTATAAGTCGCTTTCGGATCAAGTTTTTTGCCGCCGATTTTGACTTCTTCCGCACCACCTTTGTATAAAATCATTTCGACACCGGAAACCTGAAGGAATCCGCCAGCACCGATGCCTTTCTGAGCGAAGAAATCAAGAATGTCCTGAATCTGCGCGCCGGTAAGTTTTGCTGTGTAAACTGTATCCTGGAACGGGAAAATGCTGTAGATGTCTTTTTCCGTTACAGCGCCTTTCTTGAGGGACTGTCTGATGCTTCCGCCGTTCAGGAGAGCGATATCAGCTTTTGTTTTTTCACGCATAATGTCGGTGATGATGTCGCCGAGCTCGACTTCTTTCTTTCTTGCGATATCATCGCTGCCGTCAAGGTCTCTGTCGATTGTGCCGATCTGCTTGGTCGGGAAATCGCATTTCTGACGGTTGAGCATGTCAAGCATTGCTTTATTTTCCTTGATTTCCTTTCCGATTAACTTTCCGTTTTTGTCCTTGAGGTTGATCGGGATCAGTTTGTATTCGATCTTATTTATTTTTTTGCCTTTGATATAGATGTCGACTCTTCCGACCCATTTGCCCAAACCTTCAGTCTGTACAATTCTGGTATCACCGATCTGTACTGCGCTTTCAAGCTGTCTCTGCGTGTGGCCGCCGATTATGAGGTCAATGCCCGGAACAGCCTTTGCAAGGTAGTTGTCGCCTTCGTAGCCGTCGAAACTTTTGTCGCTGTCGTAAAAGCCGAGGTGGCTGAGAACGATAACGATATCGTTTTTCTTTCTAAGAATCGGAACCAGTGTCTTAGCGGTTAAAACAGGATCGCTCATTGTGAGGTTTCCTTTGATGCCCTGGCTTGAAATACTTTCGGTTTCACGTGTCGTAAGACCAAGCACTGCTACTTTGAGGTCGTCATCGAATTTCTTTTCAATAGAGTTCTGACCGATTGATTCTGTTCCGCCTTCTTTGTACATATTTGCGCTGAGGAACGGGAATTTAGCCGTTTCCTGCATTTTTTTGAAAGCTTCGAAACCGAAGTCGAATTCGTGGTTTCCGATAGCCATTGCATCGTAGCCGACAAGGTTCATGCCTTCAACCATCGGGATGTTTTCACAGATATTGCTTCTCGGATCTCCGAGAGTGATGTCGCCCGCACTGAGAACGAGAACGTTTCCGCCCTTGCCCTGGACTTCGGCCCTGATTTCGTCGACAAGTGTCTTCTGGGCAGCGAGACCGCCGATACCCGGATTGTGCGGCTCGTCGAATTTCCAGGCCATACCGTGGGAATCATTAGTAAAAATGACTGTAAGAAGACGGTCTTTGTTGTCTTCTCCGAAAACCGTCAGAACTGAAAGAATGCAAAAAACAGCAACGAGAAATTTTCTCATTTTAATCCCCCTGATTTATCAGATGTTAAACTTTCGATGATCCGTTTCATATCGGACGAAGAATATATTGAATCTTTTGAATAAGTCAAATAGTTGCGCGCGTATCTTGCATAATTCTCGGCTGATTTTTTCAAGCCTTCGATTTCCTCATCTGTAACTTCGCGTTTTATTTTTGCAGGATTTCCGGCTACAAGAACCCCCTCGGGGATTTCGGTGCCGCCTAAAAGCACTGAATTTGCCGCAATTATCGAATTTTTCCCGATCTTGCATCCGTCAAGAACGACCGCACCCATTCCGATGAGGACGTTGTCGCCGATGGTCGAGCCGTGGATTACCGCGTTGTGCCCGACAGTCACGCCTTTTCCGATTGTGGTGGGGTAGAGTGCAGTCGTGACGTGGATTGTCGCATTGTCCTGGATATTCGTATCCTCGCCGATTTTAATGGTGTTGACATCGCTTCTGACAACCGCACCGAACCAGACGCTGCTTCCTTTCCCGATGACTGCGTCGCCGATAATGTCGGCAGTTTTGAAGATTACGGCCTCTGAATCAATGACTGGAATCTTGTCAAGATAGTTTGTTATCATTTTCTTCTCCTTTTTCTTCAGGGTTTTCGTTTTCAAATTCCTCCATAACTTTGTCTGCGTTGCTTTTTATGTTGGCGAACGACGAGCCTAGAAGCAGTAATCCTATCATTCCGAGGACCGCGAAAATAGATGGTGCGTGCTCGGCCTGGGAAAGCCTGTTCGAAGCGGCCATACAGCGACGCGTGAACTCCTTGCTGTTCAGTCTCGTCTGTTCCTCCTTGTCAAGCTGCTTCCATGAGTTGTCGTCCATGAAACAACCCTCTGCCTTGAGCGCTTCGTATTCGGCACGCGCGTCGTCTCTTGCATATAACATCCAGCAGAGCGCAAGAACGCTTACCACCGAAAGAATAAGGCCGTAGAAGCCTCTTTTTGTTCCTAAAATGCGTTTTTTCAGTGAGTTTTCCATATCACCTCCTATTCAAATGCCAGATCGGCAACCATTCTGACAAAATCCTCATCGGGTTCTTTCAGGCTCTTCGATAGGAAAAAGTCGATCATTCCGCGCTTTTTCTGGTGCAGATTGAGAATTTTCTCCTCGATTGTTCCCTTTGAGTAAAGTTTTGTGACAACGACTTTTTTTGTCTGTCCGATTCTGTGTGCGCGGGACCACGCCTGTTCTTCAACAGCCGGATTCCACCACGGATCGACGATGATGACATGATCGGCTCCGGTCAGATTAAGACCGACTCCGCCGACTTTCAGGCTCAGCAGAAACGCCTTTTTCTCTCCGCTGTTGAACTGTTCGACAAGATCCATGCGGTCCTTCGTGTCGCCGTCCATGTAAAAATATTCCGTTCCGTCAAGGCGGAAAGCGGTTTCTATTATTTTCAGCATCTTCACATACTGGCTGAAAATCAGTACTCTGCCTCCGCCGGAAAATATTTCGTCGCAAAGTTCGCGCACAGCGGCTGTTTTTCCGGAAAGTTCGGGGTCAAGCGCACCGTCAGCCGCAAGAGAGGGATGGTCCGCGGCAAGTCTCAGCTTTGAAAGCAGCGCCAGAATCTCTATTTTGTTTATCGAGTCGCCGCGGTCTATGAACTCGGCCTTGCTGCGCAGCATGGTGGAAAGGTAGACATCCTTCTGTCTGGGTGTCATTTCGACCGGATATTCCTTGACTATAAGCTCTGGAAGTTCGTCAAGAATCTCGTTTTTCAGGCGGCGCAGAATGAAAGGGGTGGTTTTTTTGCGCAGAATTTCGAGTTCTTCGTTTGCACCGGTTTTTTCCATTTTGTCAATATCTTTTTTGACACCGAGATAGTTCGGCATGATGAACTGGAAAATGCTCCAGAGATCGCTCACGTGATTCTCGAGCGGCGTTCCGGTAAGGGCGAAACGGTGCTTTGACTTGAGCGAGCTCAGAAGTCTGAACCGTTTCGTGTTGTTGTTTTTTATCTGCTGCGCCTCGTCGATGACGATTGTTTCGAAAGACTTGTTCTTGACCTGCGCGAAATCGTTTATAATGACAGAATATGAGGTGATGATCAGCTCTTTTTCCGCGCTTTTCCATTTGGCTATGCGCTCTTCCGGTTTCAGCGAGTCGATGACTATCCGTTTCATGCCGGGAAAAAACTTTTCGATTTCGCGGTCCCAGCTCCACACCAGTGTCTTGGGGCAGACGACGATCGAGGGCATATCGCCGGTCTCTGACTTTATCATGCAGAGCGACTGCAGTGTTTTTCCGAGGCCCATCTCGTCGGCAAGAATACCGCCTAATCCGAGGTTCTTGAGGAGCGACATCCATCTGAAACCTTCAAGCTGGTACTTTCTGAGAGGTATTCCTGCAATGTGGGTTTCGTCCGGTTTGGGAAGTTCGCCTTTCGAAAGGGAATCGAAAATTTCGATGTATTTCTTTTTCGCTTCGGCTGAGCCGGTAAAATTTTTGAGAACTTTTTTATTTTTCGACTTCAAAAGCCCGAGAAGACCGGCAACAGGCAGTTTTTCGCTGTCGGAGTAGACTGACGAGCCTATCATTTCGGAAATTCTGGTCAGAAAATCGGCGCTGTTTTCAAGGATCACAGGCTTTCCTTCGGTATCGTTCACAACAGGTTCCTCGATGCCGCGCCCGAACTGCCTTACAGCCTCGATAAGCGAGGAAGACGGGATAAAATCGGACATCTGCGGCAGTTTGATGTTGAAGGAAAACCACTGCTCGTCGCTGTTTACGTCAAGAACTATCTCTGAATTTTCGGCTGCTGCCTGCGGAATGTTGATTTTCCTGACTTCCTGCTCGTTGACGACTGTTCCGACCTGCGAGAGTGCGCTTTCCGGCGAGATTATCCTCGAATATTCCTGCATCGGAACAGTGTATGAGTTTTTGAAAAGTCTGAAACCGTCAGCCGCAAGAGCGTTTTTTATATCACGGACAAGCTGGGGATCAATGGAATAGATTCGTCCGTTTACAGGATATTTCTGTTCCAGGGTTCTTTTTCTGGGCTGGAATTCGATCGACGTTCTGCCGTTTTGAAGAAAGATCTTGAGGAAAACCTTTCCTTCCTTGAGCTCTGTCTTGAAAACGGCACTCGTATTTTTATCAAGTTCTACTTTGGTCAGGTTGAAGGCTCCGCTCAGAACGACTTCGGGACTCAGGCTGTCGTTGAGATCGGAAACAGCCTTTATGAGAGCCTCTTTTTTTGTATAGCCGACAGTTTTGCCGACAAGTGCCGAAACTGTGTCCCTGATGTTTGCCGGGAATCTCCATACAGCACCTTCGTCGCAGTCGATTGCAACGCCGTTTACCGGAGAGTAGAAAACACTTTCAGGGATTGAAAAATCTATTCCTTCCGAGTCAACATTGTATGAAAGCATGAGCGGATTTTCCGCAGCAAAAAGCTGAAGCTGGCCGATTGCAAACTTTTCGGGAGAGAGGGATACGAGAAGAAGAAGGTCGTTATCCGAAAGAAGCCCCGAAAGCCTTGAAAGCTGAAGGTCTTTATTGTCTTCAAGCCTGACAAGACCGATTTTCCGGTCAACGGAAATTTTGAAAGGAGGCTGCATTTTGTGCGTATCCTTTTTCACGTTGAAGCGCGAAAGCTGTTCCGAAATGTCGGTATTGTCCATCGAAAGATCGTTGAACGCAAGAGCCGTCGCGATAACGTGGGCACACATATCACCGCTGTGGCAGGAACATATTTTGCTGGAAATATTGCCGGACTCATCTATTTCAAGTCTGACGTCGCATCCGCCCGCAGAGCCCTGCACGAACGTTATCCCGTTTTTGACAGATACCGAAAGTATCATCGTGGAATTTTGTCCGTGCAGAGAACATCCGTCGAAATACGAATCGGAAGTTACAAGATCTGCAAGGCGGATGACGACAGACATTTTAAAAGATCATTACATAAGATGGAATGCGACAGTAAGTCCTGCCATAACGATCGAAACCATGCTCATAAGCTTGATAAGAATGTTAAGCGACGGACCCGATGTATCTTTGAAAGGATCGCCGACTGTATCGCCGACAACAGTTGCTTTGTGGCAGTCGGAACCTTTGCCGCCGAGGTTGCCCTCTTCGACATATTTTTTCGCGTTGTCCCACGCACCGCCTGCATTCGCCATGAATACCGCGAGTACGAATCCTGCCGAGAGGCCGCCGATGAGCAGACCAAGGACACCGCCGACACCGAGAACAAGACCGGTGACTACCGGAACGACGATTGCAAGAATCGAAGGAAGAAGCATCTCGTGCTGAGCGCCTTTCGTCGAAATAGCAACACAGCGTTCGTAGTCAGGTTCAGCCTTACCTTCAAGGATTCCGGTGATCGTGCTGAACTGACGGCGGACTTCCTCAACCATTTTCTGAGCTGCTCTGCCGACTGCATTCATCGTAAGTCCGCAGAAAACAAACGCCATCATCGCGCCGATGAAAACACCGACGAGAACGATCGGGTTCATAAGGTTGACGTTATATGCTTCCATGAAGTTGATAAGTGTAGCTTCTGCAGCTGCAACACCGTTCGGAAGCGCTTCGCCTGTACGGACGAGGGCGATTTTGATCTCCTCGACGTATGAAGCAAGAAGAGCGAGAGCGGTAAGAGCAGCAGAACCGATTGCGAAACCTTTACCGGTTGCAGCCGTTGTGTTGCCGAGAGCGTCAAGAGCATCCGTGCGCTGACGAACTTCAGGTTCAAGGCCGCTCATCTCAGCGTTTCCGCCGGCGTTGTCGGCGATAGGACCGTAAGCGTCAGTTGCAAGGGTGATACCAAGAGTCGAAAGCATACCGACTGCAGCGATACCGATTCCGTAGAGACCCTGCGAAAGGTTTGCAGCGTTGAACGCAAGTTCGAAGCCGTTTGCGCAGAGGTATGAAAGGATGATCGCAACACCGACAGTAACTACCGGAATAGCGGTCGAAAGCATTCCGAGTCCGAGACCGGAAATGATAACGGTCGCAGGTCCTGTTGTCGAACTTTCAGCGACTTTCTGGGTCGGTCTGTATGACTGGGAAGTATAGTATTCTGTGAATTTTCCGATGATTACGCCGGCAAGAAGTCCGACAACAACGGAAAGGGATGTCTGCCACCAGCGATTATCAGCAGTTCCGAAAAGTCCTGCAAAGATGCAGAATGTAGCAACTGCGATAAGAACCGCTGCGGTGTTTGTTCCGCGGCTAAGTGCCGAAAGAAGATTTTTCATGCTTGCATTTTCTTTCGTTTTAACAAGGAAAATACCGATGATCGAAAGAAGAACGCCGATTGCAGCAATCATCATCGGAGCAAGAACAGCTTTAAACTGCATCTCGCCCTGGAATGCAGCAGCACCGAGAGCCATCGTGGCAAGGATCGAGCCAGCATATGATTCGTAAAGGTCTGCACCCATACCTGCGACGTCGCCTACGTTGTCGCCTACGTTGTCAGCGATCGTAGCGGGGTTACGCGGGTCGTCTTCCGGGATGTTGTATTCCGTTTTTCCGACAAGGTCAGCACCGACATCGGCAGCCTTTGTGTAGATACCGCCGCCGACTCTTGCGAAAAGAGCCTGAGTAGACGCACCCATTCCGAAAGTAAGCATCGTGGTTGTGATTGTTATCAGATCAGACTTTGCGCCGACAAGTTCCAGAAGTCCGGTGTTGTTAAGAACGATGAACCAGAGCGAAACGTCAAGCAGAGCAAGACCGACAACAACAAGACCCATAACAGCTCCCGAACGGAAAGCAACCTGAAGACCGCTGTTGAGAGTTTTTCTCGCAGCGTTTGCTGTTCTAGCCGAAGCGTAGGTCGCCGTTTTCATTCCGAAGAATCCGGCAAGTCCCGAGAAGAAACCGCCTGTCAGGAAAGCAAACCAGACAATGCCGTTCTGAAGTTTAAAAATCGCCATAATGGCAAAAATTACCGTCAAAACGCAGAAAACGATCGTTACGACCTTGTACTGCTGTTTAAGGTAAGCCATTGCACCGCGTCTTACATAAGCCGCGATTTTTTTCATTGTGTCCGTTCCCTCGTCCTCTTTCATCATCTGTTTGAAGAAGAAGAAAGCGAAAGCGAGAGCAAGAACGGAAGCACCCAGAACCAAGTAAACCAATTGTGACATAAAAGCCTCCTAAAATAACAAAAAAAAGACCGTTCAAAAAAAATGCGGCGTATTTAACGACTTTTTTTTCAAATAGGCAAATATTTAAGATAATAAATATTAAAAAATTAATAAAGGTGAAAGGACGAATGTGAACATCTAAAAAAGTTTTTTCGGCACGAAATCTACGGAATCTATCATGAAATAGTTGTATTTGTTGACAAGTTCTCGCGGAACTATCCTGAAATCATGCATACCTTTTTCGAGGCGTGCGTTGAATGAAATATCGGTCATTTTTTTCTCGTCAGCATAGAAATTAAGTTCTGCCGCTTTTTTGCCGTCAACAAAAATGTCGAAGTTGCCCATTTCCTTGCCTTGCAGACCGTTTACTCTTATTTCGTAATCACCGCTTTTATTTACTTTCTGCTTGAAATCGTAATATTGTTCAGTGTTTATGAATCTGCAGAACATCAAGAACTGATATGGTACAAGGTAATTGTATGGAGGTTCCATTTCCAGATACACGTCAAGATAAGACCTCTCCGGAAATACGTTGCAGTAATCTGGGCTTCCTGTCAGAGGATAAAATTTGCTTTCAAGCTCGATATGGATTTCTCCGGTATCTTCCGGCGCAAAAATTTCAATTATTTCAGGAGGATCGGTGTTGTATTCCAGTTTTTTGAAAGGTGCCCAGTAATATTTTTTGCCAGGATATTCAAACATTATCCTGCGGTTTTGTTTTTCTCCCCAGTCGCGGACATAAATAATTTTGTTGTTTTCGGGATGGGCAAAATCCATAAGGGCATAGCCGGAGCCGTACATCGTGACCGGGCCGACAAAAACGATTCCTTCCTTGATTCCTTTAGCATCAAGAGCTTTTTTGAGATCCGCACTGATGTTCCAGAAACCTTTCTCGTAGCTGCTTTTAAGGGCCGGAAGTGCAAAAAACGTCTGGTACAGAACTCCGGCGGAAAGCAGAGAAAGTGCTGCTATTTTGAATATTCTGGCGTTTTTTGCATTTGTAAAGCTACCGTCAAGGATCACGCAGAAGGAGTATGCAAAAATTATGATCAGGTAAAACGATGTTTCATAAAGATAGCGCGGTCCGAAGACATTTCCGTCGAAATAAAAGAAAAAATATCCTGCCAGATTTACAAAAAATATTGAGAATAAAAAGAACAATTTGTTGAAATCTTTATTGTTTTTTGCAAAAAGGAATCCGAACGGCATAAGAATGAATGTCATCGGGTGAAGAAAAAGGTTCATAATAAGCGACGAAAGTCTGCGGTATGATACGAGTATTGCGTGAGAGAAAGTGAGCCCTTCAAGCGGCAGTTCGATCCAGTTTGATTTCGGGCAGCCTGTTCCCAGGCCGAATCTGTGGCAGAAATTGCGCGGCTCGCTATAGTTGAAAAACAGATCCTGTTTGAAAATCAAAGGGTTGCCTGTGTAAATTGAATTGTAGTAAAGGAGCAGAACAAGAAACGGCGCAAAAGAAAGAAGAGCGAAAGAACCTTTTTTCAGAGCTTCGGCAAAAATTTTTGCATCGCGCTTTGTTAAGACAGTGTAACCGTAGTGCAGAATCAGCGGAATTCCTGTAAAAAGAGTGTTCTGCGGGCGTGTCCAGGCCAGCCATCCCAATGAAATTCCCAATATCACAGGATATATAACCGATTTCTGCTCAGTCATGTAAATGTAGGCCAGAACTGCTGAAAGTGTCATGGTCATACAGAATGGGTGTGCCATCCATGTTCCGCCCATGATTATGAAAAATACTGAAAAGAGCATGAAAAACATTGAAATTACGGCAATTCTTCTGTCAAAGAGCTTTTCTGCGGTTTTTCCTACAAGAAAGACATTGAGCGCGGTGAGAAGCGGATTGACAATGACTGGAATTCCCAAAATAACGAAAGGAACGAGAAGAAATGAAAATCCCGGCAGAAAGATCGAATAAAGTTTTTCACCGTCAGGAATCATATAGACATACTGAAAAAATTCGTAGTGCTCCGGCATTTTGTCATGCAGTCTTCCGACAGAAAAATTCTGCGCCATGACAAGGTAGTTCACGCTGTCCTGAATATGTGGAATTCCCTGAAAAAACAGAAAGGCTATGACAAGAGAGATTACGAAAGCGGCTGCGGGAAGGATGAAAAACGGTGATTTGCCGAATTTCAGGTTCTTAACGGAAAAGTCGTATTTTACGTAAAGAAGCGAGAATAGAATCATAAAAAGGAAGAAGAAAATGTGGAATATTGGAAAGGATGTGATAAACGGCGACAATATGTTGCCGAATGTCGCCCAGAAGAAGAATATGATGAAAATTAGTGCCAGAATCAATATTTTGCCGAGAGTGTTCATTTTAAAGCCTCAATCTGTTCAGACGGGAAAAATTCAAATTTGTCAATAATGAAATATTTCTGTTTCCCTTCAAAATCGGGCGAAAGTTTTATAAAATTCATCCCTTTTTTGAGGAAAACATCAAATTCTACGGTATCAAGATGGCTGTTTTGCGAAGAAAAGTCTATTTTTTTACTGAATTTGCCCGTTTCAAAATAAAACTTTCCGCTTTCCGGTGTCGCAGCGAAAGTGATTCTGACCTTGTAATTCCCTGCTTTTTCAAAATTCTGACCAAAAGTATAGAACTGGTCTGCGCTTGTGAAACGGCAGAAAAAGAAAGTTCTGTCGGAAAATATTTTCAGCGGGAGGATAAACCCTGCATATTGATTTATAAAAAAGGGATACTGCGGAAATTTGTTGCAGTAATCCGGGGTACCGTCAACAGGATAGATTTTGTGTTCCATTTCTGCGGTGACTATATTTATGCTTTTGTCTCTCTTTATTTCAGTGATTTCAGGAATTTTTTTTGCTTCAGGGTCAAAAACGAGGGAGTAGAATTTTTTTCCTTTGTAGTAATCCATGAGATTCTGGTCGGAGTTTTTGCCGAGATCAAGGGCGAAAATTATTTTATTTTCGTCGATTTTATGGAGATTCATTCTTGAAATGCCGTTAGCAAAGAGGGAATCCGGCGATACGAACAAGACTCCTTCCTTGATATTTTTTTCTTCCAATGCTTTTTCCAGAAGCAGATCCGTTCCCCAGGAACCCTGTGAATAGCATTTTATCACGTAAGGGAGTGAAAACAGATACTGGAAAAGAAATGAGGCCGAAATAAAGGCTGTCACAAGCAGTCCGCGTCCGAAAACTGCGAAACCGTAAAACTTTCTGCTTTCTTCATACATCAGAATGATTCCCCTTGCTATAAGCGGGAAAAGGAAGAAAGAACACTCGAAATAATATCTCGCGCCGTAACCGGTGTCTGTGTAGTAGTAGAAAAAGTAAACCACCAGGAAAATAAGGTAACAGCTTAGAAGTATTAGGTCTTTTTTGATAAGCGCAGCATCTTTCGCATATAAGAAAAGTAAGATCAGAAACAGAAACATAAGTGGGTTGAAGGCTGTTACCGAGACAAAATAGTAAAGTCTTTCTGCTGTTATTTTGAATGCGATAGGCAATGTGAGACCTTCGGGCGGCATTTCGTAAGGAGTTCCGAATTTGCATCCTTTTCCAAGTCCCAGTCCCATGCAGTTGTCAACAGGCTCGGAAACGTTCCAGTATTTTTCGTGTTTCAGTTCCGTTATGTTTCCGCTTACCGCATAGTTCGAATAAAGGAAGAGAATCAGGAAGATGAAAATTACAGAACCCATAACCGGAATGATTCTGAAAAACGATTTTTTATCAACGGAAACAAATATGTAGCCCGAAATAAAGATAAGAATGAAAAGAGCGTTCTGAGGTCTTATGAACATCAGAAATGAGATGAAAAGTGCCGAAACTGCAGTGAAAACATACCTCTTTTGACCGCTGTTTTTCAAAGAGAGTATCGCAAAGTAAAAAGAGGCGAGGGTGCATGCGGCGCAGAACGAGTGCGCCATCAGCGTTCCGCCCATAATCGCGATGAAAAGCGAGAAAGAGGCGAGGGCCATCGTGATGAAAGCAACTGTTTTTCCGTAAAACTCACAGGTAATTTTTCCAATAAGGAAAACCGAGAGCGCATTCAGCAGCGGATTGCAGAGAAACGGCACTTTGAAGAAAACAAAAGGGGCTAAAAAAACCGAGTAACCGATCTGGTATATCGAGTAAGAGCCTGAAACTGTCTGCTGTGTGTATAAAATATGAAAAAATTCATAATGAGGATGAAGCGGTGTCGAAATACTTCCTCCAAGGATAGACTCGGCTAAAAACTTGTAGTTTATTTCGTCCGGGACATGAGGCAGGTCATGAAAAATGAAGTGCGAGACAATCAGCGACGAAACAAAGGCTATGGAGGGGAAAATCCGGAAGGAGCAGGGTTCCAGCTTTTTCAGAAAACGAAGAAGCGCTGTATCGGCTTTTGAGACGACAAAAAAAACAGTAAAAAAGAGAAAAAGCACAGAGATTGATGTCAGGTGGAGAAAAAGCAGTTCTCCGACTCTGTCCCAGCTTTCGGAAAATGCCCAGACAAAAAAAATCAGAAAAAGGAAAACGGCAGTAAAAACAGAAACTTTCCTCAAGTTTGCCTCGTAACTACAATTCTTCGTCTTTTGAAAGTTTGCGGTAGAGAGTCCGTTCGGAACGCCCTAAAAGTCTTGCCGTTTCGTGTTTGTCCCCGTTTGTGAATTTAAGTGTCGCGTCAAGCATTATTTTTTCGATTTCGTCAAGCGTCTTGTCTCCGACGCGGAACGAAAGAACCGCAGCACCGCGGCTTGATGAGGTGTCGGAACCTGTTTCAGCTTTATCGGAAGGAAGTCCGGAACCGGTGAGAACAAATCGGCTGACAAAGCCTTTGAGCTCGCGGACATTTCCTTTCCATTCCTGTTTGACCAGGGCTTTTATCGTATCGTGATCCGGATAAACTATCTCTTTTCCGAATTCGACTGAGGCTTTTTCGACGAAATGTTTGACTAGAAGCGGAATATCCTCTTTGCGCTCCCTCAATGACGGGATGTGGAGGATGAAAGTGCTCAGTCTGTAGTAGAGATCCTGCCTGAAATTCCCTTTTTCAGCCTCTTTTTCGAGGTTTTTGTTCGTCGCGGCGATTATCCTGACATTTGCGTGGACCGGAGTCGAACTGCCGACCGGAAGATATTCACGTGATTCAAGAAAACGGAGAAGTTTCGTCTGCAGGCTGAGCGGCATGTCTCCGATTTCATCGATGAAAAGCGTGCCGCCTTCAGCTGCTCCGACTAGCCCCGGCGAGTTTTTGTCGGCGCCGGTAAAAGCCCCTTTTTTGTAGCCGAAAAGTTCCGATTCCATCAGTGATTCAGTGACTGCAGCGGCATTGAAAGCGATAAACGGTGCTCCGACACGTCTGCTTGCACGCAGAACAAAACGGGCAACGAGTTCTTTGCCTGTTCCGCTTTCTCCTGTGATAAGGACTGTCTCATCGGTTTTTGCATACTTTTCTGCATTTTTCAGCAGTTTTTCCATTGCCTCGCTCTGGAAAATTATGCGGTATTTATCCGCCGAAATATCAAGGTTTTCTTTCTTCAGGCGGACGTTTTCCTTCATAAGGTTGCCGACTTCTATCGCTTTGTTCATCTGCTCGAGCAGAACTTTCGTGTCTATCGGCTTTTCAAGAAATGTGTAGGCACCGAGCTGCATTGCCTTGACTGCGTTTTCAACGTTTCCGTATGCGGTTATCATGATTATCGGGATTTTTGTCTCCAGATCCTTGACCGCGTCAATGATGAAAAATCCGTCAAAACCGCCTGGAAGAGCAAGGTCGGTTATTATAAGCGAAAGCTCGTGCTCAAGTTCTTTTACGGTTTTAAGGCCTTCCGGCGCTGACTTCGCCGTCATCACGGTATAGCCGTAATCGCCGAGGATTGATTTCATGGAAATAAGGATGTTTTCGTCGTCGTCGATTACAAGAACGATTCTATTCATTTACGCTTCTTTTATGTGTTTTTTGAAGAAAGGCCTCAAAACCAGCAGTCCGACCGGAGTGATAAGCGCCATTCCGCCGATTATTACCCATACCATGTGGTGGTTCGGATAATTCGAAGCTATTTTTCCTGCTTCGTCAAGCGGAACATAGGAGCTTACAAGCCAGCCCGAAAGCGGAGCAACGAAGAATTTAGCGAAGAAGAAAGGAAGGACCGAAAGAGAAATGTAGGTTCCCTCTTTTCCTTTCGGTGCGATTTCCGCCGTGAACTGCATAAGTCTCGGGGACCAGATCGATTCGCCGATAGTGAAGATGATGAAGAAGAAAATCAGCGACCAGTACTGCATCGAAAGCGGATTCTGTGCGAAAAATTCCTGAAGTCCATTCATATCCTTTGCAATTCCGAGCCATTTGATGAAGATGATCTCGCTCAGGACGGAATCGTTGAGGAAAGAGAACATCGTGCCGGGAAGAACCGCGATAAAGCAGCTGGCAGCCGAAACGAGCGAGCCGATGACAAGCATTTTGTAAGATTTTGTCTTTCTCGTGAAAGCTGCGACGAGCGGAGTGAGGTAAATAATGAGAACCGGGTTCAAAACGCCGTAGATCGAACCGATTTTCGCGCCTTCGCCGAGGACTCTGATTCCGTATTTCGGGAAAGTGTAGTGAAGGTGGAAGAAGACGAAGCGGACAAAGAGGGTGATTGTGAGGATGCCGATGAAGATCCAGAAGTAGTTTTCCTTTACGGCACCGCCGATCTTTTTACCCATTGAAACCGC
Organism: uncultured bacterium; assembly: GCA_905233945.1. Lineage (GTDB taxonomy): Bacteria > UBP6 > UBA1177 > UBA1177 > UBA1177 > UBA1177. The sequence continues at coordinate 13,600 of CAJOFY010000017.1, read as the reverse complement.
AGCGCCTTTGACAGCCTGAAGGCCGCTTCCGTGCTGTTCGACAGGTTTTTTGATGATTTTTGAAGTGGTTTTTCCGGTTTTTTCGTCGGTTTCTTCAACAACTTCGATACCGTCACGGATGAACATGATTACAAGTGCACCTACAATTGTCATTCCGACAGCAATCAGGAAGAGAATCTGGTAACTCGAGAAATGGATTCCGGCAAGTGTTGTTCCGGCATTCTCGTTTATAATTTTTCCTGCTGCATCTCTTTCAGCGAAGTTGTCTCTGACAAAGTCGATAAGCCAGCCACCGACAGCATATGCAGCGTTCATGATGACATAGAAAAGACCGAATCCGAGAGCCGCACCTTCTTTAGTCGTGTATCTTTTGATCGAAACCGAAATAACGGGTGAAACGAGGGCAAAGCCGAGTGCGAACGGGATGAAACCGACGATGAAAACGATCACCGGATGGGTTATAAATGTCATCGCCAGACGTGAAACGAAAAGGAATATAACGCTCAAAAACATTACTTTCCTGACGCCGATCGTATCAACCAGCGCGCCTGCAACCATGCCTATGCAGGAAAGGAGAATCGACCAGATCATAATTACGTTTCCAGCCCACTGGTCATTGAGTCCGCAGTCAGCCGAAAGCCAGAGAGTAAGAACCGGGTTCATTGCGGCATAAGCGATGTACTGGATGACCATGTATCCGAAAAGAATCCACATGTCGCGCGGCGATTCATGCAGATCCTTGACATATTTCCACACAATAATACCGGCAATGACAATACCGGCTGTCACAAGAAGATAAGCTAAAACAGAAGCCATAAAAAAACCTCCAATCAATATTTAAAGTTAGTGATGATGTCCGCATCCGCAGTCACAGTCGTGATCGCCGCAGTCATGGTCGTCACAGTCACAGTCGTCTCCGCACTCCTCACAGCCGCATCCGCAGTGATGATGAGGAATTTCAACGCCTGTCGCAACAAGTTCCATTTCGAAAGTGAGAGTTTTTCCTGCAAGCGGATGGTTCGCATCAAGATAAACCGTGTCGCCTTCGATTCTTTCGACAACAACAGGGATTACCTCGCCGTGGTCGCTCTGCATCTGGAAAATCGCACCTTCGTGAACATCCGCATCCTTCGGAAATTCGGACTTCTGGACATCGAAGACATAACGTTCGTCTCTTTCGCCGTAAGCCTGTTCCGGCGGGATGACTATCGTTTTCTTGTCGCCGATTTCCATGCCGATAACGCCGTCTTCAAAGCCTGGAATTACCATGCCGCCGCCGACTTCGAACTTTATCGGTTCGCCGTTTTCATAGGAATTGTCGAATTCCTTTCCGTTTTCCAAACGTCCGATGTAGTGGATCGCCACTTTGTCGCCTTTCTGAACTGCCATTTTTTACTCCTCCTAATATTAAAAAAAATCGAGATTACATCTCAAAATCGCAGTATTTTAAGGATTTATGAAAAAAGTGCAAAGAATTATCGGCTTTGATGTGAAATTTTTCGACATCCCGCTTTTTAAGTGTATAGTCTTTCGGTTTTTTGAGGATTTTTCATGGAATTCAAGCTTCATTCAGACTTTGCGCCGGCCGGAGACCAGCCAGAGGCGATAAAAAAGGTAATCAACAATTTCAAGAACGGCTCGAAGCGCGAGCTTATCCTCGGTGCGACGGGAACTGGCAAAACTTTCGTCATGGCGCATCTTATCAAGGCTTTGAATGTTCCGACACTCGTCATCGCCCACAACAAGACGCTTGCAGGGCAGCTTTACGGCGAATTCAAGAACTTTTTTCCGGAAAACGCGGTGGGATACTTCATTTCGTTTTACGACTACTACCAGCCTGAAGCCTACATTCCGACGACCGACACCTACATCGAAAAGGACGCGGCGCGAAACGACGACATCGAGCGGATGCGCCACTATGCCACAGCTCACCTGCTTGAAAACAGGCAATGCGTGATCGTTGCCTCGGTAAGTGCGATATACGGCATCGGTTCGCCTGAATACTACAAGGATCTCACGATAAAACTTTTTGTCGGAAACACCTACCCGATGAAAAAACTGTGCGACGACCTCGTCGAAACGCAGTACGAGCGGACGAATGCCGATCTTACCCGTTGCAAATTCCGCGTGCGGGGCGATGTTGTCGATATCTTCCCGCCTTATGAAGAGGAAGTTGCGGTGAGGATCTCCTACTTCGGCGACGAGATCGAGGAAATTTCGCTGATCCGTCCTTTCGACGGGCAGAAAATCAAAAGTCTTGACTCGGTCAGCGTCTATCCTTCAAGCCACTATGTCGCCGAAAAAGAGACTTTGAAGCGCTCGGTCGAAAAAATCAGGAAAGAGCTTGAAGAACGCATAAAATACTTTGAAAACAGCGGCAAACTGATCGAGGCGCAGCGGATAAAAGAGCGCGTCACACAGGATCTTGCGATGCTTGAGACTGCCGGATACTGTTCCGGGATCGAGAATTATTCGCGTTACATCACGAACCGCGAGGAGGGCGAGACTCCGCCGACTCTCATGGATTATTTCGGCGACGACTTTCTTGTCATTGTTGACGAATCACATGTCACTCTGCCGCAGATAAAGGGAATGTTCCGCGGCGACCGCGCGAGAAAAGAAATCCTCGTGAAATACGGTTTCCGCCTTCCGAGCGCGCTTGACAACAGGCCGCTCAATTTCGACGAATTTATCGCAAAAACCGATAAAGTGATGTTCGTTTCGGCAACTCCGAAAGAGTATGAAATCGAGCAAGTTTCTGAAATCATTGAACTTATAAACAGGCCTACCGGGCTACTTGATCCGCTTCCGCAGATACTTCCGGCAAAAAACCAGATCGCCACTCTTTATGACGAGATCGTGAAAGAAACGGAAAAAGGGGGCAAAGTTCTGGTAACTTCGCTCACGAAAAAAATGGCGGAGGATCTCACCGATTTCCTCAAGGAACGCGGCATCAGAGCGCGCTATCTCCACAGCGACATCGACAGCATCGAGCGTCTCAAGATCGTCATGGAACTGCGGAAAAACATGTTCGATGTCCTCGTCGGAGTCAACCTTCTGCGCGAAGGATTAGACATTCCCGAAGTCTCGCTCGTAGCGATTTTAGATGCCGACAAAGAGGGATTCCTGCGCAGCGAAGCGTCACTCATTCAAACGATAGGACGCGCCGCAAGAAACGAAAACGGCAGAGCTCTCCTTTTTGCCGACACGATGCCCGATTCCCTCAAAAACGCAGTCTATGAGACCATGCGCCGCAGACAGATCCAGGAAAAATTCAACGCCGAGCACGGCATCACGCCGCACAGCGTCACCAAAAAGGCGATCCTCGACATCGAATCGCACATCCCCGGCAAATCAAAGGAAGGTGTCACCAAAATGCCGCGCAACAAGACCATAAAACTCATCGCCGAACTCGAAAGCGAAATGAAAAAAGCGGCTGCCGAATGGGATTTCGAATATGCCGCGATACTGCGCGACAAAATCTTCCAATACAAAGCAAGTTTGGGAGAGAAAAAGGAATAGTTCTTTAAGGAGGGAAATATGAAAAAATTCACATTTTTTGCATTATTCGCGCTTTTTATGTTTGCCTGCGGAGGCGGAAGCGACAGCTCTTTCAACGCGGAAAAAAGCCCTTACGGCGAACCGACTGTGACAAGTGTCGCGGCGATCAACGCGGGGATGCTCACTAATGAAAAAAAGCTCCATGTTCTAGGAAGATCGGGAACATCTGAATTTTCAGGAAGGGTTTTCGACGTGATCGATGTCAAAATCGGCGGCAGCAGCGAGGCGGAAATGCTCTTTTCGCCGTTTCCGGTCACGAAAGAGACAAAAAAGATCGTGTTCGGCGGCTACACTTCAAAAAGCGGGGATGGGATAAAACCGAAAGAGGCAGTCGAAGTAGATCTGCCTGAACTCGGCGAAACGACGGAAGGAAGCGGCGAATTCACGGTAAAACTCCCGGGAATGCCGCTTGAAGTCGATGTCCCGCTCGACTGGACACTCAAACTTGAGGAAGAGAATGTTTCAATTGATACTCCGTCAGGCTCGTATTCGGGAGTTCGCCACTACACCGGAAGCGGAAAAATAAGCGAAGGCACTCTAGGCGACTTTCTCGGAAACACTGAATTTACCGGCGAAGTCTACTTCAGCCCGACACTCGGGATCCCAGTTAAGTACAAACTTAACGGTGTCAATTTCAACGGCGATCTCGAATCGGTGTGGGATTACGGTGATCCCGACGAAACTGGTTACAGAGTCATGAAAAAATCGGCTGTCATAAACAAAGAGAACCCCTCGTTCGAACTGAGTACGCACGATCTCAAAGGAAATTTCGACGCTGACCCGAAACAGCATGCGAAAATGCTTCTTGAAATCAGATATCTTGACGAAAACGCGGCAAAAAACGACCCGATGCCCGAAGTAAATGTCGAATTCGGCACAGTTATGGGATACTTCCCCTCCCAGCTCGTCGAATCTCCGGTCAGCATATTTTTCCCGGAAGAAAACGGCGAAGGCTACAAATATTTCATCTCATACGTCGATCAGGCGGCAAAAGGCAACGACAAGCCGATCTCCTACCGCATTTCCGTCACCGGCGGCGAATCAGTCAAACCTATGCGTGTCACCGCAAGGATCTATTACTACAAAGTCGATTAGAAAAACGGCTGAAAAATTTCCAGGAAAATCGATAGAGACTCGTACGGTTGCAAAAAACACTTTTGAGGAGGATTTTCTGTCCAGTTTTTGTTTACCGCTATAATTATAAAAACTCTTCGATATATTCGTTTATCTTCGCAGTGCCGTAGAGCGGCAGGTTAAGAAGTCTGAATTCCTTGCCGCCGATGCCGTTTACAATCGGAGTTTTGAGTTCGTCAACAGAAAATTTTCCGCTGTAAAGCCTTATTGCGCAGTCGCAGTCGGAATTGTCAATGTAGGAATGAAGTGAACGCAGCCTTCCGGTGCTTCCTGATTTCACCTCGATCGGATAGATCCTGCCTTTGTAAATCCTGATAAAATCGACTTCCGCGTTCGACTGTTTTTTTTCTTTTGTCCAGAAAAGCGGTTTGTTAAGTTCTGCCGCTTTTTCGGAGGCAAGCAGTTCCTGCCCAGCGATCTGTTCCGCGAGTTTGCCTGAGTAGATTTCGCTTACCGGCGTATTGTTGAAATACATCGTTTCGATTCCGACAGAGGAGCATAAAAGGCCGCTGTCCAGAAACTGAAGATGCGGTTTCATTTTCATATCTGGAACTATCGGAAAATCTGAATTTGTCACCGGATATCTGAGATAGATAAGCATCGCCCGCTCCAAAGTTCGGAGCGCATTGCCGACATCTTTCGATCCGTAGCCGCTGTTACCGAAATTCGCGAACGCTATGCGCTCAGGTGTCTGCGAAGGAACAGAGTCCATGACATGGCGGATAATATCTGATTCGTGCCGGGATTTAGCGTACTTGCCAACATCGTCTTTAAATGCGGTCATAAGATCGGAATAAATATGCGTAAGTTCCGAAAGATCCCTTGTTTTCACGTATGCGGCGACAGCTTCCGGCATTCCTCCGACAAACATGTAAAGTCTGAACATTTTCAAGAGTTTGTCATGCGCGATTTCAGGGACGGGAATCATCCGGTAAAAATCGAGCAGGTCGCTCTCCCCTGCGGCGCAGAGGAATTCCTCGAAAGTCATCGGATAAAGGTAGAGATACTGCACTCTTCCGACAGGAAAGCTGATTTTGTTGGCATCCATCATTATTTCAAGCAGAGAACCGGCACTTATCACATAAAGTTCCGGCATTTCCTCGTAAAAATAGCGCAGCATCCTCACAGCGTTTGCGGAATTCTGTATCTCGTCAATAAAAATCAAGGTTCTGCCTGTTTTTCGGATTCCTTTTTCGAGGAAAATATACTGCACCAGATCACGGACATTCAAAGTATTTTCAAACAGTTTATGGTCATTCGGCTCGTCCAGGTTGAGATAAACGAAAGTGTCGAACTCCTTACCGATTTTTTTTATCAGCGTAGTTTTTCCGGTCTGTCTCGCTCCACGCAGCACCAACGGTTTGCGGGCATTTGACATTTCCCATTTTTTTATATCGTTTTCTATTTTTCGCCAAAAACTCGTCATTTCAGCCTTCAATCACAAAGTCAGGCTATTTTATATTAAGTTTCATCACAAAGTCAAGGCATTTTTTGGCACATTTTGACACAAAGTCAGGTCAATCTAATTATTGCAGTTTGATTATTGCATACTTTTGGTGGGAATTTTTCTGTCCAGTTTTTGTTTACCACTATAGTTTTTTTGTAATAAAATCAATCTGTTGTCGAGTTTTTTATAGTTTTTTCCATATTTTTGTCAGAAAAATCGGCTATACATGTAACTAAATAGGTGTGCGCGGACAAAATCCGCAGTTTGTTTTGATGGAGGAAGCCATGAGAAAAATAGTTGTCATACTCGCAGTGCTCGCGTTCGCTATGAATCTTTCCGCAGCGATTCTTTCCTGCGAATCTGAAAAAGGAAAGTGTGTCTATGAAGTCCTGGCTAATTCGTTCACTAAAAACTGCACGTGCAGTAACGGATCTGTTGTGTCGGAAACCGAATTAACTTCGGAAGGCGGAAAAGTCGAAACTGTTCTCCCTTCGGATGACGAATGTGAAGCAGAGCTCAAACGTGTCTGTATGTAGACTGAATTGTGTAATCGAATCTTTCAGGAAAATCGCTTGCTTAGTAATCACAATCAAAAAAATCTTGACAAACGCCTTTTATTTACTATCAATCCAGCCCGTGAATTTCGTTTTGTTCACTCTCAATGCCAATGGTTGGGTGTTTTAACAAAAATCAAAAATTGATTCTCGTTTGAGTAAGAAATGGGTAATTTCTTTGAAAGAGTCCTTTAATTTCGATATTTTATCAACATTTTGGAGAAACTTATGAATTTACAAGAATTAAAGAACAAGAAAACAGACGAACTTGTCGCGATGGCCGAACAGCTCGGAATCGAAGAGGCTTCATCGAAAAGATTTCAGGAACTTATTTATGAAATCCTGCAGAAACTTGTAGAAAACAATGAAATTATTGAAGCGGACGGCGTCCTTCAGATCCTCACGGACGGTTTCGGTTTCCTCAGAAGCCCGAAATACAACTACCTTCCGGGTCCCGACGACATTTACGTTCCGCCGTCAATGATCAAAAGATACGGTCTCCGCACAGGTCAGACGATCAGCGGCGAAATCAGAAGCCCGAAAGAAGGCGAAAGATACTTCGCACTTCAGAAAATCACGTCGGTTTTTGAATCGGAAGACATCGAAAAGAACAGACATACACCTCTTTTCGACAACCTCACTCCTTTCTACCCGACTCAGAAGATCCATCTTGAGACAAAAAGCACTGTTATGTCCACAAGAATCATGGACCTTCTTGTTCCGATAGGCATGGGACAGCGCGGTCTTTTGGTTGCTCCGCCGAGAACAGGTAAAACCGTTCTTCTTCAGGACATTGCTCACTCGATCACAGAAAACCATCCCGACATTTTCCTCATCGTTCTCCTTATCGACGAACGTCCCGAGGAAGTTACCGATATGATGAGAAGCGTTAAGGCAGAAGTCATCGCTTCAACGTTCGACGAGCCGGCTACACGCCACGTTCAGGTTGCCGAAATGGTTCTTGAAAAGGCTAAGAGAATGGTTGAATACGGCAAGGATGTCGTTATTCTTCTTGACTCCATCACAAGACTTGCACGTGCTTACAACGCAGTCGTTCCGCCGTCAGGCAAAATCCTTTCCGGCGGTGTAGATGCAAACGCTCTCCACAAACCGAAAAGATTCTTCGGTGCTGCAAGAAACATCGAGGAAGGCGGCTCGCTCACAATCATCGCGACTGCACTTATCGATACCGGTAGCCGTATGGACGAAGTCATTTTTGAAGAGTTCAAAGGAACCGGTAACATGGAAGTCCACCTTGACAGAAAGCTCATGGAAAAGAGAATTTTCCCGTGTCTCGACATCAACAAGTCGGCGACAAGAAAGGAAGAGCTCCTTCTCGAGCCCGATGTTCTCAACAAGGTTTGGATCTTGAGAAAGCTCCTTCATCCGCTCAATGTCATCGATTCTATGGAATTCATGCTTGACAAGATGAGCAAGACAAAGTCCAACAAGGATTTCCTCAAGGCTATGAACGCATAAACATTGAGAAATTCCGGTTTTTCATATCCTGCCCGGCGTTCGGCGAAAAAAAGGATCTTTATGGTTCTTCTGATTGCCGCAGTTGTCGCGGCAGGATTTTTTTTGCGCAGAAAACCTTATCAGTATCCATATTCGTGGTCACAGTCGTCAACGGAAAAAATGACTTTTGAAAAAGCTGTCGCATTTTGCGATAACCTTGACGAAAACGGCTTCGACGACTGGCGTCTTCCCGAAATTTCCGAGATTAGAACACTCAAAAATTTCTGCATTGAAGAGGAAAATCATGATTTCTGCGCCGTCACCGACAGCTGCGAATGGAACAACTGCGGAAACGAGCTCTGCGGAAAGTGCGTGAAATATGAGGATTTTGTCGATTCCGGCACTTTCTGGACAAAAACACCGTTTCACGGCGGGAAAGTTTTTGTTTTCATGATTTCAGAAGAAACAGAAGAAAATCAGGCGCTTAAAAGCGAGACTCATTTGGTGAAATGCGTCCGTCGTGCCGTGGAATAACGAATTTAATCCGTTATCACGTTATCCCGTTATAACGTTATTCCGACAAAATCTGGCGGCGTCGAACCTAATCGACAATTATTCGTTATTATTGATTCTTCCCCAGACGTTGCGGACAGATTCTTTAAGAGTTTTTACATCTTCGGCATCTTTTGTTGCCGTGATCCTGAGGAAAACGCACTGGTCGAGTTCCGCGACACCGCGTGCGATATCTTCAGCAAGAGATTGGCAGCTCGGAGAGCCGCACATTCCGCAGTCGATATTCGGAAGAATCTGCATGATCGTATCGACATGCTCCATTTTTTCGAGAGCTATTTCCATGTCATCGTCAAGGGAAAGCATAGATCTCGGCTGAAGTTTTTCAAGTTTAAAGGCTTCCGGCAGATACTCGCTTCCGCATTTTCCGAAAAGGCGGCAGTTCTGGCACGCCGCATCGTTTTTGTCGGCTGTTTTTCTGCACGGAGGAAGAGTTTCCCTTTGAATCAGGTTTCTCACTGTCAGGAAGCGGTTGCCTGGAACAAGGATTCCTCCGGCACAGCTTTCGTCGCACGCCCTGAGTTCGAGAAAAGTTATGTTCTCATCAAGCTCGCCGTTCTCGAGTTTGTCCAGAATTTCGATGACATTGTGGATTCCGTCAACCGCCATCGCGTGATTGTCACGCCTGATGCACTCGCCGCCTGTAAGTTCCCATGTGACGTGCGTATTGTCGGCCGGACGGCAGAGTTTTCCCGAATCGGCTTTATCGTTCGAAACGAAAGAATAGATTTTGTTGTAAATCAGATCCATGTTGATTACGCCGTTGACAGCCGATTTTTTCTCGCCGACAGGGTGTTTTATCGCGACGATTTTCGCGGCACACGGAGAGACATAAAAAATACCGATATCTGAAGAATTTATTCCTGTCTTTTCGAGTTCGTTCCTGCAGTGCGCCGCTGCGATATCAAGGGGCGGCTTGATCAGGGTTATATGCTTGAGAAGCGAAGGGAATCTCACCTGAATCAGCCTGATTACGGCGGGACAGAACGATGAAATCAGCGGAAATTCGACATCGCTGCGCTGTTCATACTCGTCCTGGGCTTCCTCAATGAGTGCCGATGCGCGCGAAACCTCGTAGACATGGGTGAAACCGACGCTTTTCAAACCTTCGAAAATCGATTTTGTTCCTGAATTTTCGTCAAACTGCCCCATCAGAACCGAAGGAACAAGGGCAACGCGGCATTTGTAGTCGAAAATCCTCTGGAAATCGTCCTGCTCGACAATTATCGCGTTGTGTTTGCACGAAATCATGCACATTCCGCAGTCGACGCACTTGTCGGGATTGACAGAAGCCTTGCCGTTTCGGATCCTTATCGCGTCCGTCGGGCATGTTCTCATGCAGTGCGTGCAGCCTATGCACTTGTTTTTGTTGATTCTGAGCGCGTGGTGAAAAAAAGGTTTTTTATTGCGCGTCGTCATGAGACCTCCGTTTATGCAAGGTTAAACGAGAGCGTTATCTTTGTCCCCTTGCCTACAACACTTTCTATCTTCAAATCATCGGTGTTCGCCTTGATGTTCGGCAGACCCATTCCGGCTCCGAAACCCATTTCGCGCACTTTTGTGGAAGCGGTCGAATAACCCTGCTGCATCGCAAGGCCGATATCGGGGATTCCGGGACCTTCGTCGTCAAGAACTATCTCTATTTTCTGCGGCGAAATATCTGCGGTAATGTTTCCGCGGTAAGCGTGTGCCACGATATTGACCTCGGCTTCGTAAAGCGCGACGACGACACGTTTCAGCACACCTGGATCGACATTAAGTTTTTTAAGAACTTTCTTGATGTTCCCCGAAGCGTTGCCCGCGTTCAGGAAATCTCCGCCTTCAACGTGATACTCGAACTTCATGGCTCACCCTGAAAAAAATCAATAAACCGGACTAAGACCGTGCTCGTAAAGAATGCCCGAAATGTGATATACTGAAAGCGGACACTCAATAATTACGGCGTCGTTTTCCCTTGCAAGCTCGATCATCTCCTCGGTCGCTTTTTTCTTTCTCGCAAGGATTATGGTCGAAACATCCATCATATCGGCAGTTCTTACAGACTGCGGGTTTGCGAGCCCTGTGATAAGAACGCCGTTGTCAAAAGGAGTTGTAAGAACGTCGCTCATCAGATCAGATGCAAACGCCCTTTCGATCTCGCGGTCGGTAAATTCTTCGCCGCATACGATTTTTGCATTGAGAAGAGTAACAATTTCACTTATTTTCATAATCAAGCACCATAAAATAAAAGGTAATAAACCAGAAAAAACGCGAGATTTTAAAGATTTCTGCCGGAATTGCAAATTATTCCGCACTAACTATAATCCGGCGTTTTTGTTCAACATGCGGAGGTCGATATGAAAAAGTTTTTTGTGCTTTCACTCTTGGTTTTATCAATGATTTTCTTTGTTTCATGCGGCGGCAGTTCCAAAAAAGAAGATAAGGAAAACGGAAAATCCGACACAGAACAGAATGGCGGTTCAGATTCCGGCGATTCAGGAGAATCCGGCGATTCAGGAGAATCAGGCAATTCCGGTGATTCAGGTGATCCAGATAATTCAGGTGATCCAGGCAATCACGGAGATTCAGACAATTCAGGAGAATCCGGCAGTTCAGACAATTCAGGAGAATCAGGCAGCGGCCAGGCTGAGGATCACACAGTTGATGAAAACCTTGTTGAAGTCCCGGCTGATCAGGACAACACCGAAAACGCAGTATGTAACCCGGAAACTTTCGTTCAGTTCTGCGACGGTAATTCTCTTGTTTTCTGCGGTTCTCAGGAGGAAGGAAAATGGATCGTCATAAAATGGCAGTGCGAGGGTAAAACTCCTGTATGCTTCACTTATGCATACGGCGAAGAAGAACGCTGGAACACGGCGGACTGTTACGCGTCCTGTGATAACGAAAATGAAGGTCCCGGAGAAAACTGCGCATCCAATGACTCTGGTTTTACCTTTGAGTATGAAAGATACACCTGCATCAAAACAAGCAAGGGAAAACTTAAATTTGTCGAAGAAGCAAAATCCTGCAACTCGGCATGTTCGGAAGACGGCAAAACCTGCGAAATAAAAGAATGCAATCCCGCGGAAGACAAAGCTTACTGCGATGAAAACGGCGTTCTGCACGAGTGTTCTGACTGGTCCGGAGTGGAAACAGCCTCTTTCTGTGAACAGTTTGATGATGCAGACTGGGTTTGCGGATATATTGAAGATGAGGACAGATTCAGCTGCATGTCAAAGTAGGTTGAATAACTGAAAACAATTACTGGAGGTTGATATGAAAAAGTTTTTTGTGCTTTCACTTATGGTTTTATCAATGATTTTCTTTGTTGCATGCGAAAACTCAAGCAACGGCAAAACTGAAGTCTCAGACGAAGAGGGCAGCCGGACCGATGCTGATGCAGGCGATACGGTAAACGATGAGGACACCGATACCGGAAACGATACAGGCAACGACACCGGAAATGATATCGATACCGGAGATTCTGCAAACGACGATGACGCCGATTCAAGTAATTCAGAAACAGATGATATTGATCCTGAACTTGTAGCCGATGAGAATCTTTTTGAAGTTCCTGCCAATCAGGACAACACCGAGGGTGCAGCGTGCGATTTTGACACTTTTGTTGAATTCTGCGACGGCAACACCCTTGTTTACTGCAGGGAAGAAGAGATATATGATAATGAGGGAGAAACGGTAGGCTACAACGCTTTCGTGGAAAAATATGAATGCGATGAAGATACTCCCGTCTGCCTTACCTACCGCAGAAACGACGAAGGCTGGGAACACAACTGGGCTACATGTTTTTCACGTTGCGAAACCTTAGGCAAAGACTCGGAATGCACCGCTGAAGATGACGGATTTTATTTCTGGTATTATGAATCTACATGCAAGCAGACAAGCAAAGGAAAACTTCTGTTTTACGGCGAAGACAGACCGTGCAACTCGGCCTGCTCCGAAGACGGCAAAACCTGTGAAATGGAAGAATGTGACCCTGAAACATACGTCCCGACATGCGATGAAAACGGTGCTCTGCACTGGTGTTCGGAATGGTACGGTTACAAAGCCGTAGAATTCTGCGAAATAGACGGCGCCGTATGCGGCTACGACGAATTTCTCGGGGAAGAGGCTGCCTGCATCTATCCCGATGATGAAGAGGATGAAGAAGGAAACGATTAACTTTTCGCTTACAATTTTTGACTGATTCCTTTACTTAATTTGTTTGATCTTTATAATATTTCGGTTTTTTATTTTGGTGTTTCAGGTGGGTTTTGAAAAGTTCCGCGAATTTTAAAGTCGGTTTGTTCCTGCTGCTTTCGGTGTTTATGATAGTTGCAGCCGTTGTGTTCATCCTTATCAGGAAAAATGTCTTCACAAACCATCTCTATTTTACACTTTCGTCCGCTACCGGCGAGGGTATCACCGAGGGAATGCCGCTTCTTTTTTCCGGTTTTGAAATAGGAAAAGTCGACAGATTCGAGCTTAACGATAAAGGAACGGTTCTTGTTGTCGTCAAGGTTCCGGAAGAACACGCGGACAGAATCAACAAAAGTTCGGTTTTTACGCTTGAAAGGCCTTTGATCGGTTCTTCGCGCTTTATCGTGACTACTCCCAATATCAGCGAGCCTGCGGCTGACCGTAACTATATTTTTGAAACGCAGATGGTGGATGACATCAACGAAGTCATTAAAAAACTTCAGCCGATGGTTGAAAAAATCGACGAGATCGCGACAAACCTCAAAAAACTCACCGACGAGGAGAGTCACCTCAACAAAACTTTGGTTCATGTCGAAAAAATCACCAACGATCTGGCGCAGAAACGCGGCATAATCGAGATGATGGCCGGCGACAAGGCAGCAGCAGCGCAGTTTCGTGAGGGGGTGGCGCACCTCAACAA
>CAJOFY010000016.1 GCA_905233945.1 uncultured bacterium | reverse complement strand
ATCACGGAAAAGGCTGTTATTTTGCCGAAAAAATTGCTTCTGAGCCCTTCTTCAAGTCTCGAAAGCAGCTCTTTCGGGAAAGCGGAAAGATTTTTTACCGGAATTATGATTTTATCCTTCAAATGGAAGAAAAAACCTGAAATTTCAGGCGATCCGTAAAGTTTGATCAATGTTCCGCCGCGCGATTTATAAACAGCTGTAACAAGAGAATTACTTGCGAATTTATCAAGAAATTCAACGACTTGAATTGTGTCAGAAAGATACATGGTTTTATATGCGACCGGCAAGAACTTTTTCTGCTGAAGCAAGCTCTTCCTTGTTGTTTATGCCTGCAAGAGAAGTATAATCTTTTTCTACATAAGCAGTAACTTTCTTGTGCATGTTCACCGCAATTTTTACAATGTCGGTAAGGTAGTATTCACGTTTCGCGTTGTTGTCTTTGAGTTTATAGATAGCTTCAATAAGAAATGGCTTTTTTACTAAATAAATTCCGACATTTATCTCTTTCAATTTCAGCTGCATTTCATCGGCGTCAAAAAATTCGACTATTCCTGCAACATCACCGTTTTCTTTACGCTCTATCCTTCCGTACTGACCTGCATCATCAAGAATCGTGCTTACTAAAAGCAAATCAGAACCGCTTTCTTCAAAAAATTTGACTGCTCTCTCAAAAGTTTCTGTTTTTACAAGCGGAATATCGCCGTTGCAGATAAGAACTGCGTCAATATTTCCCGAAACATTCGGTATAGCCGCTCTGACTGCGCCGCCGGTACCGTTCTGAACTGCCTGAAACGAAAATTTCACTTCAGGAAAGTTTTGGGAAATGTAGTCTTCAACGATGTTTCTTCCGTGGCCTGTTACGACATTAAGCACATTGCAGACCGGTTTCAGCGCTTCGATAATCCATGCGATCATCGGCTTTCCAGCCACATTGTGCATAACCTTTGGAAGATCGGATTTCATTCTTGTTCCCTTGCCTGCTGCAAGGATGATTGCTTCAATGTTCATACTGCCTCTCTACGCATTATAAGTTATTGGAATCGTTATGATAAAATCGACTGTCGGATGTTTTGCGCTTTTGTTCTCGACATACATCGTGCCGCCCATGAATTTGAGTATCTGCTTTGAAATCGAAAGTCCTAGTCCGGTTCCCTTCTCAGCTTTTTTCGTGGTGAAAAACGGTTCGAATATCCGTTCCATAACATATTTCGGAATCTCGGGACCATTGTTGGAAACAACTATGTTCGCCATGGAATCTGTGCCGGAAACAACTATTTTCAGCTCCTTTTTCACGATTCCGGCACTTTCCTCGAAAGCATCGACGGCATTGTTGACAATATTCGTAATAACCTGAATCAGTTCCTGTTTTTTGCAGACTATCTTTTTCGGTGCGCCTTTGGCGATTTCGGTTGTAAAATTTATGTTTCCGCGCCTCATGTTGTAAGCAGTAAGGTTTTTAACTTCTGCAAAAAGATCGGCAAAATTGACCTCGCTTACCGTATCGTCGCGCTTGTAGAAACGCCTGAACGAGTTAAGCAGATCCTCAATCCGCTCAATTCCCTTCAGAGACTCGTCGACACTCGGCACAATCAGACGCTCGAATATTGAAACGACCTCCTCGTGCGAAGCTGCTTTCTTGACGTTTTCATATGCATATCTGCACATTTCCTGATTGGCCTTGATAAACGTGAGAGGTGAGTTTATTTCGTGAACAATCGAACTTATCATCGTTCCGACCGTAGCAAGCCTGTCTGCGTGAATAAGCTGCTGTGTGCGCTCGGCGACAATGTTTTCAAGATCGCACTGATAAAGGAGAAGCTGCATGTTGTTCTTCACTTTTATCGCAAGTTCGTGCCATTTTATCGGTTTTTCCATAAGGTCTATGGAACCTTCGAGCAGGATCTGGTTTCTGATATTTTCGTCATTGACAAAATTTTCGTCGCCGGTAATGAAAATAACTCTCACTTTTTTGGAAACTGCCGAAATTCTTTGATAGATTTCCATTCCGGTTTTTCCGCCGAGAACAATGTCTATTATGAAAATGACCGGTTTGTCATTTCCGGCCAGATCAATCGCTTCATCGGAATCAGTTGTAAAAATACCGTTCATATCCGGCAGGAATTTTTTCAGTTCACCGGCAGCGACAGTCAGAAAATCCTTTTCATCGTCAAGAACGCAGTAAGTTCCTTTCATCATTTCTACCCATAGTTAAAATAATTCTGAAAGTTTCCTTCCCCAGACATCGCCGTATTTGGAGATGACAGACTCCTTCAAATTTCCTGCGATGAATTTTCTGCTTTCTTCATCAAACGAAAACTCAAGCCCCATCCCCTTTTCACCGGCATCGTTTGTACCTGAAAAAATCACTTTTCCGGCGGCAGAAAGCGTTTCTCCGACACCTTCGACTTTGATTGAAAAAGAGAAGGTTTCGCCTAGCTGGTGTTCTTCATCGGAAATCAGAAAAAGATAGCCGCGGCTGAAACTTTTAATGCAGTCTTTAAGAAAACTTGAGAATTTTTTGTATTCTATCCGGATATTGTTTTCCAATTTTTATTTCTCCGTCTTTATAACATCACGCATCGAATATCTTCCAGGCTTTTTTCCGCAAAGGAAACGAGCCGCACTCAAAGCACCTTCAGCAAGAACCGAGCGGCTTCCTGATTTGTGCGAAATCTCTATTCTTTCGCCTGCAAAACCGAAAACCGCGGTATGTTCGCCGACAACGTCTCCGCAGCGGAGAGCGTGGTAACCGATTTCGTTGGCAGTTCTTGCTCCGACCATTCCGCTTCTTCCGTCACGCCTTTCCAAAGCGCGTTCTGCCTGGATTTCTGATATTATTCTGCCCATTTCGAGAGCGGTTCCGCTCGGAGCATCCTTCTTTTTGTTGTGATGCATCTCGACAATTTCAATGTCTGCGTCATGAGTAAGAGCCGCCGCTGTACGGAGGATTTCGAACATTATGTTGACGCCTTTGCTCAGGTTCGATGCCTGAAGCACTGGGATTTCCTTTGCCGCCTTGTCTATTGCGGCGTGGTCATCGTCAGTGAGCCCTGTCGTTCCGACCACAAGCGGTTTTTCGTGATTTTGAGCCCAGTCAAGAGCCTTTTTGAAGCCTTCGCGGGAACTTAAATCGACTGTGACATCAACATCATCACCTTTAATTTCATCAATATTTTCAAAACCTTGCACGACATCGACTTTATGAGTGATTTTTATGTCGGGATAGTTTTCTGCCGTTTCGGTTATAGCCTTTCCCATTCTGCCGGCAGCGCCGCTGAGAAGTATCCTAATCATTTTCTCCCCCGTATGAAAGAAGCTCGTCTTTAAGGCTTCTCGACATCAGTTTTGTAATAGATTCCTTAATATCGGCACCGTTGTAAAGCACGTCATAAAGCGTTTCCGTAATCGGCATTTCGACATTCATTTTTGCCGCGAGATCGTGTGCTGAAGCGGTCGTCGGAACACCTTCGGCAACCATGATCATCGAATCGAGAATGTCCTTTATTTTCTCGCCCTGACCGAGCCTGATACCTACCTGTCTGTTCCGGCTGAGGTCTCCCGTGCAGGTAAGAACAAGGTCGCCTACTCCGCTGAGTCCCGCAATGGTCCTCGGGTTTCCGCCCATCGCAATTACGAGCCGCGTCATTTCGGCAATAGAGCGCGTGATGACAGCAGCCTGCGTATTTTTCCCCATTTTAAGCCCTTCGAGAACACCGATCGCGACGGCAAAAACGTTTTTCAGAGAACCTCCGAGTTCGACTCCGACGACATCTCTCGAAGTGTAAATTCTCATATACGGCGAATTGAAAAAATTCTGGATTTTGCCGATATCCTCGGAGTTTTTGCCTGCAACGACTGCGCATGTCGGCATTTTCATCGCAAGTTCGCGGGCGAAAGTCGGCCCTGAGATAACAAAAATATTTTTGTAGAGAGCCGGCGGAAGGATCTCCTCGGCGATCTGATACATCATTTTAAGCGTCGAATTTTCGATTCCCTTCGAAGCCAGAACTATAAAAGTTTTCTCTGAAATCATTGAAGAAATCTGCTCGATCGACTTCCTGATGTGCTGCGCCGGAGTCGCAATGACGACAAGATCCTTGCCGATAACTGCATCTTTTATGTCGGCAACAGCCTTCAAAGATTCATGAAGTTTTATTCCCGGAAGAAAAAGTTTATTTTCGTGTTCCGAATTTATTGATTCGACGATTTCAGGCTCACGCGCCCAGATAACGGTTTCATACTGTTTTTCAGCAAGCATTCCGGCCAGCGCCGTGCCCCAGCTTCCAGCCGATACAACACCTATTTTTACCATAATAAATTACCTCCTAACAAAAAACCCGAAATTCTACCGATACTCAGAATTTAGTCAAATCCGTAGCGAAATAGATTTCCGATCATTTCGACTCTGCTCAATGACCGTAAGAAGGTTTCCGGTTGCAGCATCTCACTTTTTTGTCTGCTTATAGGGAATGCTTGTTAAAATTTAAAGATTAATAAATGCATGAAACACATTCTATATTTTTGTATTTGAAAAAAAATTTTTATTGATATTTGTAAAAACTGCAATATATTTATTCGTAATTTTATTTTATTATTCATCAAGAATACAAAAATTAAAATTTGCAAAACCATAAGATGGAGGGAAAAAATGGATCTTGTGAAGTACGACGAAAATTTGTTTGAAAACATTAAACACATCAACGAATTCGGGCAGGAATTCTGGTATGCAAGGGAGTTGCAGCCGTTGCTGGAGTATGCCCAGTGGCGGCGTTTTGCCGATGCAATTGAACGAGCAAAAACAGCTTGCCAAAACAGTGGACACGATGTCAATGAACATTTTGCCGAGGTTGGCAAATCATCGGAAATGCCAAAAGGCGGAACTCGCACTATCGAAGATTTCATGCTTTCGCGTTATGCCTGCTATCTATCGAGCAAACAAAACCCACTTTGAAGTCGGCAAAAAAGTCCGCCAGACAATCTCAGAACTCGGAGGCACGATGCCGGAAGATCTGCCGACACCTGAAAAAAGCGTGAAACAGATCGAAAAAGAACACGAAAATAAGAAAATCGAATAACAAAACCTGCCGCTCATTTCGACTGCGCTCAATGACCGGAAACGGTTGCTGAGACGGTTCCTGAGCTTGTCGAAGGAGTCGAAGCACTACCTCACACAACGAACAGAGCTATAGTCCGATTTATTATGAACATTTATAAGTCCATTATAGAAATACACGCCCCATGCATGACCTTGGTAATCAGAGCGGCTAGAAGACGACCAAAGCCAAACATTACCGTCGACCAATTTGCTGTATCTGCCGTCCGTATAACCAGTGCAGTTCCAATTACGATCACATGATTCGCCACATGTTTCAAAACTCCAACAATTTTCTGTCAAACAAGCAGTTTTATCGCTTACTTTGCAAACTCCACCTGTAACAGTTTTCCTATCTTTTATAAGCGACCTCAATTCATCAATATTCGGCAGTCTCCAGTCACTAAAACCGCCTTCAGAAAGATTTTCGCAGTATTGTTGTGCCTCATACCAGTTCATTTCTTTAGGATAACGTTGAGACCAAATAAGATTCGCAATTTTTTGAACTTTTTCTTTCGATTCCGTTTTTTGTTCTTTTTTTCCATTTTCTTTTGTCAATTTCTTAATCTGCTGTTTTGCTTCAAAAGAGCATTCGCCGTTTGGAAAAGATTCAAGATATTCATTCCAAGTTTCAAGTGATTTGTCGCTTCTTGCATATTCACATGCTTTCGAATCCTTTGAATTTTCTGACATATTTTTTGGTTTTTCCTTGCCGGTAATCTGGAGAACAATCTTGTCAAGTGCATCCATGAGCTTCTGCTCAGATCCGTTGAATTTCTGCGTTGCACCGATAATAGTCGCCTCTTTTTCAAGGTCGATGAGTTCCGATGTAATCGTGTAGGTTCCTCCGAAAAACGTGATTGTCGTCCTAAGAATCGTGTCTGCCGAAAGTGCCTGTCCCAGCGGAATCTGGCAGTTTTTGTCGTTGCAGCTTTTGTAGGATTCCTTTTTCATCTCCTTGATCATCTCCTTTTCCTGCCGCTCTTTCGCTATAACGACATACTTGTTTGTGCTGACAAATGCGCCGCGGATGTATTCAGTCGCACTCGAAAGCATTTTTTTTGAAAGTTTGCCGCTCTGATCCTCGAATTCCATAACGGCAAGTTTCTGCTTGTCATCATCATCGGCAAAAAGAGTGAAATTTGTGCCGAAAACAGCCAGAACCAAAAAGAAAACAATGATTTTTCTCATTTCAACCTCAAAGAAACGATTCATTCAAAAAAAACGTATTATTTTAGGAAGTTTGGTAGTATTAGCAAGTTTTTGCCGCGACAGAAATCTGTCCGGCTTCGTTCATTCCGGCTCCGCTCAATGACCGGAAAACACTATTATATCTCTTCCGCCGCAAACGGCAGCATATAGATCGGTTTCAGCTGCAACTGGCCGTCGCTAGCGACATCTTTCTGGGAAAAAAGATATCGTCTGCCGACATACTGTTTGTATTTTTCGGAAAATCTGTCGATTGATTCGTGGTTTCTTGTTTCGGAGGATTTCACTTCCACCGGGACGATTTTGCTTCCGCTGGAAAGAAGAAAATCGATTTCGTAACTGTGTGTGCTGTTTTCTTTCCGCCATGTGTGATAGTAGAGTTCCTTGCCGTGCGAGGCGAATATCTGCGCCGCCGCGTTTTCGTAGAGATAGCCTAAATCTGCCGGAAGTTTGTCGCCTAAAAACTTTTTGTAAATATCTGCCGCTTTTTCCGGTTCTTTCTCAATCATCATCGTGACAAAAAGCCCGGTATCGGAAAGATAGAGTTTGAACTTGTCAATTTCCTTTGTCAGCGCAAGCGTTGTTCCCGGATTTGCGATATGCCAGCAAGGAATAACCATTTTAGAATCGATGAGTTCAAAAATACGCTCGTCATCCCTGCCGGTTTTCTGTTTTCCTGTAGCCGAAGAGACGATAAAACGCTTTTTTTTCAGCGCGAGCTGGCTCGGAACGGAGTCGTATATTGCGGAAAGTCTTCCTGTCGGATCGAGTTTCATCAAATCATCAAGATAAAGGTCGATGATCTCTTTTTTCACGCTGTCAACATGATTGAAGTTGTTGCTTTTGATGTAGGCCTCAACTGCCTGCGGCATTCCTCCGACCGCCATGTATATTCTGAAATCACGCATCAGGCTTCTATTGAGAGCGTTTCCGGCCTGTATTTCAGCTTTGAAAAGCTGCCGAAGCGGATCAGGATCTTTGCCTAAGGCCCATGAAAATTCCTCAAAATCCATCGGATAGACCTTGATTCTGTGTTCTTCCGACGGAATTACGATGTCCTTCACATTTTTTCTGATTGAAATGAGAGAGCCTGTTTCAATATAGTCGTAACGGCCGTCTTTTACAAGATACTTGATTGCCTGACGAACTTTCGGATTCAGTTGAATTTCATCAAAAATAATTACGGATTTTCTTTTTTTGAGAGTAATGCCGGTTTCTGCCTGCAAACGGAGAAAAAATATATCGGGTTTCGCGATGTCACGAAAAACATCGAGCATTTCCTCCGTAATGTCGGCGAAATCGATTCTGATATAGGAATCATACTCGTTTTTGGCAAAATTTTCCGCAATCGTTGATTTGCCTACACGGCGTGCACCTTCCAAAAGGCAGGCATATCTGCCAGCGTATTCCTGTTTCCACTTAATCAGTTTGTCATAAACTTTACGTCTGAACATCATGGCCTCCTTCAAAAAACACCGTTATTTCAACATCAATTTTTACAAAAAGTAAAGTTTTTTCAATATGCAAAAGCGTGAAAAGTAAAGTTTTTTCAACAAAACTGAAATATTTCGGATTCTGAAACCAATGAAACTGCAGTCGAGCCGACTGCAAGCCGACAAAAGTCCCTCGCCAAAAATGGAGAGTGGATAAAAGGGTGAGGTCAGCGCCCGCCCATTTTAACTGGCTCGATGACCTAAAAAAAATTTTATTTTTCACCCTTGACTATATGTTTTTGTGCATATAAATAACGGCGTTTTCGGGAAGCAGTTCCCGTATGTTGCGAAGTTTATTTAACTTTTTATAAGGAGGAAACAATGAAACTTAAACCTTTGAACGACAGAGTCATCGTTAAGAGAGTAGAAAGCGAAACAAAAACACTCGGCGGAATCATCATCCCCGATACCGCGAAGGAAAAACCGGTCGAAGCTGAAGTTATCGCAGTCGGAACCGGCAAGATGCTTGAAAACGGCACAAGACAGCCGATGCAGGTAAAAGTCGGCGACAAAGTCCTTTTCGGCAAATACAGCGGCACAGAAGTAAAGGTCGGCGGCGAGGAACACCTTATCCTCAGAGAAGACGACATCCTTGCAGTTGTTGAATAAGAGATTGATTTTATTAACAATATTTAATTGGAGAAATTGAGATGAGTGCAAAACACATTGTTTTTGACCACGAAGCGAAAGCGAAAATCCTTGCCGGCGTAAACAAACTTGCCGACACCGTAAAAACAACGCTTGGACCTAAAGGAAGAAACGTTGCGATAGAAAAATCTTTCGGCGCACCGAAAATCACGAAAGACGGCGTTACAGTCGCGAAAGAGATCGAACTTGAAGACAAGATCGAAAACATCGGCGCACAGCTTCTTAAGGAAGTCGCATCGAAAACGAATGATGTCGCTGGTGACGGAACCACTACCGCAGCAGTTCTCGCACAGGCTATCGTAAAAGACGGTTTCAAATATGTAACCGCAGGCTACAGCCCGATCATGCTTAAACGCGGTATCGACAAAGCTGTCGCGAAAGTCGTTGAAAGACTCGACAAGATCACGAAGAAGATCTCGACGAAAGAAGAGATCGCAAGTGTCGGAACAGTTTCGGCAAACAACGATAAAGAAATCGGAAACATCCTTGCAGAAGCTATGGAAAAAGTCGGCAAAGAAGGCGTTATCACCGTTGAAGAAGCAAAAGGAATGGACACTTACCTCGACACAGTTGAAGGTATGCAGTTCGACCGCGGCTACCTCAGCCCCTACTTCGTAACGAACGCAGAAAAGATGCAGGTTGTCATGGACAATCCGTTCATCCTCATCTACGACAAGAAGATATCGAACCTCAAAGACCTTATTCCTCTTCTTGAAGGCGTCGCTCAGCAGGGTCGTCCTCTCCTCATAATCGCAGAAGACGTTGAAGGCGAAGCTCTGGCTACACTCGTTGTCAACAAACTCAGAGGCGTTCTCAACATCGCAGCTGTAAAAGCTCCCGGATTCGGCGACAGAAGAAAAGCTATGCTTGAAGATATCGCGATCCTCACCGGCGGCCAGTTTATCAGCGAAGAAATTGGCAACAAGCTCGAGAACACGACTGTTCAGATGCTCGGAACCGCAAAAAGAGTCACAATCGATAAAGACAACACCACGATCGTCGACGGCGCAGGCTCAAAAGACGCGATCGCTGCAAGAACAAAACAGATCCGCGCTCAGATCGAAGAGACCACTTCCGACTACGACAAAGAAAAACTTCAGGAAAGACTTGCAAAACTCGCAGGCGGCGTAGCGGTAATCAATGTCGGCGCTGCAACAGAAGTCGAAATGAAGGAAAAGAAGGACAGAGTCGACGACGCTCTTCACGCAACCAGAGCTGCAGTTGAAGAAGGTATCGTAGCAGGCGGCGGAACAGTTCTCCTTCGCTGCAAATCAGTTCTCAAAGAGATCAAATGCGAAAACGATGAAGAGAAAGCAGGCGTCAAAATCATCGAAAGCGCACTTGAAGCTCCGATCCGCCAGATCTCGGCTAACGCAGGAATCGACGGAAGCATCGTCATCAACAAGATTCTCAACAACAAAAACGAGAACTACGGCTACGACGCTGCAAAAGACGAATACAAGGATATGATCGCAAACGGCATCATCGATCCTACAAAAGTCACAAAGAGCGCACTTACGAACGCTGCAAGTATCGCTTCCACACTTCTTACGACCGAAGCTGTCATCGTTGACGCTCCGAAGAAAGACTCCTGCGACCACGCAATGCCTGACATGGGCGGAATGGGCGGAATGGGCGGCATGATGTAGTCTAACCTCCTTAGTCTTAATATTTCAGGCGGCTTTCGGGCCGCCTTTTTTTTATTTAGTGGCAATAAATTTTTCCGGAATTTTGAGGTCGATTCTGCGACCACAAAAAAGATTATTTCAACGTTTTACAGATAGATATAATCGTTGAGAACCGGCTGCATTCCTTCTTCCGACATGTCTTCGTACATTTTTTCGAGGCTGCGGCTGTCGTTGATCTCGAACTGTTCGTCGCCTTCTGCGGAATCAGCGCTTTTTCCGGTGTATTTGCTTTCGTGGTCGCCGATCCCGGTCGAAACTCCGGCCGAAATCTTGGTTGCAGCGATCTTCACGATGCCGTTTCTGAAAGTCTTGCTTTCACGCGACGAAACCGTGATCCCGGCAAACGGCAGGAAAAGGCGGTATGCACACAAGATCTGGCAGAGCTGACGCTCGTGGACATCGAGAGGATTTATCTTTTCGTTGTTGATTATCGGTCTCAGCCGCGGGCATGAAAGCGAAATCTCGGCCTGCGGATACTTTCTCTGGATGAAGTATGCGTGAAGTGCCGTTGCAAGAGCGTCTTTTCTGAAATCGGAAAGCCCGAGCAGCGCGGCGAAAGCGACTCCTCTCATTCCGCCAATAAGTGCGCGTTCCTGTGAATCGAAGCGGTAAGGCCATACCCTTTTATGACCTCTGAGATGGAGTTTTTCGAAGCGGACTTTGTCGTAAGTTTCCTGGAAAACCGTGACATAATCGACTCCGCACTCGTGGAGATATTTGTATTCATCGACATTGAGCGGATAAACCTCAACTCCCACCATTCTGAAGTATTTTCTCGCCAGTTTGCAAGCTTCGCCGATGTATTCTACACTGCTTTGAGAGCGGCTTTCGCCTGTCAGAATGAGCACTTCCTCCATTCCGCTTTCGGAAATTATCTTCATTTCGTGCTCAATCTGCTCCATGTCGAGTTTCATGCGGCGGATATCGTTGTAGCAGTTAAAACCGCAGTAAACGCAGTAATTTTCGCAGTAATTCGCGATATAGAGCGGCGTAAAGAGATAGACCGTGTTTCCGAAGTGGTTCTGCGTCTCAAGGCGCGAAAGCACCGCCATTTTTTCCAAAAAAGCGTCGGCTGCCGGAGAAAGAAGAGCCTTCAGATCTTCGATAGTGCGGTTCGTGTGGTCAAGTGCACGCTGCACGTCAGCCGCCTTGTATGAATCGGGATCGTAGAAATCAACTTCGGCAAGCACCTTTGAAGCGATGTCGGAATCTATCTTTTCCATTCCCGGCAGATACTCCATGATGTCGGCACGCGCCGCCGGATTTGTCTCAAGCTCGTGCTTTTTCGCAAGAGCCTCTTTTGAAAGTTTCACAGAATCTACAAAATAGTTGTTGTCCATTTTTACCTTCTAATCGTGCAAGAATCCGATAAGTGTGTCTGACGGTGCGCCGCCGCGCGAAAGGACTCTGCCGAGTCCCGAAAGATAAGCCTTTCTGCCCGCTTCTATCGCCTGTCTGAATGCGTCGGCCATCTTCGGAAGGTCTCCTGCCGTGGCCAGAGCGGTGTTCGACATTATCGCCGCGGCACCCATTTCCATTGCCTCGCATGCCTGCGACGGGCGGCCTATTCCGGCATCTACGATTATCGGAAGGTCTATTTCGTCGATCAGGATCTGGATGAAATCGCGCGTTGACAAGCCTTTGTTCGAGCCGATCGGAGACGCAAGCGGCATAACAGAAGCTGCTCCTGCATTCACAAGGTCGCGCGCCGTGTTGAGGTCAGGATACATGTAAGGCATTACGACGAAGCCCTCTTTTGCAAGGATCTCAGTCGCCTTCACCGTTTCGGCGTTGTCAGGAAGGAGGTATTTCGTGTCGCGCATGATCTCGATCTTTACGAAATCACCGCAGCCGAGCTCCCTTGCAAGTCTCGCGATCCTGACTGCCTCTTCTGCATTCCTGGCTCCTGACGTGTTGGGAAGCAGCGTCACCCCTTTCGGAATATAGTCTAAAATGCTTTCGTGTTCTTTGGAATTGGCGCGGCGCACTGCCAGAGTAATGATCTCCGCACCGGCATACTTCACAGCCGCTTCGATAAGTTTCATCGAATACTTTCCCGAACCGAGAATGAAACGGGACGAAAATTCGTGCCCCGCGATAACGAGTTTGTCACTTTTATCCATAATCGCCTCCTAACGATCAAAATCCTGCGATAACACGCAGCGGCGCTTTATCACTCTTTTTTTTGTATTTATCAATAAAACTGCAAATTACCCCCTTCACCCATAAATACAGGCGGTTTTTCCCGCAGAGACGTCATACCATGGCGGCTCGCCCGCAGGTTGTTTTTATCTCAATATTATTTTTGCAATTTTTCCAAAAAATTATTAAATAAAACTTGATTTTTCTATCAAAATTTCTATTTTATTTATCTACAATTTTTCTTTGGAGTTTGAAATATGAAAGTTGTTGAATCGGGAAAATTAAAAGAAAAATTTCGAGACACCCAACTCGGAGCCACCTCATCCCAGGTTGAGTTGTTCAAAGATGCATGCACGATTATTGAGCAGGCTCAGACCGTTGCATATCGGGCTATCAATGAAACCCTTATCAAACGTAACTGGCTTTTAGGCTTGAGGATTCAGCATGAAATCTTGAAGGGTAAACGTGCTGAATACGGTGAAGAGGTTATAAAAATGTTGGCAAAAGATTTGGTTAAGCGTTTCGGAAGCGGTTTCAGTAAGGCAAACCTTTACCATTTTACAGCATTCTATAACTACTTTCCTAACATTTTCTACGCAGTGAGTAGAAAATCTGGAGCTATTCCGGCAACAACGGAACTTACTTATACAGCCGACTTATATGAACAGATTCAAATTAAAATATACGATGAACTTGTTCGGCCTGAAGGTCACAACCCGACAATAGGTCTCTTGCTTTGCGCCGATACCGATGAAGATGTAGCTCATTATTCCGTTTTAAGCAGCAACGACCAGCTTTTTGCAGCAAAGTATCTGACTTATATGCCGACAAAAGAGGAACTGCGCCGAGAAATAGAACAGCAGAAGGAATTTTTCAGATTGCAATGCAAGGAAAATAAAGATAAGCAATAATATTATTTTACTTTCGATTTCTAAATAAATACAGGCGGTTTTGTCGTAGCGCGGGCGGCTCGCCCGCAGGTTTTTGAGGTCACAGTTTGTGACCACAAAAAGTTTTCAGGCAATTCCAAACCCCTCGAATTCGAGGGGTTAAAACCATCTTATTGATGTCAATAAAATGGTCTGGGGTATTTATTATTACATAAATTTCTTTTTTCTAATGGGTTTCAAGAACTGCTTTTTCAACTCCCGTTCATTGTGAAAAATCAACTGTTCCGAACGGGAAAGTTCGTGACGATCGCATTTGAGTGAAAGCAACTGCAGCGTGCAGATCAAGTCGGCTGCCTGAAACAGTTTATAATCTTTCGGAAGAACCTTCCGCACATCATACTGCGAAAGTTCCGTTGCAAGAACGGTGTTCAAAATACGGTTCAGCTCATGCTGTCCGTTGTCATAATACAAAATCACACTTTCAAAACTTTGAAAAAAATCCTGATTACCGCGAATGAATTGAGAAATTTCCTTCGCCATTCTGCCTTCCAGTTTGAGAACATTTTCGAACTGTTTTTTCTCAAAGACAAAAGTTTTGTAGTGAATTTCTGACTTTATAACGAAATAAAACAGCTTCGTGAACAAAGCGCGCCGT
Source organism: uncultured bacterium (assembly GCA_905233945.1). Lineage (GTDB taxonomy): Bacteria > UBP6 > UBA1177 > UBA1177 > UBA1177 > UBA1177. Next base: position 38,122 of record CAJOFY010000016.1, on the reverse strand, counting down.
TCGTTCGGCGAAACGGAAGAAAACATCTCCTCTTTTCTTATAAGGGGCGCGGTATGAATTACAAAATCTTTTTCGTAGCCGAGCGAAAGAATCTCTTGATCCAATTTTTGAATTTGTTCTGTGATTTTGCTTTCTTGATTATGAAAAACCATTGTTACGATGTAATACGGTGAATGCTGGCTGTAAGTGCCGAAATCTCCGCTTTCGTCAACGAAAATACTTAAAATCCCCACCGCAACGAGCGGGTCAGTCTGCCCGCCGCATCAGGTTGAACCTGGGTCTTTCGACCAGCTCAATGGTTGCAATATATTCATTCATTTTAAAAAGTCAAATTATTTTTAGATTTTTGTTTCATCTGTTTTTCTCGTAGAGACGTCATATCATGGCGTCTCTGTGCCGTGGTGCGTCTCATTATCATGGCGGCTCGCCCGCAGGTTTTTGAGGTTCAGCTTGTGATCTCAAAACCAGTTAGTGTTTTCGGTTTCTAAGATTCCAATTTGGAATCTTGAACATATTTTCCAATAAATTCAGTCTGTTTCAGAGATCATCCCCTTCGTTTTTTGTCTCTTCAGCGATTTGCTTTGCCTCGTTTATTTCCTTCACCAACTCTTCCGATGTCGGCAGATAAAGCTGATATTCTTTCGGAAGAATGGTTTTGTTGTCCTGCGGCAGAGTCATTTTTACGACAGTATCGTTTTTGCTCGTGCAGAGCAGGATCCCGATAGTCGGATTTTCATCCGGAAGTTTTTCTATTCGGTCGTAATAATTGACATACATCTGCATCTGTCCGAGATCCTGATGAGTGATTTTACCGGTTTTCAGTTCGATGATCACGAAACAGCGCAGCAGCCTGTTGTAAAAAACAAGGTCAATGAAAAACTCGTCGTCTTCAAGCATGATCCTTTTTTGTCTCGCCACGAAAGAAAAACCTTTTCCCATTTCAAGCAGAAAATCGGCTATATGCGAAATTATCGCGCTTTCCAGATCGTTTTCGTAGTAAGATGGTTTTGCTTCAAGTCCCAGAAACTCAAGAAGCATAGGCTCTTTTATGATTTCCTGCGGCGTTTCCGGGATGCGTTCTCTGCGGGCGATTGCAAGAAGGGTTTCTTTGTCGTTGCTGAGCAGAAGCCGTTCGTAAAGTTGGCTGTTTATCTGTCGTTCCGTTTCTCGCCCTGTCCAGCAGTTGTTCACAGATTCCAGTTCATAGTATTCGCGCTTATAGGGATCGGAAATTTGAATAAGTAGGCGATATTGCATCCAGTTTAATTGGGAACGCAGTGCGTTCCCAATTGGATAAACGCGATAAAATTGCCTGCAAAATTTTAATTGTCTTTCAGAAAATCCGCTGCCGTATTCTGCTTCCAGCTGAACAGCAAGATTTTTGATAATATAACTTCCGTAATCAGCTCTTTCCTTGCCTTCCTGTTCTTCTTCCAGGATTCGTTTTCCCAAGTTCCAATACATCTGAACGCGGCAGAAATCCACGCTTCTAACGGCATTGCTCCGGGCTCTTTCAATGATTTTGCGGGCATCTTCGACGATGTCACCTGTTTTGATGTAGATAGCATTTTCTTTCATCTCATCCCCTGACTTTTACTATAAACCAGAAACGATTTTAACGATCATTCCAAATTTCAAACTTCGAACAAGACAAATAACATACACATGATAATTTTTTAATTGATAAAATCAAAATTATTTTATTATTTTTCTTATATATTTACTAAAACATTCGAAATATCGTGATTTTGTTTTCGATTTCTAAGGTCGCAATTTGCGACCATAAAACCAGATTATCTGTTTTTCCCGTAGAGACGTCATACCATGGTCTCTCTGTGCCGTGGTGCGTCTCAATATCATGGCGGCTCGCCCGCAGGTTTTTGAGGTTCAGCTTGTGTGAGCTGTTCGGCGTTTCCGAAGTAACTAAAATTTCTGGAAACACTGCTTCTCTTTCCACTCTGCAGGGATGGAATATATCTTGCCTTCCGCAGTTGATACATTGTCCGGCATAACCGCATTTTCAAAGCGTTTGTAATTATTTTAATATTAAAACAAAGCCAAAAAAAAGAGCCACGACAGGCGTGGCTCATAACCATTCAAGAAAGAATGGCGTTGCATTGAACGCGATATATAATTTAAAATAGGCTTTGTCAAGATTTATTTAAGAAAAATTTTATTGGTGCCACAAAATAATCTACGGATTCCACCGCCCTGCATCCTGTAGAGACGTCATATCATGGCGTCTCTGTGCCGTGGTGCGTCTCAATATCATGGCGGCTCGCCCGCAGGTTTTTGAGGTCACAGTTTGTGACCACAAAAAGGATTTATTTTACTCACTTACTCAGGCATATAGCGCCTGAGTCGAGAAAATCCGCGTTTTTTAGAGAGTTTTTTCAAAAAAAATGTTCAGTATAAAATTTTTTTAAGAAATTTCGGAAAAATTGTTGATTATTCCACGGTTATGTGTCTATTTTTCGGCGGAGGTTAAAATGAAAGTCGCAGATAAAAAAATAGGGACTTCAGCGAAGTCCCGAATGCACACTCTGTGCAGTTGGTCAAGCCAACGATTTGAGTCAAACTTTTATTTGAACTCGCAGTGTAATTCCATAGGGGTCTACAAAATTACGATGGCTATATATTTAACAAATGAGGAAAAATCAAGATGAAAAACGCTAAAAACAAAAATTATTTTCTTTCTCTCGACATCGGAACCGATTCGGTCGGCTATGCGGCAACTGATGAAAACTATAATCTGCTCAAATTCCACGGCGAACCTGTCTGGGGCGCAACTGTTTTTGATGCCGCTTCTTTGAATACCGAACGCCGCACATTCAGGACAGCAAGAAGAAGGCTTGACCGCCGTCAGCAGAGAATCGATCTGCTTCAGGAGCTTTTTGCGAAAGAAATCGGAAAAATCGATCCGCGTTTTTTCATCCGCATGGAAGAAAGCACTCTCTACCCGGAAGATAAAAGCGACAAATACACTCTCTTCAATGACATTGGCTTTAAAGATAAAGATTATCACGATAAATACCCCACCATTCATCATCTCATTGACGACTTGATGAAAAGCAGTGATCCGCACGATGTCCGTCTTGTTTATCTGGCTTGTGCATGGCTTGTCGCTCACAGAGGTCACTTTTTACAGAATATCAGCGTTGAAAAGCTTTCTGACATAAAAGATTTTGACCGAATTTATGAAAACTTTATTGCTTATTTTGATAGTAAAGGCTTTCTTCAGCCGTGGACACAAGACTCGGTCGATGCAACCAAATTAGCTGAAATCTTAAAAAAAGACAGCGGCGTAACTCAAAAATATAAAGAACTTTGTGAACTTATTTACAACGGCAAACCTCCAAAAGATATTTCAGAGGAATTTCCTTTCAGTAAAGAAGGTATCTTAAAACTTCTGGCTGGCGGAACTTATGATCTCGCAAAACTCTTTGACAACGAGGATTATGCCGAACTTACGAACAAATCGGTCTCATTGAGCATGGACGATGACAAACTTGCCGAAATAGCCGCTGAAATCGGCGACGACTATGATCTCATCGAGAATCTTCGATCAATTTACGATTGGTCGATCCTTGTCAACATCCTTGCTGCAAAAAACACTATTTCCGAAGCCAAAATCAAGGTTTATGAACAACACCAGAAAGATCTCGCGTTTTTAAAGCATGTTGTAAAAATTTATATTCCTGAAAAATACGATGAAATTTTCCGAAGAACTGATCTTCCCCAAAAAGATATCGCAAATTATGCCGCATATTCTCACCACACCGATGTTAAGAATCCAGGTGCAAAATGGCACAAAGACAAAGATAAAGAAAAATTTTCTAAATTTATTCTCGGAATAATAAAGGAAATAGAACCGAACGAAACAGATCAAGTTCAATTCGAGGACATGAAACAGCGGCTTGAAACCCGCAAGTTCATGCCAAAACAAAAAGACGGTGACAACCGCGTAATTCCTAACCAACTCTATCTTTTCGAGCTTAAGGAGATACTCAAAAATGCTTCAGAATATCTTCCGTTCCTGAATGAAACCGATGAAGACGGTATCAGCACCAAAAGCAAAATTGAAAGTATTTTCAGTTTCAGGATCCCCTACTTTGTCGGTCCGCTCAATGAAAGATCAGACAAAGCGTGGCTCGTAAGAAAGGCTGAAGGAAAAATCCTTCCGTGGAACTTTGAAAAAATTGTCGATCTCGAAGCAAGCGAAAATGAATTCATAAACAGGCTGACAAACAAATGCTCCTATATTCCGGGAGAAGATGTTCTTCCAAAAGATTCTCTCGCCTACCACAAATTTGAAGTTCTTAATGAAATCAACAACTTAAAAATAGACGGAGAAAAGATTTCCGTTGAACTGAAACAGAGAATCTATAACGAAATCTTTATGATGAACAAAAAGGTAACGAGAAAAAAAATCGAGCAGTTTCTTGTTAAAGAAGGATTCATCGAAAAAGGTCGTGAAGCGGCTCTGACAGGGATAGATATAACAATAAAATCAGATCTTGCTCCACAGAATGCCTTCAAAAAGCTAATGGATTCAAAGACTTTGACAGAAAATGAAGTCGAAGAAATCGTCAAACGATCGACTTATGCCGAAGACAAATCGCGTCTTTCAAAATGGCTCGAAAAAGAGTTCTCCAAAATAAACGAGGAAGACAGAAAATATATCTGCAACATAAAAATCAAAGATTTCGGCAGACTTTCGCGCAAATTCTTATGCGAATTGCAGGGAATAAACAAAGAAACCGGAGAACCCTGCACGATTTTAGGCGCGCTTTGGAACACCAACTGCAATTTGATGGAGATCCTTGCAAACGACAGATTCACTTTCACCGAAGAAATAGAAGAACTGCGCAAAACTTATTACTCGGAGCACGGTGACCTGAAACTGGAAGACCGTCTTGATGAAATGTATATCTCAAACGCTGTCAAAAGACCTATTTACCGAGCTTTGGATATCGTAAGCGAGATAACAAAGGCTTTCGGTAAACCGACCAAAATATTCATTGAAATGGCTCGTGGCGGCTCGAAGGATAAAAAAAGAGAGAGAACAAAAAGCAGAAAAGATCAGATCCTCGAACTTTACGATAAATTTAAAAACGAAGATGTGGTCCATCTGCGTAAACAGCTTGAAGAGATGGGCGTTTCAGCCGATAACAAACTTCAAGGAGACAAACTTTTCCTCTATTTCATGCAGATGGGAAAATGTATGTACACCGGAAAACCTATAGATATCGCAAATCTCGGATCAAAACTATATGATATCGACCACATATATCCTCAGTCTTACGTAAAAGACGACAGCATAATCAATAACAAAGTCCTTGTTTTATCAGAGGCTAACGGTCTCAAAGGCGACAAATACCCGATTGAGGAAAGCGTTAGAAATAAAATGATAGCTTTTTGGAACCTTCTTAAAGAAAAAGAATTTATCAGTGAAGAAAAATTCAAGAGACTCACGCGTTCTACTCCTTTTACCGAAGATGAAAAACTCGGTTTCATAAACAGGCAACTCACTGAAACATCTCAGTCAACAAAAGCTGTAGCTACCCTTCTTAAAGAAAAGTTTAAAAATACAGAGATCGTTTACTGTAAAGCAGGACTCACTTCCGAATTCCGTCAAGAATTCGACCTTTTTAAATCGAGGCTTTTTAATGATCTTCACCATGCCGTCGACGCTTATTTGAATATAGTGACAGGCAATGTCTACAACATGAAATTCACCAAGAATTTCAATGTAAACACTCAATACAGCATAAAAACAAAGACTTTGTTCACTCATCCGGTGATCTGCAACGGCAAAATCATTTGGGATGGCGATAAAATGCTTGCGAAAGTCAAAGAAACAGCCTCAAAAAACAATGCACACTTCACGAAATTCGCATTCTTCAAAAAAGGTGGATTTTTTGATCAGATGCCTGTTCCAGCTGCCAGCGGTCTTGTGCCGAGAAAGAAAGATCTGCCGACTGAAAAATACGGAGGATACAATAAGGCCGGAAGCATGTTCTTTATTCCTGTGAAGTATAAAATCGGGAAAAAGCAGGACATTTTGATCATGTCAGTCGAACTTCTTCACGGAAAACATTTTCTTTCAGATAAGGATTTTGCTAAGGAATACTCTTTTTCAAGGCTTGAACAGATCCTTGGGAAAAAAGTGAATGAAGTTTCATTCCCGCTTGGCATGAGACCTTGGAAAGTAAACACCGTTCTTTCGCTTGATGGTTTTAAGATCTGCATAACAGGAAGTGCAGGTGGAGGCAAATGTTTAAGTGCTCAACCTATAATGCAGTTTTCCGCTGACAGATCGTGGCAATTCTACCTTAAAAAGCTCGAAATGTTTGATGAAAAATGCTCAAAAAACAAAACCTACATTTATAGCGAAGAGTTTGACAAAATTTCAGTAGAAAAAAACATCGAACTTTACGACCTTTACAGAAAAAAACTTAAAAATTCCATCTATTCCAAACGGATAAATCCCCCGACAACAACCTTAGAAGAAGGAAGAGAAAAATTCATTTCACTCGGCATCAAAGAACAGGCAAAAACTCTTCTCAACATTCATCAGGTATTCGGTAGAATGACTGGAGGATGTGATTTAATTTCAATCGGAGGAGTAGGAAAAGCTGCTGCAACTGTCAATTTCAGTGCAACAATCTCGAATTGGAATAAGAACTACAAAGATGTCCGCATAATAGATTCTTCCGCATCAGGACTTTGGGAAAAGAAATCGAAAAACCTTCTTGAACTTTTAAAGGTATGAGCTGGAGGACAGTGGTCATTTCAAGTCAGGCCAAGCTTGACTTCAAAATGGGTTACATGGTCGTGAGAAGCGACGAGACAAAGCGGGTGTTTCTCGATGAGATCGCTGTTCTCATAATTGAAAATCCTGCGGTAGCTATTACCGGATGCCTGATCGAAGCCCTCATCGAAAAAAAGATAAAGGTGATCTTCTGCAATTCCAAAAGGAATCCTGAAGCGGAACTTGTTCCCCACCACCCCTGCCACGACAGTTCATCAAAGATCAAGCGGCAGATAGCTTGGGAAGAAGGCAGTAAAGCCAAAGTGTGGCAGGAAATTGTTAAAGACAAAATAAGAAAACAGACAGAGTTTCTGCTAATCCGCGAAAAAGCAAAGGAAGCCGAACTGCTTGTTTCCTACATCACAGAAGTAGAACCGATGGATCCAACAAACCGGGAAGGACTTGCCGCAAAAGTATACTTCAGAGCACTTTTCGGAGCAGGTTTCATTAGAGGTGCCGACGATCCTTTGAATTCAGCTTTGAATTACGGATACAGCCTTATTCTTTCAGCGTTCAACAGAGAAATAGCATCAAACGGATACCTGACGCAGCTTGGGATATGCCACGACAGCATGTTCAACCACTTCAATCTCGGAAGCGATCTGATGGAACCTTTCAGAATCATCGTTGACAGAGCCGTCTGCGCTTTAAATACCGATGTTTTTGATATCAGCACGAAACACTCGCTCTGTACTCTTCTTGAGCAGCCGATATTTGTTGATTCATCAAAGCAGACTGTTCTAAACGCAATAAAGATATATACCAAAAGTGTTTTTGACGCCATCGAATCAAACGACATTTCTTCAATAAAATTTTATAGTTACACTGCATGAGCTACAGATTTATGAGAGCGTTTGTATTTTTTGACCTGCCGACACTTACACCGGAAGACAGAAGAAATTACCGGTGGTTTCATAATTTTCTTATCAAAAACGGATTTATTATGATGCAGGAATCAGTCTATTGCAAACTGATAACCACTCCTACTGTCGAAGATTCGATAAAAGCTCTGATAAGAAAAAACAAACCGCCGAAAGGGCTTGTGCAGTATCTCGCGATAACAGAAAAACAATTCGCAAGGATGGAATATGTTGTCGGAGAAAACAGCAGCGATGTTATAAGTTCAAACGACCATCTGGTGATACTATGAAATTTACACACCCGGCAATAAACCGTGTTTTTGACACAGACATTGACAAGGTAAACTCTCTGATAATCGAAAATCAGCAGCTTTTCTCAGATGTTATTCAAGACATAAGAAATCAAATCGATGGTTTCGACGGCAAAAGCGTTTTGTCGGACAAAAATGACCTTATTCCTTTTCAAAAGAATGCGGAAATCCTTAGTCAATTCATTCCTTTCGAGTTGAACCAGAAAACTCTGGTCAACAAGGCTGTGTCTGCTCTCGAACAGATAGCAGTTTCAGGAGAATATTTTAAGGAAACAGCTGAGATCCTCAGCAAAATAGAGGCTTATCTCTTAGAAATATCCTCCAATCTTTCATGCGACTGCAATTTCAGCAAAATCAGCGCAGGGGCAATCATCAAGGCTTCCGGATTTGAATTTAAAGAGGATTACGACAATTTATGCGAAAAGATCATAGATTATTTCGAGCTCGTGACTGAATTTGATAGAAAGAAGCTGTTTTTCACAGTAAATCTGCGCAGTTATGTTTCTGATAAAGAAATGGAATTATTTATTGAAACAGTGATTCAACACGGCTATAATCTGCTGATGATCGAAAGCGGAGAACATCCGCTTCTGAAAAGTGAGCAACGGTATATTATAGACTCAGCTCTTTGTGAAATTTGTGGAAATGATTGAGACTTTTGCTCTCATTCCTCGGCGGTTGCAGGCCGTTTTTTCTGATTTTGATCAGAATTTGAGGTTTGAGAGCAGTGCTATTTCTTAGGGGTCTCAATCGATCGTTTACGGTAATGAGCTGACTTTGCAGTTTGAGAGCAGTGCTATTTCTTAGGGGTCTCAATCACGATGTTTTGTCTTTGTACTTACCAAAAGGTTTGAGAGCAGTGCTATTTCTTAGGGGTCTCAATCCTTTTAAAACAACATCCGAAATATAGATGTGTTTGAGAGCAGTGCTATTTCTTAGGGGTCTCAATCAACTGACTGAAAAAGAGAAAAAACTCGTAGGTTTGAGAGCAGTGCTATTTCTTAGGGGTCTCAATCCTTTTTTTATTTTTTTTGAAAAATTTACTTGTTTGAGAGCAGTGCTATTTCTTAGGGGTCTCAATCATCAAAAACTTCATTCTTTATTTGGTTTATGTTTGAGAGCAGTGCTATTTCTTAGGGGTCTCAATCTTTCGGGGTCGTAAAGAGCGGAAAAAACAAGTTTGAGAGCAGTGCTATTTCTTAGGGGTCTCAATCTTCATTGGTTTCCTCCATTTTCTCCAGTTCGTTTGAGAGCAGTGCTATTTCTTAGGGGTCTCAATCTCAAACTGGATGATTTCATCGTTTTCAGATGTTTGAGAGCAGTGCTATTTCTTAGGGGTCTCAATCAAAGTCCTAACAACTATGGACGGTTATAAAGTTTGAGAGCAGTGCTATTTCTTAGGGGTCTCAATCACAAAGATCAATAAACGGCAACTGACTGATGTTTGAGAGCAGTGCTATTTCTTAGGGGTCTCAATCGTGTTTCTGCGAGCTGTGAAAGTCTGAGCGGTTTGAGAGCAGTGCTATTTCTTAGGGGTCAAAATATGCCGTTGCTTTTTAGAATTCCAAACTCCACCCCTTTTCAAGTATCTAAACCTTTAATTTTATTAAATAATTTTCTAATTTTAATCTATACAGAGTTAAATAAAAACGCTTGATTTTGAGGCGTGTTTTTGAATATTATTTTATGATTTTAAGATTTGATATTAGATTTTTACTTTGACATTGTTGCGTGAATATTTATTATCTATTTGCGAACAGTTTATTTAGGGAAACAAGATGGAAAATGAAATAGTGATTCACAACGAAATAGACTTGCAATCAAAGATTTACACTATTCGAGAAATGAAGGTGATGCTCGACTTTGATTTGGCTGAAATTTATGGCTATTCAGTCAAGGCTTTCAATCGACAAGTCAAGAATAATATTGAAAAATTTGACAAAGACTTTATGTTTCAAATTAACGAATATGAATATTCATTTTTGAGGTGCAAAAATTGCACCTCAAAAATTGAGGCACGAGGAGGACGACGCTATTTACCTTACGCCTTTACAGAACAAGGAATTTACATGCTGATGACCGTTCTCAAAGGTGATTTAGCTACCCGACAAAGCAAAATATTGATCCGACTTTTCAAGGGAATGAAGGATTTTATCATCGATAGCGGGAATCTTATCGGACAGAATGAAGGTGCAAAACTCGCATTTCAGACTTCGCAGAACACGAAAGATATTGCTATAATAAAGGAAACTATGGTTACAAAAGCCGAATTAACCGATTTCATGAAACTTTTCGACACGGGAATCAGGAACGAAGAAATACTTATTCTTGACGGAGAGCCGTTCAAAGCCGATTTTGCATATCAGAAAATCTATGGTACTGCAGAAAAGAGCATAATTGTAATCGACGATTATCTGGGATTGAAAACTCTGCATCATCTCGCAGGTGCGAAAAACGGGGTTCAAATCACGATAATCAGTGACAACAAAGGAAAGAATCCATTGAAACTCACCGAATACAACGATTTTTTGAAGGAATATCCCAATGTAAAAATAAATTTCATCGTTTCTCTTGGCAGGATCCACGACAGGTATATCGCACTTGATTTCGGAACAAAAAACGAAAGACTATATCACTGCGGCGCATCCAGCAAAGACGCAGGACGCAGAATCACGACAATCTTAGAAATCAAAGGAATCGCCGATTACAAAACCACACTTGAATCTCTGCTCTCAAACAGAGAACTGAAGCTAAAATTGTGATTTCCCTAAAAAATGCAAGTTAAAAAACGCGGCTTTCTCAGCTTAAATCCTTGTTTTTTTTAGACATTTCCCCGCACTATACCCAAACCCCTGCTCTTTTCAAGCAATAACCACTTAATTTTATTAAATAATTTTCTAATTTTAATCTATACAGAGTTAAATAAAAACGCTTGATTTTGAGGCGTATCGCAACAACAAAATCATATATTTGCTAACAACTGTAAAATAAATTTGATTTTTCGAATAATAATTCTATTCTTAAAGCAGTTTTTGTTTATTTAAAACTTTCAATCATGAATCGTAAATTTAAAAACTAACAAACGGTGGCATCTATGAGCGATTATGATTCAATAATCTACGAAGCAAAAATGTCAGATATTGTATTTACAAACGATTATGTTTCAGATGTAAAGAAAATTTTTGAAACATCAAGGCATTATGTTAAGAATCATGTCAATTACGCAATGATTTTCGCATATTGGCTAACAGGCAAAAGAATAGTAATACAGGAGCAGAACGGCGGAAACCGGGCAGAATACGGAAAGGAAATAATCAAAAACTTGTCTTGTGAACTTACAGAAGAATTCGGCAAGGGATTTTCGGCACAAAGCCTTTACAATTTCCGGATGTTTTACCAAAAATTCTCTGACCCGCAGAAATTCTCCACAGCGTGGAGAATATTGACTTGGAGCCATTACAAAGCCGCAATGCGGGTGACGCAGGAAAACGCAAGAACGTGGTATTGCAACGAAAGTGCCGCACAAAACTGGGATGTTCGCACTTTGGAACGCAATATTGCGACACAGTATTACGAACGGCTTTTAAGTTCGCAGATCAAGGGACCTGTTAAAAACGAAATGGAGCAAAAAACAAAAGTTTTTCAAGATAACAAACTGAATTTTCTGAAAAACCCATACGTGCTTGAATTTTTAAGTTTACCGGCCAACAAAAGTTACATAGAAAGCGACTTTGAACAAGCAGTTATAGATTCTCTTCAAAAATTTCTTCTAGAAATGGGTAAAGGTTTCGCTTTTGTGGAAAGACAAAAACTTGTGAGAACAGAAAGCGAAGATTTCTACATTGATCTGGTGTTTTACAATTTTGTTCTTAAATGCTTCGTGCTTGTAGATTTAAAAATGGGTCAGTTAACGCACAAAGATGTTGGACAAATGGATTTCTATGTGCGTTTGTTCGACGATCTTTATAAAACTCAGGAAAACAATCCGACTATCGGCATTCTTTTATGCTCTGAAACAGACAGAACTGTGGCTAAATATTCAGTCCTAAACGATTCAAAACAGATTTTTGCAAGCAAATATTTGACTTTACTGCCAACAGAACAGGAACTTGCAGATGAAATTGAACGACAGAAAGAAATCTTCAATGAAACACATTCAGAAAAGTGAACATATATCTGTTTGCAACAAGTTTATTTAGAGGAATAAAATGGAAAATGAGATTGGAAATTACAATTTATGACATCCAATTCTGATAAAATGGGTTTTCAATAAAAATCCTCATTTTCTTGCCGGTATCGGCAAAAAAGTGGCCTTTTTAGAGCTTTTTTGCTAAAAATCTTGCCGATAGATTTACTTCATCCCCATAAATTTCGCGGCGTTGTTGTAGAAAACGTCTTCGAGCTGAGAGTCATTGAGACCGCACGAAAGGACGCGCTGGATCTCTACTGTCGGATGGTGGAACGGAGAATCGATACCGAACATAACGCGTTCGCTGCCGACTGTTTCGTAGGCGTTTTTGATCTGGCATCCCATCGGCATTCCGGAACATTCAAGCATGAGGTTGTCGAACTTTTTCGCCATCGTGATGCTGCCGTCGATATAGACTCCGTGACCGTGACCCATGTGGATCATTACGACCTGAACCTGCGGATGGCGCTCAGCCAGAAGACCTATCTGCCACGGAAGCGAGAACGGCGGATGACCGCAGTGGATAAATACCGGTTTATCGTATTTCTTCGCGATCTCCATGATCGGATCGACCATCGGAGAATCGGCCGTGAAAGCGTCAAAAAGAGGCTGCATCTTGACTCCGGCGAACTTTTCGTCGCGCAGATAGTGTTCAAGCATGTCGTAAGCCGCCTGACCGAGATTTGCGTTTACCCAGCAGAGGGGGATTATTTTGTCCGGCATCTTTTTGAAAGCATCGTTGAGCTCTTCGTTCAGCGTGTGCGCCGCCGGGCAGAGGATCGTCTTTTCGATGTTGTATTCCGACATCTGTTTATCCAGCATATCCGCATCGAAATTGACATTGAACGGGCTTCCGAAAAAGCCGATGTGAGAGTGCGCGTCAATTTTCTTGAATTTTGCGAAATCGTTCATTTTTCCTCCTTATGCTTCAAATTCACCTGCGATGATCCGCAGAATAGTATGAGCCTGATGCGCAGCGCAGACAAGGACCCTAGAACCGAAAAGGCCGTTTCCGGCATCGACATCACTTTCCATATCGCCGCAGAGATAGAATTTGTCAGTGATTTTTCTCGTTTTTATGAGATTGGCAGAATTGAGGCTTGCCATTCCGGAACCCGAAACAAGATAAGTTTCAGGCATATTTTCAAGGACTGCGTTCACTAGCATCGCCTTCGCCTCGGCCTTATCGAAAGCCTCGCAGACTATCGGAAAACCTTTGAGAAGTTCCGTCACATTTTCCTCGGTGATTTTTACAGTTTCAGCCGTAACTTCGCAGTAAGGAGCGATTTTTGAGAGATTTTCTTTTAACGCCTCTGCCTTGAACAGACCTATCTGGTCTGCAAAATACTGCTGACGGTTCAAATTTGTGATCTCAATTTTATCGAAATCGATAATTTTAAGCCGCCCTACTCCTGCTCTCGCCAGAGCGATCGCGATATTCGAACCGAGCCCGCCTGCGCCGCAGATAGCAGCTGAAGCAGCCGCGAATTTTTTCTGAAGTTCAAGCCCGTGTTTTGCCGCAAGGCCGTTGAAAAACTCTTCTTTTGAAGGGATCATCTAACCGCCTCCCACAAAACTTACGATTTCAATGACATCGTTCTCTCCAGCGACCGTTTCTGCGTATTTTGCTTTCGGAACGATGTTTCCGTTGAGCTCGACCGCCACTCTTGCGGGATTATAGCCGAATTTTTCAACTATCTCGGCTATATTGAGACCGGTAACGGCCTCGGTCTTTCCGTTTACTTTAGTCATATTACCTCCAAGAAGACCAACACGCGCCTTTATCGCTTATTTTTTCGGGTTTGGCAATATATTCTCCAAAAAATCCGCGTTTGGGCGATATATGCCCCACCCCTTGCGTTAAAACCTCCGAAACGCGCTTCATAAAGGTTATGAACGCAATTTTTATTATTTTTATTGGAGGAAAAGATGAAAAGATTTTTCGGATTCACTATTGTCGCGGTTGTTTTCACAATGCTCTGCTCCTGCGCTTCGCAGATTTCTACGATGAGTGTTTCAAAAGAGGCAAAACTCGCTCCCGAAGCAATGCATGTCTGGTCGCGCCCGATCGAAATCGGGTTTCAGGTCCAGGGTTTTATCGAGGGAAAAGCCGACAACAAAACAAAAGAAGCTGTAAGTTTGGAAGAAGCTAGCGGAATGAAGCTCAACCTATTTTCAAAAAATTCCGCAGTCGATGTCGAAAAGCTCTCCCCGCTTGCAAAACTTGCCGCATTCAACGCGATTCTGACAGCCTCCTCGGCGTTTCTCGCTCCTGAAGTGTTCGGAAGAAGCGTAACCCCTTTCGGAATATAGTCGAGAATGCTTTCGTGCTCCTTGGAATTGGCGCGTCTGACGGCAAGCGTGATGATTTCCGCACCGGCATACTTCACCGCCGCTTCGATAAGTTTCATCGAATATTTTCCAGAACCAAGAATGAAACGGGACGAGAACTCATGCCCCGCGATAACGAGTTTGTCTTCTTTATTCATAAAATCCTCCTTAATTTCAAGAGCCCGGCGCCGCCGCCGTGACAAAACTCGCTCTTATCACTCTTTTTTTTAATTTATCAATAAATTTGTCATTCTGAACTAGCGCAGAATCCGCGGCAGTCAAAGTGTTCCAAAAACATAAAGGTAATACAATTCCTGGAAACGACTTTGAACACTCTGCCGCAGTTTGTAAGGATCCTTTCGCTCCGTTTCCCGCCGCACTCGGCACATTTTTTGAAGCCGTTCGAGCGTTCGAAGCAGCCTGCGCTCACAAAAAGAGGCGGATTGAAGCCTGAAACCGTGATGATTTCGGGTGAAAGCTGCAGAACATCTTCTTTTTCCTCGATCCAGGAGCAGCCGAAAAGAAGTTTTTCGCCCAGAAGATTTTTGAAAAAGGAGTATGAAAACCTGTTCGCGATGTAGAGCGAAAAATCGATAAAGAAGAAAATATTTTCATCTTTCAAGTGTTCAAGCGCGAAGTTGAGTTGCCCAAGATTGGAAAGACCCACAAGGATTTTCTTATCGCTGTTCTCAGAGATTATATCATTGATTTTATTGAGATATTTTTCACTTTCCTTCATCAAGGGAAGGAGCGGAACCGTCAGAAATCCGCCGACTGTTTTAAGCGAGGTTTCCGAATCGTCCGGCATAAAAAACGGAATATCGGTGTCAGGGTTCATCAAAGCTCGCTCGCGGAAAATTTCCGGGACATTTCCGCTTTCCGGCACAGAAAACGAATCAAGAACTATTCTCTTTTTTTCTTCAAAAGCGGCATCACAGAATGCGGTATATTTTTCGTAAAAATCAGTTCTTATTTTTTTGAGAATGCTCGGAACAACAAAGACGTTTTCACAGTTTTTATCAAAAGTTGCCTTATCCGAGAAATAAAATGAATCGGCGGAATTTTTAAGTATTTCTGCAAACTTATCCTTAAAACCGTTCTGATTTTCCGATTTTTCTACTGTAATTTCTTCCGATTCGTAGGAAAAACCGCCGCTCTTTATTCTGATTCTGTTTCCGGCAAGCGAAACTTCAAGTTCAACTGCTTTCTTCCACTGCGGAAAACTTGCATAATTTACTTTTTTTCTTTCGAGAGAACGCGAACTTACAAGATAAATTTCATCCCCTACTTCCGGCAGTTCGCCTGTTTTCACGTAAACTCTCGAACTGTCGCCCACAATTTTGAGATTTTTACCCGAAGCAGATGAAATCTCTTCTATCGAGCAGTTGAAAGGCTTCGTTTCATCATTGTTTCTGAAGAAAAGAAGACCGTCGTGGATTCCCAGCGAATATTTGGTTTTGATAAAAAAGCGGTCCTTCAGCTTTTTCTCGCAGACTCCGGTTTTCACTCCGCGATGCCCGGGATAACCGCCGCAGATCAGGTTGTTTCCAGAAAAATTCCTGAGATAAGCAGTCGTAGCCTTTCGCGCAAAGCAGATCCGGCTGTTTTTCAAAGCGTCGAAGTAGTCGCTTCTCTCGAGCATGGCGCGGTATAAAGCCGAAGTGTGAAAAACATATTCAGGCGATTTCATGCGCCCTTCGATTTTGAACGAATCGACACCGGCAAACTTGAGCTGCTGCACAAAATCTTTGTATTCAAGGTCGTTGCACGAAAAGAAATATCCTTTTTTCCCCTCTTCGGTTTCGTAGTAACTTCTGCAAAGCTGTGCGCACATTCCCCGGTTTCCGGAACGCCCGAGCACCATGCCGCTCGCAAGACAGAGACCAGAAAAAGAGTAGCACAAAGCGCCGTGGACAAAGACTTCAAGCTCCATATCTGGAACTTCCTTTTTGATTTTCGCAATGAGGTCAAACGGAACTTCGCGGCTCAAAACAACTCTTGAAAAACCCTGTGTTTTCAAGAATTTGACTCCTTCGACAGTGTGGAGCGCCATCTGCGTTGAAGCATGAAGCGCCAGATCGGGAAAAAGTTTTTTAAGAATCGAAGCAAAACCGATATCCTGAAGAATTACCGCGTCGACTCCGGCATCATACAAAAAACGGGCCGTATCGAGCGCGCTTTCGATTTCATCTTCTTTGATAACTGTATTCAGCGCTGCGAAAATCTTTTTTCCTTCACGCACTGCAAGAGTTTTCAGAGAAAGGAACTCCTCCCTTGAAAAATTTCTGGCCGCTTTTCTAGCCGAAAAATCGCTTAAACCGAGATAAACAGCGTCCGCACCGCCTTCAAAAGCGGCGACCGCGGCTTCAAAACTGCCGGCAGGAGCAAGAATTTCAACTTCAGAATTCATTTTTTACCTAAAATTCGAGCGGCAGATACCTGCCTTCGACAAGAATTTTTTGCGAATAGTCTTCTAAAACCGCTAACGATTTGATTGCGACATCAGTGACCGGAAGCCCGAACTTTCCGCAGAGTTCGATTTCATATCTGTAATATTTTATCGCTTCGGGAATATCGGAAATAAAGTCTACTGCGGCAAGCTCCGCGACAAGCTCGACAAGTTTTTCTCCTGTAAATTCCCCGCTTTCTATCAGTTTTTTGAGATAAGGCTTTCTCTCGACATTCATTTCAAGGTCTTTCATTTTCTCCTGTTTCTGATAGATATCCTGAATATTTCTGTCGTCGAACTTTTCAAAACCGTAATCCCTGCATTTTTTCAGCAGACTGTGGCGCCTGAGTTCGCTTGCATCGGGAACAACAGCATCCGTCAGTTTCAAAGCCGTGCCGCAGTCGCCGCGGATCATGTAGATTTTGGCAATATTCAAAATTCCGTTTGAAGTGATATATTCGTTGTTTCTGACCATTTTTTCAAAAAAAGCGACAGCCGCATCATGGTCACCTTTAACAATGTAATAGCCGATAATATTTCCCAGAAGATTTGGATCCCAGTAGCCTGTATTTACCGACTGCTGATAGTATTCCCACGCTTTGTCCGGGAACTTCATCTTGAGATACTCGGCACCGATGGTGAATAGTCCGCGGAATGAAAGCGGCTGCTTTTCGGCATCGGCATGAAGCACGGTCCAGATGTTTTTCATCTCGAAATTGCGCGAAATCGTACGGAGCGAAAAAAGCGAAAAAACAAGTGTTATGCAAAGCGCGGCAACAGCTCTCTTCCTGTTTTCAGAGAAGTTGAACATCTGCTGGAAACCTGTATTGTCACTTCCGGCAAAGTAATCGAACAAGAGTCCGACAACCGCGCAGAATCCGATAACCGGGACATAAAGATAGTGAACCGCTACGATTTCGTGAAGCGGGATTATCTGCATTACCGGAGCAAGCGAAACAATGAAAAAGAGAATCCAGAACGCGACCGAGTGCCTCATTTCAAGCCGTTCTGCAGTTGAATTCTGTTTGTTTTTCCTGGAAGTTGAAAGAAGGTCCCATACGAGAAAAACAAGGACAAACACTGCGAGAATCGAGAAAAACACTTCAAAATTCCAGTCTTCGACAAGCGGATAACCGGCGTTGTCAAGAATGATCTTCCATGGAAAAACAGTGAGTTTCAGGTAGTGCAGAAAAATCGTCGCAGCCGTCAGATAATGGACTTCGGGCGAATTTCCGTGAAAACGGATTCCGTTGAGCGAAACAAGGGCGCTTCCGCCGCCTGAAATCGCCATAAGCGCGAAAAACGAGAATAAAAGGAGGAAAATCATCAGGACAAAACAGAACCATGGCTTTTTAAGAAGAGCCGCGCCGTCCAGATAAGCGGCATACATAATGAAAACAAGGGGGATCGTCGCCCCCATCTCTTTTGCCGAAATCGAAAGCGCCATGAAAACAAAAGCCGCAATCAAAAAGCCCCATTTCTTTTTAACAGAGCCCGATTCTGCTCTGATGGAAGGTGAAACCGTTCTGTAGAACTTGAAAAAGCATCCGGCGCTCAGAATGTAAAAAAGCCCCATTATCACATCGCGTCTGCCTGAAATATAGGCAACGGCGTCAGTATTTACCGGATGGACCGCAAAAATCAGGGAAGCGGCAAACGCAGCCCGTTTTTTAAGACCGAATGCTTTCAAAGTCCAGAAAAGGGCAAGAACGGTAAATATGTGGTAAACTATGTTCATAAGCCTGAAACCAGCCGGATTCATTCCGAAGATACGGTAATCGACAGCATAAGTGATATAACGCAGCGGTCTGTATGAAAAAAGCATATCAAGAAAACTGCCAGAAGTTATCCAGAGCGAATCCTGAACAAGCGGGATGTCATCAAAAATAAATTCATTCGGCAGAGAATTGAAATAGACAAAAACCACCGCCAGAATCAGGAAAAAAATTTGTTTTTTATCGGTTTTCTCTGACATTCTCCGCTCCGTAAACTAAAATCCGTCAAGTCCGTTGACGATATTTTCTTCCCTGGTTTCGCGCCTCAAAGGTTTTATGAAAAAAACTACATTGAGAACCATCAGAATGCAGAAAAACGCAAACATGCAGAGTCCGGCATAATCCGAGCGCGGAATCACGCCGTCCTCGATGAAAAAGCCGTCATCCTTCATGTCGAGATAAAGCGAATTTGCAAAAAAGGCCTGCATCTTTGCCGCCTTTGAATTGGTTCTGAACGCGAAAGCCCTCCCCTTCACCGTTCTGTAATGCGGCCCGGAGAAAGAATCTTCGTCAGTAACAGCCGAATCTATTATGAACTTTGACGAACCGTTCAGATAGTAGACGACGTGACGTTCTCCCAGCAGACCTTTTTTAATATTGCCGCCCTGGACCGAAGTTATTCCCTTGATCTGAACGTAGTCACCGTCCTTCACTTTTGCGAAATTTTCTGTGTTGAGCTCAAGCGCGTCGCCTAAATCTATCGGAGTATTGTCCGAGAAAAAGTAGATTACATTGTCTGAAAAAGAATAAACCGCGTAAAGCAGAATCAGTGATGCGATGATAAAAGTTACAAAATTCTTTTTTCCTACATAAAAACTGAGTTTTTTCATGATTTTTTCTCCAGAAGTGCAGTTGCAAAAACGGCAATACCTTCTTTTCTGCCGGTAAATCCGAGCTTTTCGGAAGTTTTGCCTTTGACCATGATGCAGTCAAGCGGAATGCCCATGATTCCGGCAAGTTTTTCCCTTATTTGAAGTTTGTATTTACTTATTTTCGGTGTTTCGCAGACGACTGTCGAATCGACATTGACGATTCCCCAGCCGCGGGAAACGAGTTCAGCTACAACTTTTTCAAGCAGAATAGTACTTCTTATGTTTTTGAAAGTGTTGTCGGTATCCGGAAAAAGTTCTCCGATGTCGCCGATGGCCGCTGCTCCGAGAAGCGCGTCGATAACAGCATGAATCAGCACGTCGGCATCGCTGTGGCCGGCAAGCCCGGCATGATTTTCAATCAGAATCCCGCCCAAAAAAAGCGGTCTTCCCTCTTCAAATTTGTGGACATCAAACCCGTTTCCTACCCTTAAATTCATATCATCCCCAGTCCCATGAACAAAATCTGCATAAAAAGATAAAAAACCAGATAAATTCTGGCCTTTCTTTCGTTGAATCCGTTAAGGACCTTTCCACCTTTGTAGACAAGGACGGCGCGCCAGACAAAAGAGACAAGGTTGCCGATCACCGGAACAATGTTGAAAAGGCCCGTCGCCATGATGAAGCTCGACATACGGTAAAACTGGACAAGGCGCGTGTCAGAGCCCAGAAGAGTGCTTCCGGTGTGAAGAATAAACGCTGTGAAAACTATCGCCATGAAAGGTGAAAGAAGTATCTGGAAAAAAAGCATCGACGGCTCGGGATTCATCATTCCGAAAATCGCCCTTAACGCGTTTTCATCGCTCAGCAGCGGCAGAGTTTCGGTTCCGAAAGAAGCTGCCGCAGCCTTGAAAGAAGCAAAATCGGGAAACGCCGTCTGAAAAAATTTCAAAGCCCAGAAAATCTGGAAAATCGATGCAGCCAGAGCCGCAATCAGGCCGTAAAGAGGAAGGAACGAAGGCTTTCTGCAGGTCTTCATCTTGTAAAAGAACTGCTCCGGCTGAAAAAGGACCTCTTTTGTAGTTAAAAAGAACGCATCGGTGAAACCTATCTCCGAGATCAGGTCCCAAGGTGTTCCGGATGAAAGAGTGACCCTTATTTTTTTCAGAACAACTTTGATTTTTTTGATGCTTTCGTTGTTTTCAACTCTTGAATCATCATGTCCGGCTTCTTTTTTTCCCGGGTTGCTGTCGATTACGCTGTTGTCCTCGTTTTTCAAAGGATCTCCGATAAAAACCAGCGCACCGCACTTGGAGCATGTTGTCATACCAAAACCGGCGGCTGATATTGTTTTATGGCAGTTCGGACATTCTGTAATCATCTTTCTCCTCCGAAAACGACGGCTTATAGCACAAAAAAAGCGTTAAAACTATAAAAAAAGCTGATTAGGTATAAAAAAATGCCCGGGCAAAAAACCCGGGCATAAAATGTGCGTGATCTATCTGCTACGAATCAAAGAATTACTTTCTGAAACCGCCTCTCGGTCTCTCTTCACGCGGACGTGCTTCGTTGACCGTAACGGTTCTGCCGCAAAGCTCTGTTCCGTTAAGTCCTGCGATAGCTGCCTCAGCCTCTTCTTTTACAGGCATTTCAACAAAACCGAAGCCTTTTGAACGTCCGGTTTCGCGATCGATTACGAATCTTGCGGAATCAACTGTTCCGAAAGCTTCGAAAGCGGATCTAAGTTCTTCTTCACTCATTTTGTACGCAAGGTTTCCAACATAAATGTTCATGTCTCTCATCTCTCAAAAAAACATTGTAAAAAAACACACCCTGAGAACTATTTCTCAAGGTGAGGCGATAGTAATTGGCAAAAAATAAAAGTCAACAATAAAAAAATGTTTTTGAAAAAAAGATTTAATCTATTGTAACAAGAGCGCAGCCTGAATCATCTTTCTCTTCTGAATCCGATGCATCGGAAGAATTATTGCCGCCGTTTCCGTCGTTGCCGGAATCAGGTTCATCGCTATCGCTTGCCGTAGGTTCTTCGCCGTCGTTGTAGCAGCCCGATTTGTCCCAGCCCATGCAGTTTGAAGCGCATTTTGCCGTTCCGTTTTCGGGTGTCCCAGCAAGCTGAGCACATGGCACAGTGTTGCCGTCGCAGATTTCGTTTGCATCAACATTCCCGTTTCCGCAGAGAGGACCTGCCGGTTCGTCACTGCCTGTATCTGTGTTGTCGCCGGGTGTTGTATCGCCGGTATCTGTGTTGTCACCTGTATCTGTCCCTGTGTCGCTGTCGCCGGTATCACCGGAATCTGAATCGGCATTGTCATCGTCAGGGACCTCATCTTCTTCAGGATCCGGCGGAGTATAGGGCTGTTCTTCACATTCGTCTTCGGCATTCGGATCGTAATCATACAAGTCTTCGTCCGGATATGCCGCTCCTGCAAAATTCCAGCAGTTGTCTTTTGTGCACGGCGAAGCCTTGTCAATCGCATCCTTCAGGCTTTTCGTGATGACACCACCGCCTTTTATCCATGCCGCAGCAACAGCGCGGAGAGCGTTGACTCTGCCGAAACCGTATTTATTGCTGTGACCGTTGGCATCGTAGTTGGCATCAGATTTTGAAACCTGATCCGCCGTGCTTGTAAGTATTTCTTTGAGTTCAAGCGCGGTAAGATTCGGGTTTGCCTCGAGAACAACTGCCGCAACGCCGCTTACAAGAGGTGCTGCCGAAGATGTGTGAGAAAAACGGTACGAATATTTTCCGACATAAAGATCTCCTCCGGCCATATTATGTTCCGGATTCCATCCTGCCTTGTCGTGACATCCGCTGGTTCCCGGGTTACTGCATGTAGGTGCGATGTAATTATCGGTCGTCCAGATTCTGTCATAGAATTTTTTCGACGAACCTGATCCCGTGGATTCTCCGCCTGCTGTAGGCGCCATAACTCCGAGTTTCGGGCCGTAATTTGAAAAACTGTACCTTGTTCCTGTGCTGTCTGTTGCTCCGACTGCAAGGACATTCGGATTTGTCGCAAAAGGATTAAAAGAAAAATCCTCGCCCTCATTACCAGCAGCAAAAATGAAAAGAGTTCCTTTTCCGCCGTTCGCCTGAGTCGCCGCATATTCAAAAAGCTCGTCAAAATACTCCTTAACAGGCAAGAAATCATCCTCGCTCCCATAGAACCAGCCCCATGAGCAGTTTACAACTTCAGCCCCCTGCTCCATGACCCACCGGAAAATCTGGTCATAATAAGAATAATAAGTTTTATACTCCTCCTCTTTAAATGTATATCCTACATCTTCAGGATCGCCGGCCATTCTCGCAAGAATCAGCGAACATTCAGGACATGCACCTGCAGGACCGACACCGTTGGCTCCTCTTGCAGCAGCTATTCCTGTAACAAGCGTTCCGTGAAAATTTTTTGTAGCAGTCTGGTTGCTGAAAAGATTGCCCTCTTCACAAGTACTATCACCGAAATTTTTCGATGCTATAACACCGCTGCCAATATCTTCGTGCAGAATATCAAAACCGTCGTCGATTATCGCAAGTTTCCTGTCCTTTCCGAGTTCGCAGTTGCTTTTTACCGCCCCGAGAATACGGAGAAGACGCCATGCTTCGGCGATGTGGGCGTGATCTTTGCCGTTAACAATCATTTTTTTGTCAGCCGCAGTAATTTTTCCGTCATTGTGGAAATTCCACTGTTCCTTCATGTACACATCGTTGAGATAAAGCGGTTCTATCGAATCGACCGAATAAAGCTGGTGTTTCACGAATCTTTCGGGAACCGCTTTGAACCCTTTTTTGATGAGAGCGTCAGCTTTTGTCGCAGGTTCGCCGTCACATTTGAGAATCGCCCAGTTTTTTAGCGTGAGTTCGCCCGCTTCGGTGCAGCCCAGACTTTTGATGCATTTGTCTCTGCCTTGTGCCAGGCATTTGCTGTCAAGTTTCACAATAATGCGTCCGGTGAATTTCGGCTTGGTCACATCTGCCGCCGAAAGCGTCATAAAGGCAGCCAGAACCGCAAAAACAACAAGAATTTTTTTCATTTTCAACTCCTCAGTTTGTAAACTACAAAAGCAAAAGACTTTATTTCAATACGGTACTATTATCAAGAATACAAAAATAAAATATTTACATTTCTTTTTTTGTATGCTAAAAATCTCCGCAAACTTCATTCAAAAATGGTTTTGAATTGTATTTTTGTTATTTATGGAATCATTCAGGAGGCAACAGATGCGTTTATTTCGTTTTTTGTTAATTTTGCTGGCTCTTTCATTCGTATTTGTCTCATGCGGTGCTGATGACGAAGAAGATGGTGCAAACGGCGGTAACGGCGGAAACAGCAGCGAAAACGGCGGTGACAGCGGCGAAGGCGGAAACAACGGCGGTGACAACGGAAACCAGCAGGGTGAAATCTGCGGCAACGGCATCGTCGAAGAAAGTGAAATCTGCGACAGCGGAACAAAGGACTGCACTTCGATAGATTACGGCTACACCGGCGGACAAGCGACATGCAAATCAGATTGTTCCGGCTGGGACACTGCAAACTGCCAGGGTACACCGGCAATCGATGACGGTGAAGGCGGCGAAGGCGGCGAAGGCGGAAACAACGGCGGCAATGGTGACGGCGGTAACGGCAACGGCGGATTCGATAAAAATTCGCAGGGCATCTGGGTCGATCCGAAACCTTTCCCCGGCACAGAGATTCACCTGGTTTGGGAAAATCCGATGACTTATACAGCACTCGGCGCTGAACCATCTCACGCAGATTCCGTTACTTACTGTGAAAACCTTGTTCTTGCAGGTGCAGATGACTGGAGACTGCCAACAATCGACGAGCTCAGAACGCTTGTCAGAGGTATCAGCACTATCGCATACGGCGGCAAATGTCCTACAACTGAACTGTGCTCTACACAGGAAACCTGCAATGAAGACAAAGACAACACTCAGGGATTCGGCAACTCATGTCTTGGATGCGAAGCTCTCAATACAGAGAAATACGATCCGGCAATTTCATACCTCAATCTTGATGAAGACTGCCAGCTCACCAAAACACAGCTTGACAACAACGAATGCTACATCGTCAAGGCAATGCACGGCGATCCGTGTGACGGAACATGGTCAAGCACAAAAAATACAACTACAAATATCATCGGCTCAATGATGAATGCATTCTGGTACCTCAACTTCAAAAGCGGTATCATACACAGCAGCTCTGATACAGTTCAGATAGCAAACTGGGTCCGCTGCGTCCGTGAAGGAACGGCTGCTGACGTTACCGAAGAGGAAGAAGAGGAAGCTACGACGAATCCCGAAGACTGGGAATGCAAAGCCGATGCTGACTGCCAGACAGGAGAGTGGTGCAGTTCTCACAAATGTGTTACTGGAATTTATGTCTCCGCAAACGGTCTTGAATGGCAGACCGGAACAGTAAACGAAACTCTGAACAAATGGGAACCTCAAGTCGTCAGAGTTGAAGGCTGGGATGCAGCAAAAGCTTACTGCGAAAATCTTAACTATGCCGGACACGACGACTGGAGACTTCCGAATCTCACGGAACTTAAATCGATCGTCAAAGGCTGCAACAAAACAAATGAATGTCCGGTAACCGCAGAAAATCCGGCATATCCCGGAAATTACTCATCGGTTTGCAAAACATGCAGCAGCGGGAACTATCTGCAGCCGGAAGTCGGTGAACAGATTGATTTCCCCTACTGGACAAGCACAACTGACGATCCGAGTAAAAACTACAGAATCTGGGCTATAAACTTCATAAACGGTGAAGTGTTCTACAGCTATGCTTCAGCAAACCACTACGCACGCTGCGTCCGCGGTTCTATGAATTAATTCTTTAATCTGCTGTAATAGATCATCCTTTTTTTCATTCCGGCGGCTTTGAAATCATCCGGTCTTACTTTAAGAATGTTGTCAAGAACTTTTATTGCGTCGGGAATATCTTCGAAATATTCGTAGATCTCAGCCAGGATATACATCGATTCAAAAGAGAGTTCCTTTATCATCGAAATTTTTACGAAATCGTCTCTGATCTCTTTGTATTTGTCCGCCTTTTCAAGTTTGTTCCACTTAGGCGCCATCTTCCAGAGAGCGAGGTTTTTCTGCTCCAGAGCACTTGGATTTTTCGTTTCTTTATAGATGTAATCGAAAACTTTCGCCGCAGCATCGTAAGAGCCTATTTTCGCAAGCGCCGAAGCTTTCATCATCGCAGAATCGTATTCCTTGATTTTGAGATACTCGTTTTTGTTTCTTATCGGACCGTATTTTATCATCAGACGTTCGATGTCCTTCGCAACTTCGGGATTGCGTATAAGCTCGTAGCATTCACCTGCAAGCTGAAGAAACTCCTTTGCACGGATAGCGGTGTTCGGCGAGATTCCGACAAGTTTGTCGGGGTGGATTTTCTGCATTATTTTGATGTATTCGCGTCTTGCCACTTTATCGTCAAACTTCCCTTTAAGCCCGAAAAGAGAGAAAACATCGGTATAACGCTCGTTCGCGTTGAGGAAAGTCTTGATTTCGTCCTCTTCCGACATTTCCTCCTTTTTCTTCTCTTGTTCAACTTTCTCGGCAATTTC
This sequence comes from uncultured bacterium, assembly GCA_905233945.1. Classification (GTDB taxonomy): domain Bacteria; phylum UBP6; class UBA1177; order UBA1177; family UBA1177; genus UBA1177. Next base: position 11,984 of record CAJOFY010000016.1, on the reverse strand, counting down.
CTGAGCAGCCGCCTTCTCGGTAAATATATCGGATTTATCGAGTTTTTCTGTAATTTTTGCCTTTTCTTCAGGAGTTGATGGAAGAATTACCGCAAGCTGGGAAATCAAAAGAAAATAGATTGTGCGGTAACTTTTTTTAAGATTTGAAAAAATCTCGTTTCTTTTCTGCCCGACAAAAGGCTGAAGGTCTTCATGCAGAAAAATCAGTTTAGCCGCTTCCGGCTTGATTGAAATGAACTCCGTTGCATAAGGCTTCAGAACTTCGAGAATGCGCTCTCTGGGCATACTCAGAATCACCGAAAACAGAAACTCCATGGCTTCATATTCCTTCATCCCTTTTTTCATGTTATCATCGAAGGTATCTTCAACTTTAAAAAGGGCGTTTTTCGGAAGATTACCCAATAAATTCATCGGCTTGTCAGTCCAGACAGAACCTTTTGAAACAATTATCGGAAATGTTTCCGCGCCGCTGAGAACGACGATTTTTCCGGAAAATCCGCACAATGAAAGGAGCGAAAAGAGCTTTTCAAAGCGGATATGAAGCTTTTTGTCGCTATTGATATAGGGAGTGATGAAATCCATAATTACTCGAGGACGTTTCCTTCAAGCGCTGAGATAAGTTTTCCTCTCTCTTCATCAAGTTTATCCTGAACCTTCTGCTGCTCAGCACGGAAATCCTTCTCGCGTTTAGTTTTGAGGAAAGGTTTCGCAACTGCCGGGAAAAGCTCGAGAAGAAGTTCTTCCTTTTCTGTCGCAGCAAGTTTGACGCCGCCGAATTCATCAAGAGTCTCGTTTACCTGCTTTACGTGTTTCGATGTGTCATAAGGCTGTTCCTCGCGTTTTCCGGAGATTTTTTCACGGAAAGCGGGATCGACAGGCCACGGCGTGTGACCGTAGCCGCCTTTGACCAGATTTACGAACTGGACTGACGTATTTTCATACATCGCTTTTCCGGAATTGAGGTTGATGACGCAGCTTACAGCCTGAGTTCCGACGATCTGGCTTGTCGGAGTTACAAGCGGCGGAACACCAGCAGCAAGTCTGACGATCGGAACCATCTCCATAACTTTCGGAAGAAGGTGCTCGATTTTTCCTGCCTGAAGCTGTGCAAGCATGTTCGTGTACATTCCGCCGGGGATCTGCGCCATTCTTACAACTTCGTTAGGTTTCGGGAAGTTGAAGTAGCGCTCGATCTGCTGCGTGAGATCGGTGACTGTGTCTGTGTCGCCTTTCTTTGCAGCGGCAATCGCGTCATCGAAAAGTTTCTCTACATCAGCCGGCAGTTTGTCTGTCGGGTCGAAATCCTTCGGGAAAAGTTTGTACTGGTCGAATTTTGCAAGTTCTTTTCTGATTTTGAAAAGCTCGGTCCTGATTTCTTTTACAGCAGCGAGATCGACATTCGTCTCAAGTCCGAGTTTAGTTGCAAAAACCTGAACAAGCTCGAACGCAGGAGCAGCAGGACCGCCTGCAAACGGCATGATTACGCTGTCAACGATATCGACATCGTTTACCATCGCCATGAGAACACTGCCCAAACCGTAGCCCGGTGTGCAGTGAGTGTGCAGGTCTATCGGGATTTTGACCGCTTTTTTGAGTGCCGAAATAAGTTTTGCGCTCATTGCCGGATTGATAAGACCCGCCATATCCTTGATCGAAATCATATCGGCGCCAGCTTTTTCAAGCTCTATTGCCTTGTTTACGAAATAGTCGATAGAGAAAAGATTGTCAGGCAGTTTTTTGCCGCTGAACATCGCCTTGATTTTGTCTTTCGTCGAGAATTTGGGATCGACAGTGTAGCAGATGCAGCAGTCTGTCATTCCGCCGTTCTCTTTTACGTATTTGATTGTCGAGCGCATATTGTCGATATCGTTCAGAGCGTCAAAAATACGCATGATGTCGATACCCGATTTTATCGCGTTGCGGTTGAAGCCTTCGATTACATCTTCAGGATAAGGGTTGTAGCCGAAAAGGTTTCTGCCTCTCGAAAGAGCCGTGAGTTTGCTTGCCTCGCCTACTCCGGCTTTAACTTTTTCAAGTCTTGCCCACGGATCTTCGCCGAGGTAACGCATAACTGAATCGGGAACCGCCCCGCCCCAGACTTCCATTGCGTAAAAATGAGCTTTGTTGAATGATTTCAAGAGTCTATCTACTTGATTCTGATTCATTCTGGTCGCGAACTGCGACTGCTGACCGTCTCTTAAAGTGAGGTCTCTAATAAGAAGTTTTTTTGCCATAACACACCTATATCAAAAATAATAAAAACCAAAAAGCGGAGCATTTTAGCAGGGAAAGTTTAATTTTCAACTTAAAATTTCACTTGATCCGGCAGATCACAGCCTTATGCGCTCAGCCTTGTGCTTCTCGATAATGGCGAAGACCTTTTTCGTGGTAAGTCCCTGGACTACAATCGTAAAATACATTGTCACACTCGTTACTATGATCACGACATTGTAGCTTGAGGGTGCAAGAAATTCGGCTGTGCTGAGTGCCAGTGCCAGCGAAAGACCGCCTTTGAGCGCACTCCAGGTCATGAGCGAGGTAAATTCCATCGTATTGTAGCGGTTAGGAATCTTGTGTTTTCCGATAATAAGAGCCGAAGTGCCGACACCGATAAAACGCGCCGCCATATTTATCAGAACTGCTCCAAATACTAGTGCCGCAATCAGCGGATGGTGCGGCAGACTCAGCACTGCGCATCCTATCAGAATGAAGAGGATGTTGTTGAGCAGCGTATCGGCCAGATGCCAGAAATCCTCATACCAGTCCTTGGGATCCACAACCTTGCGCCATTCCTCATACCTTGCCATGTTTTTCGAAAAATAGATTCCGCATACTACGGAAGCGATAACGCCGGAGCATCCTAGAGTCTCGCAGATTATGTATGCCGCGACGACATCGAGAAGGCTTATCAGAATGTGCAGCATAGGATTGTTGCTGGCGCGCAGAAGCCTGAACATAAGGAACGAAACCGCAAGTCCTATCGCAACCGCGCCAAGAAGCTCCTTTGCCATAAGCACAGGAAAGCTCAGGTCCGAAACGTCGTTGACGATATTTTTGACGCAAACAAAGACAGCGACACCGGTTCCGTCATTAAACAGCGACTCTCCCTCGATGACGGTCGATACGTTTTTGGAAAGCCCCGCCTTTTTGAGAATGCTCGTCGCCGCGATCGGGTCGGTAGGCGAAACTATGCAGCCGAGCAGTATGCAGAGCCATATTGAAAAATCGAGGCCGGAAAAATAAGAAAAGAGATAGAATATTCCGCCGTAGACAAACGACGAAATTACGGTTGATAGCAGTGCTAGCAGGCTTATCGGCTTGATGTTTTTCACAAAGCGGTTGAAATTGACTCCGCTCGCGCCTGAAAAGAGCATGAAGCACAGAATCCCGTTCATCAGGAATTCCTGGAAATTGAAGTCGGCTATTCTGCCCACCATACTCGTCTCGAAATCAATGAATCCCAAAGCTTCAAGTATCTTCACGAATCCGGCAATCAGGAATGAAAAAAGGACAAGGGCTATATCGTTTGATATTTTAAGGGTCTTTTCGTTGAAAACCGTGATTGCGACAATCATGAAAAGTATGAAAAGGAGTCCCAGCAGCAAGTGTTCCATCTTAAAACTTCCGCAAATCTTTATCCGACAATATCGGCAAGGCTCAGGATCCTGTGCTCCGCCGAAACAACTATAACATGATCACCGGGCAGGATTTTCGAGTTTCCGCCGGCAATTTCTACACTGCCTCCGCGCATGATGACCGCAATCAGTATGCCTGGCTTCAGCTTGAAAGCCTCGTCCCTGAACAGTATCCCCTGCAGCTTGAAATCAGTTCCGACCTCGAATTCCGCTGCCTCTATCGTTCCGGAATTAAGGGCGTAGAGCCATTTCATCGAACCGCAGGTCTCGTCAGTTTCTTTGTCAACCAGACGCACATCCTTGATTATGTCGATAAGTGCGACATCCTGCGTCGAAAAAACATGGTTGATGCCGCTTTTTTTAAGCATTGTTTCATAATCGATATTTTTAATTACAGCGGCGATCCTGCCCGTTCCGAAAGACTTCGCAAACATCGATATTACAAGGTTTTCCTCATCACGGCTGGTTGCAGCCACACAGGCATCCGCCCCTTTCAGCTCCTTTTCCATGAGCTCGGAATCCGTTCCGTCACCGTTGACGATATCTGCCTTAGGAAAGCACTCGAGCATCTGACGGCAGCGCCCCGCATCATTGTCGATGACCGTAACTTTGATCCCGCGCCTGAGCAGTATCCCAGTCATATAGTAACCGACATTGCTCGCACCGACTATAACGGCCTTTTTCAGCCTTCTTTCGGTGATCCTCAGCTTGTTCAGCGTTTTTTCCATATCCGCTTCCGCCGCGGCGAAGACGATCTTGTCGCCTGTTTTTATCTCATCCTTTCCTGACGGGGTGAACACTTTTCCTCCGCGGTCAATAGCGCAGATCAGTATCTTTGCATCAAGCACCTTTTGTACTGCGGGGAGCTTCACACCGGATAAAATTCCGTTTCCGCATATTTCGACCGCAGAGAGATGAACGGCTCCGTTTCCGAACATCTCACGCTCAACGGTCTCAACGTAGCGCAGCATCTTGATCCCGACCTCGGCTGCCGCCCTGTCAGGATTTATGAGTAGATCGACACCGAGTTCACTAGTCATAAAACTTATCTCTTTTTCGTATTCAGGACTCCTGACAGCCGCTATCGTGCGCTTTACACCAAGTTTTTTAGCCGCGCTGCAGCACAGAATGTTCGTTTCGTCGTTTTTCGTTACCGCTACAAACACTGAAGCCGAATCGATGCCGCATTTTCTGAGCATCTCGGAACAGCACCCGTTGCCGACATAGCCGTTGCAGTCAAATGCATCGGTAATGGCGTCAATCTTCTCAGGAGAGCGGTCAATAACCACAAGATCGTAACCCTCTTCGGTGATATGCCTGGCGAGCGCGAACCCTACCTTGCTGGCTCCGACAATTATTACTCTCATATTTTCCCTCTCACACCTTGCAAAATCGTAATTTTCGCTATTACGATTCGCCGCCATCGATATTTCGAAATTTCGACAAAATTAGGCGGCACCGAAAAAAACCGCCGGCATTATAACAAAAATTTTTTATTGTTTCAAAATTATGGTAAAAACAAACGACTTTTTTGTGGAGAGAAAAATGAAGAAAATTTTTGAACTTTTGTTCGTTTTTTCAATTTTCGGTCTGATTTCATGCTCTTCTTCTAATAAAACATCCGATGATTCCGATATCATTCCGGATGCCGATTCAGATGATTTGGAGACAGTTGACGAAGACAATGATTCAAACGAAGAAGAAGAGGATGATCTCGACTGCACAGGTATTTCTGTCGACTGGGAAACTTTCGGTCTTCCCGCCCATTCCTACATATTCGATGCCGATTTAAAGACAAATATCGGCGATCCGGATATCACTGATGTATTTGAACTCTCCTTTTCCCCGAGAGATGAGAGAATCAGCTATTCCCAAGGCACTTTCATACTTGGAAAAGGCAAAAACAACAACTATTCGACATGTACGGAATGTGCAGTAATATTCCAGGATTATGTTCCTTACGAAGACCCAGAGGCACACGGAGCCATGGGGTACTGGACAAAAACTTTTTTCCAGAAAAGCGGCACTTTGACAATTACAGACCGCGATGTTTTCGGCGAAATCAGAGGAACGATCTCGGTAAAACTTGTAGAAGCCGACATAGACCCTGAAACAAAGCTGTCGACATTGATCAAAGACGGCGAATGCTACGAAATCGAAAGCGGAAATTTTGACACCGGTCTCTGCAATCCCGACTGCAACGGCAAAGTCTGCGGAACAAACGGCTGCAGCGGATCATGCGGATCATGCGGCGACCTTGCATGCAGTGCCGACCAGTCGGCATGTGTCCCGTGGGAATGCGAAACCATTGACGGCTTCGAAAAATTCACCCACAAATATTACGAATTTGCCTCTTTCCCTCATTTCTATGAAAGTTCCGTAACCGGCAACGCTCTCGGAGACGCTTCAATAGAAGACCGCATGGAGATCATGTTCAGAAAAGGCACTTCGCTCTCTGTCGGTACTGTCAAACTGAAAGATCACGTCGGTCTTTGCGAGCAATGCATTTACTTATACGAAGACGATGCGGAATACGAACCGGCCGTGAAACAATATTTCCAGCAGAGCGGAGAACTCGTCTTTGAAAAAGTTGACGAAGAAACTTTCGACTCGAAAGGCCACGGAAGCATACGGCTTATCGAATACGCCGAAGACAGTCATTACAACCTCATCCCTGTCTCAGGCGGAAAATGCTACGAAATCCCCAACCTGACATGGGATACGTTCTGTTATCCTGACTGCGAAGGCAAAATCTGCGGCGATGACGGTTGCGGAGGAACATGCGGAAAAGGGTGTGGGCAGGACGAATACTGCAATTCTGAACAGACTGAATGCCTTCCATATGAAAACTGCACAAAGATAACTCTCAACAACGACGAAAATTCAGGTTATATCGGCTATTACTACACCTCATACACCCCCAACACCGGCGATCCTGAAGAATCCGACAAGTTCACGCTTCATTTTTATACGGAACTACCGTTTGACAGCGAGCTTGAGTTCGATCTCTACGGCATCCCCTACATCGACAGCGATGTAAGGATTTTTGTCTATGAAGACAGTGAAAAATCATATTTTCAGCAGAAAGGCAGAATATTTGTCACAATACAAAAGCTGGAAAAAATATACAAAAAAATTACCGTCGAAATCACAGATCTGCGCCTTGTCGAAACAGAGACCGACCATGTCAATCCTCCGTATGAAACCCTGATACCAGGCGGATCATGCCTTGAATTAGAGGACGCGACTATCGAATATGTCGTCAGGGAAGACGACTGAAAAACCGTAAAAATTTCCAAAAAATTTTCTTGCTTCAAAAATTATGGTAAAGACAAGCGGCTTTTTTGTGGAGAGAAAAATGAACGTAACTTTAGCAGGATACAACATCGATTCTTCGATAATCGAAGAGCTCAAAAACCGCACAGGCTGGACCGAAGACAACGTCACGCCCGAGACTCTGAGTGCGGCTTACGCCAGAATTTCACGCGATCCGGCGGATATCGGCGAACTAAGAAAAATCTCGCGCACCGAAGTTGCCAAATCGAGAAAATCGAACGAAACGATAATTTTCGGTCTGGGTCATTCGAGCGTCGCGGAACACGCCGTTTTCAACTTCGACATAACCGGGATTTCAAGGCTCGCGACCGAAGAAGTTCAGAAGTTCAGACTTGCCTCTTTCACCGAAAAAAGCCAGCGTTACATCACTCTTGACGGCGATTTCATAATGCCGGAAGAGATAAAAAATTCCCATTTTGCCGAAAAATTTTCGCAAGTCATCAAAATGCAGAACGATGCCTATTTCACCCTTTTCGAGGCTTTGAAAGAGGATCTTTTCGCGAAAAACGCAGATAAAATAAAGACAAAACGCGATGCCATCGACCTTGAAACCAAGGCGAAAGAAGACGCAAGATACATCGTCGCACTCGCCACAAAAGCGCAGTTCGGAATGACTGTCAACGCCCGCTCGCTTGAAAATATGCTGCGGCAGTTCAATTCTTCAAATCTTGCTGAAGTGCGCGAACTTTCGGCAAAACTTTCCGAAAAAGTGAAATCACTCGCGCCGTCGCTCATCAAATATGTCGAGCCGACAAAACACGAAGCGGCCAAAAAAAGTGCTCTCGTGCAGGCCGCTCTTGCAGTAAAAGACTCAACCAACGGAAACTATTGCGGTTTTTCACCGGTTTCATACTCAAAAGACGCAGACACAGAGCTTGTTGCCGCTCTTCTTTACGCATATTCAAACCAGAATTTTGCAAGCTGCCTGAACCATGCGGAAAATATGAGCTTCGAAGCGAAAGAAACCTTAATAAAACAGGCACTTGCATCGAAAGAAAGCTTTGAAAAGGTTGACCGCGCCTTTGAGACGATAGATTACACTTTCGAACTCATTGTAAGTGCTACAAACTACGCTCAGCTCAAGCGCCACAGAATGACGACCCAGCTTGTTCAGGATTATGACCCGGAACTCGGCTGCACTCTTCCCGAATCGATAAAGGCTATCGGCAAAGAGACGTTTTTCAACGAAACAATCAATAAAATCAATGACTTCTACCACGATTTTGCAAAGGCGTTTCCCTGCTCTAAGAACTACATTCTTTCAAATGCACACAGGCGCAGAGTTCTTCTTAAAATCAACGCCCGCGAACTTTACCACTTCATTTCGCTGCGTGACGATGAACATGCTCAGTGGGATATCCGCAACAGCGCGAAAGAGGCTGAAAACTTCGTCAGATCGGTTCATCCGCTCACTGCGATGCTTCTCTGCGGCAAAAGCAGCTACCGCGAACATTTTTCAAAAATATTCCCCGAAAAATGATTTCCTTTTCAGATTTCGCAAACACTAAAAAAACGATCCTTTTTGACGGTGCGACTGGTTCCGCCCTTCTTTCAGAGGATAATTCGGTGATTCTTCCCGACATTCTTTCGCTGAAACGCCCGGGCATCGTGCTTGCTCTGCATGAAGAATACCTTGAAGCGGGCTGCGATGTGGTTGAAACGAATTCCTTCAACTCGAATCCCATTGTTTTTGAAAGTTTCGGAATAAAAAAATCGGTCTTGGAATGTGCAAAAATTTCTGCAATTTTAGCAAAAAAAGCGGCTAACAAATTTTCGACTCCGGAAAAACCGCGCTTCGTTGCAGGCTCAGTCGGCCCTGTTTTCAACCAAAACGGCTCACTGCAGCAGAATGAAGCACTTCTTTTTGAAGCATATTCCACTCAGATTTCAGCCCTTCTTGAAGGTGGCGCCGATCTGCTTATTTTTGAGACTATGCAGAATATTATTCAATTAAATTCAGCACTTACCGCGGCAAAAGAAATCAATAAAAATATTTCTGTCATCGTTTCTATTTCAGGAAAAAACGGAAAAACGCACACCGGAACACCTTTTGAAGAAATCGTCCGCGAAATCTCGAAATATGATCTGTTCGCACTCGGACTAAACTGTGAAGATTTTGCAGAAATAGAAAAAGATGCTGAAATAATTAAGAAAATATCACAGTTTCCGCTTTCACTGATGCCCAATCTGGGATTTCCTGAAAATATTGACGGAAAATTCGTCTACAAAACAACTCCCGCTGAATTTTCTCAAAAAATGTCAGAACTTATTCAGAAATTCGATCCTAAAATCGTGGGCGGCTGCTGCGGAACGACGCCGGAACATTTGAAAGCGCTTTACGATTCCGCAATCTCCCACATATAACAAGGATCGAAGCCTTTCTGGAAACGATTTAGATATTTTTTTCGCTTTTTTTGTCATTATGCGCACGTATAAAAACAGCATAAAAACCGATTATGCGCAGGTATAAAATACCAATAAACTCCGATTATGCGCAGGTATAAACGATTCAGACGATCTCCCAGTGTCCGTTTTTTCTGCCGCCCTACCGTTTGATTCGGCCAGCCAAACGGAGTTTTTTGACATGATAAAACACACCGTATTCGGTTATGTCGAATTTTAGCGCGAGTTCTTTTGTTGTTTAGGATTTTCTTTTATCGCACCGAGAATCTTTTCCGTAGAAACAGATCCTTTTTCCGTAGTAATTTTGTTCTTTTCCGTAGAGTTTTTTACGAAACGACTTCTTTTTCCGTAGTAAATTCGTTGTTTTTCGGGAAATGCGAGATTTAGGATGGGGCTAATTTATTTCGCAAGTGACTGAAATGCCGGTTCCACCACGCGAGCCGCGCCCGCCTCTCGCAACCGGCGTGCGCAAACCGGCGCGTTCCGCGCAAAATGCGGCCACTGACCTACCTCACACAACGAACGATGTTGCCGTTGTCTATAATGTCGTAGCTCACGTTTCCGTAGTAGAAACCCACGAGCCATGCGTAGCTCGAATTATCGGACCGAAGCGAGGAAGACCATAACCCGACATCTCCGTCACCCAATTTGCTGTAGATGCCTTCTGAAGAACCGTTACAACTCGAACAGCCGGTCCCTGTCGAAGACTGGGTGCAGGCTTCAGTGCAGGTCGAACAAGTCCAGTCACTACTGTATGAAAGATCTCCTGTCGCCTCCGAAACCGCACAGTTTTTAGTTCTCGGTGTGCCGCTCGGATTGATTATCAGCGTCTTCAACTCGTCGATATTCGGCAGCCTCCAGTCCGTAAAACCGCCGTAGCCGTTCATTTCACTGCCCTGACAGAATGTTGTCGCAGCAGTGTATGTCATATAATTTGACGAAATTTTTGACCATGTGAGATGGCTTGTCGAATCATAGCACGGCGTACCGCTCGTTTTGCTGCATTCCGGAAGTAGACTCTACCTCACACAACGCACACTGCTGCTGTAAGTCTTATTGTTGCTGACCACGAGTCCGTGATCGAAGTACACGCCCCACGCGCTGTACGTATAGTAGACGTAGGTAGAGGAAGACCAAAACCAGTCGCTCGGCATATCCGGGAAATTTGAATACGGAGCACTTGATTTACCGGGGTCTAAAAGCGATGCGAGCTCGTTCTTGTTAGGAAGTCTCCAATCACTATATCCTGCATAAGTCGAATCTTCGCAATATTTCAAAGCCTGCTGCCATGTCTTGCCTGTCGCATACTCTTTCTGCCACATAAGACCTGTTGTTGAATCTGTGACGACAACACTTCCGCTTATCGTTTGTGACGAGAAAACTCCTTTTGGCATTTCATTGCCTGAAACACAGAGAACTTTGTAAGTGCCGGTTTTATCATCATACGAACACCATCCGTAAGAGGGATTGAAATAGTATGCATAACTTGTATTGCCTTTGTATTCTGCAGATGTCCAGAACCAAACACTGCTGTCTGTCGGCATTCCGGTGAAACTCGAGTTCGTTGCAGGATTGTATGCACTGTTGTTGACAATAGTGAGCAGTTCAAGCGGATTCGGAACACGCCAGTTGCTTCTGCCGCCGTAATTGGAACTGTTGAGTTCATTGCAGTGGGTATTTCTGTTTGCCCAGGTATAGGTGCTTGACGAAGGTGATTTTTCCCAGGTAAGACCTGTGTTGTTGTCTACGACCACATTCGATGAAGCAGTGAAACTTTGAGCCGTGCATTTGCTTGTGTACTGTGCGTCCTGACCGAAGAAATCGGCGCTTGACGATGACGGGCAGGTCATTGACGAAGACGAAGACGCGTTGTAACACGATGTCTGACCGGTGCAGATGTTGCCGAGAGTAAGATTGTCCGGACTTGAAGACGATGTGCATGATCCGCCGTTCCAGGTGTAACCTGACTGGCAGCCACATGTGTAGCCTGTACCGTTTACGGTGCAGACACCCGTTGAATTTGAAATGCTTGTGCACGGGTTCGGGTTGCAGGGCGTTGACGTACTTGTGCACTGCCAGCCGTTCCAGGTGTAGCCTGAATTACAACCGCATGTGTAGCTTGAGCCGCTTACGGTGCAGATATGCGTCGAATTGGCAAGTGTCGCACACGGATTGTCGTCGCACGGACTCGATTCAGTTACGCCGCTTCCGCCGTTTACAAGGATTTCAACAAAGTTCTTTGCTTCATTCTGCATTTTTGCGAAATCGCTCCCGAGGGATGTCGTCGAGTCAAGAACAAGCATGATCAGTGCGCTGCTCTTGTCTTCATTGATGACAGGCGGGAGCTCAGCCATGTTCATTTCTGTCTCGCCGTCCCATGCTCCGCTGCTTGTCTGCTTCCAAAGACGGCTTTTGCTTATTATTTCACTCTGCGAAACAGGATCGCCGTTCGAGTATTTCAGATCGTTGAATTGGAAGTAAAGTTCATTGTGAGGACCGGTTGCCGATGATGAAATCGTCGAAGCACCAGGGATAAAACCTTCATATTTTATGTTCTCAAGCGTTCTTGAACTGCCTGAGCGGTGATATGTCGCCTCGATATAGAGATTT
>CAJOFY010000015.1 GCA_905233945.1 uncultured bacterium | reverse complement strand
TGAACAGGGATCATGATCATGTGACGTTTGAAACCGTCAGCATGTCTTGTAGGAATCCACCACTGAGCCGCAAGATCAAGACCTGCATACATTTTGCCGCTGCCGTCGTGAGCTTTTGTTGTAGCTTTTTCCCAAACATTCCAGTCAATGTCTGCACCGACTGTTAAGCCAAGTTCATTCCAGCTTTCATTGTCCAAATCGGCAGCACCGAGACCGAAAGTGAGCTGGATAATCTCAGGTGTAGGATCGCCGATCTTTGCGAAAAGACCGAATGTGCAGCAAATAACAGCTGCAAGAACCAAAAATTTTTTCATAACTTCCTCCAAAATAAAATAACAAAAATTGGTTAACCCAAAACTAAAAACGCGAGATAGTATCCATAAAAAGTTTGAAGTCAAAAAAAATCCCTCCTTGTCAGCATAAAAAATTGCATCGCCTGAGAGTTTGTGGAGGATGCGGAAAATTGTTGAATCAAAACGTTATTTTTGTTGATTAGGTCTGCTGAAAGATGTATGAAAAGGCGCTTGTTGCTTTTTATTATTTAGGGATAAAATGAAAGTCTTAATATACTTAGCAGCCGTTTTAATAGCTTTGGGATGTATTTTTTCCGGATATTATCTGCCGGAATTGAGCCGTGCCTCTGACATGGAAATGAAACGGGCTGACGCCATTCTTTACTGTCAGAATCTGCAAGAACCAGGTCACGCAGAACACAATGATTGGAAACTTCCATATGCCAACGAACTTGAGACTTGGGAAATGCTGGGGCAGCTTAAAGAAGGGAAATACTGGACATCCGATTCTTCATCTGATGCGGACAAGGCCTGGTTTTATGATGCCGGCAGCAGAGAAGAAGGCGAGGCACCGGTTTCCGAGCCTATGCGTGTCGTCTGCATCCGGTGGAACGGTAAAAGACCCCCAAACCATAAACCAAAAGCCGCGGTGAATGTTTGGGCCAAAGAAACTGAATTACCGGAAAAAACTGACGGATCCGATAATAAAGAGTGTCTGATATCTTTTACTTCAAACTCAGATAGGACGTGGTGCCGCCTTACAAAAGAGGAGAAGCTCTGGAAAGAAGCGGATAGTGACTGCGGAAAACTGAACAAGGACGGCAAAAAATGGCGTCTGCCTACTGTCGATGAGTTTAAAAAGCTGTACGACAGCGGAGAATTTAAAGAATATCTTCCGGATTCGCGGCAGAGGTTATGGATAAACAGTAGAGAATATTACTGGGATTATGTAGAATACGGGAATGACCCTGCGAACTACGAACTGAGAGGACAGTCGAGACCTGACACTCTGTGTGATTCGGTTTGTGTTTCTGAAAACTGACGGTTTTTTCTGCAGCAGTTTGTGTTTCGAGTATTGAGGAAGCCGGATGAGAAAAGGGATAGTTTTAGTTTTATGTCTCCTGGCTGTTGCTGCAGTCCTGATTCACGGCAAGTACTATAAATTGAAAGACTATAGCCCTGAATGGAGCTCAGTTGAAGGAAAATCAATGAGATGGGAGAATGCCCTTGATTACTGCCAGAAGCTGGAAGAGAACGGTCACAGCGACTGGAAACTTCCGAAAATCCACGATTTCGAGGTGTTAAAGGGTGAAAAAAAAGGCCGCTACTGGTCGTCGAATAAGGTGAAAGCCGTTTCTGAAAGTCAGGAAAATGAAAACGAACGTGCCTGGTTTTATGATTTTGAACGAGAAAAACGATTCCCGGCGCCTGTTTCCGAAGCCAGGAATGTAGTCTGTGTCCGGAACATGCCCGGAGGTGCTGTGTCTGATATTCCGGAAGAACCGGGGGTTGCTGGTGTCGAAGAGGTTTGCCTTCACGCAAGAAAGACACAAACCGAACATGCATGGAAATTCTATCTCGAAATGTATCCGAACGGTGCCTGTGCAAATGAAGCAAGAACGGCTTTAAATAAACAAAATTCTATGGAAACTGCTCCGGAAAATCCCGACAGTATGCCTGATAACCGACCAGTACCGGAGTCTCAAGTCCGAGTGATGGCAGAAGGCTTGGAATGGTCGGGGATACCAGTTACAAATATTTCCTTCCGTGATGCTGAGAAATATTGCAGAAATCTGAGGCTGGACGGATATACAGGCTGGCGGCTTCCGACTATCGATGAATTGAGGACACTTGTCAAAGAGAGAAAAACCGCCGCCGGAGGTGAGTGCAGAGTCAGCGCAATGAGCGGCTGCCTCTCATCGAAACTTTACAACGGCTGCTGGAGTTTTGAAACCTGTGCCGAAGCATGTGAGCATAGTTTGGATAAATGCAGCAGGGATAATACTGACGGCAGATACAGTAAGCTCGGTGACAAAATTGCGCTATGGTCTTCGACATCTGTATCAGATGACACCAGCTGGTACTGGTATATTGATTTCAGCAACGGCCTTCTGAGTTACGGAAAATCCGATTCCGGCAGTTATAAATTAAATGTCCGCTGTGTGAGGTAAATAAAATGAAAAAACTGATTTTTTTACTGCTTTTCGTGTTTCTGCTGTTTCCGCTTTGTGCGGCTGCGGGACTGCGGTGGAGCAGTTCTGCCGGCGGCAAGAAATTCACGGAGGCTCTGATTTACTGCTCCAATCTGAAGGAAAACGGTGTCTCTGGCTGGCGGCTTCCGACAACGGACGAACTTTCCGCTTTCAATGAAAGCAGCGGATATTACTGGGCTTCCGATACGGCAGACGATCTGAATAGGGAAAAACAGTATGCAAACGACGAGGACAAGGCCTGGTATTATGATTTCTCTGCTAAAAAAAAGGATAAATCATTGGTTTCGGCACGCCTTAGAGTTGTCTGTGTGAAAAATGCCGCCGCAAAGCCTAAGTTTGACAAACGTGACCGGGAAGCATGCGGGTTCGCGAGAAAGGATCAGTCTCTGACCACATGGAAAATGTATCTTGAAAACTTTCCGAAAGGAGAATGTGCGTTTGAAGCAAAGGCGGAAATTGAAAAGCTGGAAATCAAAGAGGCTGAAAAACGCAGGGAAGAGGAGCGCATTGCAAAAGAAAGGGCAGAAAAGGAGCGTGCTGAAAAAGAGCGGATAGAACGGGAACAGAGAGAACTGGATGAAAAACGTGATCTTGAAAAAAGGACGGTTGGAACTCTGCAGTATTCAAAACGCGCCGCTCGTCAGATGAGCTGGTATGACGCGATGGATTACTGCCTGAATCTGAAGGAAAACGGTTTGTCCGGCTGGAGGCTCCCGGATCTTTCCGAATTGATAATTTTAAGACTCCATGCCTCTCAGAGCCGGTTCGGAGATGCCGGATGGTTCTGGTCATCACAGGAAGACAGCGCAGATCCCGGCAGGGCGTTCGAGCTGAAATTCGATGATGCAGCCGGCGCTGACAGCGGCAGCAAGGATGACAAGGATTTCGTCCGCTGTATACGTGACATAAAATAAAGTTGTTGAATAACAGGAGATGAAAATGAAAAAACTGATTCTTTTACTTGTTTTTGTTCCTGTGCTTTTTTTGTCGGGCTGTTTTTGGGAAGAAGAAACTGTGTGGAGCAGACCTGTCGGCGGCAAGAAATTCACGGAGGCTCTGATTTACTGCTCCAATCTGAAGGAAAACGGCGTATCGGACTGGCGGCTTCCGACAACGGGCGAGCTTTCAGCTTTAAATGAAAACAGCGGATATTACTGGGCTTCCGATCCGATGGAGAAACTGAATAAAAATAAACATGCAAACGAGGAGGAGGAGGCATGGTATTATGATTTTTCCGCTAAAAAAAAGGATAAATCATTGGTCTTTTCGCCCCTCAGAGTTGTCTGCGTGCGAAATGTAGACGCGAAGCAGGCGGCAGAGATGCGCCATAACGCAGAGAAAGACGAAAAAGCATGCAAGTTCGCGCAGGAGGAATCGAAAAAGAGTGATGATACTGAGCCTTGGATAAAGTACATCAAAGAGTTTTCCGACGGAATGTGTACTGAAAAAGCCGAGGATGCGGTATTCCAGCACCTGAAGAAACTTAACACACGGGCGGCATGGGAGGAATATTTACGTATTTTCCCGAAAGGTATCTATGAATTCGAAGCGAGAAGCAGATATGACGAAATGAAGAATGAGAGGATCGGCAATCTTGAATGGTCAGACCGTTCCCCGAACAGAATGAAGTGGAGTGCTGCTGAAAATTACTGCAGGAATCTGAAGGAAAACGGTTCCGGATGGAAACTTCCGGACATAGATGAACTCAGAATGCTTGTCAAAGACAGAGAGACTGCAAGCGGCGGAGCCTGCAAGGTGAGCAAGAAAAACAAATGTCTGGATGGAAAGGAGAGCGGTTGCTGGACACTGGAAACCTGTGCCCAGGATTGTCAGGCAAATTTTGACTGCAAAAATTATAAAGACGGCAGGTTCAGCAGACTGGGAGACGCCGTGTGGCTCTGGTCATCCTGTAAAGGTTCGCAGGAGAAATCAACTCTTCCGTGGGGCATTGATTTCAGAAACGGTCATATAGGTTTCTATCCTGAGAAAAAAGAAGGTATATACGTCCGCTGCGTAAGATAAATAGAAATGAAAAAACTGATTCTTTCTATGATTTCGATTTTAATGTTTTTTCCGCTTCTGGCGGAGGCCGGGTGTGTCTTCAGCAGCGATGCAAAAGAAACGATGACGAGGCTTGAGGCTGGTGACTACTGTTCTTTTCTGACAGAAGACGGGCATGACAACTGGCGTCTTCCGACCACATCGGAGCTTTCAGGTTTGAATAAAAGCAGCGGTAACTACTGGTCTTCAGACAGGGAAAAAATCGAAAAGAAATATGTAAATGACGAGGAGAAGGCCTGGTTCTATGATTTTTCTGCAGGGAAGAAGGAAAGCTCCTTTGTTTCAGCGCATCTTAGAGTTGTCTGCGTGAGAAATGCTTCCGCACAGGCGCAGACTGTAGTTGTGTCACCGGTTGTGCCGCGTAGGAAAGCCGATCCGAACGATAAAAAAGCATGTGATTCGGCTCGAAAAGAACGGACAACTGAAGCATGGAATAATTATTTAGATAAATTTCCGCACGGAAAATGCGCGAAAGAGGCTAGAGAGACTGTAGAAGCATCGGAAGCATTCCGTAAGGCCGAAGCTGCCCGCATGGCTGAAAAAGCGCAGCGTCAGAGCTGTGACGCTGCACCTGGAAAATTCCCGTGCATAGATCCTGATACAGGGTTTATGTGGTCAAAAGCCGCTGTAAGGAAGATGACCTGCAAACAGGCTAAAAATTATTGCAGTGAGCTGAGCGAGGGCGGATATTCCGACTGGCGTCTTCCGTCACTGGACAAGCTGATGACTCTTGCCGGTGTCGATTCCGGCAGATTCGGAGATACATACTGGTTTTGGACATCGACTTCAGGAATTGACGAAGAAGGGCATTATTTTTGCGGCGTGAATTTTGCCGACGGCCATGTCGGTTATTTCTACGGTGATTCCGGCTGTATTCACTTGAAATACGTCCGCTGCGTAAGATAGCGCCGGGCTATTTCGATTTTATCAGAATAAACAGGAAGAAGGGACCGCCGAGAAGCGATGTCACAACTCCTGCCGGGATTTCCGACGGAGCGATGACTGTCCTTGAAACTGCATCCGAAAGCATAAGAAGCGCACCTCCGACAAAAAGTGATGTGAATGCTAGCGTCAGGTGCTTTTTCCCTGCGATTTTTCCGGCAATGTGCGGTGCAACCATGCCCACGAAGCCTATCGGACCGACCTGGGAGACTACGAGCGCGACCGCAAACGAGACTGTGAAAAGAAGAATCGTTCCAGCAGTGTCAGTGTTTACGCCGCGTGTCGCCGCAATATCAGAATCTATCCGCATTAAATCAAGTTCGCGGTGAAAGAAAAACGAGACCGCAGTCATTGTGACAAATGCCGGAAGCATTTTCAGAACGGTCGAAAAGCCTGTGAAATCGAAGCTGCCCATCATCCAGTGGATCATCATCGCACTTTCGCTTCCGTTTGCCAAATACTGTATGAAAAGAATAAGTCCGCTGCATATGAAGTTGACGGCGACACCGGCAAGAAGGAGAAAACCTGTGTCAAAACGTTTTTTCAGACGTCCTGCCGAATAGATGAAAAGGACAGTGATAAGCGCTGTCATGAAACTTGCGGTCTGTGTAAGCGGAAGAAACGTGGGAAACCAGGCAAACAGCTTTATCGCGCAGACAGCCCCCAAAGCTGCGCCGCTGCTGACTCCGAGTGTGTACGGAGTCGCAAGATCGTTCCGGAACATCGACTGGAAAACCATTCCGCAGAGTGCCAGTGTCGCTCCGCATACAAAGGCTCCGAGTGTGCGCGGAACCCTTATGCTCCAGAAAATTCCTGACTCGGCGCTTTCGGTGAAAATTCCGGAAAAAGGCATTTTTACATATCCGAAAAAGGGGAGAACCGCGAGAAGTGCGAGCGTGAACAGTGCGACTGCGGCGATTCCTGCGGTTTTTTTCGTTACGGACATCATTGAACCTTCGATTTTGAAAGCGAGTCAAGGAGTGATTTCGCTATTGCCTCAAGGTATTCGTCTTTCTGGAGAAGTTCTCTGTCTTCCTTGTTGGTAAGGTAACCGATTTCAAAAAGGAGGGAAGGCATTCTTGCTCCGACGAGAACGTAAAAAAGAGCTCCTTTATTGTAACTCCTTAATTTCGTTCCATATTTTTTTAGGCCGTTTTTCATTCCCGTTCCGATTTCCTTCGCGTAGTCAAGACTGTCGCCGACATAGTAGCTTATATCCATATCAACCAGAATAGTGTCGAGCGGCGTTGTGTTTTCTGAAATTCTGTTCTCGACCTTTGCCAGTTTGTTGGCGTATTCGTCGCGCGTGTTGTCGAGATGGTATATTTCCATTCCGCCGGTGTTTTTGTCTTTGTAAGAGTTTGCATGAAGCGAAATAAAGAGGTCTCCGTTCATTTTGTTGGCTATCACGGCACGTTTTTCAAGAGGGAGGAAAATATCCTTGCTGCGTGTCAGTCTGACTTCGATATTGCTGTAGTTTGCAGCAAGTTTCTCCATCTTTCTGGCGAGTTTGAAAACGACGTCCTTCTCCCTGAGTTTTCCTGAAACAGCGCCGGGATCCTTGCCGCCGTGCCCCGGATCGATGACGATGAGTTTTTTTCCTTTCGTCTTGGCAGGTACGGCTTCCTGTTTCTGCTTTTTCGGCGTTTCTTTGGGTTTTGCTGCCGGTTTTTCCTTCTTTTGTTCCTTTTTTGAGGTTTCAATAATGTCTGAAATGAGCTGATCCAGTGAATCCATGTCGGAATCGCTCAGCGAATTTTGTGCGGAAACAGCGAAAAAAGAGAGAAAAACGAGAAAAAAGAGAAGTTGTTTCATCGGTTAGAACCTGAATCCTGCGAAACCGCCTACCGAGAAG
Organism: uncultured bacterium; assembly: GCA_905233945.1. Lineage (GTDB taxonomy): Bacteria > UBP6 > UBA1177 > UBA1177 > UBA1177 > UBA1177. The sequence goes on along the minus strand of CAJOFY010000015.1, from coordinate 31,615 downwards.
CAGTTGTAGTAGCTGTATGAACCTACATAATCGCGCGCCTCGACAAGATACCACTTCGATGCCGCTCTCGCGCCGATACTGAAGTATCTGTTGATGTAGTATGTTATCGAACCGCTGTAATACGGCCTGTTCCTGAGTTCCTTTCCGTGTTCGCCCAGAGACTGGAAAGTCATAACGAGGTCGATTGACAAAGCGTCGAAAAGGAATGTGTCAAGGAAGACGTTTATCTGGTAGTTGTCATACTTCTTTGCTTCGTAGTTGTAGAGTTTGTTGTGCTCGAACGAACCGCCGACGGAAAAAGTTCCCGTTATGTCGAAAACGAGGTCCAGATAGTATCCGCCTGTCCATTTTTCCCCTTTACCGGCATAACTTTTGATGTACTGCGATTTTGTTGTCGGCTGCCACGGCTCCTTGGGATTCTGACCTTTGTAATATTCACGGTCGATGTCATAAAAGGTGTTGAAATACGACGGGATATAGTCCGGTTCCATGGCGCGGGCTTCCCATCTGCTCAGAATCTGCATGTCTGTGCTGCCTGGAAGCATGAGTTTGTGTTTTACGCCGAAGTGCATTCCAGTTCCGGCATCAACGATTTTGTTTATGTCGGTGTAGAAAGTGAACTGGTAGTATTTCATCGCGAGAAGGCGGAAAGAGAGGTCAAAACCGAAAATCTGGAAGTCGGAATCGATGATTTCGCGGCCGTAATCGTTGTCGCTTTTTCCCCTGATTTCTTCCGGAGCGAAGATGTCTGCAAAGTATGACGCGCCGATCTCAAGGTTGTTGGCGTAGCTTTCCTTGCTGAAAAAACTTATCGGCTTGAGGTAGAAGCGTCCGCCGATGACGTTGGGCGGGGTGACATCATCCATGAAGAAGTCGATTCCGGCGTAATCTGTGTTTATTTCGAGGTTGACTCCGCGCTGCGGATGAAACAGCCTGAGGTCGCCGAAATACGCACCGACGATCGAGCCGTTGCCGACATAGCGGTTCCTCTGCTCACCGAAGTAGAAGTAGAACATATCTCCGGAATGACCGTAGTGGAAATAATTGAGAATCGCAACCCAGTCACGCGCATCGTCCCAGTCTTCTTTCGGAAAAATTTCGGCAACCGGTTCGATTCTGTCCTCGCCCTTGCCGTTTTTCAGAATGAATCTTACCGGAAGACCTACACCGAAACCGAGAGCGGAGAACTCGAAAGAACCGTAAAGGTCAAGTTCGAGCAGAAGAGATTTACCCTGGTAAGTCGGGTAAAGCGCGCCACCGACGCTTATTCCGCGCCTGAATCTGGCGTAAGCCTCGTTCGGATCGAAATCGACCGCGCTCAAGGCTGAAAAAGATGCGAAAAGAAGGAAAAAGAGAAGCACTTTGCGCATTTTGCTCATAATATTCTCCAAAAAATCAACAATTTCATCAAATTTCAAACTCGGAAAAGTTGTCCGGTTCGATTTTTTCAAAAGTGTAAAAACCGTTCACTTCGGCAAATTCGCTGCTGCTGAGCATTCCGGCTGTATCTTCCGCGGTTTCCGGTATGTTCTGGCCTGGAATGACAAATGTAGCCATGTCGCGTCCGCATTTTTTCGAATGGTATAGAGCCGTATCCGCCAGAGTGATGATGTTTTCAAAAGTCATAAGTTTCGGTTCCTGTGCAAAGAACGGCAGGAAGATGACTCCCATCGAGACTGTGATCCAGACAGTGGTGCCGCCGTGCATCTCGAAAGGATGTTTTTCAATAGCTTTTCTTATCTTTTTTGCTACCTCAAGTATCTTTCTTATCGGTATGCTTTTCAGCACGATAAGAAATTCTTCACCGCCCCAGCGTATAAGGATATCGTCGGCACGGACGGAATCCTGCATGATTTCGGCAACTCCTTTAAGCACCATGTCTCCGGCATCGTGGCCGTAAAGATCGTTTACACGCTTGAAATGGTCGATATCCATCATTATGAGACCGTATACAATGTCGTTTTTTTCGGTTGTGCCGCGGTTGTCGCGGAGATGCATCTTGAGGTCGCGCGACTCGATAAAACGTTTGATTTTGCGTTCTTCGACTTCGAAGAGGAAACGCCTGTTCATAAGCCCTGTCAGAGGATCTTTCATTACCGCCTCCTTGAGGGTGTTGTTCTTCAGCTGGAGTTCAGCCGTCTTTTCTTCGATAAGCCGCTTGATTTCGGCGTTGTGTATCGCTTTTATCCGTTTGTTCAGGAATGTGACAATGATTGCGAAAACGATGAGAAAAAGCGGAACTGTTATTATGAACCATCTGTTCTCGTAAAAAGCCGGCGTCACTTTTAAAATCAGCTTCTTTTCAGAGAATTCCGACGGATTGCCGGAACTGTATGCGCGGACGGAAAATTCATGCTGGCCGCTCTGAAGATTCGGAAGCGAAACGGTCCTTTCCGTTATGCCTTTAACCTCTTCCTTATCGAAAGAGTAGTCGAAAAGAATGTGACCGGTTCCTGAGAAGAAAGGTGCGGAGTAGGAAATCTTCAGCTCTTTCACTGAGTGCGGAACAACTATTTTTCCGCTGTAGTCCGGAGAGTAGCTTTCGCCGCTGTCATCCGAAAATATGCGTTCAACAATGATTTCCGGATGAGAGCCGCTTTTCCCTTCGGCATTCATTAAACCGGTGAGGCTGGTGCTGAAAACGGCTATCCCTTTTGTCATCGGTATCCAGATCGATCCGTTTACGGGACTTTCTGCTGCGTCAGCAGCCCTTCCTTCAGCTGATTCCCATGAACTCATGCCGTTTTTCTTGCCGTAAACCACGACAGGCACCTGTGCGCAGTTTCCGCTGATAAAACAGTCCGCATCTTCGCCTTTTATCACGGCTACTCCGATACCGGTCGCAATCCACAGATTATGGTTCCTGTCCTCGTTTATTGAATTGACTGCGGCTTTGCCGCTGATTCCGTGCAGCGGAAAGGCGATTGCGTCATTTTCGATATCGACAAAAATCTCGTCGGAAAGGGTCACTATCCAGATCCTCTGTTTTGAATCGGTAAAGGCGCGCTTTACAAAAATATCCTTTTTCCACAGAGTCACAGGCTGCAGGGTGCCGTTTTCCTCAAGCCCGAAAACACCGTTTCTTTTCGTGACTGCGAAGATTTTGCCGTTATGCTCGATAATATCCACTATTTCCGCGTCAGTATCGGGAAGTATGAGTTTCTCTGCGGTTCTGTCGTTCCTAAAGAGAAAGAGAGCGCCGGGAGACGATATGTCGTTTACCCACACATTTCCGTCGGAATCGCTGAAAAAGACTTCCGATGAGGCAGGGAAGAGGTCTTCTTCGCTTGTGTAGATTTCTTTCACCGGTTTGAATTTCATATCGGGCTGCATGATATAAAGTCCTGAATTGTCGGAAGCCCAAAGATTGTCGGAGGAATCGACGAATATTCTGTTGAAATTGCCGGAATCAGGTATGTTTTCCTCGCTGTCTCCGTAATATGACGAAAAAATAATGCCCGATGCCGTGTTTATCCAGAAGCCTCTTTCTTTGCCGGCTGCAATGTTCCTGACAATTTTATCCTGGTAGATTTCACCGCCGAATGCGCTCTCTTTTTTGATGCAGAAGCCGTCGGCAGAGGTTCCGAACCAGAGGGAACCGTCTTTGTCCCGGGCGAAAGAAGTGATGTGCCCGGTATTTTTTGTTCCGCAGATTTTTTTGAAGTATTCACCTGAACTCAAAATAAATCCGCCGGAATTTTCCGTTCCTATCCAGAGTGTGTCTGGATTCTCGCTTTCCAGCGCTGTTATGCCGGAGAAAGGAATATCCGCGCCGGTATATGTTTTTTCCGTTTCGCCGGTTTCGGTGTTCAGGATATAGAGACCGTTTTTTCCTCCGGCGAAAAGCTCGCTGCCGCTGCTTTCTGCAAAAGCTGTGACTGAATCTTCGACATCATCCAGCTGGATGAATTTTTCCCCGTTTTCTTTCATGAAATAGATGCCGTTCCGGGTACCGAGCCAGACTGTACCGTTTTCAGCGGCATAGATTTTTTCCGCATTTCTTGTGCTGAGACGCGCATTTTCCGGAGAAAACCAGTCGAAGAAGCCTTTTGCCGAAAGGACGAAGGCACCTTTGCCGCGGACAAACCCGTAGATAAGGGCTTTTTTCTTGCTGTAAGTCAGTGACGTGACAGTGGAATTTCCGATTTTGTCAACGTTTTTGAACGAAATCCTGCCGGAAGCGGTGAGATTTACGGTCCATAGTCCGAGATCGGTCGCGATGTAGCCGGTACCGTTGTCGTCAATGACAAAATCGTTTATCGTGCTTGTCGGAATTCCTTCAAGTCTGCCTCTGCCGGGAAGGACGAATTCGTTCCCGTCAAATCTGGCGAGAAAATTCCTGCCTGCGACAAACATATATCCGTCATGCGTTCCGGAAAATGCAATTATCTGATTCTGCGGAAGATTTTGCGATGAATCATAGCAGTCGAAAGTGTAGCGTTCGCAGTTTTCATCTTCTGATGCCGGATATATGTGAAAGCAAAGAACAAAAAGAAATAAAAACCAGAAAATTTTTTTCATTATCTGCGTTCCAAATTATCAACTGTAGAAACAGAAAAACCGAAAAACGGCGCAAAATAGCACACAAAGAAGATTCTAACAAGAAAAAATGCAAAAATAATTGTTAAAAAATTTATCTAAAAGAATAAGCTGAAGGGGAAAAAACAGAAATGGTAGCGGGAGAGTGATTCGAACACTCGACCTGCGGGATATGAGTCCGCTGCTCTAGCCACCTGAGCTATCCCGCCACACAGGACGGCGAATAGTGTAGAAGTTTTTTTTCAAAAGTCAATAAAAAAATCGATTTTTCGGGAAAATGCCGGTTTGTGCCTAAATTTTTTTGATTTTTTGTGCAGGTAAATAGTTAAAACTTCTTTACTTTGAAATTTTCGAGACTATACTTTCGCGTTTTTTTGTTTTGTTGTTTTTAAGGAAGGAAAAATGTTTCAACTTGATAATGTTTTATCGGTTTTTACTAGCGATATAGCGATAGATCTGGGAACGGCAAACACTTTGATATACGTCAAGGGCGAGGGAATCGTAGGCAATGAGCCGAGTGTCGTAGCCGTTCAAGAAAAGGATTCAAGAGGTGCAAAGTCGGTCCGCGCAGTAGGCAAGGAAGCTAAGGAGATGATAGGCAAGGCGCCTGTCAACATCAGCGTTATCAGGCCGTTGAAAGACGGTGTTATCGCCGATTTCGAGGTCGCGAGCCAGATGCTGCGCTACTTCATCAAACACGCCTACAAACGCGGCAGTTTCATCAAACCGAGAATCGCGATCGGTGTTCCGTACGGAATTACTGAAGTCGAGAAAAGGACTGTGCGCGAAGCGGCTCTGGGAGCTGGTGCGAGAGAGGTTTTCCTTGTCGAACAGCCGATGGCGGCGGCAGTCGGAGCAAACATGCCGGTTACTGAGCCGACAGGCAACATGATTGTCGATATCGGCGGAGGTACGACTGAGGTTGCGGTTATTTCCCTTGCCGGGATCGTTTATTCAAAGTCGGTAAAGTCTGCCGGCGACAAAATGGACGAAAGCATCATCGACTACATCAAGAAAAAATACAATCTGGCGATAGGCGAAAGGATGGCCGAGCAGATAAAATGGACTATCGGCAACGCTTATCCCGACGAAAACCGTGATTTTATGGAAGTCAAAGGACTTGACCTTGTCGCAGGTGTTCCGAAAACGATAGAAATCCACAGCGACGAAATCCGTGAAAGCCTTTCGGAAGTGGTCAAAGCGATAGTTTCGGCAATAAAAGTTGTTCTTGAAAACACTCCGCCTGAACTTGCAGCCGACATTGTTGACAAGGGAATCGTTCTGGCCGGCGGCGGCGCGCTTCTCAAGAATCTTGACATTCTTATCCGCGAAGAGACGAATCTTCCCGTTATAATTGCCGAGGATCCGCTCAAGTCAGTTGTCGTCGGAACAGGAAAAATACTTGAAAATATTGATCTTTTGAAAACTGTATCCTTGTACTGATCTTGAACAGAAAAAAAGTTGTACGCTATATTTTTATCGCATCTTTCATTCTTGTTCTGATTGTTCCGCAGTTTTTTCTCGAATACAATTCGCGGTTTTATTTTATCGACGACCTTCAGATGATCCTTCACGCCCGTATCGAGGACATCCGCGAAACTTTCAATATAATCAGAGACCTTAAAAACGTCGGAAAACAGAACCGGATTCTCGAGCAGGAAGTTTCCGAACTTAAAGTGCGGCTCCTTATGAACGACGCGATCAGAAAGGAGAACGAGGAGCTTTCAAAACTGCTGAAACTCAAGGACAGCTACGGAAAATATACGATTATTCCGGCAAAAATACTGAATTATTCGGAACTTAACCCTAATATGATTTCAATAAGCTACGAAGAGCAGTATGCCAAGCTCATGGCTGAAAAATCAACAGTAATTTCGAGCATGGGACTTGTCGGGCTCGTTACGTCGTTTCACGGTTCGAGAGCGGAAGTCGAGCTTATCACATCGAAAGAATTCACTATTCCCGCTGTTCTTGAAAACAGAGAGGAGTGTACTGCGATTCTGCGCGGAAACGGCCAGTCGCTTTCGGTTCTTTTTCTTGACAAACTCTGCAATTCACCCGGAGCCGACGGCAAAAAGGTACTTAGTGCCAATCTCAGCGAAAACTACACGATTCCATATATTCCGATAGCGATAATCGGCAACCTGAAAGAGGACGAAAGTAACATTCTTTTCATGAAAGGTGAGGCGATCCCGCTTTTCAAAAAGGGAAAGCTGAACCACATTTTCATTGTTGTCGGCGCGAACACAGGCGAAAGTAAGTCGCTGTTTTAGGGAGTGTATGGAATTTAGGGAGTTTAGGAAATTTAGATTTTTTGGAGGTGAATTATGAAAAAAGTTTTCTTTTTGGTTCTGGTTGTTTTGCTGGCTTTTATCTTTGCAGGGTGCGGAGACGAAGATCCGAAAATTACCGGCGGAGATGAAGAAAATGAAGTTTCCGACGAAGGCGGAAACCAGACTGCAGAAGACGGCGAAACAGCGAATGACGGCGAAGTTGCAGAGCCTGATGAAGCTGTTGCCGATGAAGAAACAGTCAGTGACGACGATCCGGGAAATACTGAAGAACCGGACGAAAACAACGATCCTGTAAATCCTGAATTTGATGTGATCGGCACGTTCAACCTCAGTTATTCCGGAAAGATAAATACAACTGTTGATCTGCAGAGCCGCGGCGGCAACGGAACGGTTGAGTTTACCTATAACGAAATGCCGAATACATTCAACGAAATAACTATTCCGATGGTCGGTACGCTTTTCCCGCTTGCGATGCTCAACAGCGGAAACATTATTATCGTATGGCTTGACAGCTTCGGCGCAGGCGATATTTCCGGTGCTTCACAAAACAGGTTTTCGGAATCAGCGTTCCGCAGAATATTGAAATCGGTTCCGGGAATATGGCTAACGTAAATATGTATGCTTTTTACGGTGATATGACAGTCAATATTACCGGCGGTCAGTTTGAAATAAACTGTGTCCGTACTGTAACCAATGTCGGGAACTATGAAGTTACTGCAAACGACGGTAGCAGCATGACAATGACTGCAAACGGTGATCTTCTTGATCCGGCAGCAGGAGCTGCATATCTTCCTTATCCTGCTTGTGAGTAGCTGAATCAATCTTAATCTTTAAAAATATCAGGCAGTTTTTCGATTTTATTTGATTCCATGAATTTGCGGCATATCTCTTTATCGTGAGAAATCGTTTCAGCAAGTTTCTCTTTCGATGAAAATCTGATTTCGTCCCTTATTTTTTTCAGGAAATAAACTGAAATTTTTCTGTCGTAAAGCTCGCCGATTTCGTCTGAATCGACCCATGTTTCGATGATTTTCTGCTTTGATTCGGCGTCTATTGTCGGGTTTGTCCCGATGTTTGTGAGGGAAGTGAACTGATGACCGTCAAAAACAGTCTGCGTGATGTAAACACCGTCCGGCGGCATGATTTTGTCGGGAGTTTCAAGGTTGAGAGTGGGAAAGTTGAGCGTTCTACCTATCTGTTTGCCGCGACGAACCGTTCCGCTGATTAGAAACGGATATACAAGAAGCGAAGCGGCATTTTTCATCTGGCCGGTGAGGATAAGTTCGCGTATTGCTGTCGAGCTGACACGCGTTCCGTTTTTGAGAAAAGGTTCGACGACGTTGATTCTGACGCCGGAGGAACGCCCCCACCAGAATGCAAGTTCCGAATTTCCTTTCTGATTTTTTCCGAAGAAAAAGTTGAAACCGATTGTTATGTGCTTCAGATTTAGATTTTGTTTCAAAGTGTCGAGAAATTTCAGAGGATCCATTGAAAAATAGTCTGCAAAGGGGAGTTCTATAACGAAATCGACCCCCAGAGTTTTGAAAAAAGCGTATTTTTCAAACGGGAGCGTGAGTGATTTCGGCGCAAATTCGGGGTAGAGAAACTTTCTGGGGTGAATGTCGAATGTGAGTATCGCCGGCCTGCACGAACTGTCCGAGCGGCACCGCCTGATTATTTCGGCATGTCCCAGGTGGACTCCGTCGAAATTGCCTATCGCAAGGGAAATAGCTGTCTCCTTCGGAACGGATTCCAAAGATTTGAAAACTTCCATCTGAACTCTCCGGTCAAAACAAAAAACTGATAATTTTAGGGAAAACCGGAAAAATAGCAAAATCTTGCTTCGTGAGTAAAATTTTACGTTTTTTGGGGAGGCAGCTATGAAAAAAACATCGATTTTTCTCTTTTTGGCCACTTTTTTTCTTCTGATTTCGTGCGAAAACCAGGTCGTGACAGAGTGCTCGCAGGCAAGTGTCAACAGACACGCGTTCGCATATCTCAAGGAGTGGTATCTCTGGTACGAGCATCTTCCGGTGATAAATCCGGCTGATTACGAATCGCTCGACAAGCTGATTGCGGCTGTGAAATACCGTGAAGGAGACAAGCTGATCGACCGTTTTTCATACGCTGTAAAAAAGACTGAGCACGACGATTACTATGCCGGAAAACGCTACGGAATGGGAATGTCGACGATGCGCGACGAGGAAAACAATGTTTATATCTCGTTGGTCTATCCGGGAAGTCCTGCCGGCGTTGCAGGGCTCAAGCGCGGTCAGAAAGTGCTTTCTTTGAACGGAGTCACGGTCGAAGAGCTTGACGAGAACGGTGAATACAACAAGGAACACAGAGGAGAGGCCGGTTTTGAGGAAAAAACCGACTGGAACAATGTCTATAACGCTGAAAACAAGGGTGAAGCTGTTGTTTTTAAAGTTCTTGAGGAAGGAGAGGAGATTGAAACGACAGTCGTTCTTGACGACTACATCGGACTTTCGGTCCTTGCGTACAAAATTCTGGAACATGACGGCGTAAAAACGGGATACATCCACTTCAAATCGTTCATAACCTCTTCGGAAGATGAGCTTAACGAGGTCTTTGCGGCATTCAAAGAGGCTGAGGTCGAGCAGCTTGTCATTGATCTGCGCTACAACGGCGGCGGGCTCGTGAGAATCGCCAAGCAGCTTGTAAATCTTGTCGCCGGAGACAAAGTGAAAGGGGACAACATCATAAAACTGATTTACAACAACAAACATCCTGAGCAGAATACTTCCTACAAAGGGGAAACACTGAAGAATTCGCTTTCAGGCATCGGAAAAGTGGCTTTTATCGTCTCTTCGGGAACTGCAAGCGCTTCCGAAATGGTGATAAACTCGCTTACTCCCTACACCGATGTTGTACTGATAGGCAAAACGACTTACGGAAAGCCGGTAGGAATGAATTCAAAGGATATATGCGACCAGACGATAGTTCCTATTACTTTCAAATACGCAAATTCTCAGGATTACGGGGATTTCTTTCTGGGGATGGAGCCTGACTGCGACGCGGGAGACGATTTCAAGCACGATTTCGGTGACGAGCGCGAAGAGGCGCTTTCTGTTGCATTGACACGCCTTTCAAGCGGAAAATGTCCGGAGAAAGCGGCTAAACGCGGACCCAAAACTTACAGAAGAATAGAAGATATCATTCCGCGCGAACTCAAAGGAATGGGAAAAATCGATTATACGTTCTAAGAGTTTTCAAACAGGAATTTGTCAGAAAACAGATCCTTTCCGTAGCCGGAGAAGTTGTTTTTGAGGAAAGTGAGCCCTTTGTCGACGCTTTCAAGCTGCGAGGCGCGGTGAAGGTCAGTCCCCAGATTGTCGATGATCTCCTTTTCCAGAAAGCGGATGACCTGCTTTTTCTTTATGTGGAAAGAGGCTTTTGCCAGAGTCCGCACCGAAGACTGGAAAAAAACTTTGTATTTTTTCTTGAGTTCAAGCCAGAACTCGTCATCCTTCAGATACCTTTCGATATGGGCGAGAAGCGGGATGAAACCGCCTGCATTGAGTGAAAAAACGGAATTTTCGATCTCTTTTTTGCCGACAAACGGCGAAAATTCGACCATGATTATTTTGTAGCCGTTTTTTGTCCTCGAGAACTCGCGGTGATCGGAAAGTTCCTTTATTTTCGGGATATTGCACATGTATTCGAAGCTGAAACGCCTGACCATCGTTTTGTTGAGAGCGGAAATGCGCCCCATTACGATGTTCGGATCAGGATTGTAAAGAGCATGGAATTTGTGCGGAGTCGGAACGATCTCGATGTAACCAAGAAATGACATTTCTTTAATTATTTCAAGCGTTTCTGAAATTTCTTCGGGGCCGTCGTCCAGCCCCGGAAGAAGATGTGAGTGAAGATCGATCATTGACTTGAAGAACTATTTTTTCGAATTTTTCTCGGCGAATTCCCAGCCTGCGTTGATCGCTGCGAGGTTTGCTTTGACGATTTCTTCGCCTTTGCTTCCGAAAATGACTTCGACGCCTTTTCTGATGATGTTGATGTCAAGGCCGGTGAAAAGGCTTGCAGCGCCTGCGATGACCATGTTCATGCCGCGTGCGTTGTTGACTTCTTTCGCGATGCCGTCGCCGTCGATTGCGATGCAGCGGGGCTGCTTTTTGAGCTCAGCCATAAGCTCGTCAACGTTCGGATAGTTGTCGATATTGATGAACGGGTTCGTGTTTGTTACGATCCAGCCTGTTTCCGGGTTGAGCCACGGAAGGTAACGGAGCGATTCCATCGGCTCTACGCTGATGATGATGTCAGCTTTTCCCATCGGAACGAGGTCGCTCCAGATCGGTTTGTCGGAAATTCTGAAGTGGCTCTGAACGTCGCCGCCGCGCTGGCTCATGCCGTGAACTTCGGCCTGTTTGAGGTAAAGACCGCTTTCAACTGCGGCATAACCGAAGATCTGCGCGATCGAAAGAATGCCCTGACCGCCTACACCTGCAAGAATCATATCACATTTCATAAGAGCACCTCCTTACTTCTTTGCCGCTTTGGTTTTTCTTCTTAAAGTCTGCATGCATTCTCTCTGCGGAATGATGACAGAAACGCCGTTGTATTCGATCTCTTCGGTGATGACTTTGACCATTTCCTCGTGGGTAGCCTTGGTCGGAACAACTATGCGGATGTGGTTTTCGTCAACGCCGAGACCTTTTACGATCTGGTAAAGTCTTCCTTCAGCGTGCGATTTCTGGCCGCCTGTCATACCGGTGGTCGAGTTGTCGCTGATGAAAACGACGATGTTGGCCTTGTCGATGACTGCGTCAAGAAGGCCCGTCATGCCGCTGTGGGTGAAGGTCGAGTCGCCGATTACAGCGCAAGCAGGGAACATTCCGGCATCAGCCGCGCCTTTTGCCATCGTGATGCTTGCACCCATGTCAACGCAGCTGTTTACTGCCTGGAAAGGCGGAAGTGCGCCGAGCGTGTAGCAGCCGATATCGCCGAAAAGGTGTCCGTCGCCGTATTTGTCTTTTACTGCCTCAACGTAAGCCGCATAGAAGTCAGCGTGACTGCAGCCGGGGCAGAGTTTCGGAGGTCTTCCTGCAACAAGTGCCGGAACCGGTTTGCCGACAGCTTCCTTGAGTTTAAGAGCTTCAGCGATGAGGTTCGGGTTGAGCTCGCCGTCACGCGGAAGTTCGCCCGACATTCTTCCCTGAACTTTGACATCCTTGTCGAGAAGGCCGCGGAGAGCTTCTTCGACCATCGGCATACCTTCTTCGAGAACGAGAACTTTCTCGCATTCCGAAGCAAGGCGTGCGATGAGTTTTTTCGGAGCCGGATACTGGCAGACTTTGACTACCGGATAGGGGCAGACGCCGTCGAAATTTTCCATGAGGTAGTTGAACGCAAGACCGCATGCGATGATGCCGAGCGACTTGTCTGCGCCGTCGATGTATTTGTTCCACGGAGAGTTTTCGGACTCTTCCATGAATTTTTTCTGGTTTTCGAGAGTTCTTCTGTAGCTCTTTTTCGCAAGTGCCGGAAGAAGGACGAACTGGCGTTTGTCTTCCGGAAGCCTGAGTTCTTTCGGAGCGATCGGATCTCTGAGTTCAACGCCGGAACGGGAGTGCGAAAGACGTGTCGTGACACGCATAAGGACCGGAGTTTTGTATTTTTCGGAAAGTTCATATCCGTGGAAAACCATGTCGTAAGCTTCCTGCTGGTTCGACGGTTCAAGGATCGGAAGAAGAGCGAACTTCGCGAGTATTCTCGAATCCTGCTCGTCCTGGGATGAGTGCATGCTCGGATCGTCAGCAACAGTTACGATGCAGCCGCCGTTTGCGCCGGTAACGCCGGAGTTTACGAACGGATCCATTGCGACGTTGAGGCCGACATGCTTCATCATAGCCATGCTTCTTTTGCCTGCATAGCTCATTCCGAGAGCGCCTTCAACAGCGGTCTTTTCGTTTGCCGACCATGTTCTGTGAACGTTTCTTTCAGCTGCGGCTTTGGAAGCCTGCGCATACTCCATGATTTCTGTCGAAGGAGTGCCGGGGTAAGCGTAAAATCCCGAAATACCGGCATCAAGAGCCGCCTGGGCGATAGCTTCATCGCCGAGAATCATCATTTTTTTCTTAGTCACGATAACCTCCAGAATATCAAAAAAATAAACCGAAACTTGAACCAACTTAAAAAACGCGGGGCACTCTAACATCTTGAAATAGGAATGGTCAAATTTTTTTTGAGCCCGGCAATCAGCCGAGGTTTGAATTTTACGATTGTTTTTTGCGCGCTCTTAATAAGCCTATCTGACGCAGCGGACGTTTTGGATGCATCACGGAAGGCATTTTGTTCCGTTCCAAACTTTGCCGTCAGCGCATCTTACGCAGCGTGCGTCAGTTATCGAAAGAGTGTTGGAAAGGATTACATAGGCCCAAATTGTAGCTATGGAATAATAATTTCCGTTATCAGCGGAAGAACTTAATAATCCGTAATCTCCCAACTTATTGGTTTCCTCAGAATGACATTTACAAGCATCAGTATCAAAGCATGCCGCTGAATTGAGACAAGTGTCGGTAACGCCGCATGAACCGCCGGGTTCCAGATTGACGCAGTATCCGCTTTGAACAAGAGTCCTGAGCTGGCTGATTGTCGGTGCCTGCCAGTGGTTAAAATTACCTTCATAGAGATTGTCGCAGTGGGAAACAATGTTTTCTCCTGTTATTTCGGTTGCCTTGGATGACCAGATCAGACTGGTTTCAGGATCAATGCACGGGAAATCACTCGAAGCCGAACAGTTGTTCATGCATTTTTCTCCGTCCCATGTGTAGCCGTCTTCACAGGTAAAACGGCAGATTCCTGGTTCCGTATTGTATGTCGTTTCAGGAACAGCCGGAGTCCACTGCGATCCGTTCCAAGTCTGCGTGAACTTTCCGTTTGCGCCGTTATCGTTCCAGACTGTATGCTCTATGTTGGTGTCAGCGCAGTCAAACTCGATTTCTTCAGATGTGTCGACACATGTCGCTGTCCATGGATTCCAAGCCGTGCCGTCTTTGCATCTTGCGCAGATCCTGAACGCTTTCTGTGTTTTGTATGAATTTGTGAAGCCGGCGTAGGCGAAATGGACATACCAGGCTTTATCTGAATTGTCAGCATCCAAAGATGAAGACCAGAAATGCACATAACTTCCCAGTTTATTGTATTTTCCGGTCGAGTAGTCACCTTCGCATCTGCAATCTGCATCATAATAGCAGGAAATTGACGAGGAGAGACATGTGTCTGAAACTTTGCATGAACCGCCGAGCACAGTAGGTTCGCACTCCTGAATAAGTGTTCTGAGCTGACCTACCGTCGGCAGATGCCAGTCATCGAAGACGCCGTCATTAAGATTTTCGCAGGATTCATAAGCAGTTTCCCAATTTTCGTTATCTTCAAAATGGTGGTCGGACCAGAACAAACCGGTTTCCGGATCAATGCATGTCGTTTTGTTGTCAGGCGTGCAGTAGTTCAGAAGCGGGTCAATGCATCCGACAGCGCCCTGCATCAGCATATAGCCGTCATCGCATATCCACTTGCAGTCTCCAGGGACGGATCTGTATTGCGTAACTCCGGGGTCGCTCCACGAGCTGCTGTTATAATTGTATTCCTGAGTATAGAAATCGCTGCCGTTCCATATAGTGTTTTCAGGCTTGTCCTCGCAGGGAAAAGTTTTTATGCATTTGTTATGTTCCGCGTCCCAGGTTGCTCCGTCGCCGAGACCGTTGCATATTGTATCGTTGCTTTCTTTGCACCCGGTATACTCCCATACATAACCTTCTTCACATTCGCATGAGTAAGAGCTTGTGCTGTTCGGAGTGCAGCTTATGAAATGCTCGCCGCACGGATTTTCGTCGCACGGGTTCACACAGTTGCCGAGCGGAGACCTGAAATAATTTTCAATACAACCGCATTCATAGTCGTTAATTGCTGTCGGAGTGCATGTGGAATTTTCACCGCACGGATCACTGTCGCACGGATTTACACAGCTTTTGCTGGAGGAATCCCAGAAATAATTCGGACTGCATTCACAGGTATAAGCTGAAGATCCCTGAGAAACGCAGCTGTCAGGAACAGTATTGTCTTCTCCGCTGCACGGATCATCTGTGCAGCCGTTTACGCAGTCGGAACCATACCAGTAGTAGCCGGAAGCGCATTTGAAGCGGCATATACCGGCTGTTGTGCTGTATGACGATGCTTCAAGCTCGTTCCATTGTCCTGCCGCAAAATCATATTCCTGAGTGTAAACGCCGCTCATGTTCCATTCTGCATTACCAGAATGAGCGATATTTATTTCGGGGCACGGAACATTTTCTTTTATGCAAGCATCTCCGCTCCACTGCGCTCCGTCACCGAGGTCAGCGCATATTGTAGCGTTTGTCGGCTCGCAAGAATTTCCGTCCCAGTAATATCCGTCGATGCATCCGCAGGTGTAGTTTTCACCGTCAGCGGTGCATACTTCGGTTGAATTTGTTTCTCCGACGCACGGATTCGGGTCGCACGGATCGTTGACGATCTCAACGCATTTGTGTGCATTGCCATCCCAAGTGTATCCGTCGATACAGCCGCATCTGCCTGTTACGGGATCTTTTACTTCAGTGTTCTGCCTATTGCATCTGAATTCGCATATGTCGTTTAATTCGAGCCATTCATATTCGGAATCATCAAACAAGAGGGCGTTTCTGAAATCCGAAAAAACATCGGTGAGATACGCTTCGTCAGAAACGAGTTTGGCGTCTATAGCAACTCTGATTTCCTCTCCATCGGAGAAGTCTCTGTTGTCGCCAAGACAAATCTGCATCCTTCCTGTTCCGGTTGAGAAATCGTTTCCTGTGAACTGGTTCAGAGCCGCCGTGCATATTTTAGTGACACTCTCTTCATCGGAGTACAGAGTCTCAAAAGACAACACATAAGTCTGCGGAGCGGCATCAAGGGAGATTTTTCCGTTAGGAAGCGCACTCTCCAGAACTTCCGGTGAAACAACCGAATAAAGGGACAGAGAATTATTAAAATCCTGATCCATATAATGTGTAATATGAAAAACAAGATTTCCGTCTTCAACTAATGCATGAGTATAAGCCCAATCGTAATCACTATCTCCAAAAATGAAATCGTAATCGTCTGTCGCAAAATCGAGTAAAGCATTGTCGATGTCTATTAAGCGCGGTATGTGTAAACTTCTGTTGATCAGGAAGTGCTCATCGTAAGCAGAAACTGTGAAAGAATCGTCGATTTCGCAAGGAATGAGGTCGCAGGTTCTGCTTTCAGCGTTCCACTCATAATACTCAACGCAGCCGCAGATGTAGGTCGTTGCTCCGGTCGGAGTGCACGAATGGTCCGTGTGTTCATCAACAAACCATTTGTTGCAAGGGGTGTAGGAATATGATCCGCTCCCCGGTATTTCTTCAGAAAGATACTCCTCGCACGGATTTACACACTTCTCATCGTTCCAATAGTAGTTTTCAGCGCATTTGTAATGGCACTCTCCCGGCTCATCACTGTGAACTGTCCCGACATAGCTCCATGTTCCTTCGTCCGAATATGTTGACACATAAGTCTCTGAGCCGTTCCATACAGTATTTTCAGGTTTATAATCGCACTCTTTCCTGCACTTGTTCTGTTCTGCATCCCAAATTCTGCCTGAAAGAGTGCATTTTGTTTCGAGAGTCGGTTCGCATTTCTCTGCATCATAGACCGGTTTATCAGGTGCCCAGACATAACCGTCCTCACAGTCGCATGTGTAGGTTGTCGCATCTGTTGCATTGCAGCTGCCTTCGACGGCATGACGAATGCTTTGACACCATTCATTGCCGCCTGATTCACAAGGATTTCGGCAAATTGCCGGATTATAGGTGTGATCCGGGTAGTAGTTGTCCTCACATACAAAATGGCATTCACCTGGCGTTTCGTTGTATTCTTTGCTTACCCAGCCGCTCCATCCGGTATCTGCAGTATATTCTTGAGTAAAGAAATGCGAGCCGTTCCAGACAGCATGCTCACCAAGCGGAGAAGTTTCATTGCAATCCCAGCTTTTTGTGCATTTGTTTGTGTCTGCCTGCCATGTTCCGCCGGCAAGAGTGCAGCTTGTTTCCGAGAGCGGATTGCACGCGTTATTGCTCCACACATAACCGTTTTCGCAGTCGCAGTAAAAAGTTTCTGCTCCGGTCGGAGTGCATCTGCCCGAAACAACGTGATTTCCGTTGCACGGATCGCCTTCGCAGCCGTTTGTGCAGTAATTGTTGAACCAATAGTAGGTTTCAGCGCATTTGAAGCGGCACTCTCCCTCAGTCTCGCTGTATTCAGTCGCTACATTATTTGGAGTCCATGTGCCGTCGGCATAAGTCTGCGTATATGATGAAGGACCGTTCCATTCACTGTTGCCGGGTTTATTTGAGCAGTCGACAGTCTTTGTGCATTTGCCTGTTCCCGCGTTCCAATTTCCATGAGCCGCAGCGCATTTTTCAGCTTCTGTGGGTTCAATAATGCCGGTGTCGGCGTCTTCATCAGGCTGAGTTTCACCCGAATCTGCATCGTCATCACTTGGTTCAGGTTCTGAATCCGCATCGTCGTCGGTCTGCTCAGGTTCTGAATCCGCATCGTCGTCATTCTGCTCAGGTGTTGAGTCAGCATCGTCGTCATTCTGCTCAGGAGTTGTGTCAGCGTCAGCATCTTCATCAGGTTTGGGTTCCGGAGTCGTATCGGAATCATCATCCGGTTTCGGTGCAGGTGTCGTGTCAGCGTCATCGTCCGGTTTCGGTTCCGGCGTTGTATCGGGATTGTCAGGTGTTGTATCACTATCTGTATCCCCAGCCTGTTCAGTATCACCGCTCGGTTCTGTATCGCCGGTTGGTTCGGTGTCAGCCGTGTCTTCATCGTTCACGGTGTCACCCGAATCGGGTTTTTCATTACTGCTTGTCGAGCTGTCGCCGCAGCCTGCAATCACGAAAAGCAAGCTTACAGCAAAGCACAAAAAGAATTTTTTCATGGTTTTACCTTTGAAAAAGTTGATAAAAGTATCTGTTTTGTCGTTTGCTTTCATAATGTATTCAAAAAATAAAATAATCAAAAACCGCGGCATATTACATTTTGAATATATAACGGTCAATTTTTTCCGGACAATAAAGAAATACCTGTAAAAATTTTTTGAAAAGTTTTAGGAGTTATTCCTTGTCGTCTTTTATTCCGAGCTTGCTCATGCGGTAGCGGAGCATTCTCTCGGTTAGATTAAGGAGAACGCAGGTGTCGTGGCGGTTGTAGCCGGTTTTTTTGAGTGCCGCGACGATGTATTGTTTTTCGATTCCGGCCAGAATTTCGTCAAGGTCGATGTTGTGCGAGAGATCGATTTCAAACGGATTTGTCTGAACCTGCTGATTTGACTGTTTTGGTTCAGGATAGTTCCTGTCGAAATTTGTGAGTGTAACTAAACCGTCGGTTGCGAAAATCGTTCCGCGCTCGACAATGTTTTTGAGCTCCCTGACATTGCCAGGAAAATCATAAGTCCTCAGAAATTCAAGAATTTCGTTTGAAAATTTAAATTCTGTCCCAGCCTTTTCCGAAAACTGTTTTAGGAACATTTCTGCAAGCGGCATAATGTCCTCGCGCCTTTCTGCAAGCGGCGGAATGTAAAGCTCGATTACGTTGAGGCGGAAGTATAGATCCTCGCGGAATTTCCCTTTTTTTATCTGTTCCTGGAGATTTTTGTTAGTCGCGGCGATAAGGCGCACTCCTGTCGGGATTTTTTCGGTGCCGCCGACACGGGTGAAAACGCGTTCCTGCAGGACTCGGAGCAGTTTGACCTGCATGTTTTCGCCGAGTTCACCGATTTCGTCGAGGAAAAGTGTTCCGTTTCCCGCTACTTCAAAATAACCTTTTTTTGTCTGGTATGCGCCGGTAAAAGAGCCTTTTTCGTGGCCGAAAAGCTCGCTTTCGAGAAGATTTTCGGGGATTGCGCCGCAGTTTATCGGATACCACGGAAGATCTGCTCTGCCGCTGTTTTTATGGATGAAGTTGGCGAGAACCTCTTTTCCGGTGCCGCTGTCACCAGTGATCAAAACTGTGCTGTCGGTAGGAGCGATGCGCCGCGCGAGTTCGAGAATCTGCCGCATCTGCTGGCTTTTTGCGACAAAATCAACTGTTTCGGTGCCGTTTTTCTGATCTGCGGGTTGTTTTGCCGCTGTTGTTCTGACCGGCTCCGTTTTTGTCTGAAGCTGTTCAGCCGCAGTGACGCATTTTTTTACGATGTCGCGTATTTCAGCCACGTTGAAGGGTTTGCTGACATAATCGACCGCGCCGAGTTCTATGGCTTTTATCGCCTGTTCGGTCGAAGCATATGCTGTGATGACGACTATCTGCGATTTCGGGCTTCTGTGCAGCATTTCGTTCAGCAGATCTATGCCGTCTATCGCCTCAGGCATGTTGTAATCCATTAGAATTACAGGAAATTTTTCTTCTTTGAGCTTGCCCAGCGCGATTTCGCCGTTCTCGGCTGTTGTAACGTCATATCCCTCTTTTTTAAGAAGAATCTGTAAAAACTGACGCATACTGAGTTCGTCGTCAATTACTAGAATCTTAGCTTTTTCGGAGCTTGTCATTGTTTAACCTTGATTCCGAAATCAATAATAATTCTGGCTCCTTTTTCGGTGTTCATAGCTTTTATCTTGCCTCCGTGCTTTGTTATTATGCGGTAAACAAGAGCAAGTCCGAGGCCTGTTCCTCGCTTTTTCGTCGAAAAAAACGGGTCAAAAATCTTGTCCAGATTTTTTTCTATGAATCCGGGGCCTGTGTCGTCAAAATAAATTTTGAAAGAGTTGTCTGAGTGCTCGGAAAAGATGTCGATTTCGCCTTCGTCATTCATCTCTTCCGCGCTGTTTGTCATGATGTTCCAGAAAACCTGCTTCAGCTTTTCGGCATCTCCGAGAACGGAAAATTCCTCGACGTTGCATGTGATTCTGACTTTCGGATGCCCGACTTTGAAAAGGGTGACTACATCGGAGAGAATCGAGCTCGGATCACATTCCATGATTGTGTATGAAGTTTCCTCGGTGTATCTGAAAAGTGAGTCGAGCAGCGTTTTTACGCGTGTTCCCTCGCGGCGGACAATCTCGATAAGCTCTTCTGTTTCCGATTCCGGCTGAATCTCCTTTATTTCCGAAAACATAAGTTCGCTCGCCCCGATAAGGCTCGTGAGCGGGTTTTTGATTTCGTGGGCGATTGTTGCCGTGAGTTTGCCGATTGAAGCGAGTTTCTGCTGCAGCTCGAAACTTTCTTCGCGCTTTCTTGTTTCGGTAAGATCCGAGAATATTACGACTTTCTGATTGTCAATGTAGGGCATTACGGTGTATGAAAGCCAGAAGTCTCCGAATTTTTTCTCCGACCATGCTCCGTTTGAAGCTGCATCCTTGGTTACTTCGGCAAGAAATTTGTCAAGAATTTCTTCAAACTCTTCGGCATATCTGTTGACATAGAATTTTGTCTTGTCGTCGAGAATTACAATTCCGATGTTTATCTGCGAAAAAATCGCGAAGAAGTGCTTCTGCATTTCTCTGTTGATCCGCGTCGACTCGATAAGGGAACTGTTTGCCTGCCTGAAACTTTTCGTTATTCTGCTTGCCACGAAACCTGTGAACGAGAAGAAGAGAAGGTAGGTGAAAAGGCGTGAAAAGTATGATTCCCACGATGCGGAATAAATTTTTATGAGTTCGGATGTTATCAGGGGGAGAATCGAGAATTTGACGAAAACACCCTGCAACAGCAGAAGAAAAAAGGCGTAAAGAGTTGTAATTATCGCCCCTTTTTCACGCATCAGAATGCCTGCGTAAATAATGTTTATGATGATGACGTAAAGGTAGGGAGAACTTATGCCGCCGCTTATGTAGGAAATAATCACCCAGAACGAAATTTCCACGATGAACTGTAAATATGCGAAAAATGTCAGGAATTTTTCCCGGATGAAACGGCTGGCTATAAGCGAAACTATGTTGAAAACAAGCATGAAGAATGCCGAAAGCAGGAAAAATTTGTTTGCAAATGAGAAAATATCCGTATTTTCGCGTATGAAAGGGAAGAGGAAAAACGAAAAGATGACTGTGAAAATGAAAAAGAAACGGATTATGAGGTAGTAGTTCAGGTGATTGCGGAATTCATCCGCCGTGAGAAGGTTCATCCGACAGCTTTACCCATACTGAACATCGGCAGGTACATCGCAACCATCATTGTGCCGACGATGCCGCCGATTACGACCATGAGGATAGGCTCGATCATGGAGGTCAGACCTTCGACCGCGACGTCAACTTCCTCTTCGTAGAAGTCGGCGATTTTGTTGAGCATTGTATCCATCGCACCTGTTGCTTCACCGACGCCGATCATCTGGACGACCATCGACGGGAAAACGCCTGCGTCTGTGAGCGGGGTCGTCATGTCGCTTCCTTCGATAACCTTCTGTCTGACGTACATGATAGCTTTTTCGATCATCAGATTACCTGAAGTTCTCGAAACGACTTCAAGTCCGTCAACAAGCGGAACACCAGAACTTACGAGAGTTCCCAGGGTTCGCGTGAATCTTGCAACGGCTGATTTTCTGATGAGGTCGCCGACTATCGGGGCGTTCAGTGCATATTTATGGAAAGCGAAACGGAATTTCGGATTTTTCATAAGCATTTTGAATCCGATGACGATACCGACAAGGGCGATAATGATGAAAAGGATGTTTTCCTGGACCCATTCACTCATGTCAACGATGACCTGGGTAAGTCCGGGAAGCTGCTGACCGTTGCTCATGAATAGCTGAGCAAAGGTAGGAACAACGTAGTAAAGAAGGACGATCGTAATCAAAATTGTTGCAGTCAAAACGATTGCCGGATATTTCATCGCGCTCTTGATTTTTGCCGTGGTTGCAGCGTTCTTTTCAAGGAATATCGCAAGACGGTCGAGAATCGTATCCAAGATACCGCCGACTTCGCCTGCCGCGACAAGGTTGACGTACAGATCCGAGAAAACTTTGTGGTCTTTGAGTGAATCGCTGAGCGACTTACCTTCTTCGACCGAATTTTTGACTTTTCTCAGAATGCTGCGGAAATAAGGCGTTTCGGACTGGGCGGCAAGGATTTCGAGACCCTGGATGATCGAAAGACCGGCGTTTATCATCGTAGCGAACTGACGCGTGAAGATAACAAGCTCTTTCGGCTTCATTCCACCGCCGCCGAGCTCTATTTTTGTCCAGTCTTTTTTCAGGGAATCAATTCTGACACCCTGCGCCAGCAAGGCCTGTCTTGCTCCTTTTTCGTCATCGGCATCGATCGAGCCTTTGACTGTTTCTCCTTTCTTGTTGACACCGGCATACTTGTAAAAAGGCATATTTTACCTCCTTGTTGGGTTGGTTCTTGCCAGAATAGCCTGAAATTCGTCAAGGTGCGGAACGAGGGTGAGAGCCTCTTCCATGCTGATGATGTCGTTCTTGACCAGTCTGGCCAGATCCTGGGTCATAGTCTGCATTCCGCTGTCGTTCTGACCGGACTGCATACTGGAGTATATCTGCTGAAGTTTTTCTTCACGGATAAGGTTTCTGATAGCAGCGTTCGGAACCATGACTTCACATGCAATGACACGGCCGCCGCCGTATTTCTTCGGGATGAGCGTCTGTGCGACGATGCCCTGAAGAACGAAGCTGAGCTGAGCTCTGACCTGATTCTGCTGGTTTACCGGGAACATGTCGATGATACGGTTGATCGTTTCGATCGTGCTGTTTGTGTGGAGTGTCGCAAGCGCAAGGTGGCCTGTTTCCGAAACGCTGAGAGCCGTTGACATGGTCTCGATATCACGGATCTCACCGATGAGAACGATATCGGGGTCCTGTCTGAGGACAACGCGGAGAGCCGATGCGAAAGAGCCTGTGTCGGCGCCGACTTCTCGCTGGTTGACAATGCAGTTTTTATGCGAGTGGATAAACTCGATAGGATCCTCGATCGTGACGATGTGACCGTGACGGTTGCGGTTGATGTAGTCGACCATCGAAGCAAGAGTCGTCGATTTTCCGCTTCCTGTCGGACCTGTTACGAGAATGAGACCTTTCGGTTTTTTAGCAAGTTCTTCGACTATCGGCGGAAGACCGAGCTGCCTGAAATCAAGAATTTTGTAGGGAATTACACGTATTGCCGCGCTGACGGCGCCTCTCTGCATGAAGACATTCGCTCTGAAACGGCTCAGATTCTTGACACCGAAGCTGAGGTCGAGTTCGTTTTTCTCTTCAAAAGCCTTTTTCTGTTTTTCAGTCAGAATACTGTAAGCCAGCCTTTTCGTCTCGACCGGAGAGAGCGGCGGTACGTTGACCGGGCGCAGGTTTCCGTCGATTCTGAGCTGAGGCGGCGAACCGCTTGTGATGTGAAGGTCTGATGCTCCCTGCTCAATCATCAGCGAGAGCAGATCCTGCAAAGAAACCGTAGCATTTGGATTTTCCATTTTTTACCTCTATGCGTTTTCATCGGGAGCCGTGTTTCTCAAAACCTCGGCTATACTTGTTGTTCCTTCGAGAAGTCTCAGGTTTGCGCTCATTCTCATGGTTTTCATTCCGAGTTTTATAGCGAGTTCCTTGAGTTCCATCGAGCTTGCGCCGTTAAGAATGGCGTCTTTTATCGGGTCGGTCATTTTCATTACTTCGTAGAATGCGATACGGCCTTTGTAGCCCGTTCCGTTGCACACTTCGCAGCCTTTTCCCTGGTAAATCTGGTAGCCGTCCTTAATCTGCTCCTCCTTGATTCCGAGTTTCAGAAGCTCTGATTTCGGAATATCTACCGGTTCTTTGCAGTTGTAGCAGATTTTTCTGCCGAGACGCTGAGCCATGATGCAGTTGACTGAAGATGTGACAAGGAAACTTTCAACACCCATGTTGATAAGACGGGTGATGGTCGAAGGCGCGTCGTTCGTGTGAAGCGTACTAAGAACCATGTGACCCGTGATAGCCGCTTTTACCGCGATGTCGGCAGTTTCAAAGTCACGGATTTCACCGACCATCATGATGTCGGGGTCCTGACGAAGGAAAGAACGGAGCGCCGAAGCGAAGGTAAGACCTACCTGCTCTCGGATCGCAACCTGGTTGATACCTTCAAGGTTGAACTCGACCGGGTCTTCAGCCGTCGAAATGTTGACATCTGTTTTGTTGAGGTCGGAAAGCGCGGAGTAAAGGGTCGTCGTTTTTCCGGAACCGGTAGGTCCGGTAACGAGCATCATTCCGTAAGGTTTGTATATCGCTTCTTTGAAAATTTCGAGCTGGTCGGGGAAGAAGCCGAGCTTGGTCATATCGAGCTGAAGGTTGCTCTTGTCGAGGAGTCGGAGAACGACTTTTTCGCCGAAAATTACGGGGCAAACCGAAACTCGGAAGTCCATATCCTCGCCCTGGCCGATCTTGATTTTGATACGACCGTCCTGAGGAATACGTTTTTCCGCGATATCGAGGTTTGCCATGACCTTGAGTCTTGCGACGATAGCATCCATCGTGCTTCTCGGCGGATGAACGACATCGTAAAGGACACCATCCATTCTGAGACGGATTCTGAAGCTTTTTTCGTAAGGCTCGACGTGAATATCGGACGCTTTCTTCTTGATTGCGTCAAGGAGGACCATGTTGACGAAACGGATGACAGGAGCTTCCTCGGAGTTTCTGATCATATCCTCAAGGGAAGTGCTTTCATCAAAACTTTCGGTCGAGAGCTCGACATTGTCGGCTTCGTTCAGGAGCGTTTCCATGTCGAAGCTGATGTCGCCGTATTTCTTATCGTCCTTTTTAGCCTGTTCGCCGTAATATTTCTTGATCGCCTCTTCAATGTCGGTTGCCGACGCGATGACGACTTCGACATTGTAGTCTGTCAGGAACTTGATGTCGTCCTGCGCGTTCATGTTCGAAGGGTCTGCCATAGCGACTGTGAGCGTGTTTCCGATTCTCGAAATCGGAATGACATTGTAACGCGTAACAATCTGCTCGTTAAGCAGGGCAATGACTTCGGGCTGGATTTCAAGCTCCGAAAGATCAATTTTAGGAACATTGTACTGTTCGCTGAGAATGTCGACGAGCTGATTTTCGTCGAGCCGGTTTTCCTTAAAGAGGATATCTTTTATACTTTCGCCTGATTCGATCGAAAGTTCTTCAAGCGATTTGAGTTCCGGAAGAGAGATGATTCCTCTCTTTATCAGCATTCCTGTTAACTGTCGGTTGTTCAAAAGCGACTCCACAAGCGGTTAGCAATTCAACGGCGGCATTATATTTTTATAATTTATAACGTCAAGAAATGGCGTGCATTTTTGTGAAATTCAATCAATTTTTCAGCATTCTGTGCCGGAAAGCCGTCCTTTTTCAAAAGAAAGTCTGACTTTTACAAGTTCTCTCGGCTTGAAACTGCCGCGTACATTCACAGTTTGATATTTTGACGATGTTGCGGCAAAAACGGCTTCATCGATTTTTTCTTCGATTATTACTTCGTCAGTCGAGCCTTCGAGCGACTTCTGGAAAGCCTCTTTTTTTGCCTGAAAAATATCGCGGAGTATTGCGGCGCGCTCTTTTTTCACCTGTTTCGGAACCGGGTTTTCCTTCTCCATTTTCTCTGCCGGAGTTCCGGGACGGGCGGAGAAGGGGAAGACGTGGCCGTATGCAAAAGGAAGCGACTCTATGAATTTTGCCGTTTCGGCGAAATCCGAATCTGTTTCGCCGGGAAAACCGGTTATGACATCCGTGCCGAAAGCGGGAAACTCTTTGCAATTGCCGATAACTTTGTCGATCGAGCGCTTAAAATCATCCGTTTTGTAAGGCCGCCTCATGTCGTGCAGAGTTTTGTCGCAGCCGCTTTGGAGCGGAATGTGCCAGTGCGGAAGGATCATTCCGTTTTTCGCGTATTCGAAAAGCCTTTCGTCGATTTCAGGCGATTCAAGCGAACCCATGCGGACTCGTCCGACAGTTTCGTATCCGGCCTTGACGACATCGGCAAGAGTCGAGCCGTCGCTCAGATCTTTTCCGTATTTTCCTATGTGGATCCCGGTGAGTACGACTTCTTTGAAATTTTCATCCGCGATTTTCTGCATCAGAGCCCTGATTTCATGCAGCGGAACACTCTTCAGCGGCCCTCTGAGATAGGGGATTATGCAGTATGCGCAGAACTGGTCACAGCCGCTCTGGATCTTAATGAAAGGGCGGCTCCTCGTGAAAAAGGCGTCGTATTTCAGGTGCGAGCCCAATATTTCTGCGACTTCGGAAATGTCGGGAACGATTTCGGTGTTCTCGAAGCTGATTTCCCCCTTTATTTTTCTTGCATAGCAGCCTGTGAGAATCACTCTGCCGCGTTTTGAAAGGCGTCTCACCATGTTTCTCGCCTGGCTTTCGGCGGTCGCGGTTACGGCGCAGCTGTTTATCACAAAAATGTCTGCTTCATCGTCGCAGCTTACGATTTCGATGCCTGAGAGCGATTTTCTCAACTGGTCGCTCTCGAAAAGGTTCACCTTGCATCCGAAAGTGTAGAAGGCAACTTTCAGCGGCTTCTGGAAAGGATCCATTTTTGACTCCGGATAAAAAAAAGGGGCACCGAAGTGCCCCGTAAAATCATGCTGGAAAGCGTTATTCCTCTGCTTTTTCCTCAGCTTTTTTGAAAGCGTCTGCCATCGAGCCGAGTTTCTCCGGAACTTTTTCCGTAACAGCTTCAGCTTCTTCGACGATCTTCTGGTTTTCTTCGTCGCTTACAGCTTTGATGCTGAGGGAAACCTTTCTGTCAGTGTCGGAGATCGACTTGATGATGACTTCGAGTTTGTCGCCTGGCTGGTATTCTTTGTTGTCTTCGAACTCGGTTTTGTGGACAAGACCTTCGATCGTGTCGAAAACTTTTACGAAAACGCCGAATTCAGCTACTTTTACGACTTCGACTTCAATTTTGTCGCCTACGTTGTGCTGATCTTTGAAGATTTTCCAAGGATCTTCGGTAAGCTGTTTGATGCCGAGAGAGAATCTCTGTTTCTCGGAGTCGATATTGAGAACGACAGCTTCGATTTCATCGCCTTTCTTGTAGTATTCCGACGGGTGTTTCAGTTTTCTGTCCCAGGTAATATCGCTGGTTCTTACGAGACCATCGATACCCTCTTCAACACCTACGAAAAGACCGAAATCGGTGATGTTGCGGATTGTTCCCTTAACGATCGTTCCTACCGGATATTTGTCTTTGAGAAGTTCCCAGGGATTCGGCTCGATCTGTTTCATGCCGAGGGAGATTCTTCTGTTCTCGACGTCGATTTCAAGGATCTTGACTTCGACTTCGTCGCCGATAGCAACCATTTTGCCAGGGTGTTTGATCCTTCTCGTCCAGGACATTTCGGAAATGTGGATGAGACCTTCAACGCCTTTTTCGAGTTCGACGAAAGCGCCGTAGTCTTCAAGAGAAACGACAACGCCTTTGACCGTTTTGCCGGCTGCGTATTTTTCAGTCGCGTGGATCCACGGATCGTCCGTGATCTGTTTTACGCCGAGGCTGACTCTTTCGGAGTCTTTGTCATATTTGAGGACTTTGACATCGACTTCGTCGCCGATTTTGAACATTTCGGACGGATGGTTTACTCTGCCCCATGACATATCGGTGATGTGAAGAAGACCGTCGATACCGCCCAAGTCAACGAAAACGCCGTAGTAGGTGATGTTCTTGACAAGACCTTTGACGATAGCGCCTTCCTGAAGTTTCTCGAGAGTCGTGGTCTTGAGAATTTCTCTTTCTTTCTCAAGAAGGTCTCTTCTCGAAATGACGATGTTGCCTTTCTTCTTGTCGAATTTGATGACTTTGAAATCATAGGTTTTGCCGATGAGGTCATCGACGTTTTTGATCGGTCTCAAAGCAACCTGCGAATTGGGAAGGAATGCCTTTACGCCGATATCAACAGCAAGACCGCCGTTGACTTTTGCAACGATTGTTCCGTTGACGAGAGTGCCGTCCTGGAACGCTTTTTCAACAACTTCCCAGACTTTGAGCTTGGAAGCCTTTTCTTTGGAAAGCGACATGCCTCTGTCACCGTCCCAGTTTTCGACAACGACTTCGATCTCGTCGTTGACTTTAAGATTCGCAATTTCTTCCGGCGTGAATTCGCTTGCCGAAATAACGCCGTCGCTCTTCAGGCCGACATCAACGATGATTACATCCTTTCTGATGGCGCGAACGATACCTTTGCGGATTTCTTCGCTAGAGATTTCTTCTTTCTTCGGAAGATAACCTTCAAGCAGCTCTTCAAAATTTTCCTGTGACATACGAAAATACCTCCTTTGTTTTTCGTCACCGCCGCTTATACGGCAAAGTGCGGGCGGTATTATAAGAATAAGTTACTTTTTGTCAATAAAAAATAAGATTGTAGTATTCAGTCTGTTTTGTCTGAAATGTACTCTTCAATTCCTGTCGTACCCGCTTTCAGAGCTGTAAGGAGCATTATTGACTTGGCATCGACGATCTGTTTTTCGGCAATCATTTTTTCGGCTGTGTCACGAGAAACCTCGATTATCTCAAGATCTTCGTCGATTTCGGGAAAAAGTTTCCGCTCGCCTTCGGGGATTTTCTCGACGACTGCTGTGAAGTAGTGCATGTATTCGTCGCTGCATCCGCACGAGGTGTAGGCTTCAAAGCTTTTTACGATCTTTATCGGGCGGTAGCCTGTCTCTTCCTCGAGTTCTCTGATTATGCAGTGCGTCGGATCTTCGCCCTTGTCGATTTTTCCTGCTGGAATCTCATAAATCCAGCGGTCGATAGGGGTTCTGTACTGTTTTTCGAGAAGGATATTCCCTTCTTTCGTTATCGCCAGCACCGAAGCTGTTCCGCAGAATCTGACGACCGAATGGTGAACGTGCCTTCCCGACTTGTCGAGCTCGACTTCCGACACCGTGAAAACCCGCATGTCAGCGACCTGTTTTTCTGAAATTATCGTGTTTTTCGCCATTTTATTCCTCATAAAAAAAACAAACCGCGGCATTTTTAGGAAATGTGTCGAAAAAAGCAAAAAAAAATTCCGAAAATACTTGCTTTTAAAATCGGAATAGCATATAATGCCGTCGCTTTGAAAAAATAAACGCTCCGGAAAAACTGAGCGTCAAAAAACATTGTGAAATCCAATAGTTGTGCGCTGTTTCCGGAAAGTCGAAAAATAATATAAAGAATACGGAACGGAGGTGTTTTATGGCTGGGAGACGGAGAAGGGGAATGAAGCTGGGCGGCACATCGGACAAAGGCACGGATTTTAAAAACCTGTCGGTTGATGACAGCTGTTTCGCGGCTTACTGTCTGTACTGCGCGTCGGAAATGTATGTCAGAAACTATCCGTCCGGCAGTATGATTACACTTTTTTTCAGGCTGTCGAAGTTGTTCGGGAGAGCCGATGAGGCCGGCAGGTTCCTTAAAGAGAGGGTCCTTTCGGCTGTGAAAAAGAAAAAGTTGAATCCGGTTGCCGGTGAAAAGGAGCAGGAATATTGTTTCTGCGACTCTAAAATCCAATATATATATAAGGAAGATCACGATGTCGACCGCAATATGAGCTGCGACATCTCTCTGAACGAAGACATTGTGAACCTTTTCCGCTGCTGCTGGCTTGCCGACCATGATGAACGTTTCTTTTCGCGTCTTGTCGCCTCGTTCCTTATTAAAAAGGCGCCGTGCAGAAGTTTCAGGCTTCTTGAAAAAGTGCCTTCCCGCATCGAAAAGGCTCTCGATGACGACTCCTATACCGCTTTTCTTTCGGAATCGCTGCCGTTAAGCGCACTGGAACGCAAATATATTTCGTTTCTGTATCGCTGCAAAACTCTGCCCGGTCTGAAAGGACTTGTTGACGATATTTTCCGCTGCGGTCCGGACGATGCTTTTACCAAGAAGGTGCTCGGTATCGGTTCCAGGGAGTACACTTCGCTTGTCAGCAGGAACGGCACGCTCTCGTTGTTCGGTTTCATAGACGAAAACGGCGAAATAGAGGATGATGCGGTCTCGAGCATATCAATGCGGAACCTGGACGAATTCTTCACCGATCTTGTCAGGGAATGGGACTGCTCGGCAGCGTATGCACCGGATTCATTCAATGTAGAGAGGGAGTCAGATGCCATTGTCAGGAAAATGCTTGCCGGAGAGGGGAATTTTTCAGTTCTGCTTTACGGCAAGCCCGGCAGCGGCAAAACAGAATATGTCAAATCGCTTGTAAAAGCCTCAGGGCTGAAGGCGCTTCTTTTCAAAAACGAGGCGGAGGCTGAAGGGAGAAAAGAGGGGACCGTGCTCTGCAGGCTGAATCTCCTTCTTGCTGTCGGACATCCGGATTCGGTGATAATTGTGGATGAGGCCGACACTCTTCTTGAGACAACGGCTATGTCGTTTTTCGGCACAGAGCTTCCTTCGCGATCCAAAGGAGTTGTCAACAAAATGCTCGAGAACAACCGTAACAAGGTCGTGTGGATCGTGAACTACACTTCGCAGATCGACATATCAACAAAGCGCCGGTTCAATTTCTCGCTGAAATTCGATGAAATGCCGAGGGAGCAGCTCAGGAGCATCGCCGCTTCAAAACTTGCCGGTCTCGACATTGACAAAGCGGTCGAGTCTGAAATTCTGGGACTTGTCGAGAAATACAACATCACCGGATCTTCTGTCGACAATGTGGTCGGAACGGTAAAAAGTCTCGGCAGTGCGGAACCTGACATGCTGATCGGCTATGTCGAGAGGATCCTCAAGGAAAATTCGCTGCTGCTGCACGGAAAAGCGAAAATGAGGGAAAATGTCAACGCAGCCTACGATATGAGGGCCTTAAACACGTCGGTGGATGCTGCGCGGATAGTGGATATGATCGGCAACGCCGAGGCGGCCTCCATGGCGAAACGTTCCCCGGAAAACGGCGTCAGAATGCTTTTCTACGGGCTCAGCGGAACTGGAAAGACCGAGTTCGCGCGCTTTATTGCGGAAAAACTCGGAAAGAAAATCCTCCTGAAACGCGCGTCAGATCTTCTCAGCATGTGGGTGGGCGGAACAGAAAAGAATATCAGGTCCGCTTTCGACGAGGCTGAGCGCACCGGCAGCATACTTCTGCTGGATGAGGCGGATTCTTTCTTCAGAGACCGTGAAAACGCGCATCAAAGCTGGGAGATAACTCAGGTCAACGAGCTCTTGACACAGATGGAGGAATATAGCGGAATCATGATCTGCACTACCAACCTTAAAAAAATCATGGATCCTGCGATGAACCGCCGTTTTCACATAATTGTCGAATTCAGGCCGCTCTCCGCCGACGGGATACGCTGCATGACGGAACGCTATTTCGGAAGTTACACTTTTTCAGAACGTGATCTGGAGAGAGTGACGGCGTACGGTACGGTAACACCAGGTGATTTCGGCGTTCTTGCGCAGAGAATGCGTTTCATGAAACGGTCGGATATAGAGCCGGAGTTTATAATCGGTGAACTCTGCAGGATACAGGATGAGAAAAATGTCTGCGTAAAACCGGATAAAAGCAGGGTCGGGTTCCGCATATCGTAAAAAAAACAAAAAAAATTTCTCAATAAAATCTTGCAGTTATGCAAAAAAGTGAAAAAAATGAAAAAAATAATTTGACTTTTGTTTTGGAATCTCTAAGATACGCGACGCTTTTTTGAGAGGTCATTGAAAACTGAGCAGCAGGAAATGAGACACACAGCGAAAAATTGGGTCTTTAAATAGACCTTTGAGAAATGAGAAAAGGATTTAACTGGAGAGTTTGATCCTGGCTCAGGACGAACGCTGGCGGCGTGCTTAATACATGCA